>NZ_AP012330.1:1200000-1800000 GCF_001025215.1 Bifidobacterium pseudocatenulatum DSM 20438 = JCM 1200 = LMG 10505
GCCTCGGCCAACGTAGACAGCGATATCGAGCGGACGCAGGTAGAACAGCTCCACGTCATTGTCGGGATCCTCCACAACCAGCTGACGCGGATTGCTCCTCAGGCGATAGCCGGCCTCGGCCAGCATGTTCCATGCAGGTTCGGACAGCATGCCCTTGTTGGGCACGGCGATTCTCAGCATTTTCCCTCCCAAAAAGGCCACGCCTCCTATGGCACGGCCAAAAACTCACAGATTCTTGTAGATGTCTTCGAGTGTGATGCCTCGGTCGATCATCATGACCTGCAGATGGTAGATGAGCTGGCTCATCTCTTCCGCAGTACGATCGGCGCCTTCGTACTCAGCTGCGATCCAGGTTTCGCCCGCCTCTTCGACAATCTTCTTGCCGATGAAATGCGTGCCCTTGCCCAGTTCGTCAACAGTCAACGAGCCAGCCTGCTTGGCTGCGGCCTTCTCGCTCAATTCAGCAAAGAGAGATTCAAAAGTCTTCATTATTCGTATCTATCCTCGAAATATTGGTAGGTTCAGGCCTTGAATGCGGCTTCAGCCTTCTCACGGATGGAATCAATGGCTTCCGCAGGATCCTCGGCACCATACACGGCGGAACCTGCGACCAGTACGTCGGCACCGGCCTCGGCTACAATGTGCGCGGTCTTCGGGCTGACACCGCCATCGACCTGAATCTTGGTGGCGAGGCCGCGACGGGTAATCTCGTCACGCAGACGACGTACCTTGGCCATCTGGTTGTCAAGGAACTTCTGGCCACCGAAGCCGGGCTCGACGGTCATGATAAGAATCATGTCGAATTCGTCGAGAATATCGAAAATCGGCTCGACAGGTTCGGCCGGACGCACCGCGAAGCAAGCCTTGCAACCCATCTCGCGCAGCTGGCGCGCCAGACGCACCGGAGCGTGGGTTGCCCCCATGTGGAAGCTTACGGATGCAGCGCCCAACTTGGCATATTCGGGTGCCCAACGATCCGGGTCCTCGATCATCAGATGCACGTCGACCGGAAGATCGGTGACTTCGCAGATACGAGCCACAATCGGCTCGCCCAAGGTCAGATTCGGAACGAAATGATGATCCATCACGTCGACGTGAACGAGATCTGCATTGGAGATGGCCTTGAGGTCGCGCTCAAGGTTGCAGAAATCAGCGGACAGGATGCTTGGTGCGATTTGAATAGTCATGGCTCTTATTCTATGAAAGGTAATCGACTTGCTGTTATTTGATGCCGGGCTGCTTGTCGGTATTCGAGACAGTTTCGGCATCGTTGGTTTTGATTTCATCAACCGTTTGCTCGGGGAAAGACACCACGGAATCCGAAGAATCCTCCGATTCACCGTTTTCAAGACGCTGCTCGATTTCGGTGACGGTACGAAGCTTCTCCGCCAACAGGTCAGTGTCTTTGCCCATTTGCTGCACGACGATGAATGACACCGCGCCGAGCACGAACACCGCCATGGAGACCCACACATTGATGCGCACGCCCAAGAATTCGTGCGCATAATCGATACGCAGGGATTCAATCCAAGTGCGTCCCAGGGTGTACCACATGATGTACACGGCAAACAGGGAACCTGCCTTGAGTTTCTTCATGGCTTTGGAACCGATGTATACGATAATCGCGGCGCCGATGAGGTTCCAGATCATCTCGTACAAGAACGTCGGATGGAACAGCGTGCCACTCGGGCATGTGGCTCCGTCATAGCACTGTTCGCTATGCCCGATGGCAGTGCCTTCCATGTTGAGTTTCAAACCCCATGGAAGCGTTGTCGGAGCGCCATACAGTTCCTGGTTGAACCAGTTGCCCAAGCGCCCAACAGCCTGCGCTACCAACAGGCCCGGAGCGATGGCGTCAGCCAGCAAGGCCATTGGATAGTGCTTATGACGGCACCATGCCCATGCGGCCAGCGCTCCGAACAGCACGCCGCCCCAGATGCCAAGTCCGCCATTCCAAATGCGGAACATTTCCGCCCAGTCGCCATCCGGTCCGAAGAAACGTTCAGGCGTGGTGATGATGTGATAAAGTCGTGCGCCGATAATGCCCGCAGGCACGCTGACCAGAGTGATATCAAGCACTTGGTCGAAATTGCCACCCAACTTTTTCCAACGTGTGGTGGTTATCCATACTGCAAGGACGATTCCCATCAAAATGCACAACGCATAGATATGAATCGTTACTGGACCGATGGAAAACTGCGAAATCGTTGGCGATGGAATGTATGCAAGTGTCATGGTTTCCTGATGGTAGTCCACGCATCCGATATGGTGCGTGGACCACCGAAATCGTCAGAATGGTTTACTTTGCGACACGCGCGTTATGGACGCCGTCCGCAAGCTCTTCGGCTTTGGCGGCCAACGCCTTGAGACCCGTGGCCTCATCGACTGCGTTTTTCCCGGATTCGTCAAGCATGGTGTGCACCAATGCGGATCCGACGATGACGCCATCAGCGTATGAGCCGACTCGCGCGCCTTGTTCGGCGGTGGAAACGCCGATGCCAACGCAGACGTTCTTCGCGCCGGCATTGCGCGTGCGTGCCACCAACTCTTCCGGAGAAGCATCGATGGTGGAACGTTCGCCAGTGACGCCCATACGGGCTGCCGCATAGACGAAGCCGCGAGCGTTGCCTGCCACGACCTTCAAACGGCTGTCGGTGGAGTCCGGGGACACGAGGAAGATTCGGTCAAGTCCATGACGGTCCGAAGCTTCGATCCATTCACCTGCCTCGTCTGGAATGAGATCCGGAGTAATCAGGCCGGCGCCACCGGCATTTTCAAAATTGCGTGCGAAACGTTCCACGCCGTAATGGTAGATGAGGTTCCAATAGCTCATCACCAGAGGGACTCCCCCGGCGTTGGCCACGGTTTCGACGGCTTTGAACACGTTCGCGATTTTCTCGCCGTTGTCAATGGCGATCTGCGAAGCCGCTTGGATGACGGGACCATCCATAACCGGATCGGAATACGGCAGACCAATCTCGACGGCATCGACGCCATGCTCAACCATGGTGCGGAATGCTTTCAACGAATAGTCAGAATCAGGGAATCCATATGGAAGATAACCGATGAATGCAGGCTTGTTCGCCGCTTTGAATTCATCGAACATGGCTTCCGTCGGACTCGGCTTATGGCTGATGCCGAGAGGCTGCCCGGACGGCGTGGTTACTGTTGCGTTCGTCATAATGGATACTCCTTCTTTCACTCGCCGTCCGCGTTATTGCCCTGGGCTCCATTGGCTTCGAGCGCTTTGGCTTGCTCGTCGGTCAGATAACCGAACCATTTGCCGGCAGTGTTCATATCCTTGTCCCCACGACCGGAAATGTTGATGATCATGACCGGATGCTCATATCCCTTGGCCTTGAGATCCTCAGCCGCCTTGTATGCGCCTGCAACGGCATGGGAACTTTCGATCGCCGGAATAATGCCTTCGGTCTCGCAGAGATCCTTGAAAGCGCTCATGGCTTCCTCATCGGTCGCCCAAGAATAATTGACACGTCCGATTTCCTTGAGCCATGCGTGCTCCGGGCCCACAGAGGCGTAGTCCAAACCAGCGGAGATGGAATACGTATCGAGGGTCTGGCCTTCGGAATTCTCAAGAAGATAGCTCTTGGCACCTTGGAACATACCCAGTTCACCGGTTCCCGGTGCGAAGCGAATGGCATGGCGTCCGGATTCCGGACCATTGCCGCCTGCCTCATAGCCGTACAGGTTCACGCGTTCGTCATCAAGGAACGCATTCATGATGCCGATGGCATTGGAACCGCCACCGACGCATGCACAAACCGCATCCGGGTGATCGATACCATACCAATCCTGAAGCTGCTGCTTAGCTTCCTCGCCGATGATCTTCTGGAAATCGCGCACCATAGCCGGGAATGGATGCGGACCGGCAACAGTGCCCAGCAGGTAGTGAGTGTCTTTTACATTGGTAACCCAGTCACGAAGAGCCTCGTTGATGGCGTCCTTAAGGATGTGATCGCCCAAGGTGACTTCCACGACTTCCGCACCAAGCATGCGCATACGTGCAACGTTCAGGGCCTGACGACGCGCATCGATTTGGCCCATGTAGATACGGCACTTCAGTCCAAGCATGGCGCACACCGTAGCGGTGGCGACACCGTGCTGACCTGCACCGGTTTCAGCAATGACCCGAGTCTTGCCCATGCGCTTGACCAGCAGGGCCTGACCGAGTGCATTGTTGATCTTGTGCGCGCCAGTGTGGTTTAAATCCTCACGCTTGAGGAACACGCGGGCGTCAAGACCAGTCTTTTCCCTCAGACGCTCGGCAAAGCGCGGCGCATCGGTCAACGGTGACGGACGACCGACATACTGCTGGTTCAATCGAGCCAGTTCCTTATGAAATTCCGGATCAGCCTTGGCTTCCTCGTAGACACGTTCAAGCTCGTCAAGCGCTGTAATCAGCGCTTCCGGCACATAGCGTCCACCGAACTGACCGAAATACGGTCCTTCATGACTTGCCAACGGGGTTTGTTCGGATGCTTTCACTCTTGCTCCTGCCTTTACTAGTCGCTCCACAGCCTGTTCATGGTTGGATGCGGTTGCGACACCTTCGCCAACCAGCACCGCGTCGGCTCCGGCGCGGGCATAATCCTCAAGTTCCACCGATCCGAACACTCCAGATTCCGCTACGCGGATCACATCGTCCGGCAAATCGGCGGCAAGCTCGTTGTATTTGTTCACATCGACCTTGAGATCCTTGAGATTTCGTGCATTGATGCCGATGACTCGCGCTCCGGCATTGATCGCGCGCTGAATCTCCTCGCGAGTGTGCGTTTCGACCAGCACCGTCATATTGAGGCTATGCGCCAGTTCAAGCAAAGACTTGAGCTTGTCGTCATCCAACGCGGCAACAATCAGCAGCACCAAATCGGCGCCATGCGCCCGTGCCTCCCAAATCTGGTATTCCGTGACAATGAAATCCTTGCGCAACACTGGAATTTTCACGGCTGCACGGACCTTATCGAAATCATCAAGCGATCCAAGGAATCGACGACCTTCGGTCAGCACGGAAATCGCGCTGGCACCTCCTTTTTCGTATTCCCTGGCCAATGCGGCAGGATCAGGAATGTCGCTAAGGTGCCCTTTCGATGGCGAAGCCCTTTTAATCTCCGCGATCACCGGAATGCCATCCGCTTTTTTCAGCCACTGTCGCGCATCAATAGGGGCCGGCGCTTCGAATGTCTGACGCTTCACCTCATCAAGGGAAATGTTCTGTTCACGTGCTCGTTGGTCTTCGACAGCTCCCGCCACCAGTTCATCGAGTACAGACATGGTGTTCCTTTCAGCATTTTACTCGATTGGTTAGCTTGATTTGACTCACAACTGGCGAAGCTGCGAGGCGATCTGCACCGCTTCGACGCTGGCCTCGGCCTTGTTGCGAGTCTCCTGCCACTCACTGGCCGGCACGGAATCAAGTACGATTCCGGCTCCGGCCTGCACGCTCGCTTCATGGTCGCGGATGAATGCCGTTCGAATGGCGATTGCCATATCGAGGTTGCCTGAAAAATCGAAATAGCCGACAGTGCCGCCATAAATGCCACGATCTGCGGGCTCAAGCTCGTCGATGATTTCAATGGCACGTGGTTTTGGCGCACCGGAAAGCGTTCCGGCTGGGAATGCCGACGTGAACACATCGAACGACGTCATGTCGGGGTTAACTCGCCCGGTAACGGTCGAACAGATGTGCGTAATGTGGCTGAATCGTTTGATATCCATCAAGGATACGACTTCCACGCTTTCCGGAAGACATACACGGCTCAGATCATTGCGGGAAAGATCAACGAGCATGATGTGTTCGCTACGTTCTTTTGGATCGGCAAGCAGATCCTTGGCAAGTTGCTCGTCTTCCTCAATAGTGGTGCCACGAGGCCTCGAACCGGCAATCGGGAAGGTCATGGCATGGCCATTGTCCACTTTGATCAGCGTTTCCGGGCTGGATCCAATAACGTTGAAGTCACGCCCCTGCGCATCGGTCAACGACATGAAATACATGTATGGGCTGGGGTTGAGCGTACGAAGCACGCGGTACACGTCGAATGGATCGGCTGGCGAATCAATGTCAAGACGCTGGGAAATGACCACCTGGAACACGTCACCATCGATGATGTGCTGCTTGGCGATTTCAACGGAACGCTCATAATCGCTCTTCTCCGTACGGAAACGAAGCTCGGGCTGGCTAATGGTCTCATCCAACACATTGATGCGAGCTTCACCTTCGACAGGCGTGGCGGCCTTACGCTGCATATCATCCAATCGCGCCACCGCCTCGTCGTATGCCGCATCGGCACGGGTGGATCGATCGTCTACGTTCACCGCATTGGCGATCATCCATACCGATCCGGACACATGGTCGACCACAGCAATATCCGTGGCCAATGCCAGAACTGTTTCCGGCTGCCCGGTCTCGTTCGGCGCCTCGGCACGCAAGGTCGGTTCCCAATGGCGAATCGCATCCCAACCGACGGTACCGACCAGACCACTGGTCAGGTTCGGCAGTCCTTCGACATGCGGCGCTTTCAGTGTTTTCAGCGCAGCATGCGCGACTTCCATCACATCGCCTTCGGTAGGCACGCCTGCGGGAACCTGACCCAACCAATCGGCCTTGCCGTTGTTGGAACGCAACTGAGCCATGGAATTCACACCGATGAAGCTGTATCTGTTCCACGTGCCGCCAAATTCCGCGGATTCAAGAATGAATGTGCCGGAACGTCCTGCAGCAAGGCGTTCATAGAATCCGACAGGAGTCAACGAATCAGCCAGAAGTCGGCGCACAATCGGAATCACACGATATCCCTGATCAGCCAATTCGTGGAATTGTTCGCGACTCGGCCAGGTGGCGCCCCACTTGAGTGCTTGTACGCTGCATTCACTCATCGCTGGCCCTCCTGTTCCTTGGTACGGTATCCTACGACCACGGGCAGTTGCCCGCCTTCTTCGAAGCAGGATCGTTTGCCGGTATGGCAGGCCGCTCCCACTTGATCGACTTCAACCAGAATGGCATCCCCATCGCAATCCAGTGCGAAGGACTTCACATACTGGGCATGTCCGGAAGTGTCTCCCTTGCGCCAGTACTCCTGCCTGGACCTCGACCAGAACGTGACGCGACCAGTCATCAGGGTGCGTCGTATGGCTTCGTCGTTCATGTAGCCGACCATCAGCACTTCTTTGGTGTCGAATTGCTGGATGACGGCTGCCACCAGTCCTTTATCGTCCCTCTTGAGACGTTCTGCGATTCGTGGGTCAAGAATAGTGCTGTTGTCGTATGCTTCGTTGGTCATGATGGTGTTATTGATTTGTTTCTTCGATTATTGATTACGTTATTCGCCTGTTTTGCGGTTTTCGGCTTTCATCGCACGGTATAGCCGGCGGCCTTGATGGCATCCTTGACTTCGCCGATGGTGACTTTGCCGTAATGGAAGATCGACGCGGCCAACACGGCATCCGCTCCGGCTTCGATCGCCGGGGGGAAATCGGCAGCCTTGCCCGCACCTCCGGAAGCGATGATCGGAATCTTCACTTCCTTACGCACGGCTTTAATCATTTCCAAGTCAAAACCCTGTTGGGTACCATCCGCGTCCATGGAATTCAGCAGGATCTCCCCCGCGCCCAACTCCTGAGCACGCTTGACCCACCAGATAGCGTCAATGCCGGTGGATTTGCGGCCTCCCATGGTGGTTACTTCAAAGCCCGACTGAGTGTGTCGCTCGCCCTGCTCACGGCGTGCATCGACGGATAATACGAGCACTTGGTTGCCGAATCGTTCTGCGACACGGCCAATCAGCGTCGGATCATTGATGGCCGCAGTGTTGACTCCTACCTTGTCAGCTCCGCAACGCAGCAGAGAATCCACATCTTCAGGGGCACGTACGCCTCCACCCACGGTCAATGGGATGAAAATCTGTTCGGCAGTTCGACTCACCACATCGACCATGGTCTGCCGATGCGAGCTCGAAGCGGTCACATCGAGGAAAGTCAGTTCGTCGGCACCCTGACGGTAGTATTCCGCGGCAAGTTCAACCGGATCGCCGGCATCGCGAAGATTCTCGAAATGCACGCCCTTGACTACTCGTCCCGCATCAACATCAAGACATGGAATGACTCGGACTGCCAGTGACATGCTATTTTACTCCTTCGCGCATAATCATGTGTGCAACGAATGCAAGAGTAACCGTTTTACGTTACGCATGTTCGTCGGAAGTCCGAGTAGCGGACAGAACAAGCATCTTTCCTTGAAATCTAATCTTGTTCCTTAGCTGCGAGCTGCCCGCATGCACCATCGATATCCTGCCCGCGCGTGTCTCGCAACGTCGCAGTAATGCCTGCTTTATGAAGGATATCAAGGAACTGCTGTTCATCCTCAGGCTTCGAAGCGGTCCATTTCGATCCTTCGATGGGATTGAGCGGAATCGGATTGACATGAGCCCAATTGTCACCATAATGGTTCAATCGCTTAGCAAGTAATTTGGCATGCTCGGCTTGATCATTGATACCGCGCATCAGAGCATATTCGATGCTTACGCGACGTTTCGAAGCCAAGTAATAGTCATGTGCCGCATCAAGCACCTGCGTAGTATTGAAACGCTTGTTCATTGGAACGAGCTCGTCTCGCAACTCATCGCTCGGAGCGTGCAAGGACACGGCCAAACGCACCGGAATGCCTTCTGCCGTGAGTTTCTTGATACCTGGTACCACACCGACCGTGGAGACGGTGATGTTGCGTGCCGAAATGCCGAAACCTTCAGGTGGCATGGCGCTGATTTGGCGTACAGCGCTCAATACGGACTTGTAATTGCCCATAGGTTCGCCCATGCCCATGAACACGATGTTGCTCAGGCGCCCGAGACCACCAGCGACTTCGCCGTCGTGCATGGCTTTCGCGGCCACACGAACCTGTTCCAGAATCTCGCCTGCCGACATGTTTCTCGTCAGACCCAATTGACCTGTGGCACAGAACGGGCAGCCCATTCCACAGCCTACCTGGCTGGAAATGCATAAGGTGGTGCGGGTGGGATACCGCATGAGCACGGACTCAATAAGAGAACCGTCGAACAGACGCCATAGCGTTTTGATAGTAGTGCCCTCATCGGCCACTTGACGGGTCACTTCGGTAATGAGCGTTGGGAAAAACGCCTCTGCGGCTTCGGCTCGTTTCGCTGCAGGAAAGTCAGAGAACTCTTCGGCAGCGACGTCGAAATGCCCATAGTAATGATTGGCAAGCTGCTTGACTCTGAATTTCGGAAGTCCAAGATCCTTGGCTTTCGCGATACGTTCGTCTTCAGTCATATCAGCAAAATGCAGCGGCGGCTTGCCTCGACGCGCATGATCTTTGGAAAGCACGTCGCGGAAGGCACCGGTAGTGCCTCCTGGAGTAATACCGGTTTCCGGCAAATCCTTCGTGGAATTCACGGAGTCGCTCATGCTTGTGTTTGCCTTTCTCACATTCCAGTTGCCCACAGCAGCACGCACACGAACGGCGCGCACAGCAGAATGGAATCCACACGATCCATCACGCCACCGTGTCCCTTAAGCAGGTGTCCCATGTCCTTGATGCCGATATCTCGCTTCAACATGGATGCGCACAAATCGCCAAACGTTCCGGCGATGCCGATCATGAAACCGGCCACGACAGGAACCCACCAGCGGGAAATCCACACATCCGACCCGTACGTGCAGAACATCACGGCAAAAGATCCGATCATGGAGAACAGAATGGAACCTGCAAGACCCTCCCACGATTTCTTCGGCGAAATGCGGGGGCTTAGCTTGTGCTTGCCCAGCCATGCCCCGGCGAACAAACCACCGGTATCGCTCAACGCGGGCATGAATACCATCATAATAGCATGCGCGACGGGATGATCATTGAATGTCAACGGCATGATGAGGCAGGAAGCCAGAAGCGGAATGTACAGCACGGTGAACATGGAGACCGCGACATGGCTCAGCCTGCTATGGCTTACCTCTCCCTGCTCATGGTTGAAGGAGGATTCAAGTCTTGCGCCTGCATCGGTGTGGGAAAGCTTATCCGCCACGGCCAGAGAGATGCGGCTGCCGAACGTCACTTTAGCGCTGGCGGCGATCGCTACGACCACCAAAGACACCAGCACGCATACCGTCATGGCGACGATATGACGTTCGCTGTAATAGGTGGACAGCAACGTCGCCGCCGAACATACCCACAACACCGCCACGGGAATATGAAGTCCCGCAGTGGCGAAATCGACGCGCAGCTCCCAAAGGGCAAGCACCATGAACAGCACAACCAGATAGACGAACAAGTCAATGCTGATCAGCAGACACGCCAAGATGAGGATGACGAGCACCGCCCCTGTGGCGATGGCCTGCGGCATATTACGCCCCGTCTTCTTGTTGATGGCGTTGATGGCCTCTTCGGTTTCTTTTTCGAGCTGTTCCTGATGTTCCATCATGTTCCCTGTCTGGCTGTGCGTCGATTCTTTTCAGGAGATGAAGGTCTCTCAGACCTCCATGATCTCCTTCTGCTTGGCTTCGAGCAGGGTATCAAGTTCATCAGTGGTCTGCTTGGTGATCTTGTCGAGCTCCTTGAGCAGACGATCGCCCTCGTCCTCACCCATCTCGCCGTCCTTGATGGCCTTGTCAAGGGATTCCTTGGCCTTGCGTCGGATGTTGCGCACTGCGACCTTGCCATCTTCCGCCTTGCCCTTGGCGAGTTTGACATATTCCTTGCGACGTTCCTCGGTCAGCTCCGGCATGGTCAGGCGAATGACGTTGCCGTCGCGACGCGGGCTGGCGCCCAGATCGGAATCACGCAACGCCTTCTCGACGGCATTGGCCTGGGACGCGTCAAACGGAGTGACGGACAGGGTACGCGGTTCCGGCACGCCGATGGTGGCGACGGCCTTCAGCGGGGTCGGAGCTCCATAATAATCAACGGTGATACCGTTGAGCAGCGCCGGATTCGCGCGGCCGGTACGAATGCCGGAGAAGTTCTCCTTGGTGGATTCCACGGACTTGGCCATCTGTGCCTTGGCCTGTTCGACAATAGTTGCCATTTGTACTCCTTGTTGTTGGTTGTTTGATCGATATTCGACGTTGAATGTCGTTATTCAGCGAGTGTGGACTCCGCGGTGGAAACCATAGTTCCGATTTCCTCACCGAGAAGGGCGCGGGTCACATTGCCATTGCCTTCGAGCCCGAAAACACGGATGCGCTGCTTGTTGTCGCGGGCCATGGAAAGCGCGGATGCATCCATAACGGCGAGATTGTCGACGAGGGCACGATTATAGCTCAATGTGGCGAAACGCTTGGCGTTCTCGTCCTTACGAGGATCGGCGGTATAAACGCCGTCCACGCCGTTCTTGCCCATCAGCACCTCATCGCAATGGATTTCCAAAGAACGCTGAATGGACACAGTGTCAGTGGAGAAATACGGCATACCGGCACCAGCGCCGAAAATCACGACACGGCCCTTCTCCAGATGACGAATGGCCTTGAGCGGAATGTACGGCTCGGCGACCTGACCCATGGTGATGGCGGTCTGCACGCGCGTGGCCTGTCCCTCCTGCTCCAAGAAGTCCTGCAGAGCGAGGCAATTCATCACCGTGCCCAGCATGCCCATATAATCGCCGCGGGAGCGGTCGATTCCAGCCTGTTGAAGTTCCGCGCCGCGGAAGAAGTTGCCGCCTCCGACGACGATGGCGACCTGAACGCCCTGCTGCACCGCGGGAACGATTTCCTCAGCGATACGGCGGATGACGGACGTGTCAATGCCGACTTTGCCGCCGCCAAACGCCTCTCCGGATAGTTTGAGCAGCACTCTGCGTGGATTATCACCAGTGTTTTCGCCAGTCATGAAAAGCCTTTCTTGCCCGAGAACTCACGAAATTTACCGCTCTCAAGAGTATCGGCAAACACAGACACCACACCGCAACGACACAGCGTCGAGAAGAAAACAAAGTTGGCCATCACCCTGTGGATGATGGCCAACCTCATGGAATCTCTAGCGTCTAACGCACGGATTCACCATTGAAGCCGAATTCACTCAGCCTCGCCCTTGCCGACCTCGACACGAGCGAAAGCCACGGCTGCGCCGCCGACTTCCTTGAACAGGTCGCCAACGGTCTTGGACGGATCCTTGACATAGGACTGCTCGAGCAGGACGTTCTCCTTGTAGAAGGCATTGAGACGGCCTTCCACGATCTTCGGAACGATCTTCTCCGGCTTGCCTTCGGCCAAGGACTTCTCGGTGGCCACGCGGCGCTCGGACTCGACCACATCGGCCGGAACGTCCTCGCGGGTCAGCCACTGGGCACCCATTGCGGAAATCTGCAGAGCGGCTTCGTGAGCCACAGCAGCGCCGGCCTCATCGGTGGCGATCATGGCCACGATGCTCGGCGGCATCTCAGCGGACTTCTTGTGGGCGTAGATCTCAACGTGTGGACCCTCGACCTTGGCGAACTGGCCGACCTTGACGTGCTCACCGAACAGAGCGGCCGCCTCTTCGACGGCTTCCTTCACGGTGGCTTCGCCGGAAGCGGCTGCCAGCACTTCGTCCACAGAAGCGGCCTCGGCTTTGACGGCGTCTTCGAGCACGCTGTCAGCGAACTCCACGAACTTCGGAGTCTTGGCCACGAAGTCGGTCTCGGAATTCAGTTCGACGGCGTAACCGGTCTGGCCATTGGCGGATTCCACGACCTGGGAGGCGATGGTGCCTTCCTGAGCCTTGCGACCTTCGCGCTTGCCAGCGGCCTGGATGCCCTTGGCGCGGATGATTTCCTTGGCGCGAGCCACGTCACCCTCAGCCTCGGTCAGAGCCTTCTTAACGTCCATCATGCCGGCGCCAGTTTCCTCGCGCACCTGCTTGATCAGAGCTGCAGTGATTGCTGCCATTGATTTGTCTCCTCTGAAAAATAGTGATGCCCCATATGATGGGAGGCACAACACCTCCCATCATAGTGGATATTTTCACTCAGCCTTGGCTTCAGCTTCGGCTTCGGCTTCAGCCGGTGCATCGGCGGCCGGAGCGCCCTCAGTGAGGAGCTCCTTCTCCCAAGCGGCCATCGGCTGCTCGGTCTCGCCCTCAGCCTTAGCGGCCTTGCCGGAACGCTCCAGCAGGCCTTCGGCCACTGCGTCAGCCATGAGGCTGGTCAGCAGTTCGATGCCGCGGATGGCGTCATCGTTGGCTGCGATCGGGTACTCGACGGACTCCGGATCAGCGTTGGTGTCGACGATGGCAACGACCGGAATGCCCAGCTTGTGAGCTTCCTCAACGGCCAAAGCTTCCTTGTTAACGTCAACCACGAACATGGCGGACGGAGTACGGTTCATGTTGCGGATACCGCCCAGCTGCTTAGCCAGCTTGTCCTTCTCGCGCTCGAGAAGCAGCAGTTCCTTCTTGGTCAGACCGGAACCACGCACGTCGGTGAAGTCCATCTCTTCGAGTTCCTTGAGACGGGAGACGCGCTTGGACACGGTCTGGAAGTTGGTCAGCATACCGCCGAGCCAACGCTCGGAAACGTACGGCATGTTCACGCGGACAGCCTGATTGGAAACGGCTTCCTGAGCCTGCTTCTTGGTGCCGACGAACAGCACGGTGCCGTTGTGAGCGACGGTAGCCTTGATGAAGTCGTAGGCCTTGTCGATCATGTCGAGCGACTTGAACAGGTTGATGATGTGGATGCCGTTGCGCTGGGTGAGGATGAACTGCTTCATCTTCGGATTCCAACGACGGGTCTGGTGGCCGAAGTGCAGGCCTGCCTTCAGCATGTCGCTCATATTGATCTGAGCCATGGTATTACTACCTCTTTCTGTCGGTTCTTGCCTGGTCATGCGTTCCTGCGTGCAGCCAAAGCCTTGCGGCGTCGGCCGACCGACACAGGTCGTCGCGAACATGACGCGAATTGGTTGTATGCCGGTTGACAATATTGGGTGGCTCAGGACTTTCACGACAAAGCCCTTCGCCGGATGGCACACAAGGCATAAAATACCATGGGGTCACGTCTTTTCGCAAAGACGTGACCCCAAGTCGTCATATCGGTGAGATGCGAACAATCACTTGTGGTGATTGCGCATGTAGCGCATCGCCTCTCGGCGTTCCTCTTTCTCCAAACGATCAAGATAGACATGACCGTTCAAGTGATCGGTTTCATGCTGCAACATGCGGCCCATAATGCCACGACCTTCCAGCACGACCGTCTTGCCTTCCAAATCGATGCCACGCACACGAGCGTAATCGGCGCGACGGGTCTTGTACCACAATCCCGGCACAGACAGGCATCCCTCATCTCCGTATTGTTCACCGCAGGTCTCTTCGAGGACAGGGTTGAGCACATACCCGATCTTGCCGTTGATGTTATAGGAAAATGCCCTCAGATTCACGCCAATCTGATTAGCTGACAAGCCAGCCCTTCCTGGATCGTCAACGGTATCAAGCAGATCCTGTACCAGATGACGCACGGCCGGCGTAATTTCCTTGATAGGATCACAGGGGGTACGTAGCACCGGATCAGGTACGACTCGAATCTCACGAATTGCCAAGATTATCGCTCCTCGTTCATGGTTGTTTCCTCAGTTTCCGATGAGTCTTCCGGCGTTTGGAACTCGCCGGCGTCTTCGGTCTGCTTCTTAATTTTCTCCTGCATGGTATCAAATGCCTGCCGAACCTTCGGACTTACGGATTCGGAAGCCTGACGCATGGATTCGGAAGCCTGCTTGACCGTTTCGGTGGTTCGGTCAAGAATCTGCACCGTCTTTGGCAGCGGTTTGTTGGATGGCTTCGGCGCATACAGCACATTGTCGATGACATTTTCGTACCGCTTAAGCACCTTCGGCCTGACAACTTTCAGGCTCGCCGTCAGAGTGCCCTTCTCCTGGCTGAACTCCTCGTCGAGGATTTCGAACTTGCGAACGGATTCAGCACGAGAGACATTCGCATTCGCCTTTTCGACATACTGCTGAATGAATGCGCGCACGGCATCGTTCTTCGCGATCTGCTCCATGGGCATGTTGCTATCAAGTCCCTGCTGTGCAAGCCAGGAACGAACCATCTCCTGATCAAGCTCAATCAAAGCTCCGATGAACGGCTTGCCATCACCGACCACCACACCATGCGACACGATCGGGCAAGTGTTGATGACATCTTCCATAGGTGCCGGACTGACGTTCTTACCGCCGGCCGTAATGATGATATCCTTCTTGCGACCCGTAATGTACACGAATCCGTCGTCGTCGATGGTTCCCAAATCGCCGGTCTTCAGCCAGCCATCAGCCATCCTGACATCGGCTGTCAGCTCCGGCTTCTTGTAGTAGCCAAGGAACACGTTGGGGCCCATCACCTGCAGTTCGCCGTCGTCATCGGTGCGCACGCCCATGCCCGGCCCGGGCTTGCCTACGGAACCGACGCGGTTGGCGTCCTGCCAGTTGACAATCATGGGAGCGGCGGTTTCCGTCATGCCATAGCCCTGAATGAAGGTAATGCCATCCATACCGTTGAAGAAATGGGCGAGATCGACGTTCAAAGGAGCGCCGCCACAAGCCAGATATCTCATGTTCGGACCCAAAGCAGAACGAATGGATTTGCCTACGACAGACATAAAGAACGAATGTTCGGCACGAGCCACAATGGAATGGCGTCCGGTTTCCTGCTCGTCCTTCGACCATTGCACAAAATGATCGAAAGCCTTGGCGAACACTCTTCCACGAATACCCGCTCCGGCCTTTTGCGAAGCCGCGTTATACACTTTCTCGAACACACGGGGAACTCCCAGCAGATAGGTCGGCTTGAAGCTACGCAGATCGGCAAGCAGATGCTTGGCTCCGGGCAGATAGCCGACCACCCCCTGCCCGCCAATCGCAACATACTGAATATAGCGAGCGAAGCAGTGCGCCAACGGCAGGAACAACATCAGACGATTCGGCTGATATAGCATTTCATCGAGAATGATGTAGCCGTTCAGCACGATATGCGTGAAATTCCGGTGAGACAGCATCGCTCCCTTGGGCTTGCCAGTGGAACCAGACGTGTACACAATGGTGAGCATGTCATCGGCCTTGACCCTGGAAATCACCTGATCGAGCGTGTCCTCGCCGACACCTTCTCCAAAATCAGCAACGGCATCAAGACCATCCGCCTTGAAGTTGAAGACGTAGCGCAGGCTGCTGTGCTCATCGCGAATCTGTTCAAGCGTTTGTGTATGCGCGAAATCACCGGCAAAGGCGATGATCGGATCCACCTCTTCGATGATGGACGCGGCCTGCCTGGCGGAATCGGTTTCATACACGGGCACGCTTACCGCGCCGATTGCGGCGCAGGCAAAATCGATGACTCCCCATTCGTAGCAGGTAGGCGAATAGATGACTACCATGCTTCCGGCCTTGACCCCTAGGCCAAGAAGACCTTTCGCAACCGCGCGCACACGCTCAAGCATCTCCCCCGCCGTAACGTCATGCCATCGACGAGTCTCGTCGTCCTGCCATTGGGCGATGAGATCATCAGGATCACGTTTAGCGCGTCTGGAGAGCAGTGCGAAAACGGTATCCTCATCCGTAGTGCTATACGCAGGTTCCGGTACAAATTCTCTCAACATGAGTCCCTATAGTAGTTGCAGTATGCTCAAGGCACGCTGAAAACCCTTGAAAACGGCTGAATTCAGCCAATTCCAAGGGTTTTGAATGGTTACTTGTTATACGTCACACGCCGAAATCAGCGACTTCGCACTTCCAAGCAGATCCCTTGAGGACGCACTTCAAATTGCTGCACAGCCTTCGTCCTCCAATGCCCATCAGCACGGTGCTTTCGAAGCATGTCGGAGAGACCAACCAGCTGTCAACGTAATATACGGTGATCGGAAGCAGACCCAACTGCGCGTATATCCTCACATCCTTCTTCATCTGTGCTGCGATCTGAGCGGAGGCATTTCTCAGCTTTCTCATGCAGGCCTCGCTCAATACCCTTTCCACGCGTGCTTCTTTCTGCCTGCCACGGAAGATATCGACAACATTGCAGATCAACTGCGCCGCGAACATGTTCATGGAGTAGGCAAATTCAGCATCGCACGGCCCAGGCATTATCTGGATGTAATGGAATGGTATTTTCCTGCCGAAAAGATCTGAATTAAGAAACCCATCATACGAGGGAAGCGTTTTATCGTAATCGAAAACCGGCTTTCTGCCAAGCTCAAGAGATATCCTTTCCCACTCTGTCAGGTTTTCTCCCTCGCGTTTCTTCCCACTTTTATCAGCGCGCTTCGCATTGGCCGCTGATCCCTGGTCAGAAGGTGGAACCTCCGAGAAGGGCTCGTTAGCCTCCGGCGGCGGAACATCATTTTCACATGAATCATCCATGATGAATCCCTTTCTTATTCGCCCGACTCATCGTTGAGAGGGGGTGTAAGAACCATTAAGGCACAAAAGCCATCCCCCGTCAAGTTGACATTTGATTCTTGTGGATAAGTGGATAACTTCAGATATTTCAAACACTTTAGAACACCCTAAAGATAAATTTTATACCCCTAAAACATTACAAAAAAGGTGGCATATCGTTGAAAAAGCAAAGAGAATCCTTCTTTGGCGAAAAACCCTAAGTTCGTCTCAAAAACGCTTAGTAAAAATGAACGGCATTAGCCTTCACTGAAAGATAATGATCATGTTTGTTCGTATATGCTCACATAAAGTTATGTTACCGGGCATACACTCCTCTAAGTGCGCTCAAGAAAAATAAAAAAAATTGGCTCTGCGGCATTCGCCGCAGAGCCGTCTGAGAATGGGCTCCCCCACCTGGACTCGAACCAAGACAAAGGGTTCCAAAGACCCGTGTGCTGCCATTACACCATGGGGGAATGGCGGAAAACCTTGCGGTTACCGCCAAGTGTCTATTATGCCACATGTCGCCAACACCGCGTGTCTCGACGTGTCGCACTAATAAAAAACGTTGTTTAAGGTGCACAAAAAGTGTTATGCGCACCTTAAACAACGGTACTCGCTTCACTGATATGGGAGTTACCCCACAAACATGCGGAACGTACGCTAAGCATGCCCGCACAACGCGTCATCAGGCGAACAAGAAGCCCTGTCCGTGATGCTCCGGATATGTGTCGAACAACTCAGCCACAGAGCCGTCTTCGAACACAGCACGGATGGCGCTGGCCAGCAGCGGCGCGATCGACAGCACGGTCAAACCGTCCCAACGCTTCTCTTCAGGAATCGGCACGGTGTCGGTAAGCACGACTTCGCGGGCTCCGCTGTTCTTCAAACGTTCGACGGCGGGACCAGACAGCACGCCATGTGTGGCGACGACAGTCACCGACTTGGCACCGGCATCCTTAAGCACGCTGCATGCACCGGCAATGGTTCCGGCGGTATCGATGAGATCGTCGACGAGCACGCAGTCCTTACCTTCGACATCGCCCACGACTCGGTTGGCGACCGCTTGGTTCGGACGGGTGATGTCACGCGTCTTGTGGACGAATGCGAGCGGACCACCGCCAAGACGCTGCGCCCACTGCTCCGCAACACGAATGCGGCCCGCATCCGGAGAGACGACGGCAACATTGTCAAGCTGGTTGGAGAAACGGTCGCGAATGTAGTCGACCAGCACCGGCATAGCGATAAGGTGGTCGACAGGACCGTCGAAGAAGCCTTGGGACTGCGCCGCATGCAGGTCGACACTCATGATGCGGTCGGCACCTGCGGTCTTCAGCAGGTCGAACATGAGACGGCAGGAAATGGGCTCGCGGCCGCGATGCTTCTTGTCTTGGCGCGAGTAGCCAAGCAGTGGGCAGACCGCGGTGATGGAACGCGCGGATGCACGCTTGAGCGCATCAATCATGATGAGCTGTTCCATAATCGATTGGTTGATCGGGGCTGCGTGGCTTTGCAGTACGAACACGTCCGCGCCACGCACGGATTCGGTGTAGCGCACGTACATTTCGCCGTTGGCGAAGTCGTATGCTGTGGTTTCCAGAACATCAATGCCAAGTTGTTCGGCGACTTCCGCCGCCAGTTTCGGATGTGTTCTGCCTGTGACAAGGATAAGGTTTTTATCCGGCTTTCCTTCAAGGATTGCGCTCACCATGTCTCCAAACGTCTGTTTTCGCGTCAAGTGGACGTGACCCATATTAACCATCTGCGCAGACCGTCTCACCCGCGCGTGTTCACCTGAAATTTACCGGTACAGTCCGTGCTTGCCAATATATTGCACCACGCCGTCCGGTACGAGGTACCAAACAGGCTCCCCATGCTCCGCACGTCGCCGCACATCGGTCGAGGAAATCGCCAGTGCCGGTATTTCCAACGTATCGACCTTGCCTTCCGGCAGTTTCACCCCTTCCGGCGATGAGTACCCGGGGCGGGTCACGGCCACGAAGTGGGCCAGATCCCACATTTTGTCGGCGTCTTTCCATTGCATGATTTCCGCGACCGCGTCAGCTCCGGTGATGAAGAAGAGTTCCGCGTCGGGATGTTGCGCACGGATGTCTCGCAACGTGTCGATGGTATAGGTGACTCCCGGACGGTC
Organism: Bifidobacterium pseudocatenulatum DSM 20438 = JCM 1200 = LMG 10505; assembly: GCF_001025215.1. NCBI lineage: Bacteria > Bacillati > Actinomycetota > Actinomycetes > Bifidobacteriales > Bifidobacteriaceae > Bifidobacterium > Bifidobacterium pseudocatenulatum. The sequence goes on from NZ_AP012330.1 coordinate 1,219,508, forward strand.
GATGTCCACGCGTGATACGGTGAATTTCGGATTGGACGCGGTGGCGATGACCGTCATGAGATACCGGTCTTCCGCGTTGGTGACGTTCTTGTCGAGTTTGAATACGGGGCGTCCCGTCGGCACGAAGATCACTTCGTCGAGGTCGTACACCCACGACACTTCTGAGGCCGCCACCAAGTGGCCGTTGTGGATGGGGTCGAACGTGCCGCCCATGATGCCGATGCGAGGCCTGCTATGCCAGTTGCCGCGTGCTGAACGTCGGCCTGTGGCCACCGCGGAACCTGCTGATTCCACGGAAAGGTCGGACATGCGCCGTTCCGGTTCCACCACATAGCTGATGGCAAGTTCGGAATCGGCTTCGGCGGATTCGGGCCGCATGCGTTTCGGGCCGGTCATGAGGCATCCTCGTTTTTTTGTTCCTGATCGGCGTCCGCGGTCTCACGGCCGATGCTGTCTGCCGTTGGCGATGCGTTGTCCGGGTCGATTTTGCCCATATCCTCATCCCACTCGTCCTGCACGACGCGCCTGATCTCCGCGAAAGTCGGCAGAGGGAAGTCCGGCTGATAGGCGCGACGCACTTCCGCCACACGTTCGGTGACGCGAATCAGCGTATCGGTCATGCCGTCAATATCCTGTTCGCGCTCCATGGCGCTGAATTTGGCGATGTACTGTTCCATGAGCCGCATCTGCTCATCGACGCTTTTAAGCTTCTCTTCGTCGAGTTCCACCACGTCTTCGGCATCGACTTCCGGCCAACCGATCAGCACCGCGTCGGCGTATTCGAGTGAAGCACGCTGTGCCGCCGATGCGATGCCGTCCTCGATCTGCACGAGAAACACGTATCGTACGATGCTTAATCGTTCGGATGCGAGCTTCAATCCCAGATAGGGGTCATTGAGATCCGCATTCCATGGGTTCTTAGCGTCAGTCATTGTTTCCTCCATCTGGCCGTCATTATTGTTGTGTTCGTTCATGCCCGTACCTGGCCTGTTCCGTAGCCGATCCACTTGGTCGTGGTCATTTCGCGTAGTCCCATGGGCCCGCGTGCATGCATTTTTTGCGTGGAGATACCAAGTTCCGCGCCGAAGCCGAACACTCCCCCATCTGTGAAACGCGTGGACGCGTTGACCATCACCACCGCCGAGTCGATGCGTGAGGTGAATTCCTCAATGGCCGAATAGTCTTCGGCGATAATGGATTCGGTATGCCCTGTGGAGTGGCGGTTAATGTGGCTGATGGCCTCGTCGAGTGAGTCGACCACTTTGACGCCGATCTTCAACGCGAGATACTCGGTATCCCAGTCTTCCTCAGTGGCATGTATCAGTTTCACCCCGTCAATACCGGTTTTGTCGATGATCTCGTAGGCCTGTTCGTCGGCATGCACTTCGACGTCGGCTGCGGCAAGCGCTGTGGCGATTTGCGGAAGGAACGCTTCGGCGATGTCACTGTGCACGAGGAGTTTTTCAGTGGCGTTGCAGACGCCGACGCGTTGCGTTTTGGCGTTGAGAATGATGGGGATGGCTTTGTTTTGGTCGCCGGTTCGGTCGACGTAGATGTGTACGTTGCCCGCTCCGGTTTCGATGACGGGTACTTTGGAGTTTTGCACGACGGCTTGGATGAGGCCCGCTCCCCCTCGTGGAATAAGCAGGTCGATGTGGCCTTGGGCCTGCATCATGGCGTTGGCGCCTTGACGCCCGTATTCGTCGACGGAAGCGATGAGTGCGGCATCATATCCGTGTTCGTGCAATACGTCGGCGATGATGTTGAGGGTGGCTGCGTTGGTGCGTTCGGCCGCGTGTCCTCCTCTGAGGAGTGCCGCGTTGCCTGATTTGATGCAGAGTGACGCGACGTCGACGGTGACGTTGGGTCGTGCTTCGTAGATCATGCCGAGCACGCCGATGGGCACGCGGGTTTGTTCGAGTCGCAGACCGTTGTCGAGGTGGTATCCGCGCACGATTTCACCGATCGGATCCTGTAGGGTGGCTACGTGGCGCACACCTTGTGCGGCTGCGTTGACGCGGGGTACGTCAAATTTGAGCCGGTCGAGTTTGCCTGCGTCCATGCCATGTTCGGCGGATTTCTGCATGTCGATGGCGTTGGCTTCCGCGATTTCATTGGCGCGCGCGTCGAGTGCGTCAGCGATGGCGTTGAGAAGTTCGTTTTTACGCTGCGTGTTGGTTTGGGCAAGTTGCGCTTGCGCGATTCGGGCGGCGTCGGCTTTGGCGCACACCTCGTTGAGCACATCGGGCTCCATGGCGTTGGATTGGGTCTGTGGGTTCGTCATAATTTCCTAGATTAGCGCGAAATCGCGCCTTGTTCCGTAGCTTCGACCATTATTTCGTCGTAGCATCGGAAACAGGGCGCGATTTCGCACGTCACGTGTCCTCAGAGATTTATATCCGAAACCGTTCTCGATCAACCGTTATTCGACATGGAATCAGTGGATCTGATCGAGACCCGGATACAGCGGGAAGTCTTCGGCGAGCTTGTCGACGCGAGCCCTGAGGGCTTCCACGTCGGCATCCTTGCCTGCTGCGAGTGCGGTTCCGATGATGTCGGCGACCTCTTCGTATTCCTTGTTGCCGAAGCCGCGGGTGGCGAGGGCGCTGGTGCCGATGCGCAGACCGGAAGCCACGCTTGCCGGACGCGGATCGAACGGAACGGTGTTGCGGTTGATGGTGATGCCGCACTGGGCGAGGAGGTCTTCGCCCTGCTGGCCGTCCATTTCGCTGTTGCGCAGATCAACCATGACGAGGTGGACGTCGGTGCCGCCGGTGAGGACGCTGATGCCGTTGTTCTTGACATCGTCGGACATGAGGCGTTCGGCGAGGATCTTGGCACCGTCGAGGGTGCGCTGCATGCGGTCCTTGAACTCCGGAGAGGCTGCGACCTTGAACGCGACGGCCTTGCCTGCGATGACGTGCATGAGCGGACCGCCCTGCTGACCCGGGAAGACCGCGGAGTTGAGCTTCTTGGCATAGTCCTGCTTGGCGAGAATGAAACCGGAACGCGGACCGCCAAGAGTCTTGTGAGCCGTGGAGGATACGACATCGGCGTACGGGACCGGGCTCGGGTGCAGTCCGGCCGCGACAAGGCCCGCGAAGTGTGCCATATCAACCCAGAACTTGGCTCCGACTTCGTCGGCGATTTCCTTCATGGCCTTGAAGTCTTCGATACGCGGGTAGGCGCTCCAGCCGCCGATGATCATGGCCGGGTGGGTTTCAAGCGCGCGCTGGCGGATGATTTCAGGATCGATGCGGAAGGTTTCAGGATTGACTCCGTAGGCTTCGGCATGGTAGAAACGTCCGGAGAAGTTGATTTTCATGCCGTGGGTGAGATGTCCGCCATGATCGAGGGCAAGACCGAGCACGGTGTCGCCCGGCTTGACGAGCGCCTGGTAGACGGCTGCATTGGCCTGTGCGCCGGAGTGAGGCTGCACGTTGACGTATTCGGCGCCAAACAGGCTCTTGGCACGCTCACGGGCAATGGTTTCGATCTTGTCAACCTGCTCGCAGCCACCATAGTAGCGGCGTCCCGGATAGCCTTCGGCATACTTGTTGGTCAGCACGGAACCCTGAGCCTGAAGCACGGCACGCGGCACGAAGTTTTCGGAGGCGATCATCTCCAAGCCGTTCTGCTGTCGAGACAACTCAGCGTTGAGTACCTCGGCGATTTCGGGGTCTGCTTCGGCGATAGGCGCGTTGAACATGTCGTTCGGAGTTTGCGCGAGAGGCGATGCGGTCATTGAGCTCTCCTTGGCTTGGAGGATAAATACGTTGCCCGTACGAACGTGCAGGCTTAACGATGAAGTGTACGTGCACAAATCGCATGAGGGAATAGGGCGTTTCGAAACATGGAAGCAATCACGAAACAAGCAGGAAACAATCACCACCCATAAACACGCATCGTCCCATTCCACGGACGCCAAACACGCTTCTTCCCGCCCATAACGCTACACTCAATATTGTTTGACGTTCATTGTCCGTTCTATTGCTAAGGAAATCCAGTGACCACGTTCCACAGCACTCGCAGCACCACCGATTCACTCACCTCCAAGCAAGCCATACGCAAAGGCATCGCCGACGACGGCGGCCTGTTCGTAACCGACTCACTGGGCGAAACCCACGTAGACGTCGCATCTCTCGCAGGCAAGCCCTACCAGCAGATCGCATTCGACGTGCTGAGCGTGCTGCTGCCCGACTTCTCCGAAACCGAACTCAAGGCATGCATCGATGAAGCGTACGGCGCGCAATGGTCCGACGAAAAGATCACCCCGGTCAAGCCGCTCGGCGATGACTACGTGATGGAACTGTTTAACGGCCCGACCTCCGCATTCAAAGATGTCGCATTGCAGATCCTGCCGCGTTTCATGGCACGCACCACCCCGGCCGGCGGCGACGGCAACGAGAAAATCATGATCGTGACAGCCACCTCCGGAGACACCGGCAAGGCGGCGCTCGCTGGTTTCGCGGATGCCGAGGGCACAGGCATCACCGTGTTCTATCCGGAAGGCAAGGTTAGCCAGGTACAGGAACTGCAGATGAGCACGCAGGCTGGTTCGAATGTGAATGTCTGCGCGGTGAAGGGCAATTTCGATGACGCTCAGTCCGCTGTCAAACGCATTTTCGGTGATCGTGAGCTTGCCAATCGTTTGGCTTCCGATTCGCATGTGGTACTGTCTTCCGCAAATTCGATCAATGTGGGACGTTTGGTGCCGCAGGTCGTCTATTATTTCTCCGCTTACGCGCAGCTGCTCGAACAGCAGGTCATCAATGTCGGTGATGAGGTCGAGTTTGTGGTGCCGACCGGTAATTTCGGCGATATTCTCGCCGGATATTATGCGAAGCTGTTAGGCTTGCCGGTCAAGCATCTGGTTGTTGCGTCCGATAAGAACAATGTGCTGTTCGATTTCCTGACTTCCGGCACGTATAACCGTCAGCGTCCGTTCTATCAGACGATTTCCCCGTCGATGGACATTCTTATCTCCTCGAATCTGGAACGCATGCTGTATTACATGTCCGACAAGGACACTCGTCTGATCGCCATGCTGATGAACGATTTGAACCAGTGGGGCGCCTATGAGGTTCCCGAACCGATGCTGGCCAAGATTCGTTCCCTGTTCGGCACCGGCTGGGCCGATGAGGATCAGGTGCGTGAGATGATCGCGGATTGCTGGAACAAGAACCATTATGTGATCGACCCGCATACCGCGTGCGGTTATTACGTGATGCAGCAGATGCCTCGCGATCCGCTGACGCCGCGCGTGCTGCTGAGCACCGCCAGCCCGTACAAGTTCCCGCGCGTGGTCAACGAGTCCTTGGGTTTGGATGCTTCCGGCACGGATTTCGAATGCATGGACGTGCTTGCCGAGGCGACCGGCACTACCGCTCCGGCCGCGTTGCGCGGTTTGGAGACCGCCGACGTGCGTTTCGACCATGTCGTTGACATCGACGGTATGGAAGGTTTTGTCGAGCAGGCCGCCAAAGCTCTGTAAAAACTCTGTAAGCGAAGCATACTTTCACATCGTTAAAGCCATCTCCATCGGCCGTCCGCAATATGTGGACGGCCGTTTTTCGTCAAGGCTGCTACAGTTGCATGCTCGGAGGCGAACAAGCATGACAGCACCAACGATACCCGCATCTGAATCGGTACGACAGAAGCAACCGGCACAACAATCGAACCAGCCCGAACAGCCCCGGCGTAAGCATGATCGTCTCATCACCCGTGATATGGCGTTGGTCATGCTTGCGACGTTCTGTTTCATGTCGAGCAATATGCTTGCCAATCCGATCGTTGCCGGATATGCGGAATCGTTGGGCGCGGACGGCATGCTGATGGGTGCGGTGGCCGGGTCGATGAGTTTCATCTCACTGTTCTGCCGCCCTATCGCAGGCAATCTTTCCGACAAAACCAGCAAGCGCACACTTGTGGCGGTTGGCACGGTGCTCTATTTCGCCGCCGGACTGCTGTACTATTTCGCAAACTCCCCCATCATGCTCATCATGGCTCGCGTGATCAACGGCGTTGGTTTCGCATGCTGCTCGGTCTGCCTGGCCACGTGGATGTCGCTTTTGCTGCCGATCCGGCATATGGGTGCCGGCATGGGATTGTATGGCACGATGAACGCGCTGGCTATGGCGGTCGGACCGGCATTGGGTATTCGCGCGCAAAAATACATCGGTTATCGTCTGACGTTTTTGAGTTCGCTGGTGCTGGCGGTGATCATGCTGCTCGCCACACTGATGGTGAAGAATGGCGGACAGCCGGTACGCAAAAAGCAGACTTCCATAACGGAGAATCCCTCCACTGCCGTAGACATTGACGGTTCTGCTAGCGCAACCAAAAAGCATCGTTTTTCGATCCGTTCGATTCTAGAACCGCGTGTGGTGCCGTTGTCGCTGACGTTCATGATGTTTGCTATAGCGTATTTCGCAAATCAGTCCTTCATCGTGAGTTATGTTCAGTCTCGTCATCTGCCGGTATCATCCGACCTGTTTTTCATGTTTTACGCGGTCGCGTTATTGGTGTTGCGACTGGGCTTGCGCGACCTGTTCGACAGCAAGGGCTTCCGTTTCTGGCTGACGGTCTGCTCGTTGGGCATGCTGGCGATGCTCGCATGCATGACGTTCCTGTTCAATGATTGGATGCTGTTGTTGGCTGCGATTTTCACCGCTGTCGGCTACGGTCTGATGAGTTCAGTCACGCAGGCGCAGGCCGTGGTAATCGCAGGCCGCGAGCGCAGTGGTATTGCGAATAGTACGTATTATGCGGGTATTGATTTGGGTATGTCGGTTGGTCCGTTTGTGGGTGGTTTGGTGTATGGGCATTTGCCTGCTGTGTGGTTTTATCCGGTGTTTATGTTGGCGATGCCTGTTGCTTGGTTGATTTATTTGTTGTGTGTGAAGCGTGTTTCGCGGTAGTTGTTGGCATCGTGTGCGAGGTTTCTGCCGTAAACCAGTCCAAGCGCGTGTCGTTCTAACTGTTTTTGCGGTCGGTCGTATTTTCCATATACGGCAATATGACCGACCGACGCCCATCCTGGCTCGTGCAAGGCGTCCATGCCGAAGGGGAGATGTCAGGATCGGTCCTTGCCGCCGTGTTCCGTTCCAGCCTTTCCGGCTATTTGACTTGGTGGATTTTGTTGCCTTTGACCATGTAGGCACGTCGGGCCATGTCGATCATGGGCTGGTCGAATCGGCTGTCTGTGTAGAATTCGTCCACTCGAACGTTGTCTCCGTAGAGTTCGCGGAATCGTTTGGGCTTGTTGGTGTTGAAGTTGAGGTAGTTTACGTTCAACGTGTTGTCGTCGATGGTGGACGAGACCAAATGTTGCACGCCAAGCCTGCGGCAGGCCTCGCCCACGGTGATGTCGAACGAGGCGGTGAGGATCGCATCGTCTTCGCGTGGCTTATACCAGGGTTTGATGCGCTTCATGTTCTGATCCCAGAAGGCGTTGACCAATTCTTCGAATTCCAACGATTCGGCAAGTTCGCTTATATATCCGTGGCATAGCTTGCCCACACCGTATTCCATTTGATCGAACGTGGCTCGTCCGAGCTTGTATTTGATGGCATAGCGCAGTACCGGGGCGATGTACCGCAATACTTTCGGATTGTATTTGGCCGAAAACAGGTACAGGTCGAACAGGCTTTCTCCGTCATAGATGGTTCCATCGAAGTCGAATACACGCATGTATGCAGCTCTCACTTCCTCGTATGCGCGCATTCAATACGCGCCATTGCACCTCATGCTAAAGTCCGAAGGCTGATTCCTTCTTACACCAAGGTGAACGGCCGGCGACCGCAATGTGCACAAATTGCACATCTCAATGCACATTCGGTTCATGTCACGTTTGGAAGGAGGAACACACAGTCGGACCGCTATTCGCCCCATAGGAGCCGTTCGCGCTGCTGATACTCCTCATTGAACAACGGCTGGGCCTTCGTGTCGATGAGCTTGGCGAATTCCAGATCCTCATCTCGTTCCACCCGATGCTCAGCCATATTCCATTGGTCATGGTACGTGTAACGCAATGCCTCGGCATCCGTTTTCAGAACATGCGACCGGTAAAGGTCCCGTTCGAATAGAAGCGTATCAACCAGCCATCCTGGCTCGTCCGGAAACTTACTGATGCCATTGACGTACTCCGCACGATACGCGTCATGGACAAGGACAGGCAACGCATCGATACGCAAAAGCTCCTTGAACATGATAAGCCGTCCGATTCGACCGTTGCCGTCCGAAAATGGGTGAATCTTCTCAAACGTCCAATGGACACGGGCGATCTGATATGGCTCGTCCTCAAGTTTCGTGCACATATCAAACAGCCTGTCCATAAATTCGGGAACATCCTGCGGCAGCGCGGTCCTTGTCGGAGTGACAGGATTGCCGATAAAGTTCGGCCGAGTCTTGTAGCCGCCCACGTTGAAAAGCGAGTCGGAGACCTGTCTGGTGCCCTGCTTGAGAATGGCATGCAGGTGACAGACCATATCCCGGTCCACCGGCTCATCAGCATGGTCGAGAATCCAACGGAACGCAGCAAAATGATTACGGGTTTCCAACGCATCATCAGGATTGACCTGTTCGCTGCCATCCGTGGTATAGGTACCGGTGGCAAATAGCTGCGCGGTCTGTTTGGCAGTAAGGGTGGAACCTTCCATATGATTGGAATTCCATGCGAACTGGATTTGCGTGGTCGTGTAAATGCCGTCACCATATCGAGTATCACGCTCTCGGATAAGACGCTCCACGATACGTTCCGCCATAACCCCATCCTTCCTTCATTCCGCTCGACTATCCTCCCATGGTAATTCATTTAGGCTAGAAACCGTGGTGGATGTCGTATATCCTGCAGGTTGGTTCCATGTCGAACGTGACCGTGTCGAACTGTTCGGGATGGTGTACGAACGTATCGATCAGTTTCCATTGGCGACGGCTGATGCCGATACGATAGTCCGGGCGGACCATAAGCACCGGCGCTTTCGGCTGGAGTTCCTCCAAGAGCTGCGCGCGCTGTTCGAAGCATTCATCATCGTCGATCCATACGATCGGCGCGGGTTCATTCTCTTCGCATTCGATGCGTACGCGTCGTTGGATGGTCTGCCATTTGCCTGCCTCACGTCCCCATTTGGTGACAGGATCGTACCAGGTGATGACATCGACCAGCATGGGATCCCATCCGAGCATCGGGTCGAGAATCTGACTGCAGTATGGCTGCCAGGTGGACAGCCACCACAATTCCACAATGCCGTCAACTGCCAACGCGTACATGGCGTCGGATAGTTCGCTGGACCAGTGGATGCGCCATGAGCCTACGGGCGTGTGGGCTTTTTCGTTGCCGTTCAGGTGGAACGCTTTTTCAGGATTGTACATTTTCGCGTAGGGACTGTCGGGCTTCGCCCAGGTCATAACTTTGTTCACGCCGCCCCTGCGCAAAAGCTTGTCATCCGGAAAGGCGTTGAGCACCCCATCGAAATCCGTGAACACCACAGGCTTGGAAAACATTTTCAAATCCGTCATCACCACTCCCCTTTCAATCATCAACTATCTTCTTATATTGACCTTACGGTTTCCTCATTACGTTTTACCTGACAAATACTGACAGCACCGCCATCGTTTTATTTGCTATACTCGGATTGGTTCGGCACGGACGCCGAACGACCGCAGGCACGAGCATAGGCAACCGCAAACATGGTCCATAGATGCGCAAAACATGATGCGCGGACGCATCCAAAAAAGCGGTCACCATCACGCAAAGGAGCGAAACATGGCAGACGAATCATCGAAGATTCCAGAGAAAACCGTCGAACAAATCTTCGACGAACGTTATCCCCTCGACAAATGGGAGGATTCAAACTACTCGATACTCGACAAATTCTCAATGCGCGGCCGCAAAGGCTTCGTCACCGGAGCCGCAGGCGGTCTAGGACGCAACGCGGCGGCCGCGCTCGCCCAAGCCGGAGCAGACGTCGCACTAGTCGACCTGCCCAGCCAAGAAGACAAGCTCACCGAACTGGCGAAAGACATGAGCGAACGTTTCGGCACCAACGTCATCGCGCTCACCTGCGACGTCACCAACGTCGAACAAGTAGCCGAACTCAAAACACAATTGGTGGAACAGCTGGGCACCGTCGACTTCGCGTTCCTCAACGCCGGAGTCAACGTACCGGGCGACGATCAAGACGCCACCGAAGAAGTATGGACGCGCACCATCAACATCAACCTCAACGGCACCTACCGTACCGGCCGCATCGCGCATGAAATCATGCGCGAACACGGTCATGGCGGCTCACTGATCTTCACAGCCTCCCTGTCCGGACACAACGCGAACTACATGATGGGAAGTCCGACGCCGGTGAACGCGTATGGCGCCACCAAAGCGGCCATCATGGAACACTCACGTTACCTTGCTGCCGCGCTCGCCAAGGATGGTATCCGTTCCAACACCATCTCCCCCGGATACGTGTGGTCTGGAATTTTCAATGGCCGTATCGACATGCCTGGCCACGACGCCATGCTCGAGGTCGTGCCGATGCATCGTTTCGGCACGAATGACGAGATTGCCAGCACGGTGCTCTTCCTCGCCAGCGACGCGTCCTCGTACGTTACTGGCATTGACATTCGCGTAGACGGCGGCTACAGCGTCTTCTAATCACCGTACCCCATCTGATAAATGGCCGGTCGCAGCTAATGTGCTTCGACCGGCCATTTATCTGGTGATGGTTTCTAGAACATACCGCTACACATGCTTGCGGCGTATCAACGTACCGGCAGTGGTTCCGGCTCCTGCAAGGAGAAGCATGACCGCGATAATGGGAACGATGTCGGAGCCCGTGCGAGGCAAGTCCGCAGTCGGTTTTCCATCGGCCTTGCTGGCATTCTTGTCTTTCGAGGGCTGCTTGTCATTCGGCTTGGCCTCGCCACCGCCCGGCTGGTCATCAGGCTTCGTTTCCCGAAGCTTCAGACCGTCCAATGCCGTGTTAAGGAGCGTGGCGGCATTGGAGACAAGACCGTTCTGTTCGCTGCTGAACGTGGTGTTGTTCCACAGCGAGAGGACCTGCTCGTACGCTTCCGTGAGAGATGCGACCGTATCGTCCGTGTATTTGCCGAATTCGGCAAGCTTGGCCTGTGCCGCCGCGATCGGAGCTTCGAGCGCGCTCTTGTCGAGTTCGGTCGGATCATCATACATGGCCTGATATCCTGGGATGGTCAGTTTGGCGAGCTGATCGTACATCTTGGAGCAGAGGCGAGCGTTGAAGTTCATGACACTGAACCCTGCGCGGGACAAGTTCATCTGTCGGATTTCCAGATTGTCTGGATCGTAGGCGCCTTCGGCGAACGTCATGTCGGCCGATTCGCTGTCGGACGCGCCCTTGCCTGTTCCGCTGGTGTCGAGCGCGCTGCCCGTGGAGTAGTCGAACGGGGTGCCATCCTTGCCGCTCCATGCGTTGATGATGAGGCTCGACGTGCGGAACGGGTCAGATCCAACTCCTGCGTAGTTGTAGACCGCAATGTCCTTGCCGGAGGAAACGGTGTCGCCGTTCTCATCGACGAAGTAGATCGGGTTGCCGTCGACGTCGAGCGGATACCCGTCGGGACCCCACACGTTGTCGGTGATCACTGCGAGACCGTCACGGTCGGTATAGCTGCCCATGCGGGATTCGCGATGCCATGCGTTGCCGGTCGTGGCCGTCGGATGCAGAAACAGTTCGGCTCCGGACGCGGCATAATAACGACCGAGTTCCGGATAGAAGTGGCCGTCTCAACAAATGTCGATACCGGCCTTGAGCGGCTTGCCGTCCGAGCCGGTCCACTCGGGCATCTCGAACATGACCGGCGTGCTGCCAGGCAACGACCATGCGGTTTCCTCGGATCCGGCGCGATGCATCTTCTGGTAGGAGTCGGTGTGCCCGTCAGGGAACGCTATGGCGGCAGAATTGTAGACCTTCCGCACGCCGTCGCTGTCGGTGATGAGACTCTCGGTGATTTCAGCTTGGGAGGCCGCCATCTTGTATGCTGCGGAGTCTAGGTCGCTTGAGGAAACGTAGCCGGTGAGTGCCGCGACGAAGGCCATGGTGGCGCACAATGCGACGCTGCCCACCGCCGCAACCGCCATGTTGAGCTGTCGTTTGAACCATATGGATTTCGCGGTGACGTTCGCTGCCGCGTCTTTGTTCTCCGTTGTCGTACGGTGCGACGTGGATGTCCCTCTCTTCAACGCGCCATGCTTCCCCGAAATTTCCCCGTTCTGGAAAACATCATAGGAGATAAACGGAATTGTATGACAGTTCGTTTTCCACTTGGCTTCTGAATTCCGAAGAGTAGCTAAAGAGTACTCATGCCCGATTCTGCGAGCGCGATCATTTGACGTTTCCTTTGTTGTTGAACACCGTTTTGCTCATATCTCGCTTATGTATGGCAGATTTGCGAACGTGTCCGGAGATATCTTGCTTATATATGGCAGGTCAGTCCGTCAAAGCAGTAGGTAGGGGGGCATGAAAAACCTCATTTTCGCGAAACCGACTGCCATATATAAGCGAGATGCCTCATGTCACATCCCGAAATCTGCCATACATAGGCGAGATACAGCCTGCTTTGCTCAGCACAAGGCCGACAGATCCAGAAAATGCGCACGATGACACGTTTCAAACCATACTTCGCGCAGGATCTTTTTCCGATTTGTTCCCTTGACAGGTCTGACGCCTACTGTTTGGAGTTCGCGGCGGCGCGCAACGAGTCAACGAACTGTGCACACGCAAAGGCGGGTATGATGACGTTTATTCTCGCTTGGTATCGGCACTTGAAATCCGAAGAACAGTAAGGAGATAATCATGTCCGACATCAATCCGTCAGTAGCCTCGGCAGCACAGAACCCTCCTGCATTCGCACGACTCGAAGCGGGACTAACGGCCCCGGACTTTACACTTCCCAGCGACAACGGCGGTAGTGTCACGCTCTCCGCATTGCGCGGCCAAAATATCATCCTATACTTCTACCCTGCCGCGATGACTCCCGGCTGCACCACCGAGGCCTGCGACTTCCGCGACAACCTCGCACGCCTAAGCTCCCGCGGATTCACAGTGCTCGGCGTTTCGAAGGATCCGCTGGACAAGCTCATCCGATTCCGCGAGCGCGACCATTTGACGTTCCCTCTGTTGTCGGATGCTGATTTGACCGTGCATCGTTTGTATGGTGCGTACGGTGAGAAGAAATTGTATGGCAAGGTTTACGAGGGTGTGATTCGTTCGACTTTTGTGATTGACGGTGATGGAGTGATTCGTGTTGCCCGATACAACGTGCGCGAAAGGTCATGTTGATTCTCTGCTGCGTGCGCTTGATAAGCTTGATGGTTCCATTTTCTAATCTGGAATGCGATGCCGCTTTGTTTATAGATCAGCTTTTTCATGCGAATGACGCAAGCAGTGTCAGTAGCGGGTAGATGTCGAATTCCTGATAGTGGTCGTGCAGTGTGCCGATATCTTCGAACATGGGCTCTTCGGCGAGCCTTTCGAAGGTCTCGTAACGGCACGGGGCACGGCCTCGTAAGAGAAGAGAAAAAGCGCGATGAGACTCAGACTTCCGACAATAAATCATCGTCTTCCGACATGTCAGCCCACGGCTTGCGTGTGCGGTTTGCTTGATCGTGTTGGCGATGCGTTGGCTGAGGAGCGTGAACGTTTGGAGTTGAAGGCGATTGAAATGCTGAAGGGACCGAAGTGTCTTGTGCAGCCGGAGCCGGTGGATCATGCTTGGTGGGATGATGGTTCCGGCGTGTACAGCATCGGCTGAGGGAGCCGGTAGGCTGGGTATGTAAATCCAGCAGAGAGGAACGTGCCATGGTGACGCGTCGTAATGATGAGCGGACGGTTGCGGGAAGGCATCGCATGATGAGGCGTGCCGACCGTGAGGTAACCGAACCACAGCAGATCGATGCGATTATCGCAACGTGCAAGATCGTGAGTCTTGCATACACCGATGCGGAAGGCATCACCATCGTGCCGTTGAATTTCGGATACGTGTTCGATGCGGAATCCAATCATCTCACCTTGTATTTCCATGGTTCTGCGACCGGACGTAAGATGGACGCGGTCAAGGCCGCAAACAACGCGCTTCCCGTGGCGTTCGAAATGGCGACCGACTGCGAGGTGGTCGAAGGACGTACGTTGTGCAATTGGGGCGAGGCGTTCAAGTCGATCGTCGGCAATGGCACCGCATCCATCATCGACGATCTTGACGAGGCACGCCAGGGGCTCGCACTGCTGATGAAGCAGCAGGCCGGCATGGAACATGCGGAATTCACCGACCAGCAGGTACGCGCCGTCACCGTATGGAAGGTGGAAGCGGACTATCTCACCGCCAAAGTACGCGAAAAGCCCCAGCTGCATACGCACTGACCTCATACCGCACCTTGACGCAATGATGCGCTGCTTCCAAGCCCGAGGATGGGAATTGGGAACAGCGCATCAGATGTAAAACGCTAGACCGAAGTCCGGCTGCGGCCAAGTTGCAAGTCAGGCCGTAACCCGGTCGAGATAAGGTTTCAAATCAAGCCTTCCGGCGGGAACGCCGCGCGTAGCTTCCTCCAAAAATCGCGGAGGACACCATCACGACGGTCGCCACGATGGCGGGCGTCACGTTTGAACCGGTTTTGGCGAGCTTGACCGCATCGCCGCCGTTCGCGGACGATTTCACCGGATGCTTCCGCTGGCCGTTCGCATCATTCGCACCCGGAGCCTTCTGCGAATCATCTGGTGTCGATTCATGGCCCGGCGTTTCAGGCTGACCTTCCTCATCCGTCAGTCGGGCATCAACCGTGGTTCCCTTACCATTCAGGCAGCTTTTCAGCTCGCTTTCCTTATACCAGGTCGAACCATCCGCAATTGGCGTGCAGGAATCGTTGAATCCGATTTCCTTCTCGTTGTACAGCATTCTGACCAACGGCTGATACGGCTGCCCCGAGACGTCCGTACCATCACGCACGACCACATCCCACTGCACATTCGCAGCCATCGGCGTCACACTTTCGCCACGCCACGGATTATTCTCATACGTGTACAGTTCACTCGCCTGCTGCTGCGATCCAGGCAGCTTCAGCAATGCCGCAAACGGAATAATGGTTTCGGCATGTGCGAATCGGAACGTCGCGGCGGTGCCGGCCCGCTCCCTCGTGTCGATCGCATTGAAGAAATCGTCGAGCAACGGCTGGGCAATGCGGTAGGTCTCATCCTGACCTGCGCGCCCCGGTCCCTTCTCATAGAAGTCCTCGGCATCAAGCGACCAAGCAAACGTCTTAGCCTCCTGGGCGTGCTGACCTTGGAAGTACTGGTCGAAATTGAACGTGTGGGATCCGGTGTTCTCCTGTTCCATATCGGCCGCGATGATGTACAGATTGTACAAATCCATTGCCGCATCCTGTTCCGACGCGATCTTCTTCTTGGCGTCACCGCACGCGTTCGCATCCTTGGCAGGGTCGGCGCCAGCAGCGCAATTGGCCGCACCCTTTTTCGTGCCGTCAGCCGTGTTGTACCAGATGCGCTGGCCTTCCTCCTTGCCGATGGACGCGAGGAAATCGTCAGTGAAGATTTGAGAGAGCAGATTATGCGAAGCGGTGGTCATGGACGGATCGTTCGTCACGTTTTCCTCAGCTTCGGCGATGCCCCCATCATTCGCGACGAACTGCTGGTAACGTTCCGCGCGCTCCTTGGCCTCGCCCGTTTTCTGCGTACCATCCGGATTATCAGTCTTATGGAAATACAACGTGGTGGTGTTCTTGTCGAAATTCTTGCCGGAATTGTTATCCGCAGGATTATTCGGTGCTACAACCGCATTCGCCAGCAAACCGTTGGAAGCCTGATCGAATCCTAGTTTGAAATTCTCTCCGGATTCGGTTGCACGAGGCTCACCCGAGCTCTGGTATGAGACGCGCAGTCCCTGCTTTGCGGCATTGGCGAACAGATCAGCATCACGCTGGTATATTCTCTCACCAATGCCCTGATGCTGTATGGCGCCCTGACCAGAGAGCATGCCATACCCGTTGCCCACGTTGGCCGCAGTAATGGCATTGACATTGTTGATGAATTCCTTGCCAACCTCTGGGCTAACGAATCCAGCATAATTGTTTTCCGCAGCAGACTGAGCCATCAGTGCCAGCAAAGCGTCATACTTGTAGCTCGACAGGCCACGCGAGCCATGCCTTGCCACAGACTCGGTGTATGCAAGATGGTATCTGCTCGGAATTGCTGAATATGATGTGCTCGCCGGCGCAACATACGGCTGCTTGCTGCTGTAATACCGGGCGGTTCCTTCCCCAGCCAAAGCCGCTGGCGTTGCGAGCATGGCCGCTGCCACTACAGCGCTTGTCAACGCGAGCATGCCACCGCCCACCGATTTGGTACCGCGTTTGCGCCAGGCTCCTGCCTGCCGCTGTTCCTTTGTTGCCGTATGGTTTTTCGCCATTATCCTCATTCTTCTACCTCTTCTGCTTTGCCACATTGAAGCTGTCAGACAAGCCAGCCTGGGCGACAAAATAGGCTCGGAAGGCGAACACGCAACGCCTTAAACGTGAACGATCGACAAATAATCCGCGAACCGTCGCTTAGAACTCAAGTAAGTTGCACAGCCGCAACTCCCCCACCCCATGGATTCACGATGCTCGACGTATCACAGAACCTGCTGGACAAGTTCCACCGATTTCGCTGCGGACACCCCCAATCAACGCACATCATTATGGCTGGCCGATTGTCGACTTGACACGTGGAAACGTCCCCGCCTTTCACGTCAGGACCGAAAACCCAAAGTATGCAAGAATCCGGACGTTACAGGATGCGGACGTTTTCTTGGAGACTGAATGAAAGGATTATCGTATGTTCGGTCCCGAGGAACGACGGCGCGGAGGGGTCCTTCGGACGCATGAAGATGGAGTCCGTCCATCCCGGGCATTGGGAGGAACGTACCCGCGACGAGGTGCTCGTCCCGGTCGACGACTGCATCCGTTGGCACGACCACGAGCGCATCAAACGGTCGCTCGGTTGGATGAGTCCGGTACAATACCGTCAGAGCCAGGGAATGGCTGCGTGATCATCTCCAAGAAAACGTCCGCAGCCCCTCTGCCATTTGCGATCAGTCATGGCACGCTGATTCCAATGGGTTTCAGCAGTACGCTGGATGACGCATTATCGCAAAGCGTCGAACACGCCATCAATATGATTGCCGCCATGTTCGAGATGCCACGTCAACAAGTGTACCTGCTGCTGTCGGCTGCCATCAACTTCAACGTGACGCAAGTCGTTGATATCACACCAAAGGCGTTCACGGTCTGATTGATCTGTCGATGTTTCAACAACTACCCGACTATGAACGGACGATACGCGATATTGGAAACAGCAGATGGACTGCCATGCGGCGCATGCCTTATTGGCCCAGCAGGCTCAGACAAGTCACTGATTGGTCTAGCCAAAGAACTCTATAAGGGAATGGAATAACAGATGGTTTCCCCAACAAACAATCATGCAGCAAGATAGCAACACCACCCAGGCGACGGATCGCGCCGAAACGGACGCTCTCTCCTTCGGCGCGAAGAAAATCGCAATCATGATTGGCGTGGGACTCATCGCCGGTTCCCTACACTGCCTATGTTGATGACCATGCCGTTGGCGTAGCTGATCTACCTGTGTTTCCGCCGTATCATCCATCCGACTCGCGCATAACCGTCCATACGGGAATCCTCGAACGCAAGTAAATGTCGCTTCCGTCAATCGTCGACCGCAAGAGGCGTTCATGGAGCGGCGGATTTCCTTATATTCCAACAAAACCCGTACTGTTATGCGACACGTAATAACAGTACGGGTTTTCTGTGTTACTGTTATATATAACAGCTA
Organism: Bifidobacterium pseudocatenulatum DSM 20438 = JCM 1200 = LMG 10505; assembly: GCF_001025215.1. Taxonomy (NCBI): domain Bacteria; kingdom Bacillati; phylum Actinomycetota; class Actinomycetes; order Bifidobacteriales; family Bifidobacteriaceae; genus Bifidobacterium; species Bifidobacterium pseudocatenulatum. The sequence goes on from NZ_AP012330.1 coordinate 1,237,384, forward strand.
AACAGTTTGCATCTAACTGTTCAGCCGGGAGATATATCACCTACGAAACATACAGAAACAGAGGCACAGATTGAAGCTGATCATCTCATCCGTGTCCGGAGAACCGATTTACGAACAGATCAAGAACCAGATCAGGTCCGCGATCATGTCGGGTGAGCTTACAGCAGGCGAGGCGCTTCCCTCACTACGCAAGCTCGCCAAGGAACTGCGCGTCAGCGTGCTCACCGTGACCAGAGCGTATAACGAACTGGCCGACGAGGGGCTCGTGGAGAATGTGCAGGGCAAAGGCACATTCGTGATGGAACGAGGCAACGAACTCATGAAGGAACGTGCGCGTGAACGCATCATGGACAAGCTCCGTGAAGTTTCCATCGAGGCCAAAGCCGCCGACATTAGCCTACTTGATCTGCTTGGCATGTTCGAGAAAGCGTACAGGGAACAATCATGAACGATTCCTCACTCCCCCAAGGAACGCGGCCAACCTTGGCCTTGAGCGTAACCGGATTGACGAAGCATTATGATTCCGGCTTCACATTGGATGACGTGACCTTCGACCTGCCGTCCGGCTACATCATGGGTCTGGTCGGTCCGAACGGAGCCGGCAAATCCACGTTGATCAAACTGATCCTCAATATGACCGCGCGAGACGCGGGACGAATCGAAGTGCTCGGCCTTGACGCGATGGCCGATGAGGAGCGGGCCAAAGAGCAGCTGGGCGTAGTGCTCGACAGCAGCTATTTCATCGAATACATGACGGTCGACGCGGTGGAACGGACAAGCAGCCCAATGTACCCGCTGTGGGACCACAATCTGTTCGACGCATATCTCAGACGGTTCGGACTCGGACGGAACAAGAAGATCAAGGATCTGTCGCGCGGCATGCAGATGAAGCTCATGCTCGCCGTGGCGTTGAGCCACGATGCGAAACTGCTGATTCTCGACGAGCCGACCAGCGGTCTGGACGTACTGTCCCGCGACGAGCTCATGGACATCCTGTCCGATTATGTTGCGGATGGCGGACACAGCGTAATCTTCTCCACGCATATCACCGCCGATTTGGAGCGTTGCGCGGATTTCCTCGCGTATATAACGAACGGCATGCTGTATTACAGCGGGCCGAAAGACGAGTTCGAAGACGCGTTCCGCCTGGTCAAGGGCGGTCCGGATGAGCTTACGGATGGTCTACAGCGGGCAATGGTCGGCATCCGCACATACGCAACCGGCTTCGACGCGTTGGTCCGCACGCAGGACATCCCACACATCGGCGGCACCGACGGTCTCCTGACACAGCATGCTTCGATTGAGGATGTGATCAGACTGACCAACGCCGCGGCACATACGGCAATCGGCAATACCAACAAAGGAGACGTACGATGAACACGACAGCGAACGCGGACGCCATGACCGCCATCCTTAGGCAGATTTCCTTGGACTGGAACCGCACCATCAGCTACGGGCGGTCGTACATAGCCATCTTCTTCGCGTACGTTCCAGGCTTCACATGCCTGATGGCGGCCACAGGGTCCACTCTCGACAGCGTTGCGGGAGCCGCCATCGGCGGGGCGGCCTCCGGCTTCCTGATGCTTAATATCACCCTGTTCTCCTATGAACAAATGAACAACCATCATTGGATGAACGGCATCGTGCCCATCAACCGCAACCACCAGATCCTCGGACGATTCGCATTCCTTATCGCCTGCGATCTGGTGGCGGGATTGGAAGTGGCCGCCAGCATCGCCTGCGCCGGCACCATCATGCACGAGCCAGTTAAAGTGACGGATGCGATCGACTTCGCCGCGATGACCGTGCTGACCCTCGTGCTGCTCAACGCCATCGTGCAGCCGTTCCTGTACCGGTTCTCCCCTTATCGCGCCATGGCCGCCATTATTCTGAGCATCGGCGTGATCGTGGGCACGGTCATCGGACTGCGCAAGGCATTGCCGGAATTCGAAAAGACCGTCGAACAGCTGGCCGAAGCGATCAGCCGGCACCAAGCCATTGCATTAGCGACATTCTTGATCATCGACGTACTCGCCTTGGTGTTCTCCAGCAAGATATCGCTGCATATTTACGGTAGCAAGGACATCTGAACCGAGCCAGCCGGTAGACTCTTATGGAACGTATTTGGGGTCTTCCGAATCAACGGAAAGCCCCAAATGCATATATCCCCGCACGACGCCGGTTCCTACAATACGGCAGGCGCGTCATGGAAGTCGAACATGACACCATCCGCCAGACCGCAAATAGCCGGCCAATCGGCATCGGACGAATCGTCGTGCATGGCCCATACCTTCATGCCAACCGACTTGGCGGAACGCATGCCGATCAGCAAATCCTCGAACACGGTGCACTCCCCCGGCTCGACTCCGAGGCGAGATGCAGCCAACAGATACACGTCCGGCTGGTCTTTGCCGACGTCGCCGGCATCATCGACACTGACCACTTCATCGAAGTAGTCGAAAATGCCAACATGCTTCATCGCCGGCTCTCTCAGCATCGGCGGCAGCGATGTGGCAACGGCAAGTTTCGCTCCACTCTCTTTCAATTGAGCGAGATATTCACGTGCATACGGTTTAGCTTCGACCACTGTGGCATACATGACGCGGGCCATATGATCCCACTCATCCATCAGCTCTTCGGGAGTGTCGGTAAGGCTGAAACGCGCAATCGTATATTCGGCGATCTGGCGGAATTGCATGGCCGCGACTTTCGTCATGTAATCGTCCGGCACGTCAATGCCTCGTTTTGAAAGAAAATCGATGTCAACCTGATCCCAAACGCCCATGGAATCAAGCAGCGTGCCGTCAAGATCGAAAATGGCGCCCTTGCCTTGATTGCCTGCCATCGATATCCTCCTTTATTATTGTGCATCTTACGTTAATCGAGAACCGATGATTTGAGCAGTTCTTCGGCATGTTCCAGCGACGCTTCGCTTTCACTGCCGGAGAGCATACGGGCGATTTCGTGCACACGCGCCTCCCCACGCACTTGATTGATGGTGGTGGCGATTGATCCGTCATCCATTTCACCTTTGGCGACCACGTACTGTTCGTCCGCCCAGGATGCGACCTGTGGCAGATGGGTGACGACAATGACCTGCGCGGATTGAGCGAGTTTCGCCAATCGCGCGCCAAGCTCCACCGCGGTTTTGCCACCGACGCCTGCGTCGACCTCGTCGAAAATGAACGTCATGGGAGGTACGGAACCGCCCGCCACCACATGTTTTTCCGCCGCAACGAGTTCAAGCGCGAGCATGAGCCGGCTCAGCTCGCCGCCGGACGCGCTTTTGCCCATCGGCATTTGCGGCGAACCCGGGAACGGCGTGAACAGAAAATCGATGCCGTCAGCGCCGGAAGCGTCCAAATGTTCACGTTCCGATACACGGATCTCTAGTTTCGATCCGCTCATGGCAAGAGATTCGAGTTCCGCAGTGACTTTGGCGGCAAGTTCCTTCGCGGCGGCGGCACGTCTTTTGCTTACCGCACGCGCCGCCTTCAACGCCTCACCGAACAGTTTTTCACGTTCCGCCTGCAATTGACTAACTTTTTCCGGAGACGCGTCCAGATCCTCCAAGTCGAACACCGCTTGATCTCGCCACGCGATCACGTCCGACAATTCCGGGCCCCAACGACGAACCAATTCGTCAAGCTCATGGATCCGCCCGTTGATGGCGTCCAAGTCTTCCATGCCGAGATCATTGTCGACTTCGCCCGACAAGGTGAACACCACATCAGACAAATCAGTGCTGATGGAATCAAGCCGATCGGCCAGTTCCGAAAACACGCCGTCCACATGAATGGCGCGAAGCGCTTGCGACGCGCGATCAATCAGATCGGTGGCGCTGGATGATTCAACATCGTCAACAACCTGCGAAGCATCCAACGCGCTCAACGCACGGTTCACCCCTTCGGCGATCTCGGCCGCGTTCTCAATGCGATCACGCCGGGCACGCAACTCGGCCATCTCCCCCGGCTGCGGATCGATGCGGTTGATTCGTTCGATGGACTCGCGCAGGTAATCCGCCTGCTGGCGCATGGACGACTCCTGGCTCGACAATCGCTCCAACCGCTCATCCATGGCACGAAGCGCATTCCAAGCCTTGCCGTATGCGACCAACGCCACATCATCGCCGGCATAGCGGTCCAAAAACTCACGTTGCCGCGCCGAAGACGCGATACGCAACTGGTCCGCCTGACCATGAATCGTCACCAACTCCGCTGCGATCGACCCCAGTACGGAACGAGGCACACTACGACCAGACAGCATGCTGCGGGAACGACCGGAGGCAGGAACCTTGCGAGACAGGAACAGTTCTCCGTCTTCAGGTTCGAAACCCGCCTCGTGCGCGGCTGCGACCGCGGCCGGTGACGAAGCGACCTCGAACACGCCCTGCGCCCACGCCTCGCTCGCTCCGACCGACACGCGCCCACCGTCGGAAGGACCGCCGGAAATCAGCCGAATCGCACTGAGCAGCATCGACTTGCCTGCACCCGTCTCACCGGTGATCGCCGTCATACCGCCGGCAGGCGCGATCAGCGCGGAACGGATCGGCCCAAGATTATGAATCTCAAGTTCTTCAAGCATCAGTGTTTTTACTCGTTCGTTTCTTTATCTTCCGGAAACACATGCCCATGATGCACTCCCCCGGTTTTACGCGCCTGCTCGCGCCAACCGACAACAGGAAGATCGAATTTCGTGACCAGACGATTCGTGAACGGCACGCCGGAAAGACGGGCCAGGCGCAATGTGCTCTTCGATTCGCGCACCTCAACCCTAGTGCCCCGCGGCAACGCGCATTGGCGACGGCCATCGCAGCAGATCCAACCATCCGACGTGGAATCCTCAAGGATATCAATGGCGAATGTGGAACCGGAGCCAATAATCAATGGGCGAGCGAACAGGGCGTGGGCGGCCAACGGCACCAACTGCAACGCCTTCACGTTCGGCCACATGATCGGTCCTCCGGCGGAGAACGCGTATGCGGTTGAGCCGGTCGGAGTCGACACGATCACGCCATCGCAGCCGAAGGAGCTCATTTCCACATCATCCACACGAATCGACAGTTCGACCATTTTGCCACGGTCTGCACGCTCCAACGTGATGTCATTCAACGCCCAATCCTCAATCGGCTCGCTTGCTCCCGGCAGCCACACATCGACATGCGCAATCATGCGTTCGTCAATGGAATAATCATGCTCGGCAACCCTGCGGATCGCCTCACTCATCTGGAAGCTTTCAAACTCCGCCAAAAAGCCGACATGTCCCAAGTTCACGCCAAGAATCGGCACACTGGTGCAGTGCACCAGTTCAGCCGCTCGAAGAATGGTGCCATCCCCGCCGAGCACCACCACGATCTCAGTGCGTTCGGAAACCACCGGCGGCTGCTTGCCGAAATCCGGCGCCTCGATATTGTCAATGATCGACACTTCGAAACCGGCCTGGGTCAGCTGCCCGACAGCCTCCTCAACCACCGTGCCACTCTCCCTCAGACGACTATGCGTCACCACCACCGCATGACGGGTACCGAACATCGTTAATCCCTTTCCAGCAAAAGGAAACGCCCTATGGAAAACGCCCATGAAGACGTCACCGACCTCCAGTGTAATCGAACAAATGAACGAAAACCGGCAATGCGCGTCGAAAACATGCCAAAACCCGCGAACACGCCTCAAATCCGTCTCCGATGCAAGCCACGAATCAGGAATGTCAGCCGTCAAATAGCCTGTTAGTCGCACATATGCTTACAATAGCTCACAGGAACGAAGACCGAACATCGTAAGAAAAGGAGAGAGGAACGGCATGTCAAACCTCGTCTTTGACGAGTCCTCCTCCAATCGTGAGGCCTCACATGGCTACGCATGGTGGTTCTCGGGAGATACTTTCGAGAAGGCCATGGCGGAAGACCGCAAGCCACGCAAGCGCGGCCTCACGCGCCGACTCGTCAACCATCCAGGCCGTCTGACCATCTTCTACTTTCTGACGCTCGCGGCGTTGTCCACTACGTTGCTGATGACGCCCATTGCCACGCCGAAAGACGAAACCACCACGTTCACCACCGCGTTCTTCACCGCAGTATCCGCCATTTCCACATGCGGAATCTCCATCGTCAACTCCACCACGCATTGGACCACCTTCGGCCAAGGCGTGCTCATCTTCGCCGTGCAGATGGGTGGCCTTGGCGTCATGACGTTCGCCTCCTTGATCGCATTGGCCGTGAACCACCATCTCAAGGCCACGCAGCGCATGCTGACCGCCAACGAACTCGGCACTACGAAGCTCGGTGAAATCAAAGGCGTGCTCACCGTAGTCATCACCACCGCATTCGTCATCGAAGGCATCACATTCGTCGCATTGTTCCCCGGCCTCTACAAGGTCAACCACGGTAATGTGCGCCACACATTGTGGGAATCGTTGTTCTTCGCGGTCATGGCGTACAACAACGCCGGCTTCACCCCCGACGGCGCCGGTCTGCATGTCAACAACTGGGCGGTCGGCCTGCCGATCCTAGCCAGTGCTTTCTGCGGAACCCTTGGCTTCCCGGTATTGCTGAACCTGATGCGTTCCTGGCGTATGCGTCGTCCTCCGAAGCGTTGGAGCCTGCACACCAAGCTCACACTGACCACCACGTTCTGCATTGTGATCGCCTCGTTCACGTGGTTCCTGCTGATGGAATGGAACAACAAGCTGCTGTTCGCCGGAAACGGCATCGAGCCGCGCCTCTGGCACGCCATGGTCGCGGCCGTCATGCCACGAAGCTCCGGATTTGACCTGTCGTGGATGCCAGGCGTCAGCGACGCAACCAAAGTGTTCCTGTCCATCGTCATGTTCATCGGCGGTGGCAGCACCTCGACCGCAGGCGGCATCCGCGTCACCACGTTCGCGGTGACCCTGCTGACCTGTCGTGCCGCATTCACCGGACGCCACGACATCAACGCATTCCACCGCCGCATCCACACGCAGGCGGTTATGACCGCCGTGGCCGTAAGCACGGCATGTCTCATGCTGGTCACCGTGGTGTCGATGGCGCTGATGATCATCACCGGCTGCTCGCTGTGCGACGCACTGTTCGATACCTGCTCCGCGTTCGGACTGGGTGGCTACTCGGTGGGCGTAGCCAGTGAAAGCAGCCCCACGGTGCTATACATTCTCGCCGCAACCATGTTCATCGGGCGGCTCGGACCGCTCACCATCGCCTACGCGATTTCGCGTCCACACAATCTCGAGGCCGTCCGCTACCCCACCGAGCAGATCGTGGTCGGCTGACGATACGGCTTCATATACTTGCAGTTGCCTGCAATCACACATGAATATAGATTTTTGAAGATGGAATTTCGAAAGGTGCATAACATCATGGCCAACAACACCAGAAGCGTTCTCGTAGTTGGTTTGGGGCGTTTTGGCAGCTCTGTGGCCACCACGCTCGACATGATGGGCCAGGATGTGCTCGCCGTCGACAAAGACGGCGAACTGGTGAACCGTTGGTCTTCGCAGATTCCCACCGTGCAGGCCGACATGACCGATGTGATGGCGTTGGAGCAGATCAACGCATCCGATTTCGACACGGCCGTCGTGGCTATCGGCGACAGCGTCGAAGCTTCCGTCATTACCGCCGGTAATCTGCTCGACGCCGGCATCTCCGACATTTGGGCCAAGTCCGTGTCGAAGGAACACGCCCGCATTCTGCAACGCATCGGCGCACGCCACATCATCAACGCGGAAACCGACGCCGGCAAACGCGTCGGACATCTTGTGTCCGGCAACTATCTTGACTACATCGAGCTTGAAGGCGCATACAACGTCGTCAAAATCCATACCCCCGCGCATGTGGTCGGCTACACCATCGAAGACGCTCGCGTGCATGAACGCTTCGGCATTACCGTGGTCGGCATCAAATCGCCGGGCAAGGAATTCGAATACGGTTCGAAAGAGCTCATCATGCACCGCAACGACGAACTCATCATCATGGGCAAGCAGAATCAAATCGACCGGTTCCTACGCAGCTGACACGCTCTTTCCATATGGAAAAATCCGGAATTTCATAATCATGATTTCCGGTTTTTTTTACTTATCTTATTTGCCTTGATTACACTGCAGACACGGTTCTCTCAACCGGTCGCTGTTTCACTGCATGACCGCGTACAGCAGATATTCGATATTGCCATGCGTGCCTTCAATGGGAGATACTGTTGTGGCGCGCACGTCAAGCCCGTTGCGTTCCGCGCATGCCACGACGGAGGACAGCGCCTGTTCGCGTAATTCCTGGCTTTCGACAATCCCGTTTTTCCCAAGGTTGCCTTTGCCGACCTCGAACTGCGGTTTGACCAGCAGCACGATCTGCGCCTGCGGTGCGGCGATTCTTGCGATCACCGGAATCACATATGTCAGCGAAATAAACGATACGTCGGAAACAATCATTTCCGGACGATACGGCAAATCCTCCGCATACACGTCGCGAATATTGACGCCGCTCATTTCGATAATACGGTCGTCATGCGCGATTTTCGGATCCAATTGCCCATGGCCGACATCCAAAGCGATGACCTGCGCGGCATCATTGCGCAATAGCACGTCGCAGAAACCGCCGGTGGACGCGCCGATATCCAAGCAACGTAATCCTTGCGCGGAACGCAATCCGACGTCGGCGAACCGTTCGAACGCGCCGACAAGCTTGTATGCGCCACGGGAAACGTAGCCGTCTCCCCTATCGGCGGCGATGACGTCATCACCACCGACTTTCGCCGATGCTTTGGTGACGGTGACACCGTTCACACTGACTTTGCCATCCGCGATCAGACGTTGCGCCTTGGAACGACTGTCGGTCAGACCACGTTCCAACAACGCAACGTCAAGACGAACAACCTGAGTGGAATCACTGTTTCGCAATGGTTTTCCAATAATCGGTACGAATTGTTCGTTAGGAAATACGGAATTCCGGAACGATCACGCCACTCACATCTCGCCCGCTGTCGGCCGCGGCCCACATGGCGCAGCATGCGGCACGCAACCCGTCGACGCTGGTGATGTCGGTGACATACAGGCGGTCGCCGTCAACGCGGGCCTTCGCATCGCGGCACAGCCATGCGCCCTCATCATGCACCACTTCAGGAGCGGGCTCGTTCAAGCCCCGCAGATCTTTGGCGATGTAGGTCGGGCGAAGATACGCCGGAGCGAACATGAGTTCGCGCGGATCGGTGACGCCGGTCAACACCGCAAGGGAATCGTACCCGCCCCGATTGCCCGCCTCGATATCGGTGTCGAGACGGTCGCCGATGGCGAGGCACTGTTCCTTGTCCACCGGCTCGCCATCATCATGGGCTGCGAGAATGCGCGCCTCGTCATACATGGCGGATTCCGGCTTGCCTGCGGACGAAACCGGTTCCACACCGGTGGCATTGATCACCGCCATGATCATGGAACCGCATCCCGGCGCGATGCCAAGCTCACGAGGAATGGTCAGATCACGATTGGTCACGAAATAGGTCGCGCCATGCTCAACGGCATAGGCGATTTGGGCCATTTCGTTCCAAGACATGTCGGGATACCATCCTTGGATGGCGGCGACCGGCTGCGCTTCTGCGGAATCGACGACTTCAAGACCTTGCTTGGCCACTTCCTCACGCAGATGCTGGGCGCCAAGCACGAAAACCTTCGAACCTTCAGGCACGGCACGTGCCACCATGCGCGCGGCGACAACCGACGAGGTGATGACCTGCCAGGATTCGACATCCAAATCGAACCCCTTCAGCTGGTCTGCCACCACGGCCTGAAGTCGGGACGAATTGTTGGTGGTGTATTCCACCGCCATGCCCAAGGATTCGGCCTTGCGGATATTCTTGGCAGCATGTTCCACCGGGTTCTTACCACGGTAGACCACGCCGTCAAGATCAAGCAGTGCCAGCGAGTATGCTTCGCTGAGCGGCTGATTCGTGGACTTCAGCATGCGGGCCACGTCACCTCACTTGTTATCTTCGGAGGATTCGGAAGAAGCATCCGAAGACTCTTCGGCCTCTTCAGCCTCACCGTCATCATCGGCGTCATCTTCCGCAGCATCGTCAGCTTCTGCCGGCTCGTCATCGGATTCCGCGCCTGCTTCCGTCTCTTCGGCCTCAAGCTGGGTTTCGTCGTTGGTTTCGCCGTTCTCGTCGATGGCTTCGGATTCGTCTTCCTCATTCTCAGGGTCTTCCGGAGCGTACTGCGCGTCATCTTCGGAAATGCCAAGCACGTCCATGAGTTCGTCGTTCAGCTCCTGCATGTCGTATTCGACAACCAGATCGTCGGAAGTCTCATCATCCTCAACATCGGCGTACTGCAGTTCGAGCTTGTCGAGCAGACGATCCAATGCGATGGCCTCATCGGTACGGCCGGCCTCTTCAAGGAAATACTGTTCGGCCTGCACCGCACGCATGCGGTATTCGCCGGCCAATCCCTTGGAACGGCCCAGCGTGTGCACGATCTCGATGGCCTTGTCCCACATCTTCAGATCGCCCAGAGCGCCAGCGTACACCAAGAACATTTCAGCCTTGGCTTCACCGCGCAGATACTTGGCGTCGTCGCTCACAGCCACTTCGATGGCCTTCTTCGGCTCGCCCACGCCACGCTCGCAGTCGGCGATGAACGGCAGATAATCCAGGAAACCGTTCATACGGAACGCGGTGCGGAACTCACGCAAGGCAAGCTTGTAATCACCCTGACGGTATGCCACGAAGGCGAGTGTCTCGCGGGCGAAATCGATGCGGGAAGCCTGGCGGGCCACCCACTTGGCATGTTCGAGGGCCAGCTCCGGGTTGCTCTCCTCAAGCGTGTACGCGGCAAGAATGTGCAGACCAATGTTTTCCGCATGTTCCTTCGACAGGCCACGCAGGCGTTCGCGATCGTCGGTGGTGAGCATACGCCATTCGATGCCCTTCGGCATCTTCGGCTCATCAGGACGACGATGCGTGTACGGGTTCTGCGAGGGGAAGCTCACCGTGCCATCGGAATTGCGGCGCGGCTTGGCCATGTACTCGCCACGCTTCTCCTCACGGTAGGCCATCTTCTCTTCGCGGGTGAACTCACGACGCTCCTCGCCCTGCTGCTGGTCGCGATCCTTGTGGAAGTCACGGCGCTGATCGTCACGACGGAAATCCTTACGATCGCCATCACGGAAATTACGGCGTCCGCCATCACGACGATCATTGCCACGGTGGTCGTCACGACGGAAGTTACGACGATCACCATCACGATGGAAATCACGGCGATCATTATCGCGGTGGAAGTTACGACGGTCGCCATCTTCACGACGGAAGTTACGACGGTCGCCGTCACGGTGGAAGTCTTTACGGTTTCCGTCACGTCGATCGTCACGACGGAAACCGGAACGCTCGCCATCGCGCTGATAGCGAGGATTGTCTCCACGACCGCCACGATAATCGCGATGATCGTCACGACGCTCGCCGTCACGGTTGAACTTGCGCGGACCGTTATGGAAGCGACGCTCCTGGCCTTCCCCCTCACCGTCACGACGGAAATCGCGGTCGCGGTGGAAATTGCCGCCATTGCCCTTGCGGTATCCGCCCTTATGATCGTCGTTGTGGAAGCCGCCGGACTTGTGGCCGTAGGACTTGCCGCCATTGCCACGCGGCTTGAATCCCTTGCCGCCGCGATCGCCCGGCTTGCCCGAGCCGTAGGACTTGTGGTTGCCGTAGGACTTGCCGCGCGATCCGCGCTGTTCTTCTGCCATGCTGTTCCTTATATTCCTTGTATTCCTTGAAAATGGTCTTCGTTTGTTCTTTGCTTACGTTTGTTTACGCCGCTCGCGATTGCCTCACACGTTTTCGACGACGCCGAGGGCCTTCTTGCCGCGACGAATCAATGCGAAACGTCCATGCAGGAAGTCATTTTCGTTCAAAACCTGCTCTTCGTCTTTAACACGGGCGTTGTTCAGATACACGCCGCCAGCCTTAATCGTCTTGCGCGCTTCGGAAATCGACTTGAACAGTCCGGCCTTCATGCCGGCTTCCGCCACACGGTCGCCCACCGCGGCCTTGGCGAACTCGCCGTCGATCTTCACGCCGTCAAGAGCAGCTTCGAGCGTGGACTCGTCAACGCCCGCAAGATCGCCGCCACGGCCGAACAGCGCACCGGCGGCCTCGATGGCCTGTCGGGTGGCTTCCTCACCATGAACCAGGCTGGTGACCTCCCAAGCCAAGGTGCGTTGCGCCTCACGCGCGCCCGGATTGGTCTTGCTTTCCTCCACAAGACGTTCGATCTCCGCCTTCGGCAAGAACGTGAACACCTTCAGCAGGTTCTCCATCTCGCTGTCAGGGCGGTTGAACCAGAACTGGTAGAACTTGTACGGGCTCAGCATAGTGCCGTCAAGCCAGACGGCGTTGCCTTCGGACTTGCCGAACTTCTTACCCTGAGCGTCGGTGATAATCGGGCTGGTGAACACGTTCACATCCACGCCACGTACCTTGTGGATCAGGTCAAGACCGGACGTGAGGTTGCCCCACTGGTCGGATCCGCCAAGCTCAAGCACGCAATGGTATTCGTCGAACAGGTGCAGGAAGTCGTTGCCCTGCAGCACCTGGTAGCTGAACTCGGTGAATGAAATGCCATCTTCAGAATTCAGCCGACGGGCAACGGTGTCTTTGGCGAGCATGGTACCCAAACGGAAGTTCTTGCCGACGTCACGCAGGAAGTCGATGACGTTCATGGAGGCGATCCAATCGTAATTGGACACGAAACGGACCGGATTGCTGCCTTCCACTTCGAGAATGCCGCCGATCTGCGCCTTCAGACGCTCGGCCCAACCAGCCACGACGTCTTTCGGATTGAGCGTACGTTCGCCCGATTGGCGAGGATCGCCGATCAAGCCGGTGGCGCCGCCGACCAGGGCAATCGGATGATGGCCTGCTGCCTGAAGGTGACGCATGTTGATGAGCTGCACCAGATTGCCGATATGCAGAGAGGCAGCGGTCGGATCGAAACCGCAATAATAGGAAATGGGATCTCCGTTCAACGCTTCGGCGAGTCGATCCCTGTCAGTGGACTGGGAAATCAACCCGCGCCATTCCAGTTCATCGAGGACGGACTCGAAACCGGCCTCCTTGAAATCGATGACGTGAGCCATAGCTGTGTTTTCTCCCTATTGAATTGCGGATGATACTGCGTTTTACGCACCCTACAGTTTCGCAGAAGATGAAGACAGGCGCACGCGGTGTTTCCCCATCATCCACCAACCATCGTGCATACAGGTAAAGTTAGAAGGAGCATCCCCATATCAAGAAGGGAGATACCTGCATGGACCGCAAAGGCATGAAGGTTGCGGCTAAGAAAGCCCAGAGAAAACATTATTGGATGATAGTCGCCATTTGCCTGTTCGCTTCGGTGTTCGGTGTTGCGTACACTTCATCGACGCTCTCGGTCAGCACCAACATTTCGATCAGCACCCCGCAAACGGAGGATTCCACGCAATCCAACGACATGTATGACGTATTGCAGGATCTTGCCGTAGGCAATGAAAACGATGCCCGTGAAAAGGTCAAGCAAAACCAAGAGCAGATCGTCAACAACGATACCGATGCCACGTTCGGCCGTCGCCGCGGAGTAATCGCGTCCCTGCTCAACTCGTTTGCATCCGGCTCGATGGTGATCGCCGTGGCCGACGCCATTAATTCCGTCACCCATAACGGCGGCGTCTCCATCGCCGTGCCGGTAATACTCTCGCTGGCCGTCTACATTTTCGTCTGGCTGTTCATTCAAGAAACATACCGCATCGTCATGGCACGTATGCTGTTGGAAGGACGTTCCTATAACAAGCTTCCGGCAAGTCGCTTCTTCTACCCCATTCACACGCGCAAATGGCCGCGCATGGCATGGACCATGTTTGTGGAAAACGTGTTCCTGTTCCTTTGGAGTCTCACCATCGTCGGCTTCTTCATCAAGCAATATTCCTACCGTATGGTGCCGTACATCGTTGCGGAGAATCCGAATATCGAGGCTTTGGACGCCATTCGCTTGTCCCGACGCATGATGAAAGGGCATAAATGGGAATGCTTCGTGGCGGACTGCTCGTTCCTCGGCTGGTACCTGCTCAACCTTATCACCTTCGGCTTGAGCGGCATCTTCTATTCCAATGGCTACAATGCCGCGTTCTTCGCGGAATACTATGTGTACGTGCGTTCGATGGCCAAGACTACCGGCATTGCAGGCAGTGAGATGCTCAACGACGAATACCTGTACTTCAAGGCCGACCCGCAGACGCTCCATACCACGTACGCCGATGTCGCCCAATCCGTAGCACAGCTGGAACAGAATCTTGTTCCAGCGCCCAAGCCGCATGGATTCACAGGATTTCTTTCTGAGTGGCTTGGCATCCGCATTCTGCATGCCAGCGCAGTGAACCGCTATGAAGAGTATCGTGAGGATCTTCACCAGATGCAGATCGGCGAGAATATTCTGAATGGCTCCATTTATCCGGGGCGTCTTGCGCCTGCTCCGATGCCGTTCAAATTCCGTGAATCACGTACCATCAGCGCCGACCGCAGCTACTCACTGGTCAATCTGATCATGATGTTCTTCATCTTTTGCTTCGTCGGCTGGGTGTGGGAGGTAGGTCTCGCATTTATTTCCGAAGACATGTTCGTGAACCGTGGCACGCTGCATGGCCCTTGGCTGCCCATCTATGGCACCGGCGGAGTGATCATTCTGGTTCTGCTCAAAAAGCTGCGCGAAAAGCCAGCGCTTGAATTCGTCGCGGCTATGGTGCTGTGCGGCTGCTTGGAATACTTCTCATCGTGGTATCTGGAGATGACGCATGATGGTCAACGCTGGTGGGATTACACCGGATACTTTCTAAATATCAACGGCCGTATCTGCGCCGAAGGATTATTGACGTTCGGCCTTGGCGGATTGACCATCGTATATCTGCTGGCTCCGGCCCTCGACAACCTGCTCAGCAGAATCGATGCGCGAAAGCTTGGCATCGTGGCCGCCGTGCTGCTCGTGCTGTATTGCGCCGACCAAGTGTATTCCGCGCAACATCCGAATGTCGGTGCGGGCATCACCGACTACAAGGGATCGGACACGTCGCTGGAAGCGCCCACTCCATACGAAATCCGTAAACGATCCGATGGACTGTCATAGCGTGATTGTCATGCAAATCGCATATCGCAAACAATAATAAAATCGCCTGTCGTTCTTTCGAGCGGCAGGCGATTTCATGCCGTTGCTTATTGCGCGATTATTTGCGACGCAGCATTTCGTGCAGAGTTTCGATGATCTTGCTGTATTTGATGGAATCCGTGAAACGCAAACGCGGGAATGCGTTAATCATACGACGCTGCTGCTTGTTCAGGATAGATGCGGCAGTGGCCTGCATATTGGCAAGAATCTCCTGCGAGGAGTCCGACCAATCCTGGACCTTGTCTTGCACCTTGTCGCGGAATTTGTCTCGGAAAATGTCTTTGCCCCATTGCAGGGAATCACCGGCTTTCTCCGCATATGCCTGCACGGTTTCGCTGAACTTCGCAAGATTGTCGGCCAAATCGATGATGCCAAGCACTGTAATAATGGTATCCGCGACGATAAACGCCATGAAAATCACGCACATCCAGTGCACTACTGGCAAAGGAATCATCTGTGTAATGCGATTCACTTCAGGCTGTATCACATCGGTGATGAGCACACCCAGCAGACCGAACACAATCGCTCCAAGCAAGCAAATGCGCCCTTGAATGTTGAATCGGCGATGACTGTAATCCCACCATCGTGCGTGGAATAGCTTTTCCATGCCCCATGACGTGACATATTCAAGCATGCATGCACCGATTGAAGAAATGAGAAAAACCGCGAAGGGATTATGCAGATCATGCAGCAGCACAATCGCAAGAACGGCTCCGCAACCGTAGATCGGGCAGATGGGACCATTCAGGAAGCCACGATTCACCAAGCGACGTTCCGAAACGGACACGAGAATCGATTCATATACCCATCCGGCAAATGAATAGAACAGGAACCATAAGAACAGGTATTCCAGCATGAGCATGCTTTCGCGCCGTCACTTTCCACTTGTATGCATATTGACTTTCGGCTTGTAGAAGCGCTCAAGACTGACCGTTTCCCGTGTGGCGCTGATCTTATCCGCGACAGTCACCAAATACCCTTCAAGATACCGAGGCGGTATCGGCGTCAAAGGAAACATATGATTCTCGATGCTGTCACGTTCCACTCTATTGAGATGGAAATCGCGCACGGCATTGCGCATGGCGGTGCCACCATGGGTGAAACCATGCATACGATGACGGCCGCCATCATGCGCATGCCAGTCGTAAAGAAAATAATCGTGCAGCAAAGCGGCGCGAATCAACGAATGCAAATCCACCCTATGCCATAAGCGCAGCCTGTCAGCGATCCATACGGCCAGACAGGCCACACGGATGGAATGAGCAAACGTGGTGACCACGCCATGCTGGTAACAGACTCTTTCGATCTGCATATGCTCATGGCACAGTATCTCCTGGCCGTGAAGTCGAACAAGCTGCTGTATCTGCGTTCGTGTCAGTGGCACCGCTTTGCCTTTGCTATGTACTGTTGCTGTAATTATTTGAGCAATGATTCCGGCGTCTTGTATGCCGGGCCGTCGCTGACGGAGTTGGCGAAGGCACGCAGCTGTTCGATGGCGGTTTTCGCGGAAACGATCTGCTCGCGCACGCGCAGCGGAGACGTGCCTCCCTTGCCATTGCGGGCGGAAACAGAACCTTCGGTGGATAGCACTTCGCGCACTTCGGGAGCCTTGTCGGCCGGAAGGAATTCCTTGAAGACCTCGATGAAGTCATCGTCGGCCAGGTCCCACAGTTCCTGGCCGCGGTCTTCGGCGATCTTCACGCATGCACCGGAAAGCTCGTGCGCGTGGCGGAACGGCACACCGTTCTTCACCAGCCATTCGGCGATGTCGGTGGCGAGGGCGAAACCGGTCGGCGCTTCCGCTTCGAGGCGTTCCTTGTTGAAGACCATGGTGCCGACCATGCCGGTGAACGCGGGAAGGAGCACTTCCAGCGTGTCGACCTGGTCGAACACGGCTTCCTTGTCTTCCTGAAGATCACGTGCATAAGCGGTGGGCAGGCCCTTCAGCGTGGTGAGAAGACCAGCCAGATCGCCGATGAGACGGCCGGACTTGCCTCGTGCAAGTTCCGCAATATCCGGGTTCTTCTTCTGCGGCATGATGGACGAGCCGGTGGAATAGGCGTCGTCAAGGCGCACGAACGCGAACTCCTGGGTGTTCCAGATGATGATTTCTTCAGACAGTCGGCTGATGTCGACGCCTGCCATGGCTGCGATGAAAGCGAATTCGGCGACCAGATCACGACTGGCGGTGCCGTCGATGGAGTTCGCGGTTACCTTGGAGAAGCCGAGTTCGCGGGCCACGGCCACCGGCTCCAAGCCGAGGGTGTTGCCGGCGAGGGCGCCGGAACCATACGGGCTTGCATCGATGCGCTTGTCCCAATCGGCAAGACGTTCCACATCGCGCAGCAGCGGCCACACGTGGGCCATGAGCTGGTGTGCGAGCAGCACCGGCTGGGCGTGCTGCATGTGGGTACGCCCCGGCATGACGGTGCGTCCGGCCTTTTCGGCCTGTTCGGTCAGTGTTGCGGCAAGGCCGAGCAGCATTTTGGCGATGACGCGGCTGTGGCGACGGAGCCACATGCGGATCAGCGCGGCGATCTGGTCGTTGCGGGAGCGGCCGGCGCGGAGCTTGCCTCCAAGCTCGTCTCCGGCGATCTGCAGCAGTCCACGTTCCAATGCGGTGGCTTCGTCCTCATCGTCTTCGATCGGAGCGAACGCACCGGAATCGACACGGCGCTGCAGCTCGTCGAGAGCGTCTTCCATTCGCTGCAGCTCGTCGGCGGTCAATAGTCCCGCACGTCCGAGCGCACGGGCGTGGGCTCGTGAGCCTGCGATGTCGTCGTCGGCAAGACGCCAATCGAATTGGGTGGACTTGCTCAGTCGCGCGAGTTCCGGAGACGGGCCGGACTTGAACCGGCCGCCCCACAGGGCGAGGTGTTCACCATTGGTTGTGCTCTCGGTCATTGTTACTTCATTCTCCTTGCAGATATGACTGAGGGAGAGGATACCAGTCAGGATGGTCCTAACGGTACGCTCTCCCCCATTATCAAGACGATTCGGCGTAAAAAACTCGCTTACTCGACGCTGTTTTCCGGAACCTCGATGCCATTGCCGAACTTGACGTCGCGGGCTGCGGCCACACGGCTCGGCAGACCGTAGATGTCGATGAAGCCGTTGGACGACTTCTGATCGAAGCTGTCGCCGGAATCGTAGGTGGCCAGATTGTAGTCATACAGCGAGGTGTCGGAACGACGACCGGTCACGACGGCGCGTCCGCCATGCAGGATCATGCGGATTTCGCCGGAAACGTACTTCTGGGTGTCTTCGATGAAGGCGTTCAGGGACTGCGTTGCCGGGGAGAACCACTGCGCATCGTAGACGAGTTCGGCCCAGCGCTTGTCGATATCGCGCTTGATGCGGTGCTGCTCGCGTTCGAGGCAGCAGTTCTCGAGTTCCTGGTGGGCGGTGATCAGTGCGATAGCACCAGGAGCCTCGTACAGCTCACGGGACTTGATGCCGACCAGACGGTCCTCGATCAGATCGATACGGCCGATGCCCTGTGCGCCTGCGCGACGGTTCATCTCTTCGATGGCCTGCAGCGGGGTGACGTCGTGACCGTCGATCTTGACAGGAATGCCCTGCTTGAATTCGATGACGACCTCATCTTCGACTGGCGGGAATGCCGGATCGTCGGTATAGGAGTAGCAGTCCTTGGTCGGGCCATTCCACGGATCCTCAAGGAAGCCGGTTTCAATGGCGCGGCCCCACACGTTCTGGTCGATGGAGAACGGGCTCTTCTCGGTCTGCACGATCGGAAGCTTGTGCTCCTTGGCGAATGCGATCTCGACGTCGCGGGTCAGCGACAGGTCGCGGATCGGGCTGATGGCCTTCAGTGTCGGATCAATGGAGGAGATGGACACCTCGAAACGGACCTGGTCGTTGCCCTTGCCGGTGCAGCCATGGGAGATGGTGTCGGCGCCGAACTGGTGGGCGGCGCGCACAAGATGCTTGGAGATGAGCGGGCGGGAAATGGCGGAAACCAGCGGATACACACCCTCATATAGGGCGTTGGCTTTCAGCGCCTTCATGCAGTACTCATTGGCGAACTCGTCGCGGGCGTCTACCACATACGCTTCAACGGCACCGCAGGCAAGCGCGCGCTGCTTGATGGTTTCGAGGCTTTCGCCACCCTGGCCGACGTCGAGGGATACGGCCACGACATCCTTGCCGGTGCGTTCCTTCAGATATGAAATGGCGACGGAGGTATCCAGACCACCGGAGTACGCCAGAACGAGACGATTTTGATCGCTCATGGTTTCCCTTTCTAACATCAAACGTTATTCATCAGTATATGCAATGCTCTGTATATTTATGCATATACGGTGCGTCGTGTCCACTATATGGCTATTCAGCCTTTGGACACGACGTCCAACAGCCATTGCGCACGCTGTTTCGCATAATCGTCATCGGCGCAAATCACCATGACGGTATCGTCCCCGGCAATGGTGCCGAGCACTCCATCGATGGGCTGCTTGTCGATCACACTTGCCACATACTGGGCCGCGCCAGACGGCGTGTGGACCACCACCAGATTCCTAGCCGCCGCGACCGAAGTGACCAGTCCCGAAAGCACACGATTCATCTGCTGTTCCGTTTTTGCATCAGGATTGGCCGACGCGCTTTCCTCCGGCTGTCTGCCCAGCGCATAGGCCACGGTTCCGTCAGCCAAACGGGTTTTGGTGGCATGGATCTCGTCAAGATCGCGGCTCAGGGTGGCCTGGGTCACTTCGATGCCCTGATCCGCGAGAATCTGGGACAGCTGCGACTGCGAGGTGACGATGCGCGTCAGCAACGCCTGCTCGATGGCGCTCAATCGAGCGGCCCGTGTGGCAGGACGTTGCAGCGCAGGTGTTTGGTCCGTCATCAGGCCAGCAGGCTTTCATCTCCGCGGGCCTTGCCGGCAAGCCAAGTCAGCAGTGCCTTCTGCGCATGCAGGCGGTTACCGGCCTCATCCCAAACCACGGACTGTGGCCCGTCGATGACTTCGGAGGTGACTTCCTTGCCACGGTATGCCGGCAGGCAATGCTGGAAGATGGCGTCTTCCTTGGCATAAGACATGAGTTCGGCGTTCACCTGATAATCCCAGAACGGCTTGGAACGGATGGCGTATTCCGATTCTTCGCCCATGGAAACCCATGTGTCGGTGAACACGCAGTCGGCGCCGGCGACCGCTTCCTTCGGATCGGTGGTCACCAACACGGAACCGCCGGTTTCGGATGCGATGGCTTCGGCATCGGCAACGATCTGCGGATCCGGCAGATAGCCGTTCGGCCCTGCGACACGCACGTTCATGCCGGCCACGGCGCCACCAAGCAGATAGGAGTTCGACATGTTGTTGGCCGCGTCGCCGAGGTAGGCGATGGTCTGGTTTTTCAGATTGTCGACGCCACCACGATGCTCGGCAATGGTCTGGAAGTCGGCAAGAATCTGGCAGGGATGGAATTCATCCGTCAGAGCGTTCACCACCGGATGGGTGGAATACTTGGCCATTTCCTCCACACGATCCTGGCCAAAGGTGCGCCACACCACGCCGTAGGCCATGCGGTCAAGCACACGTGCGGTGTCTGCCACCGGTTCGCCACGGCCCAGCTGGGATCCGGACTTGTCGATGACCAGCGGATAGCCGCCCAGTTCGGCAACGCCAATGGAGAAGCTGGAACGGGTTCGGGTGCTCGGCTTGTCAAAGATCACCGCGATGCCTTGCGGTCCGGCGAACGGCTGATGGTAGAAACGGTCGTTGTGGAATTTGATGGCGAGTTCGAGCACTTGCTTCTGCTCTTCATGGTTGAGATCGTCATCGCGCAACATGTGGCGCAGTTCAGGAGTTGCCATTGTTGGCTCCTTTCAAAATATCCAGTCTGCTTTGATTGCCGGCTATGTTCAGTCGTTGGGAAGATCAGTTGGAATCTTCGCGAGGATGGAGATGGCCTGATCGATGTCCTGTTCGGTCACCACCAGCGGAGGGGCAAGACGAAGCGCATCCGGCGCCACCGCGTTGACGATCAAACCGTGTTCCAACGCCCAATTCATCGCCGCATGCGCGCATGGATGGGCAAGTTCGACCGCGTCAAGCAATCCACGTCCACGCACGGAGACGAAGAGCGGATTGACGCAAGCCATGATGCCGTCACGCAATTGCTGGCCACGCGCCTCAGCGTTGGCCACGAGACCGTCTTCCTCAATGGTCTCCAACGTGGCCATCGCGGCGGCCGCTCCGAGAGGATTGCCCGCAAAGGTGGAGCCGTGGGATCCTGGGGTGAACAGCGCGGAAAGCTTGGCGCCGAAGGAGATCATGCCACCCATCGGGAAACCGCCTGCAACGCCCTTGGCGAAGGTCACAATATCCGGAACCACTCCGCCCGCAAGATCCTCACGCTGGAATGCGAACCAGGATCCGGTGCGTCCGATGCCTGTCTGGACCTCATCGATGATGAGCAACGCGTTGTTGTCGTCGCACATCTGACGGGCCTTCTTCACGTAGTCGGCGCCGAGCGGACGCACGCCGGCCTCACCTTGGATCAGCTCCATGATGACGGCTGCGACAGGACCTTTGCCATATTTGCCGGGACCGGTTTCGGCAAACGCGTCATGCAATGCGGTCTCGTCACCGGCTTCGACGAATTCGATATTGGGAACCAGCGGTTCGAACGCTTCTCGGATGGTGGGCTTCCACGTTGCGGACAACGCGCCCATGGTACGTCCATGGAAGCCATGGGTCATGGCGATGATACGCGCCGGTTTGCCTCCAATGGCAGGCGATGCGCCCGGCAAGGTGCGGCCATACAGTTTGGCGAGTTTCAGTGCTGCCTCGTTGCCTTCCGCTCCGGAGTTGCCGAAATACACATGAGATCCCTCGGGGGCGCCGGCAAGCTCAATGAGCTTCGACGCCAGTTCAATCTGCGGTTCCGTGGCGAAGTAGTTGCTCACATGAGCGGCTTTGGCTGCCTGCTCGCTGACGGCCTTCACCCATTTCGGGTGGGCGTATCCGAGCGCGTTCACCGCGATGCCCGCAAGGAAATCGAGGTATTCATTGCCATCGATGTCCCAGATGTGCGCGCCTTCGCCATGATCCATAACACGCAGCGGAGTACCGAACACGTTCATGTGCACCCGGGAGTACTCCCCCAGCCACTTGGCGTCCTCGCTGCCGAGGTTTTCCAACTGTTCAGTTGCCATACGAACTCCTCATTTCAATACCGTCTTCGGGAACGACCATGGTTCCAATGCCGTCTGTGGTGAAAATCTCATTCAGGATGGAATGCGGTTTGCGTCCGTCGATGATGTGGGCGCGTGGCACGCCTCCATCGATGGCTCTGACGCAGGCTTCCATCTTGGGGCGCATGCCGCTCTCCAGATCCGGCAACATGTCGCGTAGGTTCTCCACGCCGATGCGACCAATCAGAGAATCCCTGTCCGGCCAATCGGCGTACAGGCCATCCACATCGGTCAGCACGACCAGCTTGCTGGCTCCAAGAGCGGCCGCAAGCGCCGCAGCCGCGGAATCGGCATTCACATTCAACACTTCGGTAGCATCATCCTCATTTGGAGCCACCGAGGAAACAACAGGAATGCGTCCGGCATTGATCAGGTCCTCAACCGCGGATGCGTCGACGCTCACCACGTCGCCGACCAAACCAATATCGGTTGGCGATCCATCGATGATCGGCTTGCGCTGCATGGCGGAAAACAGCGCACCATCCTCGCCGGAAAGACCGACCGCGAACGGACCATGGGCGTTGATCAACCCGACAAGTTCACGGGAAACCTTGCCCGTCAAAACCATACGCACCACATCCATGGCCTCCGGCGTGGTGACCCTCAGACCTCCCTTGAATTCCGACTTAATGCCCAAAGCCTTAAGCATGTGCGAGATCTGCGGGCCTCCGCCATGCACCACAACCGGATGCAAGCCGACCTGTCGCAGAAACACCATATCTTCAGCGAAACAGGCTTTGAGATGATCGTCGATCATCGCATTGCCGCCATATTTGATGACGATGCGCTGTCCGGCGAATTCCTCAAGCCATGGCAGTGCCTCAATCAGCACTTCCGCCTTTTGGTCGGCGCGCAAATCGGTATGCACGTCAAAATGGAATCCAGGTCCTTTGAGTTCCTTGGTCATTACCGTTCAATCAGCTTTCGTAATCTGCATTAATGTGTACGTATTCGTGGGTCAAATCGTCGGTCCAGACAGTTGCTTCCGCATTTCCCGCATGCAGATCGATGTCGATGTGCACCTCGCGCGGAGTCATGTCGACTTCGGATCGGTCGCGTCCGGCTCCGCCGTTCTCACAGATACGCACGCCATTGACGTCGACCGTGACTTTATTGGAATCGTAGGGAGCGACTTCCGGCGGCACGGTACCCAGCGAGCTGACGATACGACCCCAGTTCGGATCATTGCCGAAGATGGCGCATTTCAGCAAATTGGATGCCGCTACCGCACGACCGCAAGCAAGCGCCGCATCTTCCGTGGTGGCGCCGGTCACCTTGACACGGATGTCATGGCTCGCGCCTTCACCGTCTCCGACAATCTGACGCGCCAAGGAGGCAGTCGCCTGCGCCACAAGCTCGTTGAACTCGTCGGGATCCGGTTCGATACCGGATGCTCCAGACGCAAGCAAAAGCACGGTGTCGTTAGTGGACATGCAACCGTCAACGTCAATGCGGTTGAACGACATTTCCACTCCAGTGTTCAGAGCTGCCTGAAGCTGTCCCGCGCTTACCACGGCATCCGTGGTGATCACGCACAGCATGGTGGCCAGCTGAGGCGCGATCATGCCTGACCCTTTGACCATGCCGCCGACACGGAACCCATTGGACCCTTCAAGTTCAACGGTTTTCGGCTTGGTGTCGGTGGTCATGATGGCATGGGACGCATCCGCACCGGCCTGAGCGGTATCGGCAAGGGCCGCGAACGCTTTGTCTGCGCCAGAAAGCACATGGTCAAGAGGCAGAAGCTCACCGATCAGGCCCGTGGAGCAGACCGCGATATCGCTGTCTTTGGCACCTACAAGCGCCGCGACCTTTTGGGCCGTGGCCTTGGACTGCTCATATCCCGGCTGGCCGGTGCATGCGTTTGCGCCTCCGGAATTAAGGATGACGGCTTTCACATGACCGTCGGCCACGATCTTGCGCGTCCACTGCACGGGAGCTGCGCAGAAACGGTTCGAAGTGAACACTCCGGCAGCCATATCCAGCGGACCGTTATTGACCACAAGAGCCAGATCCTTCTTACCTTCGACTGCGGAAATACCGGCTTCCACGCCAGCCGCGGAAAAACCTTGCGCAAACGTTACGCTCATGGCGCCACTCCAATCTTTGTCAGGCCTGCATCTTCAGGAAGTCCCAGTGCTACGTTCAACGACTGCACCGCCTGTCCGGCCGTGCCGCGGTTGAGATTGTCAATTGCCGCGAAGGCCAGCAAACGCCCCGCCTTACGGTCGATGGCCACCTGAATATGGGCCGCGTTCGATCCGATGATATTGGCGGTGGCCGGCATGACGCCTTCCGGTAAAACAATCATGAAATCCTGATCCGCATATGCGTCAGTCCAAACCTGCCTGATTTCAGCATCTGACATATTCAATGCTGTATCGGTTAGTTTGGCGGAAACCGAAGCGAGAATGCCACGGGCCATTGGCACAAGAATCGGGGTGAATCCCAGCGTGAACTCGTTTGCCGCGGATGCGTTCTTTCCTGCAGCATGGGCGAAGTTCTGCAAAATCTCAGGAATATGACGATGAGTACCGCCGACAGAATACGGTAATGCGGAACCGAATGCCTCAGCTGCAAGCAAATTGACGCGCTTCAGATTCTTCCCTGCGCCGGAGTAGCCGACCACCAGATCGGCAACAATATCCGCCGGTTCAACAAGCCCTTGGGCAATGCCCGGCTGCAGCGCCAATGTGGTTGCGGTCACATTGCATCCTGGACCGGCAATACGCTTGGTTCCTGGAATCACCTCACGCTGGTGCTGGTAAGAACCATCTTCGGATATGCCGGTAATGAGCTCAGGCATGCCGTAAGTCCAGTGCTCATAGAAGTCGCCGCCGTAGAACTCATCCCATGCGGTTTTTTCCTCAAGCCTATGGTCGGCTCCCAAATCCACCACCACGGCATTCGGATCAAGCTGGGAAGCCAATGCACCGGATGCCCCATGAGGCAGCGCAAGGATGATCACGTCATGCCCGTTCAGTACCTCCGGAGTGGTGTCTTCCACCACAAGGTCGGCAAGCTGCGGAATATGTGGCATATGCTTGCCAAGCTTGTCCCCAACGGATGAATGCCCGGCCACGCACGTCACTTCGAAATTTGGATGGGCCGCGAGGATACGGAGGGCCTCGCCTCCCGCATACCCTGTCGCGCCGGCCACGGCTACTGTGTATTTGGCCATGTCACGCCTCTTTCCATTGACTCACTGAAAACACATTCAGCATACACTTTATGCACTACATTGCATAATTATGCATTCATTTCGTGTCGCATAGTGGTCATTGCGAGACTATGACAATTATTAAAAGACTAGAAAACACGCCGAATCAGGCAGCGATCGACTCGTCTCCCTGCCCCGATCCCGCGCCGCCAAGCATATTCTGCAACGTCTCGTTATACAGGTCGGCAACGGAAAGACCATGCATCGCCAACCAAATCACGGCCAAGGTGTACAACACATTGATGATCACCGCGGCGAGAGCCAAGCCATACCCTTTCATATGGAGCTTCTTGGTACGCCACATCGAAATCGCGCCGACCAACGCGGGAAGGACCGGCACCGGCATCAGCACGGCAAGCACGAGAGACATGATCGCATAGGCATCCCAATGGCCGTATGCGGGATTCTGCCGAGGATCGTTGAGATCCAGATTCGGCAGATAGGGCATATTGCCCTGCTGCGGATATTGGTTCGGATCATACGGATTCGGCCCATACGGGTTGGCGCCGTATGGATTCCGTTGTCCGTTCGCATTGTACGGAGGCATCGGTTGCTGCCCATTTGAAGGGTATTGCCCCGTTTGGTATTGCATATTCTGCTGCTGTACAGCATCCGCAGGTTGCGGTTCAGGTTCAGGCGCACCATACACGTATGGATCGTAACCGGCCGGCAGCTGGCTACTCATCGCACCATATTCGGGTTGATTGATCTGACCATACTCCGGCTGTGAAGACGCAGCGGCATCGGAAGATGACGAAACCGGAGCAGCATCAGCCGTCTCCTGACGTTCGTCGGTGTTGGTCGGCTGATACTGCTCCGGTTCGTTCATAATCATCCTCTGTTCTTGGGAAGGTCGGGATCAGGCGCGCAGCTGCGCACCAAGCTTGGACGCTTCATCCACAATACGCTTGCGGATGGCTTCGCTGTCTTCGGAAGCGAGAGTCTTATCCGGAGCGCGGAATGTGACCGCGTAGGCCAAAGACTTTTCGTCCTCGCCCAGCTGGTCGCCGGTGTACACGTCGAACAGCTCGATGCTTTCGAGGCTGCTTCCAGCGGCATCGACAATAACCTGCTTGAGCTCGGCGGCCGTGACATCGGTAGACACCGTAAAGGCCAGATCCTGCTTGACCGGCGGGAAGGTGGAAATCGGCTTGGCCTGCACCGGCTTGCCGCTCAACGTGGCGAACAGCGCGGTCAAATCCAACTCGAAGGCCGCGGAATGGGCCGGGAAGCCCAACACCTCGTTGACATGCGGGTGAAGCTCGCCGACCATACCGACGAATACGTCACCAGCCATCACACGAGCCGCACGACCCGGATGCCATTGTGCCGGCACATCTTCAGCCTTCGGCTGATCCAGCGTGAGAGCTGCACCAATACGGTCGGAGATGCGCTGCACCGCCTCAACGGCGTCAGACCAATCCACTGCGCGGCGCTCGCCCAGCCAACCGGAGTCAACGGCGTTGCCGGTCAGAATGCCAGCAACATGCATCGGCTGGTCCGGAAGACCGGCATCAAGCGCGGCAAGCTGCTCGTCCGTCGGCTTGACTGCACCCGGCAGTGCCGGAATCGCCGGAGCGTTCGGATCCCACAGATACACGTGGCCGATCTCATACAGCGACACATTCTCCACGCCGCGACGTAGATTGCGCTGAACGGTCTGTGCCAACGTTGGAATAATGTCACGACGCAGGAACGGACGATCACCGGCGAGCGGGTTGGCGATCTCCACGCTGACGTTCTTCGTCTCAGCGACGTCCAGCGCGAAGTTCTTGTAATCCTCATCGCCGACGAACGGGTAGCTCAACGTTTCCACCATGCCGTATTCGGCAAGTTCATCGGCAACCTGGCGCTTGCGCAGCTGCTCAGCAGTCAGACCGACCTGACCTTCGACCGGTGCCGGCGGCACGGTGACGGGAATCTCGTCATATCCGACAAGACGCGCCACTTCCTCAACCAGATCGCACGGCTCGTTCAAGTCGGGGCGCCAACTTGGAGGCGCCACGGAAAACTCGCCGTTGCCGCCTCCTGCGACGGAGCAACCGATGTCGGTAAGAATGTCGCTGATGGTGTTCACGTCCGTGTCAAGTCCGGCCACACGAGCCACTTCCGAAGCCTTGAACAGGATCGGACGGCGGTTAGAGACGGTATTGAAGTCGGTCGGGTGCTCGCTCGGCTCGCCATTGCCGTACCTAACCATCAGTTCGGCGGCCATTTGGGCGGCTGCCGGCTGCAGCTGGTCGTCCACACCGCGTTCGAAACGACGGGAGGCTTCGGACGGAATCTTGTGACGGCGTGCGGAACGCGCGATCGACACCTGATCGAAGTGCGCGGATTCCAGCAGGATGTTCTTGGTTTCGGCAGTGACCTCGCCATACATGCCGCCCATCACGCCTGCGATGCCAAGCACACGGGAGCCGCGTTCGCCATTCGGGGAATCGGTGATCAGCAGATCCTCGACGCTCAAATCGTGATCCTTGCCATCCAACGTGGTGAGCTTCTCACCTTCGTTGGCGCGACGCACCACGATCGGTCCTTCGATCTTATCCAGATCGTAGGCATGCATCGGCTGTCCCAAGTCGAGCATCACGTAGTTGGTGACATCCACTGCCAAGGAGATGGAACGCATGCCTGCGCGGGTCAGGCGGCGACGCATCCAATTCGGCGTATGGCTGGCCGGATCGAAGCCCTTGACCGCGCGAGCGTAATAGCGATCGCATCCAACCACACCGTGAATCGGATTATTGTCGTCGACGATCACTTCGATGTCGGTCTTGGTGCCTTCCGGCAGGCCCTTGGTGATCGGCGCCTTCTCGTTCAGGGCGACAGCCGGATCGGTGTAGGCCGCACCGGTGGAATGATGGTATTCGCGAGACACGCCACGGTATGAGAACGCGTAGCCGCGATCCGGAGTGATGTTGATCTCCAGCAGCGGCTCGTCCAAGTGCAGCAGGTGCATGGCGTCGTCGCCCGGCTGGAGCTTCTCATACTCTTCCGGGGTGAAGCCGTACTTGCGAAGCAGGATGATGCCGTCATGGCTATCACCCAATCCAAGCTCGCGTTCGGAAGCGCACATGCCGTTGGAGATATGGCCGTAGGTCTTGCGCGGTTCGATCTTGAAATCGCCCGGCAGCACAGCGCCAGGAAGCGTTACGACGACCTTTTCGCCGGCAGCCATGTTCGGCGCGCCGCAGATGATGCCGCGCGGCACCTTGTTGCCGTTCTCATCGGTCTCGTTGTATTCGTCGCCGACGTCAACGTGGCACCAGTTGATGATCTTGCCGTTCTTCTGCGGTTCCGGAGTGGCGTCGACCACGTAGCCGACGACGATCGGACCGACCAGCTGGGAGGTGTGGATCTCTTCCTCTTCGAGACCGACCTTCACCAGATCTTTGGCAAGCTGTTCGTACGTAAGGCCTTCCGGAACCTCGACATGGTCCTTGAGCCAATCAATGTCAACCATTGGCATGGGTCAATCACTCCCCCATCACAAACTGTTCGCTGAATCGCACGTCGCCTTCGACCAGGTCGTGCATGTCGTTGATGTCGTGGCGCAGCAGCAGGGTACGTTCCACGCCCACGCCGAAGGCGAAGCCGGTGTAGACCTCAGGATCGAGGCCAGCGGACTTCAGCACATTCGGGTTGACCATACCGCAGCCGCCCCATTCGAGCCAGCCTGCGCCACCCTTCTTGTCAGGGAACCACAGGTCGAGTTCGGCGCTCGGCTCGGTGAACGGGAAGTAGCTCGGACGCAGACGGGTCTTGGCTTCCGGGCCGAACATGGCCACGGCAAGCTTATCGAGCACGCCCTTCAGGTCGGCCATGGTCAGATGCTTGTCGACCGCAAGAGCCTCCACCTGGTGGAACACCGGCGTATGGGTGGCGTCGAGCTCATCGGTGCGGAACACGCGGCCCGGGCATGCGATGTACAGCGGCACGCCACGGGTGAGCAGACCACGCACCTGATCGGAGGAGGTCTGGGTGCGCAGCACCATGTTGGATCCGACGAATCCTGCGGCGTCCTTGGCCTGATTGCCCTTGACGTAGAAGGTATCCTGCATCTGGCGTGCCGGATGATCGGGGCCGAAGTTCAGCGCGTCAAAGTCGTACCATTCGGTTTCCACTTCAGGACCGTCGGAAATCTGCCAGCCCATGGAAATGAAGAAGTCTTCGACATCCTCCATCAGTTTCGGCAACGGATGGCGCGCGCCAAGCGGCTTGCGATTGACCGGAAGAGTCATGTCCACGGTTTCGGCGGCAAGCGCACGGGCCTCTTCCTCGGCCTTGACCTGCTGTTCCTTGGTGCCATACGCACGACCAAAGTCAGCGCGCAGCTTGCCCATGATCTTGCCGGCGTCTTTCTTCTGGTCCTTCGGCAGCGCGCCGATGGCCTTGCTGGCCTGCGTCATCGCGGATTCCGCTCCGGCGTACTGCGTCTTGATGGCTTTCAATTCCTCCATGCTGGAGGCGTTTTCGATTTTCGCGATGCCCTCGGCAACCGCATCGGTTACCGCTTGGGCGTCGAATACCGCACCTTCTGCCACGAGATACCTTTCTCATTTCCCGTTTGTTTTACGCGAAAAACGCGCAATTTCAACGTTTTCCGACTTTACATTCTTTCAACATGACTCGACATAGCCAAGCTCAGCAGCATTACCGCCGAACTGGTGCCGAGGTTCAAGGATTCCGCTTTGCCATAGAGCGGTATGGACACGATCCTATCGGTTCGTTCCAAAACTTCCTTGGTCAATCCGCGTGCCTCATTGCCGAACAACACCGCTTTGGCGCCGGCAAGCGTTTCCGGCGCAGCGATTACATCCGTCAGGGATTCCGGCTGCCGGGAATCCGTGCCATATACATCGGCCGCATACACTGCCAACTCGTGAGTATCGCACCATGCGAAGAAGTCGTCCGTTCCCATGGTCAGAATCGGAAGGTGGAACAGTGATCCCACGGTGGAGCGGATCACTTTCGGATTGAACACGTCCACGCAGTCGTCGACCAATACCACGGCGGAGCAGCCGGCCGCGTCGGCGGAACGAATCACGGTTCCGGCGTTACCGGGATCGCGGACCTGCCAAAACGCGGCGACCATCGCATGCTCGTCGAAATCGTCCGGAGCGGCGGACGAATCGAGGAAAGCCTGCATGTCCGCGACGGCAAGCACGCCTTGCGCGTCGGCGCTCATACGGTGCATCACCGCATGAGTGACCTTGTGCACATACACGCCGGATTGCATGGCCTTGCCCGCCATCTGCGCGACGACAGGTGTCGCAAACGAGGCATCGGGCTGTGCCGACTCGACCTCAACGTAGAGATCCTCGACAAGTCCTGGATGCCATGTCAGCAGCTCGCGCACCGATTGCGGGCCTTCCACCATGAAACGGCCAGACCGTTTCCGCCCTTTTCGATCGGCGAGCTCGGACACGCGGCGGACGCGCTCCGACTTGGGGTTCGCAATGACTTCGGATTTTATAGGCATACGCGTTAGCCTAACACCATTGCCGCAATGAATGCCCCGTCCATGTCGCGTTTTTAATTCAGAAAACTTTCCAGATTCATTCCATCAGCAGTCGCAGCAGACCAGCCAGAGGGCGCAGTCCGGTCGCGATATGCAGGGTCCGACAAATGATTCCAGCGACTCTGCCGGCTCGCAGGATTCCAATACCGATAACAATTCTCCGGATTCGCAGCAGTCCGGCAACGCACAGAGCGATGCCCCAGCGCTGGCAAAACCACTATGCTGTTACTGATTTCCGGGCTTGCGAATCCCACAGAGGGAAAAGTGTTGTGCAACGGCAGCGATTTGTCACAGCAGGATCGTCACCCTTCGCCTTGCCCCGTATTCGACATGTCATGAATTTGGCAGGTCGGGTACGGGGCTTTTGCACATCCATGAAAGATATGCACAGCTTGCGAGTGTGTCTCACCGCTTTCGATTGGTTTGCGAACATCGGTTCGTTACACTGATTATCTGACTTATTGTCTGATTACGGTTGGGCGCGCGACATCATCCCATGAATGTTGGAGGTACAAGCATGAACGTCACGGTGTATTTAGGAGCTCACGAAGGCAACAACCCCGTATACAAGCAGGCCGTGGCGGAGCTGGCCATATGGATTGCCGAGAACGGGCACCGTTTGGTGTATGGCGGTTCCAACGAGGGGCTGATGGCAGTCATCGCCGACACTGTGCTTGAGCAGGGTGGCGAGGTGACCGGCATCGAGGCGCAGATGTTCGTGGACAAGGGTGTCGCGCACAAGAATCTGACCCAGCTCACCATCGTGCCGAATATCACCGAACGGCGTACTCGCATGATCGAGCTTGGCGACGTGTTCATCGCCTTCCCCGGCGGCACGGGAACGTTGGAGGAGATCAGTGAGGTTGTGTCGAAGGTTTGCCTTGACCAGTTGACGCAGCCTTGCATTTTCTACAATCTCAACGGTTTCTACGATGACATGAAGGCGTTGCTGCAGCGCATGATCGACGATGGCTTCTCCACAGGGGAACGCCAGCATGGTATCTATTTCGCTTCGGATCTTGCCGAGATAGAGCATATTATCGCCATGCACAAGGCATAGGCGGCTCAGTAAGGTCGTTTTTATTCGACAGGTTTTTCAAGAAAACGGGGACGCCCAAACGACCCTCATAATCGGCCGGAATATCCTCCAACCGGCCCATCACAACCAACATGCATCCACATGCCCCGCAGCGCATCCGGTCAACTCCGGGATGCTTCGTTTGCCGAACTTACTGATCGGATGGAACCCGTATCCGTCGGCCACGCGAAGAATGGATTTGCGTTTTATTGTCTGCATGATTTACAGTTTCGTTACCATGAACATCCCGTTTGTCCTGCTGTACATTTTCCTCGGCGGCGTGCTCCTGTTCTCCGCCTATTCGCTCTGGGAGAAAGACAAAAACAATCGGAGGTAATGCAGAATGGACAGCAAGGCACTTCTTTCCTTGAACCATTTAAGCGTCTGGTACACCGCAGATCACCCCTTACTTTCTGATTTGCACTGGATCTAGGGGCAGCGGAAGATCAGTCATTTCAGTATTTCACATTCCGGGAATATCTAACGTATGTGGCGGCGTCCTATGGTGTCCCGCTGCCAGATGTGTCTGACCTCATAAGGGGATTTCACTTTAAGGACTATGCCAATGTTCTTCTATCGGTCGCGGATCTTCTTCCACTGCCTGCCATAGCGCTTGCCCGCGGAGTAGCCGCGCGTGAAATGCTTGTACTGCCGCTCCGCTTCCTTGCGATGCTTCTCACAGTATTGCTCGCCGTCCTCGCAAAGGTTCGGGCAGCCGGGGTGGCGGCAGGGGCGTCTTGGTTTTCTCGGCATGCGTGCCGCCTCCTTTCGGACAATAGAAAAGCCCCGAAAGGATTGCTCCTTTAGAGGCTTGAAATAGGTCGTCCGGACCGCGTTCTCCTTCTTTCGGCTTGTTATCTACGATGGGCGCCATGGGTGCTTATAGAGAGTGGTTCGCGGTAACGCTACGCTTGCAAGACGGTTGAAACCTGAGTATTTATTTAATCCAGTTAGGCGTAGTGCTTTGTGATGCACATTGGCAATAAAAATCTTGAAAGACGATAAGCGGCTATGCGGGAATTACTACATGAGGATGATTTCCTACGATATACCCTGCAGAGCAAAGGCAAGGTATATTTGTGGGAAACGAGTAATCAATATGCATGAACGGCGCATGTCACCAAGGAGATGGTTTCGACATGGACAAGGATTTCCTTGCGATTTTTAATGCCATAAAGGCTGATGGGGCGAATGCAGACTACACCAAGCGCGGCATCGATCCGCTCTACTCCGTCGGGGCTGGCGCTCGCATCGTGGTCATCGGGCAGGCACCAGGCGCGGTGGCGGAAGAGACGCGCATCCCCTGGAACGACAAGTCAGGAGAGCGTCTGCGCGATTGGCTGGGTGTTTCTCGCGAGACGTTTTATGATCCTGAGCGGGTGGCGCTTCTCCCCATGGACTTTTATTTTCCGGGACATGGCAGGTCGGGCGATCTACCGCCGCGCAAGGGATTCGCCGAGCAGTGGCATCCTGCACTCTTGGCGCTCATGCCCAATGTTCGGCTCACTGTGCTTGTGGGCGCATATGCCGTCCGCAGGTACCTGCATCTCAAGAATTCGGACAGCCTTACAACCGTGGTGCGCGATTATGATGCCTATATCGGCCGGGGATTCTTCCCTTTGGTGCATCCGTCGCCGCGCAACCAGCTATGGATGAGCAGGAATCCTTGGTTCGAGGCCGAGACCTTGCCTGCACTCAAGGCACGGGTCAACGCGGCGCTTGAACAGAGGTAAGTGGTTACGAAATCATCTGTGACGATAACTTCCAGCCATACAAGGAGGTTCATTCATGCAGAGAAGGACGTTGGGGACTCGTGAGGCGCTTGAAGGCATCCTCGAAGATGCCGCGACGCCAACGAGAGCGTTCGCGAGTGACTATGGTTATGACCTCGTCAGTCTTCTGCTGCCCGGTGATGAATGCTCGTATGTGATGGGCAACCCGCCGTTCATCGGCCATCAGCAGCACACGCAGCAGATCAAGGATGATATGGAACTGGTGTGCGGCAAGGCCGGAGGCTCGCTGGATTATGTGGCTGGATGGTATTTTAAAGCTATTGATTTCCTTGACGGGAATCCCTCCGCGCAATTCGCGTTCGTATCCACGAATAGCATCACACAAGGCCAGCACAAGTCGCCCCGCTATTCAAGCATGTGGTCGAACGAGGGTGGCGTATCCGGTTCGCTCACCGTACGTTCTGCTGGGACGCTCAGACTACGGACAATGCGAACGTGCATGTCGTCATTGTCGGATTCGACAGAGGCACAAACGCTCCTGCGTTGTATGAATACGACGACATTAACGGTGAACCTGTGGAAGCACGTCCGGCTCATATCAACGGTTATTTATTGGATGCGTCTGATGTGTTCGTGGAGGCGAGGAGTCAGAAGACCGGTCCGTAAGGTCTTTGCCGTCCCGGATGGAAGAAATTCTGTAGGAATAAGGAGAGCCTCCCCAATTTGGAGAGGCTCTCCTTATAACCAATCTGGCTACCTTCTGATTACCCTTGGAGTCCAAAACAGCTTGATTTCAAGGGAAACTGGGTATAGGCCTCAGATGTGGAAGTACAGCTCGTACTCCAGCGGGGTCGGAGCCAGGCGGGCCTGGTCGATTTCACCACGCTTGATGCCGATCCAGGTTTCGATCAGGTCGTCGGTGAAGACGTCGCCTGCGGTGAGGAAGTCATGATCTTCCTCAAGGGCATCCATGGCCTCTGCCAGGGAGCTCGGAACCTGCTTGATACCTGCGTGCTCTTCCGGCGGCAGCTCGTACAGATCCTTGTCGACCGGCTCCGGAGGCTCGATGTGGTTCAGGATGCCGTCCAGACCTGCCATCAGCTGTGCGGAGAAGGCGAGGAACGGGTTGCAGGACGGATCCGGAGCACGGAACTCGATGCGCTTTGCAGCCGGGGAGGTGCCGGCCAGCGGGATACGGATGGCGGCGGAGCGGTTGCGTGCGGAGTACACCAAGTTGACCGGAGCTTCGAAGCCCGGGACCAGACGGTGGTAGGAGTTCAGGGACGGGTTGGTGAAGGCCAGCACGGAGGAGGAGTGCTTGATCAGGCCGCCGATGTACCAGCGGGCAAGGTCGGACAGACCACCGTAGTTCTTCTCATCGTAGAACAGCGGCTTGCCGTCCTTCCACAGGGACTGGTGGCAATGCATGCCGGTGCCGTTGTCGCCTGCGATCGGCTTCGGCATGAAGGTTGCGGCCTTGCCTGCCAGAGCGGCGGTCTCGTGAACGACGTACTTGTACTTCATCAGGTCATCGCCTGCGTGCTGCAGAGAGTTGAAGCGGTAGTTGATCTCCTGCTGGCCAGCGCCGGCGACCTCGTGATGGGAACGCTCGAGGATCAGACCGACCTTCTGCAGGTTGGCGACCATGTCGTCACGCAGATCCTGGGTGTGGTCGATCGGCGGAACCGGGAAGTAGCCGCGCTTGACGCGGTTCTTGAATGCGATGTTCGGGGTGCCGTCGTCTTCGGTGTCGACGCCGGAGTTCCACGGAGCTTCGATGGAGTCGACCTCGTAGAAGGAGCGCTGCATGCTGTTCTCGAAGCGCACCTTGTCGAAGATGAAGAACTCGGCTTCCGGAGCGAAGGAAGCGGTGTCGGCGATGCCGGTGGACTTCAGGTAGGCCTCGGCCTTGCCTGCAACCTGACGCGGATCGCGGGAGTACGGCTCGTCGGTCAGCGGGTCGACGATGGAGAAGGCCACGTCGAGGGTCTTGTGCTTGCGGAACGGATCGACGAATGCGGTGGAAACGTCCGGCACCAGCTTCATATCGGATTCATTGATGGCCTGGAAGCCTTCCACGGAGGAGCCATCGAACGGCATGCCGTCGGTGAAGGCGTCCTTCAGGAATTCGCTTGCCGGCACGGTGAAGTGCTGCTGAACACCGATCAGATCAGTGAAGCGAACGGAGACATACTCGATGCCTTCCTTGTTGATAAGGGCCTCAGCATCAGCCTTGGTTTCAAGTGCAGTCACGGGACCGCTCCTTTCGAATAAGTAACTTACAGGCTCTTAGTCTAGGAACGCGCGTTTCGCTCACTCGCCAATTGGGTTACGAGAATGTTTCGTAATGACATATTCGAAGGATGATTTCGCGAAAAACTGGGGTTCAATTGTTACGAACGCTCGTATTTGCCTCTGCAAAACCGTTCAATTTGTGGACATTCGTGTCGTCATGTCGCTTGCGACGTCCATTTCTTTTCTCAAAAACCTTACCGCATGCGCGCAGGCCAGCGGAAGGTAACGGAGATATGAAAAAAGGAACCTCGATAACGTGTTCATCGAGGTTCCCATATGTAAGCCGGCTTTACGATTCCAGGAAAATCAGCGGCCACGCATAGCACGACGGCTGATGCGCTGCGGGTGCATCGGGTCGACGCCCTTCGGAATGCCCATGCCGTTCTTCATCTGCAGAGTGCGCAGACGCTCGTTGAGGATGTTCAGCTCGGTCTTGGTAAGCATGAAGCGGCTCTTCGGATGGATGGCGGCCACCAACTTGTTCTTGTGGTGGGTCGGCAGGTAGCTCTTGCATTTGAGCACGGTCTTGCGCAGATTCTTCAGGCTCGTCTGATTCTTGCCCTGGCCGACGTAGATACGGTAGACGGGAATATCGGAACCGGCGGTCACACCCTTGATATTCTGCTCCTGACGGTCCATGGCACGCTTGACGCGATTGTAATCGCCCTCGCCGAGCAGATAAATGCCGTTGTAACCGGTGCCGCGCCAAATGGCGTCTTTGGTCTTCGGATCAACCCACACCGGCTCCTGCGGAAAGTTGAAGCCAGCCTTGTTAATGTTGCCGAGCACGCTGATGGCAGCACCCTGACGCCCTTCAAGCTTGGCGTATCCGACTTTGTCGGCACGGTTGGTGAGCATCATGGTGGCGAACAGCAGGCCAAGCATGACGGCCAGGATCATGGATGTGATCCATCCAATCACCGACCACTTGAATACGATGCCAAGTACCACGAACACGATGATAGGCGCCACGAACACGCCTCCGCACAGCCACGGAAGAGCCTTGTCTTCGGCATGGGTGTACTTGAAGATCTGAATGATCTGTTTGATGGTGCTCTGCTTCTTCTTTGGCTCTTCTTTGTCTGCCATCGACTTCCTCACTTGGTTATGCGGTTACTCACACTGGAACGGTAGTTTATCAGGAACCATGCCATATCGCATGATTTCCGCTGTTTCCCCTTTATTGACGAGGATTATCGGGTGTGCAAAGGCCTGCCATCCGCTTTGAGCAGCGCCTCTCCGAACGATTCGCTGAACGTAGGATGCGGGTGAATGAGCTTTGCCGCATCGGCAAGCGGTACATGGTTACCAACCAGCTGTTCGGCTTCCGCGATCAGATCGCTGGCTATCGGACTGACGATGTGCACGCCAAGCACAAGAGGAACGTCGGGAGCGTCAGCCATCGCACCGCTGACGATGGTCATGGATCCACCCTCCCCACTCATGAGCATACGCGAGTTGGACAGCATCGGATATGCGGTTTCCTGCGGATCGACAATAGTGTCACGTGATTTCGCCTCGCTGAGCGTAAGCCCGACGCTTGCCGCCTCGGGGAAGGAAAACACGACTTGCGGCACGGTTTCGTCGACGACAGGTTTGGGATCAAGTCCCGCGATGGTTTCGGCGATGGTGATGCCCTGCTCGAACGCACGGTGCGCCAAGGCATGCCCCGGCGTGATATCTCCCAAAGCCCATACGCCTTCCACGTTCGTGCGCCCGTACGCATCGGTCAGAACATAGCCACGTTCATCCAATGCGATGCCGTTGGAAGCGAACCAGTCGGCATCGGTGTTCGGCATGCGGCCAATGGCAGCAAGCACCACTTCGCCATACGCGGTACGCTCCTCAACGTCATCACCCTGCCTGTAGTGCACGGTAGCACCCAAGTTTGCTCCGGTGTCCACATGACTTACCGACGTGCGCGCCACCACATTCACGCCATGGCGTTTGAGCTCACGTGTCAACGTCATCGAAGCCCGCCTCTCCCAAGACGACAGCACGCGATCCTTGCGAATGAGCAAGGTCACCTTGCATCCCGACGCATTCCACAATGATGCGAATTCCAACGCCACCGCGCCAGCGCCGATAATCACTGCGCTGGATGGGAACGTGTCCAATTCCAGAGCCTGCGTCGAATCAATCAACGCTCCGGAAAACGGATCGTCAGGCAACGGCAGCGGGCGCGAACCGGTCGCGAGAACAATATCGCCGCCTGAGATCGTAAGTTCCGATCCTACAAGTTCCCCTACTCCCGCCTTGATGGAACGCAGAACCTGCGTCTCTCCCAAGGCCGGCGCAACATGCACCTCATGACCATTTTTCAGCTGTGCCTCGCCACGGAACACGGTGACGCCACGGTGCGACAGCAATCCCGCCAATCCCTTCGTCATCGTCTCCACCGTGGACATACGGAAGTCACGTAACCTGCCGAAGTCAATGCTCTGCAATGCGACATTGACGCCCATACGCTCCGCCTGACGTACGTTCTCTACACTATGCGCGGCCGTCAGCAACGCCTTCGATGGAATGCACCCGCGATTGAGGCAAGTGCCTCCCAACGTGTCGTCGCGTTCTACCAATGCCACCGTTTTGCCAAGTTGGGCAGCGCGTAGTGCCGTGGAATATCCGCCTGGTCCCGCTCCGATGATGACGATGTCGAAATGCTGTTCAGTCATGCCTGTCCTCGTTGATTCGTGCGTTACAACTGGTTACATGGTAATGGAAAAGCCGCCGGTTTTCGCCGACGGCTTGAAAAAACGATGGCCGCGATTCCCGGCAGGAGCCGATCACTCCGGCCAGTGTCCACGCTTATCGTAACGCGGCTTCGGCAGACGCCAACGGCGCATCTGGATCGCACGGCTCCACGCATAGGAACCAGAACGCATGCCCTTGGACACGGATTGCTCGCCGAACTTCTCAATGAGTTTCTTCTTGAGCTTACGCCACATGATCACCACGTCAATGATCACCGCGAACAGGTACACATACATGAGCACCATCAACGGCAATGCCAGCGCAGGCCACTGATATGTTACGAAAATCGAACCGATCAGAATGACGAACGCAACCGGAATGAAGAACTCACCGAGGTTAAAACGAGCGTCGACGTAGTCACGGATGTAAATGCGCCATGGCAGACGCTCTGCCTTTGGCATGTGGTTGATGTCGCCCTTCTGCATGGCATCGTACTCGGCGTTCTCACGCTCGCGCATACGCGCCTTGGCGGCCTTACGGCTCGCCTCGCGATCCTTGGGAACCAACGGGCGAAGATTCTGCGCCTGAGCATCCTTGCGCTTCGGCGTCGGACGACCCTTGCCGGAAGTGGTTTCCGCAACCTTGGTCTCGACAGGCTCCTGCGCCGTCTCTTCCTTCTTGTTAAACAAACTCATGCCTATAGAGCGTAAAGTGACGTATCGACGCCTTGGCCCTGCCCTGTCAACAATTGGACGTGCCGATTGAGACCGATACAATGGTCATTCGTTACACGCATATGATCACGCTGCGTTGTTGTATGGCAGCGCGTCTTTGTAAGGAGCAATATGGCAGCTTTACCTGTCGAAGAAGTTCGATCACGAGTCGAAGCGGATTTTGACCGCATCGTCAACGTGCTTAACAAGAAAATCGCATTACAGTCCATTTCGGCAAAAGGCATCACCGCGGATCATATGAAACGATCCGCCGAATTTGTGGCCGAAGAGCTCAGCAAGGTCGGCGTAAACGCCCAAGTGGTGCAGTCCCACAATCCTAATGGCACCCCGGGCGCTTGGGAAGTCATTGGTTCGAAGATTGTCGATGAGGATGCGCCGACCGTGCTTCTGTACGCGCATCACGATGTACAGCCGGTACCCGACGCCAGCGCATGGAACACCGACCCGTTCGTCGGCACTGTAATCGACACCCGCCTGTACGGGCGCGGCTCGGCCGACGATGGCGGCGGAATCGCCATTCATTCCGGCGCATTGCAGGCGCTCGGCGACGATTTGAAGGTCAATATCAAAGTCTTCATCGAAGGCGAAGAGGAAATGGGATCGCCAAGCTTCATTCCCTTCATCGAGGAGCATAAGGACGAATTCGATTCCGATGTGATCATCGTCGCCGACTCGGGCAATTGGTCCGCTGAAATCCCCTCGCTCACCACGTCGCTGCGAGGCAATACCGATATTGACGTGCACGTCAAGGCGCTGCATCATCCGGTGCACTCCGGTCAGTACGGCGGACCGATCCTCGATGCGAACACGCTTGCCTCCATGCTGATCGCTTCCATGTATGACGAGCATGGCGATTTGGTGGTACCGGGCGTCGCCTCAGAAGATCCAATCGGCGGACTGCAGCGAGATATGGATGAGGCAACCGTGCGTACGGACGCCGGCATCGTCGATTCCTACCGTCTGGCCGGCACCGGTTCTTTGGCCGCACGTCTGTGGACCAAGCCGAGCGTGACCGTCATCGGCTTCGATGCTCATCCAGTGGAGGGATCGTTCAACGTGATCTCCCCTGAAACGACGTTCCGTCTCAGCCTGCGCACCGCTCCAAACCAGCGTCCGGAAGAGGCTCAGGAAGCACTTGCCAGGTTCATGGTCGAGCATGCTCCGTTTGGCGCCGAAGTGTGGGTCGACAAGCTTGATAATGGCATGGGTTGGGCCATGGATCCAAATGCCGAGGCTACCAAAGACGCCATGGACGCCATGGAAGAGGCGTTTGGCGTGGCTCCGGTCAATAAGGGCGAAGGTGGCTCGATTCCGTTCATTCCGGAATTGCAGCGTATTTTCCCGGACGCGCAGGTACTGGTCACCGGTCCCGAGGATCCGAAGGCCAACGCGCACAGCCCGAACGAATCCATCAGTCTTCCCAGCCTGAAAAACAATGTGATCACCGAAGCGCTGCTGCTTGACAAGCTTGCCAAGTAGCGGATATCACATATCTTTTGAGAAAAACAACGGGCAAATGCGAAGGGCGTTCCATTCCATACAACGAATGAAACGCCCTTCGCAAATCCGCCGCGCATTCAACAAACCTCGTACTGCGCAGCCCTGCTCCGATTAATTGCCAGTGCCGGTAAAAGCCCAATGCCAGTAACCGGTGAAATAAGCGCAAGACAACGCAATCACTGGCACTGCCACACAAATCGCATAAAACAGCCAGTCGACGGCGTTCAAACGTGATTCCCGGGCCTGACTACGTGGAGCATCCGATCCGAAAGCACGCGCCTCCATGGCGGTGGCAAGCTTCGTGCCGCGTCGAATCGACACAACCAATAGGCTGAACGCTTGGGAAAATACGCGCTTGATGGCGCTACCGTCGCCTAGTCCACGAGAGCGGCGGGATTGCCCAAGCGCACGCCAATCATCCTGCAGCAACGTGAACATGCGCATGCCAGCCAAACCGCCATATACGAATCGTGACGGCAAATGCAGAATCTGCACCAAACCATCGGCCAGATCGGTCGGGTCAAGGCCAAGCGCGAGGATCACGCCGGGAACGGCAATGGCCGCCACACGTAGGAACGTGGCCACCGCCAAATACAACGATCCCTGCGAGACCACAATGACATTACCAAGATTGACCAGCACGGCACCGGAGGTTTTGCCATACAATGACACGGAAA
The DNA here is from genome assembly GCF_001025215.1 of Bifidobacterium pseudocatenulatum DSM 20438 = JCM 1200 = LMG 10505. Classification (NCBI taxonomy): domain Bacteria; kingdom Bacillati; phylum Actinomycetota; class Actinomycetes; order Bifidobacteriales; family Bifidobacteriaceae; genus Bifidobacterium; species Bifidobacterium pseudocatenulatum. The sequence goes on from NZ_AP012330.1 coordinate 1,279,216, forward strand.
TGAAGCTTCCCGAAGCTGCGACCCATACCGGCCAGGTTTTACGAAGCACCGTCCATGGAGCGACGCCTCCAATCCAGAGCAGCAGCATCTCCAACGCAAACGCCACCGATGCGGAAACCACATCCAACGTCACGAACATGGGAATGCACAATATCAGCGCACCGATGAAACGACTGACCGGATTAATCTTCGCTACAAACCATGACGGCGACGCCGGCTTGGCGTCATCATGACGTTCCCTATGCGGCACCACGCTGATAGTTTTCAACTGTTCCATCTCACTCCCCCTCGCTTACGAGAATGCGACGCGCACCCAGCGCTTCGATCAACGGCTCGTCATGAGTGACCATGATGACGGAACAGCCCGCGTCGCGCGCGCCCGCTATCAGCCTGACCATTTCCGTCCATGTGGTGAAATCCTGACCGAATGTCGGCTCGTCCATCACCAACACCTTCGGCGCCGCGGCAAGCATGGACGCCACGGAAAGGCGACGCTTCTCGCCGCCGGATAACGTGAATGGATTGGCTGGGGCGAACCGCTTGAGATTCAGCCGTTCTAGCATCATATCGGCGATGGCGTAGGCCTCGTCATCGGTTTTCCCCATGGATTTAGGACCGACTGCCACTTCGTCGCGCACGCTGGACGTGACGAACTGGTGTTCCGGCTCTTGGAACACCATGCCGATTCGCCCAAGAAGATCCCTGCTTTTCCATGTGAAGACGTTGTTCTCCCTATGTGCGGGAACCATGCTTTCATCCATACTTACCCGACCGGAAATCGGCTTGAGCAAGCCAGCCAAAGTCAAAGCGAGCGTGGATTTTCCCACGCCGTTTTTGCCGGTCAGGGCGGTAATCTCGCCGGCATGGAACGCGAGGTTCACACGCTCGCCAAGAGCGAATTCACGTCCGAAGCTGAGATCCTCGGTTCGCAGAACAACATTTCCCGACGATTGATTGGATTCGGGAATATGGCTTTCGACGGTGCGCCCCGGAACCCAGGCACCACCTTTTGTCAATACCGGCGCCATGCTGCCAAACACTTCTTCCGGAGTGCCGTCGGCGATGACTCCGCTGACATGCGAATCGGATTCCGGCTTACCAAGCACAATGACACGATCCACCAAATCAAGCCATACGTCGATATGATGCTCCACCACCACCAAGGTTTCATGGGTTCGGTCAAGCACACCACGTACCGCATCATGCACTTCCTTGACGCCTTCCGGATCAAGGTTGGCGGTCGGCTCGTCAAGCAACAGCAGCCCGGGATGCATGGCGAGTACACCAGCCAAAGCCAGACGTTGACGCTGCCCGCCAGAAAGCCTGCGTGTGGAACGATCGAGTTTCATATAGCCAAGTCCAACAATGTCGAGTGATGAACGGACCCTGCTCCAAATCTCATTTTTTGGCAGATTCAGATTTTCACAACCAAAAGCAGTATCATCTCCCACACGTTCCAGAATCGTCTGCGCATCGGGATCCTGCAATACCAATCCTGAGCGCCCACGCGAATGACGGGCATCCGTTCCGTCAATCAGCAGCTCACCCTCGAGTTCGCCTTCATCATCACCGCCGAGCACGCCGGCAAGACCGGCCATCAACGTCGATTTTCCGGCACCGGAAGCGCCCAACAGCAACACGCGCTCCCCCGGCTGTATGGTGAAATCCACATGCCTTAACGCAAAATCCTTACGTGAGGCATGCCGCCATCCCCAATCGCGCGCGACCACCCCGGCTGCGGAAAACGGTTTTCCTGCATCAGTACCCATGAATCGTTCTTTCATTCCTTTTGCATTTGACATTCGCAAGGCGAACACGCATCAAAGAAGTCCCGTATCCACTCACCGTGAATGCGATACGGGACTTCACAAACGAATCGTCAGACCAGTTCCTGCGTGCGGCCGGATTCGAAACGGTCAAGCACGCCGGTTTTGGCGATGGCCACCTGTAGGAAATACATCACCATCCCGGCGAGCACTGCACCGGAAATGATGGAGGTGCCTAGGTAGATACTGGCACGCACCGTGCTCCAGGCCGGGTTGGTGATCCAGTAGTACAGACCGCAGCCTATACCTGCGAAGGCGCCGGCAATGGTGGTGGACAGCAGGTCCCACTTCCTGTAGGCAAAGACTGCGAAGCCGATTTCCGCGCCAAAGCCCTGCATGATGCCGACGATCAGTGAGCCGCCGACACCCCACTGGTTGCCCATGGTGAGCTCAAGCGCGGCGGCAAGGGTTTCCGCGAACAACGCGGCACCAGGTTTGCGCACGATAATGGCCGCCAAAGGACCTGCGAACAGCCAAAAGGCGTTAAGCAATCCTTCAAAACCAGGGGTCACCGCTCCGAAGAGAGCCAGTGGTGCGGTACAGACAATGTCCCAGCCCCAGAAGATCACACCGGACGCAACGGCAATGATGGCAGCCACGACAATATCGACTACACGCCACTTGTTGTTGTGCTTGCGCACTACGGAAGACTGCTTTTCTTCAATCATAGGATATGTGCCTTTCTCTCTTTGACAAGGCACGGGAATGGAGAGACGTCCGTGCGCCGGCATTACCCGGTATACGTTCATACGGTCGAAGCGTTTGCTTCCTCTCAGCCATACGGCCCCCGTGTCTGCGCTTGATACTACACAAGGCACAAGATTTTCACAAGGGCCGTTTCATTTTCGCTTCGTTTCCGGTATGGAATACGCTCGGTTTTTTGCAATGGCCTGTCTTCGCGGGTTTCCCTCCCATACTGAATGCAGTACGGGAACACGGTTCCATAGAGTTTTACAGGGGCCTGCGCATCAACGATTCAGCTAGGTTCCTGAATGTCTCGCCAATATCGTCGGCACGTAATGAGCCATCCTCATTCAGCACGGCCGGACGTCCGGCCTCACCAGTCTCCCTCAATTCCGGTTCCAACGGAAGCTGAGCTAGCAAAGGAACGTCATAACCGAGGCTTTCGGTCAGCTGTTCCGACACGCGCGCGCCGCCGCCTTCGCCGAAAATCCGCAGACGTTCACCCTTGTGCTCGTAATAGCTCATGTTTTCCACAACACCACGCACTTTCATCGGCACCTGCAGCGTCACCAGGCCGGAGCGGACCGCGATGTCGGATGCGGATGGCTGCGGCGTGGTGACCACCACCAGTTCCGCGTTCGGCAAGGCCTGGGCCACGGAAATCGCCATATCGCCGGTGCCTGGAGCCAAGTCAAGCAGAAGCACGTCGGGCTCACCCCACCACACGTCTGAAAGGAACTGTTCGAGCGAACGCTGCAGTCTCGGCCCTCTCCAAAGGATCGCGCGATCGGCGCCCGCAAACATGCCGATGGAAATCAATTTCGTTCCCCAAGCGGTGACGGGCATGAGCATGCCATTCAGATTGGTGGGTTGCGCGTGCACGCCGAACAGTCGCGGCAGCGAGAATCCATAGATGTCGGCATCAATGGCAGCCGTATCATAACCGAGCGCCGCGAAAGTGGCGGCAAGATTCGCGGTGACGGACGATTTGCCGACACCGCCCTTGCCGGATGCTATGGCGAAAATACGGGTTTTGATGCCCGGCTTGTTGAAGGGATTCTGCTTGCGCTCGGCTTTGAGACCGGCAACGAGTTGGGTGAGCTTGTCTTGGCTCATAGATCCGACTTCGATGCGCGGCAGCAGCGTTGCATCCGGGTAGGATGCCACCGCTCCGTTGATCTGGTTGGTGATGGTCTGCGATAATGGGCAGCCTTCTACCGTCAGTTCGACCTCCACACGAACCTCATAGGTGTTCGCCTTACCTTCCACCGGTATCGCATCGATGGCTGCGATCATGCCCAGATCAGTCACAGATCGACCCAGTTCCGGGTCGATTACTTTGCTGAGTCGCTCATAGATGCGCGCTTCGATGGTGCGCTCGTCGGTCATGGTTCCTCCTTTAGCCGCGTACCAGACTAGCGTCTGGAGACGCGGCATGCCAGAGCTTTCTTGCGATTACGTTGCCAGTTTGACGTGCCGGTATCACACCGTTCCATTTTCCAGCAGTATTTTGAACTGGTCCTCGTTTAGCATGGGAACGCCTAATTCCTCTGCTTTGGCGGCTTTGGCACCGGCGTTTTCGCCAATGACCACCCAATCGGTTTTCTTGCTGACGGATCCTGAGGCTCTTCCACCGCGGGAGATAATCGCTTCTTTGGCGGAGTCACGCGAGAAGTCAATCAACGAACCGGTGACAACCACTGTTTTACCTTCAAGCGTCTGCGGTAGTGTACTGATTTCAACCTGCTCCGCACCGACTCCAGCAGCCTTCCATGCTTCCAACACCGTGCCGCGCCAATCGCCTGGTTCCTTGGCCGACGCGAACCACGTGACCACCGATTCCGCGATCTCCGGACCGATGCCGTCTATCTGTGACAGTTCGTCCACACTGGCGCGTTCGATGGCGTCAAGCGATCCGAACGTATTGGCGATAACACGTGCCGTAGGAGGACCAAGTCGCCTGATGGACAGGGCCACAAGCACACGCCATAAGTCGGCGTGACGTGCCTTGTCAATTTCGTCAAGCATTTTCCTTGTGTTTTCCGCGGGGCGTATATATACCGGCTGCACGCTGGATGCTCCGGAACGCGACACCTTGGTTTCCTCTCGGACCACCATAGCATCCTCAGGCACATCATATCCGGGATATTCCGCGGATCCATCGACTTCGTCCTTACGCTTTCTCGCCACTGTCGGAGTCGTCCAAAACGCCGGAACCTGATGCCACAGGCCTGATCCGCCGATACGTTTGCGCGTTTTTTTCGGTTTACCGTTCTTGCCGACGGTTTCATGAATTTCGATGATTGGCGCTTCTCGCCATACGCGAACATCCTGCAAATCGGAGGATGTCAGCGAGAACAGGCCGGCCTCGCTGGACAACACCGGCGTTTGCCGGGCCGGCAGCTCCAGCCCTTCCACCGGCTCGTACGGTTCTGGCTCCTGCCCCGGTGCCACCACGATTTCCGTGATGTCCGGCGCGTAGGTCGCCACCGAATCAGGGCGATCCTCTTCTGGATTCGTCAACGCGATGGCCGATTGGTCACCCAGATGTTCGATATCGAACGCCTTTCTGGACGCCAGGTTGATGATGCGTTCGGTTAACTGCGCCGGGCAGGACTCCACGTTCGGGCAGCGGATGTCCTTGTCCCCCTCTTTGGCTGGAGCGAGTTGTGCCCCACAGCTCGGGCACTGCGAAGGCATCACGAAACGGCGCAGCTGGTCTTCGTGCCCTTCCCTACGCTCCAACACTGGACCTACAAGTTCGGGAATCACATCGCCTGCCTTGCGTACCACAACGGTGTCGCCGATAAGCACGCCTTTACGTTCCACCTCGAACGGATTGTGCAAAGTGGTTCTCGACACCGTTGAACCCGCAACATATACGGGCTTCAGAATAGCCACCGGTGTCACGCGGCCGGTACGCCCCACTTGCACGGTGATGTCAAGCAACTCCGTGTTGACTTCCTCCGGCGGATACTTGTAGGCGATGGCCCAACGTGGCGCACGCGAGGTCGCGCCCAGCGACCGCTGCAACCCCAGATCGTCCACTTTCACGACGATGCCGTCGAGCGCATGCTCGATGTCACCGCGATGCTCGCCGTAATAATCGATCATGTCGAGAATCTGGCTGAATGTGGTGACCTCACGGTTATGTGGCGAAACGGGTATGCCCCACTTCTTATACAACCCATACGCTTCGGATTGGTTGTTGACCGCATCATGGTCGGCACCACGTTTGGCGCCCCACTGGAGCGTTCCAATGCCATGCGCATAGAAGCTCAGCCTTCTGGTGGCGGTGATGCGCGGATCCTTCTGCCGCAGGCTTCCGGCAGCCGCGTTACGTGGATTGGCGAAAGGCGCGCGCCCAGCATCCTCGTTTTCTTTGTTGAGCGTGTTGAAATCGTCCCATCGCATGAAGACCTCACCGCGGATCTCCACGAATTCGGGAATGTCTTCTTCCGGTCCCGCAAGATTCTGCGGAATGGTGGAGATGGTGCGCACATTGAGCGTGATATCCTCGCCGATCACGCCGTCACCTCTGGTCAGACCTTGCTCGAGCACGCCGTTACGGTAGATGAGGTTAAGCGCAAGACCGTCGATTTTCACTTCGCATGTCATCGGCAAAGGCTTCGTCTCAGGCCAATCAAGTCCCCGAATAACACCGTCGTACCATTCATGCAGTTCCTCAAGCGAAAAGACATCGTCAAGACTCATCATGCGAGACGGGTGGCGTACCGATGCGAAATCATTGGAGAAGGTGCCTCCGACACGATGCGTCGGCGATTGCGCGGAATCGAGGGATGGGAACTGGGCTTCCAACGCCTGCAGACAACGTATTCTCGCATCATAGGCGGCATCGGACGAGACCGGCGCGTCATCGATGTAGTATGCGATCTGGTCGGATTCCACCCACGCCGCCACACGCGCCCACAATCGAGCCGCGGCTTCAGCACTGATGGACGAGACATCAAGTCGGGTCAACCGCATGGCGTCGGCATCGGTTGGCTGCAATGCGGCGATCCAGCGTTCACTGCCCGGCGCATATGAGCTGACTCCCCCGTCGGGAACCACAGCGGTTGACGCGGAGCCCGTATCGCCGCCCATTTCAGAAGCGTCAAAATCCCATGCGAGTTGTTCGGAATCGTCATGCCTTGTCATTGTCATTGCCTTGTCACTGTCTTCAATGTTTTGCCGGTCAGAGCCGCCATGCACACATTATCGCACAAATGTTCGATTTACTGCATCGCCAACGTCTGTTTGGCGCACTGCGGAAAGCACGCCGTTCAGTTGTTCAACGACCTCAGGAACTGCATCTGCACCACGTCGGCACCGTCGCGCTCCTCGTCATCCATCCTTGAAGCGGCAACCGAAAGCGTACGTGCCGGCACGAACATGCCTTCATCCACACAGACCCGCGCGGCCTTGCGTACCAAGGATGCGACCTGGGTATTGGGCCATACCGGCAGTCCCGCTTGGGTAAGCACGTGCATGGCTTCCGGAACGTCGGTGGGCACCGGAATGCATTGCGATTGCGCGCGTCCGATCAATTCCTGCAGCTCGCTCTCCAGCATGGCGATTCGCCCGGGGGCAATCTCCTCGCTCATGATGTACGCGGCGGCCGCGATGTCGAAGTGGTCGCACATCCATTCCGCATAGGCGAGTCTGTAATAGGCGAACGACGCATCCTCACGGTCAAGTGCGACGTGCAACGCGTTGAGGCAAGCCGCTCTGGCCGGATCCCAATCCTCGGCGCGCGCCAGTTGAACCGCCAGCTTGAGATGGGAAAGCGGGTAGGCCGGCGCATATCGCACCATCGCATTGAGATGCGGCAACGCGGCCTTCACGCCTTTGACCTGTGCAAGCACGTCGGCGAGTTCCATATGCGCGTAGAACAGATTGTCCGGAATCAGCACGGTCCGTTCGCCTTCCGTGGCGAACATGCGATTGTAGATGACGCGTTCCGCATACGAGTTGAAATACCGCGGCACGCCCGGATTCGAAGCGAACAGTCGGTCCATTCGCTCCAACGCCGCTTCGGCCAGTTCCACGCTTTGGTCGACCTGTCCTGAGAACAGCAGGTCTCTCGCCTTGATGCGTTCCGCGTCAAGCTCGTCGGCCAAGCGGAAGGAGAAGTCCGGAGTGTCTTTGCCATCGATGAGCGCACTCGTCACCTGCGGAGCCAACGACGTCAATTCCGGGTCGGCAATGGTGTTGATGACGTCCATGGCCTGCTTTGCCTTGGCCACCGATTCCAGATGGGAGTCCTGCGCGATTCTGTGGAATTCGCCAACCGCGCGCTGCAGCAGGTCGACGCGCTGAATGGACAACCCCGACATGTCACGGCAGCCGAACAGCTGTGCCGTGTCATGGTCGAATATGGCGTCGGAAAGCTCAGGCTCCTCCTGACTTCCGGATGGGGAGAAACGACTATCGCGCAAATCGAACGTGGCGTCCACTGGCTTCAATGCGCCGAGGCCGTCCACATCCATTTCCGCATCGAACATACGGTATGTGCCTGTTGGATCAGACAATCCGCACTCGCCCAGACGCTCCATGAATTCGCTTCTGGTGAAGGTGACCGTCACCAGATTGCGTACGGTCGGATTCTTGCGAAGCTGGCTTAATGGATCATCACCATTCCCATCGAAATCGCCGAAGCCGATCAGTCCCGCGTCAAGAGCGCCATCATGCACGCCCTGTGCGGAACCGTCGTCCATGCTAGAGGAATCGTCCGCAATCTCGTCGGGAACCGCGAACGTCACTTCGTCGAAGTCGATATCCCGCATCAGATCCTCGAATTGGCTGTTCAACGCATCATCCGTATCCTCGGAGTTGACGCCATCAACGCCCATGTCGGCGGATCTCGGCGCCACCGGACGGGACGGGTCTCCGTGGAAATCGCCGTCCTTCGGATCGGCCTTGGACCCAGAAACACCCATATCTCCAGTACGAATGCGTTCGAAAGCCGCCAAAGCCTCGCTCATCAGCTCGCTGATGGCGGAATCCTGCTCGGCCACGGCCTCTTCCAAACCAATCGAATCGATATGCATCGACACACGCTGTATGCCCGGATCGGCGCCAAAACTCAACGCGGCCATCATCAGTCCAACACGCAGATTGTAGTCCGCGCTCATGCGGGCGCGTTCGGCGTCCGTCATATCCACCCATGCGTGGCGGGACACGTCATATTTGGTGGATGGCATCATGGAAACGCCGGCAGAGGTGAAACCGATGGCCATATTGCCGTCTCGGAGACTGCATCGGAAGTCCACGTCGAAGCGGTATGGCAGGCGCATGCTGCGCAATAGTCTCGACATTGTCTGGCGGTATACCCATTCCGAACCGCCTTCGGCTCCGAAGGCGGTACCATCCTCGCCGTCCTTCGTGTTTTCGGCGATGGAACGTCTGGTTTCCGCGGCGATGTCCACCAGGCGCATGACGGCTTGGACGCCGTCATCCTGCTGTGAGTCGAGGATCGCGCCGAATTCGTCGTCCGGTTTCAATGCGATCAGCGCCGGATTTTCCAGTAGCGCCATGTCGATTTGCGCGGCTTCCGCGCGGGTTACGGTGTCTTCTGTGGGCAGCTTGCCGATACGGGCGTTGCGTTCCAGCCATGAACTGACTGCGGCGAAACGGTTGAGGTTGCCTTCGATGTTCAGCGCGCGCAGCGATGCCGAGAACGGCAGTGTGGAATCCCAAGCGAAGAAATAGCAGCCCGAGTAGCTGGACGTGTATAGGTGCAATGGTTCCGCGCCGTGTACTGCTTCGAGCCCTTGGTCTTTGTCAAGGGCGCCTGCCTCGCGCATGAGGTCGGCGAAATAATCCTCAAGTCCGGATGCGCGCATGCCATGGGAGCGTGCGCTCATCGTGTCTCTGATGGATCGGCGGATCGCGCCCATCGGCGCCTCTCGGTTGAGCCTGCGGAAGATGTTGCCCGTGCCGAATCCCACGAGTAGCCCGTTCATTTGCGGCAGCATGTAGGCTGCGAAGAATGCGATGGTGATGGCATCCCTGTATTCCAGATCGAATCGCATGGTTTCCGGCAGGTTGGCACGCATCTGTTCGAGCGTGTAGCGGTTGCCGACTTTCAGCCAGGATGCGAGCCACATCATGCGGCCATCGGGCATGCGTCCCACGACACCGCCTTGCGACGCGCGCACCATCTTCGGCGCGCCGTTTGTCGCGTGTCCGAATCGTGGACCGTCTGGCAGGGTGAGGGTTTCTTCTTTGACGAATATGAATCGTGGTTCCAGATCCTGCACGTCCATTTCGGGATTGGTGCCCGCGAAGACGCGTGCTTTGCTGTCGGCGAGCGCGATTTGCGCGAAGTGGTTGTTGTCGGTGAATAGTCCGATGGAGAAGGCTTTGCCTTGGGTTTGTGGCAGTTGCGCCCAGCCGAGTTGGAGTGTGCTTGGTATGCCTTCGAAGCCTTTGATGATGTGTCGTTTGATGAGTGGGTTGAGTTTGATGGCGTTGCGGGTGAGTTCATCGACGATGTCGTCTGGCGTGTCGAGGGCTTTGCCGAAGGGGTTGGCGTCGGCGGTGTTGTGGGGGTGTTTGTTGTGGTTGATGAGTTGTCGTACCCCTTGCATGGCGTGGTTGAGCATGGTCCGTCCTTGGTGTGGATGGTGTGCTGATGGCGATGCTGGTGTGAGGTGTGACATGTGGGCCATTCTTTCAATTCAATGCGACATGCAGCCTTTAGAATAAAGTTCGTGACTTTTTCGAAACAGCGTTTTCAGGCGCGTCATCGTGTGTGCGCAGCTATTGTAGCCGCTTTTGTTGTGGTGGTGTTGGTTGAGTGCGTGTTGTGTAATGTGCCGTTTTTCCGCTCGTTGGCGGCGTCGGGTGATTCGGCGGCTGCGTATAACACGTTGGGGCCGGGGCTTGAGCGTCGTGATGACGGGTTGTTGGAGGTTACTGATCCGACGCAGGCGTATTTGCAGGTGGCTGCGGATGGTTCGTCTGAGTATGTGCGGATCGTGCCGGTGTCCGATGAGGTTATGGGTGGTGTGCCTGCCGGTTCGCGCGTGTTGCGTACGGTGCGTGTTCGTGCGGATGCGGATCGTGTGGCTGGTTCGTTGTGTTCGGTGTCGTTGGATTCGTCTCGTTCGTTGTATGTGAGGGCTGCGGCCGGTCGTACGGTGCGCGTGCAGGTGGTGGAGCCGAAGGGGTCATTGATTCCGTTTGATGCGGTTCGCGCGAATGTGCGTGTGCCGTTTTCGGTGAGTCCGTTGCGTGTGGCGTTGTTGGTGTTGGTGATGGTGTTGGTGGCGTTGTGGCGTCCGGGCTCGCGCCTGTGGAAGGTGCCGTTGAATACGTCGAGTGTGCGTCAGCGTGTGACGTTGGGCGTGTTGTTGACGGTTCCTGGGTTGGTGACTGTTGCGGCGGTGGCGTGGCAGTTGGTGTCTGCGGTGCCGTTGAGTTTTCATACGGATGGCATGTATACGTATGATTACGATCAGTATGATCATGTGGCTCGGGCGTTGCTTAATGGTCATGCGTGGCTTGATTTGGATGTGCCCGACGCGTTGCGCGATGCGGATAATCCGTATGATGTGACGACTCGTCAGCAATTGCTTGCCGATGGTGTGAGTCCGGTGTATTGGGATTATGCGTTTTTTGATGGTCGTTGGTATTCGTATTTTGGCGTGGTGCCGGCGTTGCTGTTGTTTGTGCCGTATCGTGCGATAACGTCGTTGTGGGTTGATGGTGGTCTGATGATGCCGTCTGGCGCTGCGGTGCCGCTGCTGATGTTTGTTTTTTTGGTGTTCGCGTGCCTGTTGACGATTCGCGTGATCGAGCGTGTGCGTCCGCATGTTTCGCTGGCTGCGGTCAGTATGTTGTGCGTGTTTGTGGTTTTGGCGTCGAACGCCCCGTACTTGTGGTATCGGACGAATTTTTATTCGGTGCCGATTGCGGCGTCCTTGTTGTTGAGCACGTTGGGCTTATGGCTATGGATGGGTGCGGCGCACCCGAACGCGGCCGATGCCGGTGGCGATGGTGGTGCGAATACGGTCGAATCGTTGTCGCTGCCTCGTTTGGCTGCCGGTTCGGTGTGTATTGCCGCGAATGTGGGTTGCCGTCCGTCGTTTGTGGTGGTGGCGTTCGCCGCGTTTCCGTTGTTCTGGCCGCAGATTCGTGCGATTGCCAAACAGTTGCGTGATGGCGTGTTCGCTTCTGGCGCGCATGGGCGCGTCTGCGCCATGTTGCATGCGTTGCGTGCGCCTTTGGCCGTGCTGGTGCCCGCATTGGTTGTGGTGGTGCCGTTGTTCGCCTATAACATGGTGCGTTTCTCCTCGCCATTCGATTTCGGTTCGTCATATCAGATAACGGTCACGGATATGACGAGCTACCATCAGTCGTGGTCGAATTTCATTTGGACGGTCGCATACTATCTGTTTTTGCCGTTGCGCTGGACGAATATGTTCCCGTTCCTTGCCGTCGACCCCACCCCATTGAAAGATTGGGGGTTCACGGAGGCGATGCCTGGAGGCCTGTTCGTCATGGCGCCTCTCGCATTGGCTTCGCTGGCATGCCCATTCCTACGCCGGCATATGCGCGCTCGTGGTCATGTCGGTATGTGGCGTACACTGACGACGTTCCTGCTGTTAAGTTTGCTGATTGTGGCGCTTGACGCGCGCTTGGGTGGTCTTGGGTGGCGCTACATCGCCGATTTCGGTTGGCTGTTCGCCTTGGCTTCGTTGCCTCTGCTGCTCATTGCGTTGGATTGCGACCGTCCGCGGCTGTGCTGGCTGTTGCGCGTACTGGTGTTGGCGCTGCTGCTGTTCATGTTGGCGGTGACGGTGTTGTCGTTGTTCCTATATGGTCGCGACGACGAGCTGATACGCAATAATTCCGGTTTGTTCCATGACGTGCAGTCGTGGTTCACCCTGATATGAGGCACGGCGTTTTCAGGGTTATTTCAGGGTTTTATTACGGTTTGTCCAATAAAATCTCCGGTTTGTTCCGAGTTTTGCGAATAATAGTGGTGTCGTAACTGTTCGATATGAGATGAACCCTTGTTGGAGACATCAGTTATGAAATCGCTTCCACTTCTGTCTAACCATCCTCGTGTTAAACGCTGGACCGCGGCCGTGGTAGCATCGGCCATCGCATTGGGCGTCTGTCTCGCCAGCTATGACAACGTCGATGCGGCCATCAGACAAAACAGGATCGAACGGCTGAACGCACGTATCGAGAATGTGTACACAGCCGACTATCAGAATATGGCCGACGACAAGCTCGAGCAGGAAAAAAGCAAGTCTGCCGCCACGGAAGATGACATGTTCGTCACCGAGGATCCGTACGGCACCAACACCACGTCGCTGTATGTGTATTTCACCACCGACGACTCGGTATCCGTATCCTATACCGTGCATGCGGACGGCTACGCGGATTTCACCCGTGACGCCTACCAGCAATCGCAATACAGCAAAACCCATGAATTCCAGATACTCGGCCTTATTCCCGGGGAAAAGAACACCATCACCATCACGTTGACCAACGCCGATGGCAAATCCCGTACGCATACCTTCGAACACAGGGGTGCTTCCCTGCTTGGCAATGAGGAAGTGCAACTGGAGCAGACCGTCGTAGCTGATTCCGGAGAAGACTTGGGCGATGGCCTGTATGCCATACTCGGCAACGATTCCGACGAGCAGGACTTCATGTTCTATTATGATACGAACGGCGTGCTGCGCGGTGAGATTCCCGTGCTCTACTATCGTTCGCATCGTCTGCTGTTCGACGATGACGGGCTCATGTGGTTCTCCGCTTCCACACACCACATGGCAGCGATGAACCGTCTCGGCAAGTTGGAGAAGATCTATGATCTTGGATCCGACTATATTCTGCACCACGATTACGCGATGGACGCCAATGGAGACATCGTGCTGTTGGCCACCGAAATGGGCCGCGACGACAATGCCGTGCAAGATCAGGTCATCAAGCTCAACACTTCCACCGGCAGTGTGACCCGCTTGGTGGATTTCGGCGAACTGTTCGCCGACTATAAGGCCTCCACCACGCATGCAGGAACCGACGAGTCGGATTCGAGCGCCCAGAATCGTTGGGATTGGCTGCATTGCAACACCATCCAACTGTTGGATGATGGTTCCGCGTTATTCTCCGCACGCGAAACGTCCACCATCATCAAAGTGGATGATCTGGAATCAGATCCGACGGTCGACTACATGATCGGCGAGCCGTCCGTGTGGGCAGGCACCGATGAGGTCAGCAGTTTCCTAGCGAAAGACGGAGATTTTTCCGATACCGGCGGACAGCATTCCATCACATACGTCGCCGATGATTCGTTGCCTGACGGCCAGTATTACCTGTACATGTTCGACAATAATTTCGGCACTTCGTTGACGCGTCCTGATTTTGACTGGTCGGTGATCGACGGAATCTCGATCGAACTGTCTTCCGACACGGCAAATTCGCGGTATCGCAAGTATCTGGTCAACGAGAATGCCGGCACGTATACGGAAGTGTCATCGTTCGACGTGCCATATTCGCCGTATGTCAGTTCCGCGCAGGAATTGGATAATGGCCAGATCCTCATCGACTCGGGCATGAAGGGTCTGTTCGGCCAGTACAACAAGGATGGTGATCTGCTGGCGCAGTTCAAGATGACGTTGAACAGTGCGTACATCTACCGCGTGTACAAGTACGATTTCTCGGGATTCTATTTCGCCTGACATCCTGTCCGCAGGCTTGACGGGGCCGGGAATCCAAACTCCCACAAGGAGTTTGGATTTCCGGCCCCGTTTCGTATGCAATGGGTTCGGCACGCCCGTACAATGGTTGCCATGGGTTTTTTCGATTCGCTGTTTTCATCCAAACGTCCCGAAGCGACGCATGACGTCACGTTCACGCTAGATCAGGCAGGCCACACGTATGAGGATGGCAATGTCGGTCTGGAGCCGACATCGTTGACGATCACTCCGGAAAGCAAACGTGTGGCTGTGATCGGGTTGAATGGTTCCGGTAAGACCACGTTGCTGCAGCTGTTGGATGGCGCATTGTCTGCGACGTCCGGTTCGGTGCGTATCGACGCGAATGGTGCTGCGTATGATCCGTCGGTGAAACGTGATCTGAAACGTATCGAATCGATGATCGGCCGCGTTCGTCGCGAGGAAATTCCGAACAGTTATTACAAAGCGGATTCCATTCGCGAGGCGATTGATGAACCGTTGAAGAAGCATAAGGTGCCGGAAAGCGAACGCCAGGCGATCATCGGCAATCTGTTCGCGCATTTCGATCTGGCGGCGGTCGCACGTGAGCCCGCCTCCGCATTGGATAGCGAGAAACGTCATCTGCTGGCGATCGCTTCCGCATTGAGCTTCTCCCCCGCGGTGATCGTTGCCGACGAGCCGACCAAGGGTTTGGACGAGGTGGCGTCCGCGCATGTGGCGAAAGCTCTGTTCAGTTACGACAAACAGGTAGTGTTCGCCACGCATGACACGGAGCTGATCACACGCGCGGAATATGCGATCGACCGCACGCTGGTGGTCGACGATCATCAGGTGGTGTTCGACGGTGGCCCGCATGAGGCCGTGGCCTTTTACACGGACCTCATCCGCGCTAAATATGAGGCTTCCAAAGCCTGACCATACCCACGGATTATTCCCGTTCCCCACATGTTGCGGCTCCTTCATCGGTGTCGACGATGGAACCACAACATGTTTCAGCCGATCATTGTGTTGACGGTGTCAAGCACCGTCTGAACGTTATGCCTGAATTCGTCGGGTTCCGGCAATAACGAGATCGCGAGATAGCCGTTCGACGTCATATCGAAGAAATAGCCGGGCTGTCCTGAAATTCCGTGCTTTTCGATCATGGACAACACCAGTTCGTTCTCGTCAAGCACGCTGGGCACGCGCAAAAGCACATTCCATCCGCCTTCGGCACGCAACACGCTGACCATGCCCTGCTCGTCATCATCCAGCATGGTATGCAAGGCTGCGAGGTTGGTTTGCACGCGCTCTCGCACGCGCGCGGTCTGCGCGGCTGCGGCGCCCAGCATGGCGGGGATCTGTTTGGCGATGATCTCACTCATTGGCAGATAGTCGTCGGCGACCACGTCGAGTCTGCGCTTGGCCTCATCCACTTCAGCCGCCGGGCCGGACACTTGGATCCAACCCACTTTGGCATGTGGCGCGGCCAACGTCTTCGAGAACCCATCCAATGCGAATGTGAGCGTGCCGGTCTCCCCCGCGAGACGCGCGTTGCCATCGAATGGTTCAAGATCATAGTCGTAGAACACCTCATCGGCGATGATGGCCACCTCATGGTCATGACAAAGCCGCACAATGGCCTCACGTTCCGACGCTTTGACGTACGATCCGGTCGGATTGTTGGGATTGATGAGCACCAGCGCGCGGATGCGGCCGCCATCTTCACCTTCAAGCGCTTCGCGTAGTTCGGCCACGTCGATGTACCAGGATCCGTCGAAACGTTGCTGGTACTCGATCATGTCGACGCATTCGAGTCGTGCGATCGATTCGATGAGCGGATATCCCGGCTTCGGTGCGAGCACAGCGTCACCTGCATTGCAGAGCAGTTTGATCAGCCATGAGTACGCTTCGGACGTCGAGCTCAATATGTATAGGTCGTCGGCGGTAGCGGTATTGCCTTGTTCATGCAGGAATGCGGCCAGCGCTTCGCGTGCGTATCGTTGCCCGCGTGGCTCCGCTCCGTAGATGTCCGGCAATAGTTCCGACGCGAGCGCATGTTTGGTTGGATTGGAGTCGTTGAGTTTGCCGAGTGTGATGCCGTTTGCTTTGGCTTCCGCTTCGGCTTTGGCGATGGGATTGGGCTCGCTGATATCGACTCTGGAGGAAAAACGCATGGTCTCCACCATACTCTCTGGGTTGCGCAAGTGTTGCATCGAGCAAGAAGGATGCATTCGCCATGCGATCATCAGAGGAATAACAAGAGCCGTCCGACGGATGAATCGGACGGCTCTCGCTTATATGAAGGTTAGGAACCTTTATGGTTCACGACATCACTTCTGCTTGATGCTTGCGTAGTACGCAGCACCGATGATGCCAGCCTCATTGTGCAGCTTGGCTGCGACGATCGGGGTCTTGATGTCGATGTACGGCAGGAACTTCTCGGACACGCGGGACACGCCACCGCCGACGACGAACAGCTGCGGATCCAAGTAGAACTCCATCAGGGAATAATACTTGGTCAGACGCTTGGCCCACTTCTTGTAGCCCATATCGAGCTTTTCACGAATGGAGGATGCCGCGTACTTCTCGGCGTCACCCTTGCCCTTGAGCAGTTCCAAATGGCCGAGCTCAGTGTTCGGAATGAGCTCGCCGTTGAAGATCAGCGCGGTGCCGATGCCGGTGCCCAGCGTGGTGGCGACGACCAGGCCGTCCTGGCCCTTGGCTGCGCCGAACTGCTGTTCGGCAAGACCGGCCGCATCAGCGTCGTTCACCACGGTGACCGGACGGCCGCAAGCTTCGGAGAACACTTCGGTGACGTCCACGCCAACCCAAGACTGGTCCAGATTGGCCATATAGCCGAGCTTCTCGCCAACATGAATCGGAGCGGGGAATGCGATGCCGACCGGAGCGGACTCAGGAACCTCAAAATGCTCGAGCTGCTGGCGAACGATTTCGCCAACGGCCTTCGGAGTGGAAACCTCCGGGGTAAGGATCTTCAGACGCGGTTCAGCAAATTCGCCCTTCTCGAGGTTAACCGGGGCTGCCTTAATGCCGGAGCCGCCAATGTCAACGCCAAATGCCTGTGCAGTTTCAATCATCTTCGACCTCTCCTATCAAGGTACATAGTGGGTATATCGAACCGGTAAACGCCATAGTAACTCGCCCCATGCCCCAAAACGCGCCGACAATACACAATTGGTGAATACGATTGCATAATCTGTCGCAATGAAACGCAAATATTTGCGATTGTTTTCTGCAAACGATTCGCCCCATGCCAACGCAACGCATCGGCATGGGGCGAATCATAAGAAAATAACCGTCTGAAGACGGTGTAGCCACATTACTTGAGCGGCGGCATCGGCTTCCAATCCGGATCATGCAGCAGCTTGCGCGAATCCCACCAACCCTTGACAATCTGCACCAAGCCGGTCTTGGCATGCTCACGGTCCACCATCACCAAGCGAATGACCTCCTTGGCGGCGGTCAGCAACGTGCCAAAGCCGAACATCAGCGGACGGTAATCGCCGAACGACATGAAATAGCGTGCCATGTAGCCACGGTTGCGCATGATGTGGTAGCGGTTCATGTCGGAAGTGGAGTTGAGCTGACGCACGCCGGCGATATCCCAGTTACCGATCTCGCGCGTACGTCGCAGGATCACGTCGGGCACCACGATCGGATTGGTGACCTTGCTGGCGCGATAGCCGTACATCGTATCGTCCCAGTAGATGAAGAAGCGGGGATCCGGCAAACCGATCTGTTCCACGATATTGCGGCGGAACAGGCCGCCTTCAAAGCATAAGGTGTCCATCACACGATAGCCGGGACGCCCGAACGCGGCCGGAGCGATCGGATTGGGAATGCCAAGAGGCACGATGAAATCGTACTGCCAGTAGAACGGGCCTCCGTCGTAGTCGTATCGGCTTCCCTGGATCACATCATGGCTGCCGGTCCACTTGGCGAGCCTTTCGATGGCCTCAGGCATCACGGCCACGTCGTCGTCCATCACCCAGAACCACTCCGCACCCAGCTCGTATGCCTTCTTCACACCTGCGGAGAAGCCGCCTGCGCCGCCGAGGTTGTCGGATTGCGGCGCGTACACCACACGGCTTTCGTTGCCCGACTGGTCGGCGATGGTATTGCCCCACTGCGCGGTGACCGCTTCACGGAAATCGTCGACCATGCCTTGGGTCGCCTCGCTGTGCTCGTTGTCCACGACGATGATACGCCATGGCGCCACAGTGAGTTTTTCGATGGATTCGAACAGGGTGGCGAGCAGCTGCTGACGCCTGTACGTCACCACGACGATAGCCAGCTTTTCGATGGTGTTCTTCGCAACTTGCTTTTCAGTCATACGTTCCATTCTTGCACTCGCCCTCAACCGAACATCGCCTGTGTTCGCATCATGCGGCACGATTCCATTCGACGGACGGGCTCTTGCACATTTCGTGCGGCTTTGCCATAATGTACGGCGTAATGCAGGGGAACCCGTGTTCGTCGGGTTGAGATGGGCCAAGTGAGGCCTGAACCCTTTGAACCTGATGGTTAACACCAGCGTAGGGAGGCATGTCTAGTGACTGCTGTGACATCAACAACCGATTTCGATTATGAGTTCGACGCCGCCAAAGGCATCCAACGCGACAATCTTCCGCCGTTCGCGCAGCGCATGCGCAAGGCCGCCGACCTGGTTTGGGAGGAAGGCTACCAGCAGCCGTTCATCCGCGAGCTTGGCGAAGGCACACTGCAACGCGAGCGTTTCGCCTTCTATCTGCTGCAGGATTTTCGTTATGTGAACGATTACGCCAGAGTGCACGCTTTGGGATTAGCCAAGGCCACCGACCCTGAAATCATGGCGTTCATGCTCAAGGTGCAGAACGGCGCCCTGCAGGTCGAGACCGAAGTACACCGCTCCTACTTGGCCAGCTATGGCATCACCGAAGAGCAGATGAACAATGTGCGCCAGTCGGCCTTCGCGCGTGCCTACACGTCGAATATCCTTTCCATCGCCTATGGCAAGGATATTCTCGACATTCTTGTGGCCGTGCTGCCGTGCGCCTGGGTGTATGCGGATTATGGTTATCGTCTTGCCGCCGAGTTCGCGGACACGCTCGACAACAATCCGTACAAGAGCTGGGTCGACATGTATAAGACCGACGAGTTCTGGCAGGATTCCGTGTGGCTGCTCGATCATATCGAGAAACTGGTGGCCGACGCGAGCGAGGAGCGCAAGCGCGAGCTGATCGACATTTTCGTGACCGGCGTGGAGAACGAATACATGTTCTGGGCCAGCGCGTACGACATGCAGTACACATGGAAGCCCGAATGGAATCAGGCGCGCTGATAGCACTCCTTCATGGGGTTTCCTGACTTCCGATTGTTTATTTTCATTGCAGCAAGGCGGGTGTCTTCTGATTGGTTTTCAGAAAGCACCCGCCCTGTTATGTTTGGTCGCGTCAGTTTCCCGCTTTATTCGCGTACGAGGCGGATATGTTCCACGTCGTCGCGATGGGAGCGGCGGTAGAGCACGAAACGGTTGCCGATGACCTGCACGAGTTCCGCGTTCAGTTCTTCAGCCAATCCCTCGCCTGCTTCCTTGGCGGTCAGACCGGATCCGTCGAGCACGGAGCACTTGATGAGCTCACGCTTTTCGATGGTTTCGTCCGCCTGCTTGATGGCGTTTTCGCTCAGATCGTTCTTGCCGACCTGGATGAGCGGATTGAGCTTGGTGGCCAGGCCTCGCAGCTGCTTGACCTGCTTCTTGGTTAATGCCATAACTTGTTCCATTCCTATCTATGATGCTTGCTCAAGAGTAGCGTGAGGACGGTAAAATCCGCCGACTGCCTTCAGTTTAGTCCAGCGATCAGAACCAACGCAGCCACATATGCCACAACCACACCGCCCGCGGCAATGTCTCGTTTGGCGATGCTCATCACGCGCCAATGTGTGCGTGCGATACCCTCTTCATAGCATCGCGCGTCGAGTGCGAGACTGAGATTGTCGGCATGGCGTATCGCCCCTGCGAACACCGGAATGATGATGGAAACCATCGCCTTGATACGCTGCACGAACGTTCCCGTTTCGATGCTGCCACCTCGAGCCGCCTGTGCGTCCGCAATGGCTTTCGCCTCGCTTCCCAGAGTGGGCAGGAACCGCAGTGCGAGGCTCATCACCAGTGCGATCTCCTGCGCGTGCACGCCTATTTTTGCGAAGGGTTTGAGCAAGGCTTCGAACGCGTCGGTGATGGCCGTAGGCGTGGTGGTGGCGAGGAACACCACTCCGACGATAATGACCGCAACGAATCTGCAGGCGTACAGTATAGCGATACGCACACCGTCGTCGGTGATTGGAATCGGTCCGATGTTCGTAAGAACATTGCCGGATTGTACGAAGAACACATTGAGCAGTCCGCAGAACACGAACAATGCAAGGAACATGTGAATCGATTTGAACAGTTGTTTCACGCCGATGCCTGATGTCGCAACGATCATGCCGGTCAACAGTGCGGCCACGAGCAGCTGCCAGAAAGAGCGGATGGCGAATGCGGAGAACATGACCGCCAACGCGCCCACCATCTTCACGCGCGGGTCAAGCCGTTCCATAAAACTGCGGTTTTCACGGACGTCTCCCTTTGCATGTCCGGAGCCAAGCGTGTGCAGATTCTTCGAACCTGCCGATTCGACAGCAGAACCAGGCTCGGCATCACGAACTTTTCCACCAACGTTCCGGTCAGCGTCAAGCGCGATCGTCCGGTCGGCAAGTACGTCGATTTCCGCTTGCGAATGGGAAATGATGAGTATGGTGATGCCTTGTGCGTGGAGGGTTTGGATGAGATTGTGCACGCGGGTTGTGGCCGCTTCATCAAGTCCCGCGGTCGGCTCGTCCATAATGAGAATCCGCGGTTGGCATGCGATGACGCCCGCTATGGCAACGAGTCGTTGCTGCCCGCCGGAAAGGTCGAATGGCGAACGGTCGGCAAGATGTTCAATATGCAGCAATGCCATGGCTTGGCTGACATGTTCATCCACTTGCGCTTCATCAAGCCGTTGGTTGCGCGGACCGTAGGCGACGTCCTCGGCTACGGTTTCGGCGAAAAGCTGACGTTCGGGATGTTGCATGACGTAGCCGATGGTGGCGCGCAGTTTCTCGCGGTCCGCACGCTTGAGCGACTGCATATTGCCGTTGGCGCGTTGGCGTGCGACGGGAATGGTGTTGACGGTAATGCTGCCAGATTGCGGCTGTTCCAGCGCGCAGAGAAGACGCGCGAGGGTGGTTTTGCCTGCACCGTTATGCCCTGTGATGGCCACGGTTTCACCCTCATTGATGGTTATGGAAAGCTTATCGAGCACAGGCTTGCTACTGTTTGGATATTGATATATCAGATTATGGATTTCAATGATTGGTACAGCTGATGTTGGCTTCGATGCGCCATTTGCAATATTGGATTTGGCAATTGGGTTGTCTTCTTGCGCTGTGCCTGATTCGTCCATTTCCGGAATACTTGCAGTATTACCGCGAGCGCTTTGCACGATACGCCCGTTATCCAGGCGAATGATGCGGTCGGCATTGACGAATTCGTCACGATGGTGGGTGACGAGAATGATGGTTGTGCCGTGCTGCTGCAATTCGTCAAGAATATGCATGATGTCGGCGCGGCCTTGCGGATCGAGCATGGCGGTAGGCTCGTCGAGCACGAGGATTTCGGGATTCATGGCAAGCATGCCGGCGATGGCGACGCGCTGCTGTTGGCCTCCGCTCATTCGCGTGGGATCGGCTTCTCGTTGTCCGCTCATGTCGACTGCGTCAAGTGACATGGCGATGCGCATATCGATATCATCATGCGCAATGGCGAGGTTTTCCGGACCGAAGGCAACATCATCCTCGGTAATGGTGGTGACGATCTGATCTTCCGGATGTTGGAAAACCGCCCCGATACCATGCCGGGCGCTGCGGTAAGCGTCAGCGTGCGCGCCGGAGTCATCGAATACGTTGTTTCCCAACAACGTGACATGTCCGGCATCGGGTGCGGCAAGTCCTGCGATGATGCGTGAAAGTGTGGATTTGCCCGATCCGTTTGGTCCTGCCAAGCATACACGTTCGCCTTGGCGAACGGTCAGGTTCACGCCGTCGAGCGCCCAGGTCGCGCCGGAGTCGTAGGTGAAACGAATATCGTGCAGTTCGACCGCGATGGTGTTCGTGGCGCTGTCAGGATTCATGGAAAAAGTCTTTCATAAACGAAAGGAACCTTCCATACGTCGAAAGGTTCCTTCCTATTCATCAATATGCGGAATCGATATGGTGAACGAGGCTCAGCGGTTCAACAGGTTGGAGATCGGCTTGTAGATCAGGAAGGTGACCACGCCATGGATGGTGAATTTCAACGCGTTGAACGGCAGAAGCGCCGGCACGATCAATGCCACGACCTGTGCGGTGGTCATATGCGCGTAGAACGGTGTGACGATTATATTGCCCACAATCGCCATCGCCAAGGCTGCGATCGCACCGACGATGATGCCGATGACCGCGCCTTTGCGGGTCTTGTTCCTGCGGTAGATCAGTGCTGCCGGCACGGATAATGCCAAAGCCACGAGCACGGCCATAAGCGTGCCCCATGGGTTGGTAAACAGGTGCGGCAGGAAACCAAGCACGCTGACGATTACCGCCGCCGCTGGCCCGTAGGCGAAACCTGCCACCAGGCTGACAATGCCGGATGGATCATATTTCAGCCATTCAACGCCTGGCACAATGGGAAATTCCACAAAGCTGACGGCCATCGACAGCGCCACGAACAGCGCATACATGGCGATGCGTTTGGTGGACCAGCGTCCAGAGTCGGCCACGCCTGTGGAATGCGCGTTGTCGGGGCGCGTCATGCTTTCGCTGGCGATTTCGGCGTCGTTGTTTTGGGTATTGTTTGGTGAGGATACACTCATGTTGAGCCCCGTTTCTTCCATCCGGACTTTGACCGTTGGCTCCGGATTCTCACCGGATCAGCCGCTTTCGCGGGTCGCGGGCTTCGGCATGGGACCGTTATGAACGTCAGTCGTACCGTTACCGCCAGTAAGGATTTTCACCTTCCCTGAAACTTGCACGATTATATATACGCCTATCGTCGGAAATATGCAAACCGCGTCTCACTGGCGTCTATTATCAGCAGGCATCAATCTTTAATCCGGAAACCATGATCTTAGCCTCATATGCCTTTTGCCTATGGCATGAACGTCGCCTCATGGTGTGTTGCCGCAGTGTGCGCTTTACCTGTTGCTTTCGTATCGTGTGCGTTCAAGCAAGCGGCAGGTACGTTGATTGTTATGCCAGCAGGTCGAGCAAGTCGTCTTTGCTGAGTGTGCCGACGCCTCCAGATGCGGTGCCGTCGGTGAACTGTTGGGCAAGCTCGCTTTTCTTCTCCTGCAGTTTGAGGATGCGTTCCTCAATGGTGTCTTTGGCTACGATCTGGTACACGTTCACATCCTGCGTCTGTCCGATGCGGTGCGCACGATCGGTGGCCTGGTTCTGCGCGGCCGCGTTCCACCACGGGTCGGCGTGCACCACTACGGACGCACCCACAAGGTTCAGCCCCGTATTGCCCGCTTTGAGCGAGATGAGGAACACGGGAACATCGTTGCCATTGAATTCGTCCACCAGTTCCACACGGCGTTTCTTCGGTGTCTCGCCGGTGATGGTGTAGAAGTCCACGCCCTGTTCAGCCAAACGTGTACCAATCAGGTCAAGGAATGAAGTGAACTGCGAGAATACGAGCACTTTCTTGCTTTCGTCCATGCACGTGGATACGAGTTCGCAAATAGCGTCAAGTTTGGCGGAAGCGTTTTTCGCATCCGCATAGACGAGTCTCGGATCGCAACAGATTTCGCGCAACAGTGTGAATTCCGCAAGGATTCGAATCTTCTTCGTATTGAAGTCGGCGTCCTTGGTTTTGGTAAGGGTGGCGCGCAACCGTTGCTCGTGCGCCGCATAGAGTTTGCGCTGTTCGCCTTCCAGTTTGACGGTGAGCACGTTTTCGAACTTGTCAGGCAAATCGGTCAGCACGTCTTTTTTCAGACGTCGTTTAATGAACAGTCCGACCAAAGCCTGCAGTTTGTCAGCCATGACGGAATGTTCAGAACCGGGTGCCATGATCGGCTGTTCGTATTTTTCTCGGAACTTCGTGTAGGTTCCCAGCAATCCGGGCATGAGGAAGTCGAAGATGCTCCACAGTTCGCTCAACCGGTTTTCGATGGGGGTTCCCGTCAATGCGAACCGGTGTTCGGCGGTGATCTGTTTGACGGCTTTCGCCAACTTCGTGGCATGGTTTTTGATGTATTGCGCCTCATCGAGCGCCATCAATGCGAACCGGCAGGCGGCGTAATCATCCACGTCGCGGCGCAATAAATCGTATGAGGTGATCACCACATCGGTACGCTGCATATCGTTGGATTCCGAGGGGTTCTTCCATTGCTGTGCCACGGCTGCGATGAGCTTGCGCCGTTGTGCCTTCGTGCCGGCCACAACTTCGATGGTAAGATCCTGCGTGAACTTCTCGCATTCGGCAGCCCAGTTGTATACCAAGGATGCCGGGCAGACAATCAACGCTGGACCGCTCCCCTTGCGAGCTTCCACCAGTGACAGCAATTGCACGGATTTGCCCAAACCCATTTCGTCGGCGAGAATGCCACCGAAACCTTTGTCCCACAAGGTGGAAAGCCATTGGAAGCCTTCCACCTGGTATGGGCGCAGTACGTTTTTGAGGTTGCGGGGCACTTCGTATCGTTTCGGGTCGATGATTTTCACATCGTTGACATAGTCGACGAACGATTCGCTTTTGCCGTCGTCATCAACTTGAGCATCCAAGAGGAACGCCCGATATCCGGGAATGGTGATTCTTCCGGAATCAAGCTGTTGCTCATCAAGGTCAAGATCTGTGGCAATCTGATCAAGTTCATGCAGATCGGCATTCTTCAGATCAACGAACGTACCGTCCTTGAATCGATGGTAGCGGCGGTTCCTGCGGTAGGAATTCAGCAACGCGCCGACCTCGTTCATCGGCACTTCGTCGGCTATCGGCGAAATCTCAACCAGATTCGAGTCGATGGACAGTCCGACCTTCACCGTAGGGCTGCCTGGCATCATCATGCCGTCGAACGCGGCCGTGGAGAACACCTGCCCGACCGAACGCAAGATATCCACGCCTTCGGTGAGCAAGAGCAGAATAGTCTGTTCGTCTTCCTCACGAATCCGCGCCACGTCAATGGAACTCCATGTCGGGAAAAGCTGGCGAACCACCTGCACCGCGAATGATTCGCGGGCCGTATCTCGTTTGATGAGCGCCGCTTTCGACCGCGAGTCCGGATTAATCACGCCTCGTAGCGCTTTGGCGGTCGGCACCAACTGGAACACGAAATCGCCGTATCGTGCCACAGCCTCGCAGGTGATGCCCTGCAGATCACGGTCCAAGTAGAATTCGATCTGGCAGTCGACTCCCATCCGTTCGGCGACTTCCTGCGGAATATCGAAACCAATGCCCGCTTCGGTAAGTTTTGGCAGTATTGTTCGTGCGAACATGGGCCAGTCGTTTTCCGCAATGAACACACCATCGCTAACGTTCGACGCGCACAATGTCATCAACGCGTCCACTGCGGGAAGGATGCTGTCGGTACAACGGAAGAGTCCGCTCACTGGCATCATATGGGAATCCGTCGGAGTGCCGTTATGCTCGGCACTCATGAGGTACACGCCCCGCTGCCCAACAATCCGATCCGTGATGGTACGGTTCGACGTGATACGCACGCCCGACGAAGCGCCTTCCTTCACATATTCGGCGATGAACCGAAATTGCGGATTGCCATCGAATATGGCGATAGTATGCGACCTGGACTCCCCTGGCGTGGCCACTTCGACATAGCCCGGAGCGGCGTCATCCGTATGGGCGAAATCATCCGGAGTGAGCTGCCGCGCCCTCTCACGCCCCTCATGCTTGGGAGCTTCCAGCGGCCCACGTGCTATCAGCACGTCTTCGATGTAGTCCTGTTGCGGTTCCGCTTCGAACAGGTTCAGTAGATCGCACAATTCCCCATCGGTGAGCATGATTTCACGTTCGATACGCACGTCTGGCGCGTAATAGTAGTTGTTCTGCAGTTGCGCTGCGGCACGTGATCCAACAACACCTTGCAGGAATCGGAACAGCTGCAGCGAGAACGGTTCGAGCATGTCCGGAGTGTGGGTGAACGAGAGTTTCTGTCCGTATGACACGTATGCCCCGTTGTGCATGTCGGCTACGAATTTGGAAATGCTTTTGATGATATAACTTGCGTCGCCGCAGCCGATTTTCAACGTCAGGCTCCACAGCTCACGGTTCATGATCAGCGTGGGCTCCAGACGCACGCTTCCCGGTTTCACTATGATGGAACCGCTCTTGCGTTTTGTTTTCGTGGCCCCTTGCGTAATGACGCCTCGTTGCTCGTCGGCGAGACGGCTTTTCGCGTCGACGATGCGCTTGAGCACGTCAAGCTGCGCGCTTTGACCGGTATTGTCATTCTTCGCATCCAGCGCACGCATGTAGTCGGATAGGATATGCGAGGTCACGCCACTTCGCTTGAATCCGCGGAACCGTTCGGGCTGGTCAAGAAACAGCAGCAGCATTGCGGCGACATGCTTGCACATGCCCGTATAGCGGCGCCCCCCAGCCGGATCCGAATCGAACTCGTCATCGTCCTGCACATGACCGAACGTCGATCCTGAACCGAAATCATCATAATCATCGACATAATCGTATTCATCGTCATCATCATCGAAACTGCGATATTTTGGATTGTTGCGGTAGCTGGGCGAATATGCCGACGAATACGTGCCATAACCGTGCTGCGAACCGTTGAACGCGGGGCAGGAGCAGTAGCGCGCTAAGAACAGTTCGTCGGAGAGATCGAGCGTGGCCTGCACTTCGTATCGGCTGGACGGTGAGGTGGTGCCCCGCATATTGGCATGCAGGGTGATGCGGTCGGAATCGGAGTCGTTCAGGCAATGCAGATCCGACATTTTCGCACGCCACTGGTTGGCGATTCCACGGGCACGCTGCAATACAGGCTGACTGCATTCGCTGCGTAGTTCGTCGGAAAGCCATGACAAAGTATCCGCCAACTGAACCCCAATCGTTCGCACATTTGTTCTTATGAAAGAGTATCAGCACAGCGGAACAGGAAAGCCGTGGCTGCAATCCCAGCCACGGCTTCGCTCCATACCGGTTATATCAGCGGCAACGCTTGGTGAGCGGCTGCCATGGATCGAGTTCCACCGGTTCGGATTCCAGCAGCGGCCCGATCTACGCTGGTTGGTAATGGAGCCCTGCTTCAGTCCTATGGAGAAGTCGCGCGGCAGCGAGCGCTGACCCTTGTAATCGGTGGCGGCTTCGAGCACGCCCACAGATACCGTCGCGTTGACCGTGGAACCGACCGATAATACCGGTGCAGTCACGAGAACCGCTATAGCCTGCGCAGCTGCGCGATATCATCGCGCAGCTGGTTGACGGTGTCCGTCAGTTCCCGCACATTGTGGCGCAACTGTTCCGTTTCCGATTCCGCCTCATCCGCACGCTTGTCGGTCTCGTCACGAACACGGTCGACAATCCATGAAGCCAGCGTCGCGGTGACGATGCCGATCAGGGCAACGCCGGTTATCATCAGTCCGATGGCGATGCATCTTCCCTGCCATGTCACCGGGGACAAATCGCCATAGCCGACTGTGGTGACGGTCACGAACGACCACCATATCGCTTCACCGAAATCGGTGATGGAAGCGCCCGGAACCCCACGTTCCACATCCAATTCGGCAAGGGCGCCGATATACATCAGTAGTGTCACGCTGCAGCATGTGTACAGTGTGATGCGCCCACGCACCGCCATGCCACCGGTACGATTGAGCACGTTGAGCACTGCCACCAGACGCAGCAGTCTCAACGGCCTGAAGACGGGCAATGCGATGGACACCAGCATCAGCAGATTGTCTTTGAACCAAGTTTTCTTATCTTCTGCCAGCAGGATCGAAACGACGCAGTCGGCGATGAACACCATCCAGATGATGTTGATCACCATTTCACACAACAGGATATGCGTCCTCGCCAGAACTTCCCACGAATACGCGAACAGGAACACCAACGCCAATGCCGTCATGAACCATTCCGTCGCACGACGCCATTTGTTCAATGTCATACCCTTTCCTTTCTTCCCGACTGCCATCATACGGGTCTCCCCGCACGCGCGACCGTCAGCTTTTGATGGGCATGCGATTGTCGAGCGACTGACCGTTGGCGTAGCAGCGGACGTTGCCTAATGCAATGGAGATGATACTGCGTTCGGTGATCTCAAGATGGTTGCCTCCCGCCACATGTGGGGTGATGAGGCATTTCGGCTCGCACCACAGCGGCGAGTTGGCCGGCAGCGGTTCCGGTTCGGTCACATCGAGCGCGGCACCACGGATTCGTCCTTCCGCGAGCGCGTCGGCAAGCGCCTGACTTTCAATGGCGTTGCCGCGGCCCGCGTTGATGATGATGGCGTCAGGTTTGAGAGATGCGATGCGTTCCGCATTGAGCAGGTGGTACGTTGTCGAAGTGGATGGTACGCACATGGCGATCACATCGGCGTATTGCAGCACGTCGTCGAGGGACTCGAATCCTACGATATGGTCGACGCCCGGCGCTTCGACGGCGGGATTACGGCGAATGCCAATGGTTGTCATTCCGACGTTTTTGCAGAGTCGTGCGAAGTGTGATCCGATGTCGCCGGTTCCGATGACGAGCGCCGTTTTTCCGTTGGGGCTGACGGCGCGGCCCGCGTCTTGCCACATGGCATTCGGGTTGCTTGCCGCATAGATGTGCAGGTTCTTCATGATGGCCCACATCATGGCGAACATGTGTTCGGAGACGCTTTGTCCGTAGGCTCCGGTGGCATTGGTGAGCATGGATCCGGGCTGCAGGATGCCGGGTCGCTGGTATTTGTCGACGCCGGCGCTCCAAGTTTGAAGCCATTCGAGTTTGGGGCACTGCGCGCATTCCTCGGGCGCGATGTTGCCGATGACCGCGGTGGCTTTGGCTTTGAGCTCCTCCGGTACTGCGGCGGTCCAGCTCATGCTTCCCCGTTGGGTCGAATCGCCGACGAATTCCTGTGGTATGTCTTTCGCAGCACGTATGAATTGCGCACGTTCGGATTCGGTCAACGGCAGGCAGTTGACGATCAATTTGCGGTCGTTCCATATTCCCATGCGTTTTACCCTATGACAATCGTCGGATATAGGGTTTCACGTTGGGTTCTGGGTCAGACGCCGAGTTCGTCGGTATCAAAGATGATGGTGGCCGGACCGTCGTTGGCGAGCCGCACGCGCATGTGGGAGCCGAATCGTCCTTCTTTTACTTCGAGTCCTTGCACGCGCAGGGCGTCGTTGAATCCGTGCCATGTCTGTTCGGCGTGCGCGGGCGCTCCGGCTTTCACGAAGCTTGGGCGGTTGCCTTTGCGCACGTTCGCGTATAGCGTGAATTGGGAGATGGACAGCACACTGCCGTTCACGTCGTGGATGGAACGGTTCATTTTGCCGTTCTCGTCTTCGAAGACGCGCAGGTTGGCGATTTTGCGGGCAAGCCAGTCGATTTGTTTCGCTCCGTCCGTGTCTTCCACTCCGGCAAGCAGCACATAGCCGATGCCTATATGCTGTGGTTCGAATGTGGTGTCGACTTCTCCGCTTGTCTCGTCGACCACGTCGACGGATCCTTCGCCGACCTTCTGCAATACGATGCGCATAGTCCGTCCCGGTCTTTTCAGCCGGCGTAGTCGACGATGGCCTGCGTGACCTGTTTCAGGTAGTCGAGCGACGTCTGCCAATCGTCCGGCACTTCGATGGAATGGTTGGCACCAGCGTACGTGCGCACATGGTCGGTGAGCAGATGCGCTTTGGCGTCATCGTAGTATGGGTCGGCGTCACCTGCGCAGATTAGCGGCATCGGGCTGCCGGCAGTTCCCGGTAGCGGCGCGGGAATGACCGACTTGTGCTTGTCGAATGGCGGCGGGTTGAGCACCGGGGTGAGCAGCACCACACGTAATCCTAGTTTTGCGGAATGCGGATATGAGAGTGTGGAGAGCGATTTGGTGACGACCAGCAAATGCGGCTCCTCACCCGATTCGGCAGCATGTTCGAGCGCCGCCTTGCGCCATTCGTCGACCACGCGTTCCATGCAGGCGATCATTTCCGGAAACTCGACGCTTTCCGTCAGTTTCAGGTCGAGCCGGTCCACGAACCATCCGTTGGCCGCAAGCGCCTGCGCTGCCCAGTACAGCAGCGGTCGGTCTACGGTGTATCCAATGCCCGGCATGATGAGCACGTGATTGCCGGTTTCGGTGTTCTTCACACGGTTCTTACCCCATGGGGTGACCGCCGGTGTGACGTTTTTCGTTGTTGGTTGCGTGCCGTTCTTGCCCATGCTGTGTTTGATTCGCCTTTTCGTGTGTTCCGTCCGTCTTGGCCGGTCGTTGCGGCCGGCGTCGTTTCCCATATTGCATGCTAGGCGGCGCCGGCTACAATCGTTTCCGTCAGTTCACCACGCATTGGTTGCCGAACTACGGACCGACCTATTACGCCGCTTTCGTGCACGATCCGGAAGGCAACAACATCGAGGCCATGCTCGTCTGAGTGTCCGACAGCTCAACAGCGACAAGACCAGATCCCGCCATACGTTAATGTTCTCATGGCGGGACCTGTCATATTCCCAGAGAATCAAACATCTCAGCAGCCGTATGGAAACACGGGCCGTTCTCCGCTGAATATTCATGGACTTCCCGCAAGGCAGAAAACGTATCAGTAGGAACGGCGCTCTGTTGAGGAAAGTCTAATAAAAGTCGGAACTCGTACGTGCCTGGATTGGAACACATATGATTTTCCCCTTTAGCCCTGGTTACTTGAACAGGTCGAACAGACTGAACGTGGTCTTCTTGTAGACGGTGTTGTACAGTTTGCGCTTGGGGTACAGCCAGCCCATGCCCTTCTTACCATAGCCGGGGATCAGCGCACGCTTGACCGCACGAGTGGCGCGGCCCTTCGTACGCGCGGACAGGCTCTTCTTCCAACTGGGTTTCCTCATTCCATACTTCATGACAGCCTCTTTTCGGACGGTTATGTATCGCTCAACATTGCATACGCATCGGCTGGATAAACTCAAAGATGAACATAGATGAACATCAAGTACAGTCAAGCAATTACTTACTGGCAGCTTCTTTGAGAGCGGCCTGCAGTTCAGGATCAACGGCGAATAAATACAATCCATGCACACCGCGTTTGAGCAGAACATTCAGCTCATTACGCAGATTGGATTGCGCGTAACTGATTGAGCCGTTCCTCTTACTCACTGCACGTTTATTACAACTTGCCTTTTCGTTAAAAACGATTTTCCCTTCGCGATAGGTAACCGACGGTCCAATGATGACACCTACATAATTAAGATCAAACCCCTGAATAGAGAACGTTGATCCCACTTCATTAAGCGTATGCGGACTTTCCGCCCAGACAGCATCTAGGGAAAGACCCTTATCCCCTACCTTGATTTCGTAATTCCATGGATGACAGAAATAATCAGCTCTTCCATCAGGATTAAACGCATCGTATCCTCTCGGCATTCCCTGAGCCGCTCCCATGCGCCATACTCCCTGTGCATCGCGATGCAACTCAACATTCCAGAGACCATCGGGACTTGAATCGTTAATTTTGCCGCCCTTATACTCCCAATCATACGTAGCAACCACACGAGAAAGCCCGCATCCGTCAACGCCTGAAGCCTTTAGATATGCCTTCTCCTTTATGGCTTTAAACAGTTCAACCGGCGAATCGAATACTCTGATTTCAAATGGCTCGCGGACATATTCGCCTGTTTCTCTATTCTTCTCCCCAATGTCTTGAGGAATACGACCTATTCTCTTACCATCAGCGAAATCATCAATCCATCGAATCGTCGCATCATCCGCAGCAATGCGAAATTGCCTATGCAAGCATATGCGACTTAGCAAATAGTGATCACCCCACATATTCAATGGCACAAATCGCTCCAACTGCCCGCTATAGCCAGCAGCAGTTTTTGCACGTCGCTTTCTGCTTGCTGCGGAAAGAGCATGTCCTGATCCTCTTCGCTCCAACGCTGCGAAGTTTGCAAAATCTGATTCGGGTCGAATACCGCAATAACCACTTTCGCACGACGCAATAAATCGTGCAGCATGTTCTTGCCTGAGTATCCTTGGTCACCCTGCGTCAACAGCAGATGAGCTTCATCAACAAGCACTACATCGGCTTTGCCTCGGGGCTTGTCCGCAATAGCTCGATTACTTGCTGTTTTCTCACTAAATCGATTGATGAATCGACTTGGTTTAAGAGCCACCTCGCCAAAATGTTTCTGCAAACCTAATTTGCTTGCAATTTGGTTATAGACGTGCATTTGCTGGTTATGGTTGACAAGAATATATGCTTTTCTGCGATCTTCCTTACTGATTTTTGGCGATGAATCGGTTCCCAGAATATCTTCATCATCTTCGTCATTGATGCGCCCATTGATGTCCATTTCTGTTGCTATGCGATAAAACAGGTGACTTAGCAAAACCGTCTTTCCAGTACCCGCAACGCCTTGCACGAAAATCAGTCTCGATAAACCGGAATCGGCTGAATTACCAGAGCCGGCAAGAGCTTCAGAAAGCGCGTCCATAATCGATTCCTCCGCAGCTATCTGATCATCACTCAATTGGTGAAAAGGCGATGCTTTAAAAAGTGCAGAATCGCGAATAATCTCCTCAGCCGGAAATAGTTCCGGATCCTGTCGGTTCAGTTCCAGCCAGATGTCCGAGAAAATCTGGCTGAATTCATCCTGCGTATAGTAGTCGCCTTGCGCGTTGGCGCGACGATTGTTCAAATTCTTGACTGCATCAGAGCCAAGAAGATAATGCATCAGCCGGTTCTCCACGTCCAAAGTCAGAGATTTGTTGAAATGCGGATTGCCAATGACATACTGTCACACAGAACGAGCGTCGCTCTGCAAATTTTCTTGAAATTCCTTCCAATCAACTCTCGTTTTGGGATCTTCCCTCAGATGATGCATTGTTCGACTACGAATATTATTCGTCTCTCCCACATACACCGTATATTCGGGACGTAAAGTATGCTGATTCCTCTTCTTTGAATGAACCACATACACCGTTGGATAATCGAAAATATAGTGCAAAGTCTCACGCTCAACAGCAGATAATGTCTCGTATCCTAATTGCTCGACAAAGGCTTTCTCTATTTCTGCTTTGTCATCAATGCTCTGATACGGCAAATCTATAATGATTGACTTTGGAAGCGCGCTCTTCGTCATATGCTCATTATGCACCCGAGAGAGGCCTTCAGAAAAGATTCGACATACACTTACGTATTATGATTTCCGATTCAAGCATCAACGCGATCCGTAAATTCGTAGCAGAGCGGGACTGGTCTCAATTCCACACTCCCGGCAATCTTGCCAAATCTATCAGCATTGAGGCCGCAGAACTTCTGGAATGTTTTCAATGGAACGACGAGCCACAAGACAGCAATATCGAACATATTCATGAGGAAATAGCAGATGTACTCATATATTGCATCATGCTATCTGACAAATTGGGATTTGACCTTGACGAGATAATCCTCGATAAGCTTGCGAAGAATGCTCAGAGATATCCGGCTGAATTTGCCTACGGCAATAGTAATAAAGCCAATTGACGCTGTATATACGTTCGTAGGTAACACCTGAATAGTTGCACGCTGCCCAATCTGCATTCACTATGAGCCACGTTTTCTTCGCGAGCGCGACGGGGGTTCCAACAGATAGAACCTGCATCCAGGTTAGTAATCCGTCAGAATGCGTTCGCGCATTCTCGCGTACTTTCACGCATTCTCGCGTACCAACATCTTGATTACATATTCTGTTCATGTACGGCATGCTCACTTACCCAAGTGATATACAATGCCGGATTCGCCACCCTGCGAAGATTACGTGAGCAGCTGCAGCAACCCGGCAACCATCTTCGCCTGAAAATCAGTAGTGCATTGAGACGTCTCGCGAGGCGCTTGGCGCGTTCTTCGCTGTCGAAGAACTTCGGCACACGCTTCGCCACTTCCAACCGCTCGTTCCGGGGGCGACAGAGGTTTCCGGCAGCGTTTCCTTAAGAGCCACGGCATACGCAGTAGTCACCCATTCCCTCTTTCAGAGCTCATCGAAAATCAGTTCCTAAAAACTTTCAGATGTTGGGTGTTCCTCTGCAATAGCGTCATCAAAATTCGAATCGCCTCATGATCGCGTCACCAAGACCCGAATCGCGTCATAATCCCGTCACAATCCCGTCGTCGAAAACTGTCTCTGAGCCATTACGATAGATATTGATGCACAGATCCGTATCGCAGCCAAGGAATTTTGATTCCGGCAATCCGGCATCACATACCTTCTGCATCACACGCAGGATACTGCCCCCATGCTCGATATACCCATGTACTCAAAAGCAGAGGCCAAGGCATCGTTACGTATATTTCAAATAGCCCCGCTTCATGCGTTCAATGGTCTACCCATCGGCAAGCGCTCTGACAAGGTGATTTCAAGCCGATTGTCATAAATCTCAATCTGAATGCTCGAATAGTTGTAGCTGCAATGCACTTGCGTTGACAATCAGCTCGCAAATGGCATCCGACGGAATCTCATATATGTCCTGCCAGTGCACACCCTTGAGCCAGACACCCATATGAATGTCGCACAGCACATACTGGTAGGACTCTTCGATAAGCTCCTGCCTAGGCGGGTAATCACAAATGTAATAGGGACTCCATAATCTCGTGCAAATAAGCGAAATCATCATCAATGTCACGGTGCTCATCGGCAGCTTCAACGCCTGCGATGAAATCAGTCACGCTATCCCCCATTCGTGCTCACAAGGATGATTCACGCATAGGAAAAACCCGAACGAATCCGGTCTCTTCATAAGAATATCCGCCAAAGAAGGACTAGGCAGGAAGGAGACCACCGTGTCGGAATTTTTATCGAACAGGTGGGCTTCAACCATGGCCTTGAACAGATTGGATCGGAGTTTCCTTGCCGTTCCCTCGCTTATGGTTTCCAGCTCGGGATGCCATGTAGCCTTGTTCGCAATGAACCGATCATAATCCTCAAAGTCCAGATGCGTATTGCCGGTAAGATAATGCTTTTTAAGTACTTCATTGCGTAATATCGGCACATCGCGATCCACATAAGTGCCTCGCGGTCGGATGTGGAGGAATCCGGGCCTGCCAAATATGCAAGCTCTCCAACCGTGAGCGCACTGAGCCGCCTAGTAGTTTCCGCCACAACGCGCCTGTTCGCGGAATCCGTGCGAATCGCAAGAACGTTTTCCTCGATGGCCTGTTGGCGAATCGTGGCAATGGATTCGCCGACTTCTTCGTCAGCACTCTTGTCGCTCTTTTCGTTGACCTTTTCAGAGATCTTTTCAGAGACCTTGGTTTGGGAAGAACGCTCAGTGCTGCCACCGCCCATACGATTCAGGTACATTTCGGCAAGCGCACGGCCCTGCGGGGAGAGAAGTCCACCAACGGTGAAGGAAAGCCTGTATCTCTCCCCCTGCGTCGTCTCCGCGCCGTATGAGCCAGCCATGCGATTCTCCTTCTGCTAAGACATCAGTGTTAAGCCACAAGAACATTTCAGAATATTTCATGGTGTGGATACCAGTAGTATCAGCCCCTAATGGTGGAATCATTCCGTATATCTTGATCTAGAAGTCTCTTTCGATATGCAGCTATCCACCGCTCGAGCAATAGGTAATATAATGATGCGCAAGCTTAACAATTAGAATAGCCTAAAGCCAAAGGAGACGGATTATGTTCGGCAAAGTTCGTAAGACAAGAAGCGACTGCACTGTCGGCACGTATGAAAAGAAGCACGATCTTCCAACCGGCACCATTCGGAATAAGGACGGACGAAAGGCACGCAAGGACAAGACGCTTGCAGCGCTTCGCAAAGAAAATGGGAAAGATTATCGCTGATAAATCGGTCGCCGGTTAACAACGCTCCTCCTTGAAGGCACAGGTACAGCAAAAACGCACAACGATGTTTCGGTCATACTTGTTCCTTCCAATCAGGGAGGCACAAGAAAAGTCAGCAACTCGTACTATGGACGCCAGCTTGCAGAAACACACACCACGACCAAGCAACTGAGGCGCGACCTCAACAACTACGTATGGTGGTTCAATAATCAGCGACTCCACTCCACCCTTGGATACTGGAGTCCAAAAGAATTCACCGAACGAGGACTCGTCATTCTAGAGAACCATCCAACACACCGTTACCAATCCATATAAACAAGCGGATAGTTAATTAGACAGTCTGGGGGATATGCGATGTATATAAAGGAAATGCGCGTATTTGGATTCAAGAGATTTTCCAAGCTGCAAGTTGAACTCTCACCTGGAATTAATATTGTCGTCGGTGATAACGATGCGGGAAAGTCAACACTTCTCGAAGTCATCACCGCAGTATTAGATGGACAATATAGAGGAACCTCTTTAGCAAGGAATCTGTCGGAGGATTTATTTAATGCTGAAAATGTAGCCACATACATAAAAAATATTCGTTCAGGAACTCAATGCGAACCGCCAGAGATTCTTATCGAAGCTGTATTTGGCGGTAATGACCAAGAAGAATTATTAGCTCTCTATGAAGGGGACGCCAATTCCAAAGGGGCGAAGGAATCTGGTATATCCCTTCGCATCACCTTGGATACAGACTCATTCGCCAATGAATATCAAGAATTCGTTGATTCCAGAGAATGCTTTGGAATTCCGATAGAGTACTACTCTTGTTCTTGGACTACATTTGCCCGTAAATCAATCCGCCCTGTCGGGATTAAATTCAATGCTTCACTAATTGGCGGAGGGCACGCATTTGCTTGGGCAAATGCTAAAGCGGTTGTTTCAAGAATTGCTCGGAATGTGCTGGAACCGAGTGATCAGATTGTTATCTCTCAGGCGCATAGACAAATGAGAAGCAACTTTTCCGCAAATGAAAAAGTCCAACAAATCAATGACAAGATATCCGAGAAGGTAGAAAGCCTAACTAGAAAAACGGTTACCCTAGGCTTCGAGGCAGATACCGTTAGTTCTTGGGAGAACGGCATTGTAACAAAATTGGAGAATATCCCTTTCTCAAATGTGGGAGATGGAACCAAAAGCATTATCACTGCAGAATTGGCATTATCGAAAAGTAAAGATGGTCAAAAAGATGTGATTCTTCTTGAAGAGCCAGAAAACCACTTATCTCATACACGGCTGAGCATGTTCCTCGACGATGTTAAAAACCGTTGTAAAGACATACAATTGATAGTAACGACTCATAGCAGTTTCGTGGCAAACAAACTTGACCTCAAAAATCTCATACTATTAAACGGAGACGAATCGACTTCCTTCGCAGATTTGCAAAAAGATACATCTCGCTTTTTCATGAAGGCTCCTGGCTACAGTACCTTGCGCGTTTTGCTCTGTAAGGCATCAATACTCGTGGAGGGAGATGCCGACGAACTCGTTGTGCAGCGTGCATACCTTGACTCGTACGGAAGGCTTCCGATTCAGGACGGCATTGACGTCATATCAGTAAGGGGAGTCACTTTCTTAAGATTTTTGGAAATCGCTCGAAAAATCGAAAAAGATACTGTTGTCATTACCGATAATGACGGGAACGTCGAAGCCCTTCGAAGCAAATACAGGGACTATCCTTTTATTAATTCGCCAGAAGCCACCAATGCCCATCAAGTCATTTCTTATGATGAAAGCTATCTCACTGAGGGGAAAGCGAAAAAAGTAAACTACAATACACTCGAATCTGAGATATACGAGTCGGCAGGTGCGGAAAAGTTAGCTAAAATTCTGGGCAGATCAAATAATAACCGCGATGAAACACTCGACTATATGGAAAAACATAAAACCGAAGTGGCTCTAAAAATATTTGATGCAACAGAAAAGATAACATACCCAAATTACATTGTTAAAGCTATCGAATGGGCTGCCAGTAAAGTTGGCGCCAAGAAGGTTGGTGTTGGCAAATAATGTCTAGAATGTATCTAGCTGCGGCGGGTTCCGGAAAAACAACATTTCTTCTGGAAAAAACATCAGATAAAAGCAAGAGATATCTATATACAACTTTTACGGATGAGAACGCAGAAAACGCTCGAGACATGCTCATCAAAAAATACGGATGCGTACCATCGAACGTGACCATTCTTCCATGGTTCAGCTTTCTGCTAGAACATGGGGTGCGCCCATTCCAAGGTGCCGCTGGTTTTAAAGATATGCAATTTACCGGCATACAGATAAAGCCAGAAGGCCGTAATTATTATAAACAGCCAGCCCTTAGACATTACTGCAACTCGTCCAACGCAATTTATGCGGCTAAGCTGCCTGAACTCGCTTTGCTCTGTAATAAGCAGAGTGGCGGAGCAGTACTTAATAGACTGCAACGCATATTTGATGCTGTCCTGATTGACGAAGTTCAAGATATGGCTGGATACGACTACGAATTCATAGAACTTCTCATCAATTCCGATATCAATATAATCCTCTGTGGAGATGAGCGACAGAAAACTTATAGAACCAATGGAAGCCGCAAAAACAAGGGCAAAACACTTGAATGCTTTCTTCAGGAAAGGAAACTGATCGGTAGATGTCCAGTAGATCGAAACACCTTGAACGGCAGCCACAGATGCGGAGAAACAATTATCCAGTTCGCCAACAAACTATATCCCACATTTCCCCAAACCAAATCTTTAGCGAAATCATCGTCAAGTCGTCATTCTGGAGTTTGGCTTGTCCCAGATTCGTGCGCGCAAGCCTACTCCGATAAGTATCATCCAGTCGTCCTTCGCGATAAAAGCAACATCAAAACCATAGATTCATCCAACATTCTCAATTTCGGCAAATCTAAAGGAAGGACCTATGATGACGTTCTGATTTATCCTGTCGGCAGTGTCCGAAAATGGCTCAGCAATCATGAACAAGATTTAAAAGAACAAACATGTTCACGCTTTTATGTTGCAGTCACGCGAGCTCGTTACAGCGTTGGGATTGTCCTTCCCGACAAAGAAGCTAATCAGCTAAATGATATTTATCAAGTATGGGAAAACACTTTTGAGTAGAAGGCAACATAGAAACAGACAAGGGTCGCAGACGTTTTCTTGGAGATAATCACGCAGCCATTCCTTGGCTTTGATGGTATTTACTAGGGCTCATCCAACTAAGTGACTGTTTGACGCGCTCATAGTCAGTCATGCCAGCGGATGCGACCGTCGCCAGAACCAACGCTTCGTCGCTCAGTTTTTTCAGTCGTCTATCTCAATCGCGTGAATCGCGACTTCGCCATCTTCCGAGAACTCGGCTTTTCTGAATTCCATGCGGAGTTCCATGCCGGTCTCGTCGAACTCACCGTTCAGATTACGCACCAGCGCATCGACCAATCAGCCGCTAGAGCTCTCAGCCATATTCTCCCCACTCCGATAGACGCACTATGCTTAACGCCCATGGTGTTCGTTCCTTTGTCTGTTCGGTGGATAACATGCGGGCAATCCGCATTCGCCATGAGCCATGTTTTCTCCGCGAGCGCGACGGGGTTCCAACAGATAGAGCCTGCATCCACGTTAGTAATCCGCCAGAACGTGTTCGCGCACTCTTGCGCACTTTCATGCACTTTTGCGCATCTACGCCTTGATTGCATATTTTGCCATTCATGCGGCATGTTCAATTGCCCACTGATGTACAATACTGTGCATCAGTGCCCATCCAAGGCTACGTTTACGTCCTGAAATGCGGTGGGCCTCTTTTCTATCTCATTGCTGCTGCGAGTAGTAGCAACAGCTTCCAAGCCTCTTAGCAATGCTCAATTCCAGGGCCTCTTCCTTTTGCCAAGCCGCATAGGCATGTATAAATCAACCAATACCCGCCTTTTCTGAACTACACTGTTCCTAGAAGAGTTCCGTGTTGAAAGGGGTAACCGATGACGCGCAAAGGTGGGTTTTTGAAGGGGATCGTCGCATCGGCGGCGACCTATGCCGTCAAAACGGCGGTCGACATTGCGGCCAATCCGGAAAACATGCAGAAGGTGGCGCAGCTTGTCAGCGAACAACAGGTAGGCAGCAAGCTTAAGCAGGCCGCCGCGAGCATGCATCTGCCGGCCGCGCTTAGCCCATCCGCAAGAGTCGCCAAGAAGCTTGACACCATCGAGGAGACACTGGAGCAATACGCCGACCAATTTCCCGTAAACGCACCAGTCGAACGATGGAAGAGCACCCTGCAAAGCCTTCGTCTTATGGACACCA
This sequence comes from Bifidobacterium pseudocatenulatum DSM 20438 = JCM 1200 = LMG 10505, assembly GCF_001025215.1. NCBI lineage: Bacteria > Bacillati > Actinomycetota > Actinomycetes > Bifidobacteriales > Bifidobacteriaceae > Bifidobacterium > Bifidobacterium pseudocatenulatum. The sequence goes on from NZ_AP012330.1 coordinate 1,319,773, forward strand.
TGAACAGATCCACAACCGGCAGCGAGCATAAGAACCGCCTGGAAAAGCTCCAGACGCAGACCGAAGCTCTGTTCAACGAGATCTTCCAGTCCCTTGACTCGGGCGATGCCCAGATCGAAGACTGACCACTTCCCCACTGCTTTCATACCTGTTCCCCGCCACTCCCAAGCGCACCGACGCGTCTGCCAGTCGTATACTGCTACCAAGTGGATTTGAAGGAAATAACCATGATCGACGACGATTCCAACGAACTCATCCCATTCGAAGGCGGAGACAGTGATGCCGATGCCAGCACCGGGAACAACAATCCAGACGACACGAAAAGCGTCACCATCATCCAAGACGAACAAGGCATCGTCTTCCTCGGCGACGCCGGTACCATAGATCTCTGGCTCAAGGATGAAGGCTTCGATTCCAAAGCATTCAAAGCCAAAGCCATACAGACCGTCTCCTCGGCCAGCAAAGGCGCACAGGCAGCCGGCAACGCCATGGTCGAAAGCGGACGTTGGGTAAAACTCACCAAGGAATCGGCTGAGCTGGTCGCCAAATACGGCAAGAACTGTAAGAAGGGACCGTTCCAAGCCGGTGTTGTACGGCAACCGAACGGGCGCATCATCAAACATCTAAAATTCACCCAGCCAGGGCAACTCAACCCCGCCATGCTCACCGGCATCAGCGGCGTCATGGCACAGATGGCTCTGGAACAGGACGTCTCCGAAATCACCGATTACCTGAAGGAAATCGATGCGAAGCTCGACGACCTGCTGCGCGATCAGAAAGACCAGACCGTCAGCAAGCTCACCGGAATCTCCCAATATAGTAAGGAATCACATGCGTTATTTCACTTCGGACACGCATTTCGGCCATCCACTAGTCACCGCGCTGCGCGGGTTCCTGAACAATGGCAAGCTACGTGCTGAGTACCTCGACATCTGGCAGACGCAGACCCGCACCACCGCACACGCGTGGATCAAACAATATGTGCACGACAATCAGACATCGTTCAAAGCGATCTGCGACATCGCACGTCATGAGAACACCATCATCGACAATATCAACGAGATCGTCGGGCACGACGACGAACTGTGGATTCTCGGCGACCTCTCCTACCGTTGCACCGTCGAGCACACACTCGAATGCCTGCGCCGAATCAACTGCCAACATCTGCATCTGATCATCGGCAACCACGACCGCAACTTCCGTCTCCGATTCAATGACATGCTATACGAAGACGTGTTCGAGACCATCGACGACTACTGCGAAATCGACATGGAACTTCCCGTTCTCGATGAATCCGGCAAAATAACGGTGGCGACCACGCAGCAAAGCATCGCCATGAGCCACTTCCCCAGACTCTCGGCATTGGCCGAAGAACACGGCGACTGGCCGAGCAACTGGAACGAGTTCGCCGATATGGCGCCTACCACCGAAGGCTGGCTGCTCTACGGCCATACGCATCAGGACGTTCCCGACGGCACTGATCCGCGAAGTGTGAACGTGGGACTCGACGCATGGGATTTCAAGCCCGTCAGCGAACAGCAGATCCTCGCCTGGCTTGTATCCCGGTGTGCCGACCAATCAAAATGAATTCCACCCTGAGCATGAATCCGGGCTGTAGGATGCCGGGTCGCTGGTATTTGTCGACGCCGGCGCTCCAGGTTTGCAACCATTCGAGTTTGGGACACTGTCGGCATGTTCCCGGATCAACATTGCCGACGATGACGGTGACTTGAGCTTTGAGCTCTTCGGGGATGATGGCCGTCCTTGCCATGTTGCCACGCTGCGCCGGATCGCCTACGAATTCTTGCGGCACGCCTTTGGCTGCACGCATAAACTGCGCTTGTTCGAATGGCGTCAACGGCAGGCAATTGACGATAAGTTTGCGATTATTCTCGGTTCCCCCTATCCCACCTTAGGACAAACATGAGATAAGCCTTTCGCATGTGAGTGGCGAATAGATTCAGCCGAGTCTGACTTGACCCCGGCTGAATCACATGTATGCGCCCGTCTGTTCAGGCAAGGGACTCGTACGCTTGCGCATCGACCGGTTCAAGCCATTCGTTGCTCATCGCGCCAGGGTCTCCTGCCGGAACCATGAACGCCAGGTGGGAGAAGGATTCGCCAGGAGCCGCACCACTGACGGCACCATGCGCAACAAGTATGATCAAGCGCAAGCCCAAGACATGCCCATCGTCGAACGTGTGCTTGAAGTAGCCGAACACCATGGAGTGCCCATGGCTCAGGTTGCGCTTGCATGGCACTGGGCCAAGGGCGTGACTGCACCTATCGTGGGCTGTTTGCAGCCAGAACGCGTGGATGATGCTATCGCCGCGCTAGGCGTGCAGCACCATGAGCTCTCGTCGACACGTAGTAAAACATATGCCAACATTGCAGGTCTCTTGCGCACAAACTAAACCATGCAACCGGTTTGATTCCCTATTAGATAAGAACGCCTCACAACCGCAAGGTGTACTCAGCCACTACTACATCGCGGTATACATACAGCACCACTCATCAAAAAACGGAAGAGTCGCCAAAGTCATCTAAAGATGACTCCCTACGACAAATAATTACAAGGATATTCCACCTATGACAAACTGGCGCTGCGAAGAGGAGGAAAAATGAAACTAATCGCTATACTGTTGTCCATCATCATAATGGAAGCACCTAGCTCCATGACCAGCCCTGGTCCTTTTACATCAGCAAACGCTCTCAATACGTATTCCGCCAAGATATATCCCAAGTGCCCTCCAAGTCTACACTGGCTCTGCCGAGTCTTCTGACATGATGACAGGAAAACGCGCATGAAACTGCCATGCTCCTTTTTCAGAAGATGTTTTAGCAAATCCTCCTATGGACTTAATCCATTTCATATGCAGCGACAAACCGCTTCCGGACACCGGCTTGTCAGGAAATAAGTTCTTTGACGAAATATCATTCACCTGATCCACATGAATTAAATCATCGTCATCCCAAAAAACAATGAGACGGTATTCACCTCCTGGACTTCCATGCACAGCGATATTTGTATATAGCTCATGAATCAAAGAAAAAACCTCACGGGAAAAAGCATCATCAAGATTCTTCAAATCTTTTAGCGCAATTCTCGTCTTTCCATGAAATCCGAGTTCCTTCAGGAAGGAATCCCCTTGCTCACCTACAATTTGCAATCCAGAGAGACTCATATTGTCCGCTTGTACTGATTCCGTCTTTCCACCATTCATTAAATCAACAACAGATCGCATCTCATCCAAAGTTTCTACGACGAGAGCCCTCACTTCTCTTATTTCTTTCTCGTCAAAGGTTTTGTTCTTCTCAGCATCCAAGATTAGACCGTCCAGCAAAATTGCCATGTATGCCAAGTTACCAGCCACTGAATCATGAATTCGGCTGGCTACCACGCTCTCTTTTCGCAGGTATTCGACGTGCTGACTTAATTTTTCATACCTTAGTTTGTTTTGTTTGAGCTGGGCAGCAAGTTCTTTCCACGCAAACGTTTTTCCGACGAAGTATGCAAAGAACATGACAAGAATTAACATGAAATACTCATTGGCCGCCACACCATCAGCATTAAAGCGCCACATTCGAACCAATGCCACCGCGAACGGATACAGCATCCCCCACAACGACTCAATTCGCAGCCCCGCATACCCCAGAGCCAACCAAGTTCCCCATAAAAAGCTTGGACCACCGTCATCTGGAATAAGACAGCAAATCACAAAAGTAAAAAAAAATGATATTGCAACATATAATCGGCCGCCGCGGCATCAGGACAACAGCTAATACATGCACGCATACGAGGAAAAATGTCATCACACCCGCAGAAGGGAAAAACAGTATTTCCGCAATAGTCATGATGACACAAACCGCTACAAGCAGATATTGGAGGTGAAATACGCACCATGAAATAAATGGATTTACTCTTTTAGTACTCACGTTCATTAATTTCCATCCATTGAATTACTGCTTGAGTCCTATTTTTAGCCCCTAATTTCTTCATGACCCTTCGAATATACGTTTTCACTGTAGGTTCCCCTATGCCAAGCTTGATGCCGATCTCCTTTGAGGTAAAACCCAGGGAACACAGCCCCATAACCTCTCGTTCCCTTTTCGCAAACGTTTCATAGTTGACATTTCCACTTTTGGCAGTCAATAATCTCTCATGCGACTCCTGCGCACTTTCGGAAGATGCATATTTAACATCCGCCCGCCGCCCATTCACTATTGCACATAAGACATGGCAAAGACCTTTCACATTCGCCTTATCCACAAGACAGCTCGCTCCGTTTTCCAGAGCAGGCACACAGTAACGGTCCAGAGAAAAAGCAGTCATGCCCACTAAATCAACCTGAGCAGTCTCCTCACGAATGGTCCGGCACACATCGCAACCGCTCATTCCCTCTAGAGACATATCCACAAGCAATACATCAGGACGCGTCCGCGAGTTAAGACTCTTACTCACCGCGGTCAGACCATCCGATACAGCCCAACACACGTTAGCCTGCGGAAGAATACGCTCAATCATCATCTTCATAACGCCAAGCGTCAATCTGTCATTGTCCACGATAGCGATTCTTATTCGTTTTCCCAAATACATCGTCACTCACCTTCACCCCTAAGCATACAAATATAGCCACGCATTGCATCACGTACAGGCCATCACCCAGCCAGCAGCAATAGCTATTTTCAAACACGGAAAAGCGAAAAATCCTCATTTTCCAGAACCGGCATCCAAGATCCCCATTCCCCTGATCGCCCAGAATCACTTAACGCTAAAAGCACACCGGCCGATCCCGTCCCCAAATCCATGGAACACTTGTATCCATAAAGTCCCGGGAAAACAATGTTTCCATTGTTCTTCATCAGGTAAAGATTCAATCCATCAATAATCCGCTCCCACAGCTCATCATCAATACCTAAGTCGCGCAACGCTATTGCAGCAGGCAACAGTCCCACATAACCCCCGAATAAGCCACCATTAAACGTGCAAACCATATCTGAACCTTGGGAAAGCCTTCTAAGAAACTCCTCATTAAGGAATTCCATTGACTCATTACCATCTTTATAGACTTCAATAAAAGCTAGGGCCACACCAGAAGTTCCACAATCCAGATAAGGCATTGTTCTGGGTTTATTCTTCAAATGATCCACGTAATACATCGGACGCTCCTTGTTATCCGCATTGGCAAGATGCGTTAGCGTAAGACGAAAAATGCTTTCCGCACGGGAGCGCAAAGCATCGTCTTTCCTGCAAAGAGAAGCCTTCCACAGGAACAGACCTGCACCCAACCAGCCCTTCATTAAGGTAAAGTCCGCTTTCGAACTCAGCATGTCTTGCGAAGTTAAACCACAATCGCATCTCTCATACACCTTGGAAAGAATATACGACAACATTTTTTCTTCATGCGAGTTCCTAGATGCTCCCAATGACAGAAGAGCCATGCCAATGCCAGACAAACCAGAGTACAAGGAATAGTCGTCAATGCCTGCCAAATAATCAATGTGAGAGATTCCGATATAAGAAAGCATTTTATGACATTCCTCGCGAGAAAACACCTCATATGCAGCCATGGCCACACCTACCGTACCGTTAAACAATCCCGCGCGGAACGACATACCGTCTTTCAATTTACGTAATACCGATATATATTTCTCCCGCGCAATAGCATAAAACCATTCCGAGTTTTCCAAACATGAAGATTTCAGCAAAGCCAAGCTCACACCGGCAAAACCAGACCCAATGCTATATTTAGACATCTCATCGCCATACATTGAAATATCACCTTTGACAGGATATTCACCTCGCAAGTCAAGACCAGAGACAATCCCTTTATAAAGAAGTCTCATAAAGGTTTCAATATTCTCAGGATCTAAAAGCTTGTCACAAGCCTGTAACGCTTTGTCGATAAATGGTCCATGAGACAATAACGGAGTCAAGCCAAGCATTCGCGATCTGACAGACCGAAGAAAAGAAACTGCCTCATTCCCAAAGTGCTTTTGCACCATATAATCCTGACAGAACAACAACGAAGGAGCCAGATAATAAAGGGGACATATGGGAACAAAAAGGCGGTGCACTATAACCGCGAAGGCATACCAATCTTGTTGTTCATAGTTGCATACAGCATCGTTGGTAAATCCTGGAGTAGCGATATCTACTTGAAAATCTTGGGAAAGTTTTTTCGCCGCCTCAAAATCAATCAGTTTAATTTCTAAAGAATCATTAATCAGCACATTTGATAAGCTCAAATCTCCAACCGCAAATCCAATTCCATGCATTTTCGCAATTGCACTTTCCAATTTGGTTGCGATCTCTTTACACCCTCGCCAATAAGAATCAGAGCAATCCGTCCGAGCAGAGCATCCATCGAAAGGGAATTCCATTGCTATGTACTGCTGCAAATCTCGACCTTCAAAAAAATCCTCAACTAAAAATGCATGATTCCAGACATCAAAACAATCGACAGCATTCACAACATCAGAGAGCGGACTCAAGGAACGAAGGATTTGATATTCATGCTTGATTCGATGAAAAGCATCCAAACATGACCTATCACTGACCCCAACATTTTTTCGCCCTTCTTTAAGGATATATTTTTTGCCGTTTCGCGAAGCGAGATACACCCCACCGTTATTACTAAAATGGACAGCGGAGTCTATTTGATAATCCGTTAATTTTCCATTTGAGTATTCAATAAAATAATTATTCTCTTTAACATATATAGGTTCATCAACGAAAGAAGGCAAGGAATACAGCGGTAATTCTTTATCCGGTATTAAATCACCCTGAGGAGTCACTATCACAGGTACATTCTTTTCGTTTGAAAAGCGCGGCTTCAGAGCACCATATCTGAAAAATACATTACTATTTTGCCATTGTTTATCAGTTAAGATATAAGGACCATCATCATATTTACAAACAATGGTTTTTAAATCTTTTAGTAGCTGAATAAAAATATGTTCAGAACTGGGGTAAATAGTTATGAATTTACCTGACTCAAGTCTATCCGCATATTTTCCATTCGCCTGAATGAAACAAGTTCTACTTGAAAGATATTTAAAAGAAATAGATTTAACGAAAAGATATTCAGCAACATCATAGAGAACATTCTGAGCATCATAAATTGTAGAAGTGATATGAATTTTCCAACCTTGAGGAGGAAAAGAGTACATCAGACAATTGACATAAGTCCAATGCCCATCAGACCTAACGCCCCATTGCTCTGAGTTGTCATTCGTCGGCAAAACATAAGCATCTTCACAAGCATAAACAGGTTCGCTATAGTATATGGTCTCCTTATCTGCCGAGAAACGGAGGTAATCATCCGCCGAGTAACCAACCATCACAATTCCCTCTTCCCCTATATCAATCCTTCAAGAGTTGATTTTGAACAAAAAATCTATACGCTGGACATCTTTCAATGAGCTCTCGATGATCCCCCTGATCCAAAAGATAACCATCTTCAATAAAGAAAATAACGTCTGAGTCTATTATCGTAGACAAGCGATGTGAAATGACAATTGAAATATCATACTCATGCGATCTTAATAGGTTATCAAGCACACGTCTTTCTGTCTTCACATCAAGATTCGACGTTGCCTCATCCAAAATAAGTATCGGAGCTTTCCTTAAACAAGCTCTCGCAATCTGCAATCTCTGTCGCTGTCCACCAGACAAAGACATCCCCTGCTCACCAACACTCTTTTCCAAATCACCAACGGAAATAATTTCATCTAAGCAAGCATTTTTCAAACATTTATTAATGTCTTTTTCTGATGGCACAAAATCAAGACCAAAAAATAAATTTTCTTTAATTGTTGTAGAGAAAAGGAGATTATCTTGAGAGACGACAGTAAACCACCTTCTCCACTCTTCTAGATGCTGCCCATCAAGCAAGCTCTCATTGATAGCAATGGCTCCAGAATTTGCACTATATAGACCTGTTATTGTATTAATAATAGTCGTTTTCCCGGATCCAGATGGTCCAATAATTGCATATCGACCACCCTTTTCCAACCTCATACTAACATCATGAAGAACTTCATTATCATTGTAACCAAATGAAACGCTTTTCAGTTCCAAATAATCAACATTATTATACGCAAAGTTTTCCATATCTACTTCTCTTGAGATCCGATGACACGGTTGATTCTTTTTAAGGAACCTTTGATTGTTTGACAACTCAAATAAAAGGTAAATAAACCACCTACTGGAGTAACCAGCTGAAAGAATAACATTACATATGCAACAAACGAACCGTATGTCAAGAGATGTACGTCCATCAGATGAACACCATAGCAAACAATGACCCCAGTACAAAAAATCGAAATCAGATTTTGAACGGGCGTAACAAAAGAATATACTTTGTCATTCAAGAGATTAACTTCTTTTATTTCATTTACTCGTTTCTTGAATTTTAGAAGCATACATCTCTCTGCATTACATAACTTAACAGTGCGCATACTTCGCACTATTTCTGAAGTAAACGTATTTAATTTACCAATTCTCTCTTGCAGCATCATCGCATTTCTGTTATTAAATATACCTAAGGGAACAGCCAGTATCATCACTGCAGGAAAGATAATTAGAACCAAAATAGATAGTCTGTAGTTAATTACAGTAAGAGCAACGACGGAAAACAGTATATTGATAACACTCGAAACAAACTGAGGAATACTAGCCGCCACAAAATTCCTGACCAGAGAGATATCATATACTATTCCACTGGCGATTTCACCGCTATTTTCATTGTCAAAAAAGAGCATATCTTTCTCAAAAATTATATCCATAGCCTGAATACGCAATTCCGCCACATGAAGATCGGCCTCAGTTGAAATTAGCAATCCACCAATTGCACACAATATGAATTGCGCCGCAAAAAGAAAAGGGAATACATACAGTAAACTAAGATCAAATTTTTTATTATCTATAAAATCTTTTATCAAAAGAGGAACAAAGAATGATAACGTCGATCCAGCGATACTGCAAACCACGCCAAGAATCATTCTCTTGCTAATTCGCATAAATTTAAGCATCAGATTTTTCCGCCAAATATTTTGTATTAGTTTTAAGCAACTTTCCTTTACTGCCTATTCTAGGTTTAACATCCTCATCACCAACTTCTTCAGGTTTTAATCCTAAGCTTTCAACAAAAGCATCTGATAAGTCATCAAGCGCCATATCCTTCATTGACCAAATTCTCTTATTTACCCTAATCAATGGCGTCGCAAACCCCTCCCTCCCTGGAGCTATTAGGTCGCTTCGTAGTATTGTGTAATCATTACTTTTTTCAATCCATTCATCGTACTGTCCATTTAAACTTTCCTTTGCAATTTCTCTAGATATTCCCGCTTTAATCGCTTGTTCGATTATCTTTTCATCAGACATTTCTACATAATCTACTTCTGAAGGCTGGAACTTTTCATCAAATATTTCTGAAATGAATGCAACGACATGCTTTGGATCTTTTTCTGAAATGTAGGCTATGGATCCCGATACTCTGGCCGAATAATGGTCAGATGAACACTTGTCTAAAAAAATCACAGGATGAATTTCAAGCTTAATCTGACCACTCGTATACATTTTTCCTATATCATCATTTAATGTTCTATCAATTTGTGCACAAGCCGGACATAGGGGATCTAAATAAAATTCTACAGTCGGAATATCTTTTTTTGACCCAACTTGCACCAGTAGCCCGCCATCATTTGTTGCGTTTGTAGGTTTTCTTTTCACTTCTGATAATGACTCATACGCTTTTTTTATATCTTTAGCGTCACTTGCACTGTTTCTAGACATGAAAAGCCCAATAAATGCACTGGCGAGAAGTATAATAATTATAAATACAGTAAACAATCCGAGAATTGTTTGCTTTTCTCTTTCATTCAATCTTTTCATTACAGCATCCATCTATCAAAATGGCTATCTGTTAACTTCAAAACAGATAGCCACTGCAGTTTAAAACTGTTGCTCTTCTACTTCAGCAGAACCAACTCCACGAACTATGCCAATGATGCGTATTCGGATCACAATTAGGATCCGTCGAACAATTTCCATGCGTGTCAACACATGGTGGCCTTTTAGAGGTCATACTTGCAGGTTGCGCAATCAAAGCCTGTAAACTGAGCAAATCCTTCATTTCCACTCCTTTGAACTTCCAGACTCTCATCACAGCGAAACAGATAGAAGTCCAGAAACATTTCTTCCACTGACGAAACCCAGTTTGACACTTTTCTCAATTTCGTGTCTTATTCACTCTCTTATGTCATCCCTTAGATGACATTTCAAGCCATATATGGATCTACCATTTTTGACATGTAACGGCTCGTTTTTCATGATGGGTTACAGACATCATTGTCTGTAACCCATCACATTGCGAAACGGCCATCAGAACCTAGAAATCAGCCCTAGAAAGGACTGGGCATACTCTCTTCACTTGTTGCCGTCCAAAATTGCCGATAGATCGACAACCCAAATAAGTGAATGCTGTCCATATACTGACGCTTTTCCGAAAATATCACTTTCCATACAAGGCAGAAACGTTCAGCAACGCCCCTCATACAAGAAGAAGGAAAGCGCGCCGTCTTCCAGACCGCCTTGCGTAAAGGAGTCCCTGCGTACAGTACGTTCCGCTTTACGCGTCAAACCACGGTAATCATAAAAACCGTAATCGCAGGTAGTGTCAGTGAAGAGGAAATACTCGTTCATTCCAGCATCACGAAACACGTCAAGCATGTGGTTGAACAGCTTACGACCGACGCCCATGCCCCTCGCTTCCGGGGAAACCACGAACAGCGTTACCTCAGCCTGATAGCTTTTGCCGGCATCTCGCTTCAACATTTCATCGGCCTGCAAAATCGCAATCTGATCGGCAAGTCCTCGACGGCCATCCTTGCTTGTCAACAAGGGCAACGCCAAGCAATTTCGCGTAATAGCATGACGTATCCTCTGCGCTGTGGTAACACGGGATCTCAACGAGCCCAATACCACGCCAAGCACCCGACCATCACGTTCAGCGACCGTAGCCTCGGTGGTGCGGGAAAGAAAATCATGCATGTCGATGGCCGCGAGTCGATGCATATTACGCAAGTGAATCGCCTTGCGCAGCTTATACTTACGCAACCCGCGCTCATCGTTCGGAACATTCCCATTATCATCCGACTCATCATCCACATACCAAGCCTGACGGACAAGCTCTTCAAGCGCGGGAAAATCCGTGCGACGCATCGGTCGGAGCATAATCATTTCTGAAGTCATGCTCCCCCATCCTAGCCGCAGCCATACCAAAACTCCGCTCACGGATGACATAATGCGCATGGTATTGAAATAACAGGAATGCGTAGGATTTGTTGGCATTGGCATGTGAAGCTTGGGGGTCTGGGGGTCACAAGTTTAGGATGAGACAGGATTGCGTGTGACGCGCAATGAATGAGAGGTTCATATGGCAACGTTGGTTAGACGAATTGCGGGCGCGCTATGCATAGTGCTCGCCGCGGTATGTGTTTGTTACGCTTTCGCAGTGCGTAACACGCATTCCGGCACAGTATTCTGGATTGTCTGGCTAGCATTCGCGGCGCTGTTCGCCGTGCTTGGATTCGGAGTGCTCTTCCAATGGTGGGCGATGCTGCCAAGACTGGTCAGAGGTGTGGCGATCGCAGTCGCATGCGTCGGTCTGGTCGCATTCGGCACGGTGGAAGGTTGCATCGTCAGTCAAATGCATGCGCAAGGCAAATCGGATCTTGATTATGTGGTGGTGCTCGGCGCCCAAGTGCGTAAGTCCGGCCCGAGCCTTGTACTTCGCTACCGTCTCGACAAGGCCATCGAATATTTGGATGAGAATCCGAATACCATCTGCATCGTTTCCGGCGGAAAAGGACCGAATGAACCGTTCCCCGAAGCCCAAGGCATGGCTGACTATCTTAAGGAACATGGCATTGCCGAACAGCGCATTCTTGAGGAGCCGGAGTCAAAAACCACTGAGGAAAACATTGTCAACAGCAAGAAGCTGATCAGTGACGATAATGCTTCCGTAGGGGTGATCACCAACAATTTCCACATGTTCCGCGCGTTGCAGATTGCCGACAAATATGGTTTGGACAACGCCCAAGGCATTGCGGCTGGCTCTCCCCCGAACATGCTCGTCAACAATATGGTTCGCGAGTTTTTCGCCGAAATCAAATTCCTGCTGTAACTCATGTTTCGGCAATCTCTGTCTTGCCCTGTTTAAGGATGCCGAAACCGAATACGAAATAAATTGAGGGGTGGAATCCCATATGGATTTCACCCCTCAACGCTTTAGAAAGATGACTCTCGCAAGTCAGGCATTAAGCGAGACTCACTCTTCGGAAGCGAGTTCGTCAGCCACAGCGGCGGCTGCGGAAGCAGCTTCAACGCTCTCGGCTTCTTCATCTTCAGCGGCTTCGCCGAGGAAGGCGCTCAAATCCAAGGTTTCACCCTCGGACTTGAAGGTCACGGCACGCATGCCGGCAAGCAGGCCCTTGGAACGGCCAACTTCCTGCACTGCGGAGCCGAGCTGGCCGTTGCGCATGATGGCCTGGATGAAGGCGTTCGGATCCATGCCGTACTGCTGGGCGATGGAAGCGAGGAAGTTGAACACGTCGGACTGGGAGACCTTGACGTCCAGCTTCTCGGCGAGCACGTCGAGCACCATCTGGTCGCGCAGTTCCTTTTCGACGGTTTCTTCAGCTTCGGCCTTCTGCTCCTTGGTGGCATTGGCCGGATCAGCGGTCACGCCCTTGAGCTGCTGCTCAACCATTTCAGCCTTGACGCCCTTCGGCACCGGAATCTCCAGGCCCTCTTCGAGCTTGGCGATGAAAGCGTCACGAGCTGCGGTGGCCTGACGACCTTCGGCATCCTGGGAAGCGGCCTTCTTGAGGTCTTCCTTCAGCTCGTCGAGGGTGTCGAACTCAGAGGCTTCAGAAGCGAAGTCGTCGTCGAGTTCCGGCAGCTCTTCAGCCTTGACGGAGTTGACCTTGACCTTGACCTGAGCCTTCTCGCCTTCGTGCTCGCCTGCTTCCAAGGTACCTTCGAAGGTGGTCTCTTCGCCGGCGGACAGGCCTTCGAGAGCCTCATCCAGACCGTCAAGCATGGTTTCGGAGCCGAGCTCGTAGCTCACGCCTTCCTGGGAGTCGACCACTTCGCCGTCGATTTCGGCGGTCAGGTCGATGTTGGCATAGTCACCCTTGGCGGCCGGGCGATCCACACCCACGAGGGTGCCGAAACGCTGGCGCAGGGCTTCCAGACGGTTGTTGATGTCTTCGTCGGTGATTTCGGCCTTGGCGACCTCGATCTCCATGCCGTCGATTTCCGGCAGTTCGATGTCCGGGCGACGCTCAACGGTGGCCACAAACTTCAGCTTGGTCTCGTCCTTGGCGGATTCCGGAACTTCCTGAACGTCGATTTCCGGCTGGGCCATCGGACGGATGCCCTTTTCTTCGAGAGCCTTGGAGTACAGCTCCGGCACACCGTTGTTCACGGCTTCGCCAGCAACGGCACCGAAGCCGATGCGCTGGTCGATGATCTTGCCGGGCACGTGGCCCTTGCGGAAGCCAGGCACGTTGACCTGCTTGGCGATTTCCTTGCGAGCATTGTCGAGATACGGGTTGAACTCTTCCGGATCAACGGTGACGGTGAGCTTCACCTTGGTCGGCTCAAGATTCCTGACGCTGATTTTCACGCTTGCGCTCCTGAAAAATACGGTTCTTCACATTTCTGCCGTTAGGCAACCTCTACATGATAGCGCGACTCACGGACTCTGCAACCAGCGCGACCTGCCACGCCCTCGCGCCCTGCTCGGTGAGGAATTGCGCAACGTCACGTTTTTGCGGTTCGTCGGTCCAACACAGGTTGCGCAGATACTGCGGTTTGATGATGACGTCCGCGGGGGTACGCGTGTCTTCCGCTATCTGCGCCACCATCTTGCGTGCCTTGTCAAGCGTTGCGAGACGTTCCGGATAACGTTCCCTCCAGACTCGCGTCGCTCGTGGAGCGGATATGCTCTGCGCCTCCTGGTTTTGGGGATTGCCGCTTTCGATGACCGGCCATTCGCTTTCCGGCAGATCAAGCGCCTGTTGGATTATTCTCTTCCACATGCTTGGCTTGATTTTACGTTGGATCGGCGCGTAACGTTCGAACATTTTCTCCTGTTCGGCACCGGCTTGGATGCGTACACGCTCGTTGATGGAACGGACCGCCCTGAATTGCGCGGCGTTATGCGGCTTGCGTTCCGCCACTTCGATGATGGTGCTGTCGGCGAGCAGCAGTGTCGGCGAAATATCGTATTCGCGTGCCAGTTCATCTCGTTTGGTCCATAATGCTTTCGCCACGGCCAGGGCCTGGCGGTCCTTCATGATTTCGGTGATATGTGAAATACGCAGCCATGGGATGGGATGCTCCTTGCGTGGCGCAGTCCCTTCGCGCAGCGCGTAATCGAATTCCTCCTCAGCCCATTCGATCTTGCCTTGCTTTTGCAGTTCGGCGCGCATGGTCGTTTCAAGCTCGATCAGCAATTCAACGTCCAGCGCCGCATAATTACGCCAGTCTCGGGGCAGCGGCCTGTACGACCAGTCGGCCGCGGAATGCTCTTTGGCAAGTGTCAATCCCAAGTAATGCTCCGTAACGGCGGCCAAACCGAACCGTTTCATGCCGAGCAGTCTCGCGGCGATCTCGGTGTCGAACAACCGCTGCGGCTTCAATCCAAGATCATTGAATCCCGGTAGATCCTGCAAAGAATCATGCAGAATCCATACCGCATCGCCCACCGCACGATTGAAATCGTTCCAATCGGCACCTTCCGCAGCCAATGCCTGCGGATCAAGCAATCCTATGCCGGCACCGTCTCTTTTGAATTGCACCAACCAATCGTCATGACCGTATCGGAAGCCAGACGCACGTTCCGCATCCGCAGCCAAAGACCCATGCGAAGACGCCAATGCGCTGCAGTACTCGCGGAATGCCGGTAGGGTGTCGATCACATCGGGCACGCCCTCACGCGGCTCGGCCTGCAACCTTGGCTCGTCAGTCAACGGGATAATCCTCCTCGGATTGCGTCATGGACCGGAGGAACCTAGCCCACGCGCCCACTTGGGCGCCCGCGTCAAGGCCTCCATCGGCATAGTCTAGTGGCGTCCAAGACACACGAATCTCACATCCGGTTTCGGGAGCGTCGGACTGAGTGCCAAACGTCGTGCTTTTCGTGACTGTGACGGTTCCCGAAACATGTTCGACATCGTACGAACCGACACGGTCCATCATCGCATCCCAATACATGGACGGTATCAGACAATCGCCTTCGCCTCCAGACAACGGCAACGCGGCGAAAGCGACGCAACGCCAATGAGAATGCCAGTCATTTCGGTATTTGTGCGAATACAACACCATGATCCAGCCTGTGGAACGCGCCTCGTCGCATTGCATCTCAACTCCAATGCCGAAACTCGCCATGGCGCACGGCACTGGAATCTCACGATACGACACGCTTGGTAATCGAGGCATACGTTCTACGGAAAGCACGGCGTCCCATACCTTGTCTGGCACGCCGGAAGGTCGGGTCAACATTTGTTCAGGAGGGTCGGCGTAGGCGCACGATCCCCTACCTGTGGCACGCGCTTCGTTGGGCGTGCCTTGAGGAAAAGCATAGATGTCCACCATGATTCAAGGCTACGGCAGAGTCGCCGGTTTTGCGGTATTTCACAGCATTTCGCCACGCGTCGAATGTGAAGATTTTTTCGCGTGGCGAATGCTGGTTCAACAATTGCACGAATATTCCTTTTTCCAATCGCTGAGGCACTTTCAAACGATTGATTTGCCGGAATCGTTGGCTGGAATATGCGTGGCTTCCCGTTTAGTAGACGGTGAAGCCGTGCGATTGGAATTGTTCCACCACACGCTGTTTCATTGCCTCGGACGGCCCCTTCTGGTCTTCCAACGGGTAGGGAATGTTGAGCATATGCCATTTTGGACGGCCAAGCTGGTGGAATCCAAGCACATCGATATGTTCCACTGCGTCGCCGAACGACTCGCAGATCTTCGCCACATTCTCAACGTTTTCCTCGGATGAGGTGAGTCCGGGCACGAGTACGAAACGCACCCAGATCTTCTTGCCGGCCTTGGCCAGACGCTGTCCGAAATCGATGGTCGGTTGCAGAATGCCGCCAGTCACCTTCTTGTAGGTTTCCTCATCGCCAGACTTGACATCAAGCAGACACAGGTCGATGTCGTTCAGCATGTCGTCGGTATAGCTTGCGCCAAGGAATCCGGAAGTATCGAGGCAGGTGTGCACGCCCATCTCCTTGGCCGCACGGAACACGCGGGAGACGAATGCTGGTTGCATCATGGATTCGCCGCCCGAGAAGGTGATACCGCCATGCGTCGCCTTGAAAAGATCCACATAGCGTTCGATCTTTTTGACCATGGCCTCGTAATAGACGGGCTTGCCGTCACGCATTTTCCACGTATCCGGATTCTGGCAATACTGGCAACGCAATGGGCAACCGCTCATGAAGACGGTCATGCGTGTTCCCGGACCGTCGACGGACGTGTTGATGTCCCAGGAATGCACGAAGCCGATATCACCGCTTTTCAGCGCGTTGATGCGGTCACGCCGGTCCAGGCCGATCGGCGATTCGAAGCCTGACAGCCCTCCCATAAGCGTTTGGTTGACGTAGTTTTGCGATTCTCTGAGCATATGCCTTGTTGTGGAGCGAAAATGTACGTTCTCAGACATCGGTGTCCTTTCGTTGTATCTCTCCAATGGTTTCCCCACATTGTACAGGGAAAACCAAGGGGCGAAGCTTTCACGCTCCGCCCCTTGCACTCTACCGCTTCACACGGTACCGTTCAGTCTCAGTCGACGACGGCGCCCTGGTGGAACGTACGGGAGATCACGTCGAGCTGCTGCTCCTTGGTGAGCTTGACGAAGTTCACCGCGTAGCCGGAGACGCGCACGGTCAGGTGCGGGTACTTTTCCGGATGCTCGACGGCATCCTCGAGCTGTTCCTTGCGCAGCACGTTGATGTTGGCGTGGTACAGACCGTGGCCGTTGCCGGCGTCCAGAATGCCCACGAGGTTGCCGATGCGCTCATCCTCGTCGCGGCCCAAGCCATCAGGGGTGATGGTGTTGGTCAGCGAGATGCCGTCAAGAGCGTCGTTGTAGTCGATCTTGCCGACGGAGAACATGGAAGGCAGCATGCCATGGGAGTCCATGCCGTTCTCCGGGTTTGCGCCCGGAGCATACGGGGTGCCCTTCTTGTGGCCGGACGGGAAGGCGCCGGTGGCCTTGCCGTATTCCACGTTGGAGGTGATGGTCAGGATGGACTGGGTCGGGACCGCTCCGCGGTACACCGGCAGGCGCTTGACCTGGCCCATGACGGTGGAGACAACCCACTTGGCGATCTCGTCGGCGCGATCATCATCGTTGCCGTACAGCGGGAACTCACCCTCGGTGCGGTAGCCGACGATCAGATCGTCATCGGCGCCTTCGACGTACTCGTCCTCATGGCCCGGAGTGGTCTTGGCGTCCTTGTTGTAGATCGGGTAGACCTTGGCGTACTTGCATGCGGACAGGGAGTCGGCTGCGATGGACAGGCCGGACATACCACAACCGAGGGTACGGTACACTTCCTTGTCGTGCAGAGCCATCTCGATGGACTCGTATGCATACTTATCGTGCATGTAATGGATGATGTTCAGAGCCATCACGTAGGTCTCGGACAGCCATTCGAGAGCCTTCTCGTAGTTGGCCTTGACCTTCTCGTAATCCAATGAGCCGTCGGATTCCGGCTGGATCGGCTCGATAACGCCCTTGTCGATGACCTGCATGCCGGTCATTTCGTCGCGGCCGCCGTTGATGGCGTACAGCAGAGCCTTGGCGGAGTTCACACGAGCTGCGAAGAACTGCATCTGCTTGCCCACGCGCATCGGGGAGACGCAGCATGCGATGGCGGCGTCATCGCCCCAGTGGGAGCGGATTTCCTTGTCGGACTCGTACTGGATTGCCGAGGTGTCGATGGAGATCTTGGCGCAGAAGCGCTTGTAGGCTTCCGGCAGCTTCGGATCCCAGAAGATGGTGATGTTCGGCTCCGGGCCAGGTCCAAGGTGCTCGAGGGTCAGGGTGTCGAGCAGACGGAAGGAGGTCTTGGTGACCAGCGTACGGCCATCATCGCCGAAGCCTGCGTCGGACCAAGTCGCCCAGTACGGATCGCCGGAGAAGATCGCGTCGTAATCCTTGGTACGCAGGAAGCGCACGATACGCAACTTCATGACCAAGTTGTCGATGATCTCCTGTGCGTCGGTCTCGGTGATCTTACCGGACTTCAGGTCACGCTCGAAGTACACGTCGAAGAAGGTGGAGACGCGGCCGAACGACATTGCGGCGCCATCCTGGCTCTTGACGGAAGCGAGGTAGCCCATGTAGGTCCACTGCACTGCTTCCTGAGCGGTCTGTGCCGGACGGGACAGGTCAAGACCATATTCGTTGCCGAGGTTGATCAGCTGCTTCAGGGCCTTGATCTGCTCGTCATGCTCCTCGCGGAAGCGGATCCAGTGCTCGATCTCCGGCTCGGTGAAGTCGTTGCGGTACGGCACGGAGTCCTTGTCACGCTGCTTGAACTTGATCAGGGTGTTCACACCATACAGTGCCACACGACGGTAATCGCCGATGATGCGGCCACGGCCGTAGGCATCCGGCAGGCCGGTGAGGATCTTGTTGTGGCGGGCAACCTTGATCTGCTTGGTGTACACGCCGAAGACGCCGTCATTGTGGGTCTTGCGGTACTTGGTGAAAATCTTCTTGATTTCCGGATCCGGCTCCTTGCCGGCTTCCTTGATGGCCTGCTCGACCATACGCCAACCGCCGTTCGGCATCATGGCGCGCTTGCAAGGAACGTCGGTCTGCAGACCGACAACCACATTGTCGACTTCCGGAGAGTCGATGTAACCGGCGCCGAATGCGTCGATGCCAGCCGGTGTGTGGGTGTCGACGTCGTAGACGCGCTGCTTGCGCTCCACGGCCAGATAGTTGTCATCGAGGTACTGCCACAGGTGCTTGGTCTTCTCGGTGGCGTCAGCCAGGAAGGACTCGTCGCCCTCATAAGGCGTATAGTTCTTCTGAATAAAGTCACGGACATCAATGTCCTTCTGCCAGTTGCCCTCAGCGAAGCCTTCCCAAGCCTTAGCCTGAAGCTCTTCCGGGGAGACTGCCGTCGCATCAACTGCTGCCATTTCCACTCCTTCTGGGTGTTGGTTTGGCGACGCATCGTTACGTCGTCGCTAGTTATCGATTCTAGCTGCATAAACCTGTATAGAACCTGAGTTTACGAGGAAATAAAAGTGACATATGTCACACTTGCGAAGTATGAAAAATCGCGGTGCCGTAATCCGGACACCGCGATTTCTTATATCGCATCAACTACTTTTCATCGGAAGACCAGCGTTTCCATTCGCGATCCTGTTCTTCCCATTTGATGTTGCGTTCCTGCACGATCTTCCATGCATCGAGCGCGTCTTCCCTGGTTTTGTATGGTCCCATACGATGGCTCGCCGGTGAGATCATGCCCAGTTCAGGCTGTTCGGTAACCGTATTGAAATACCATTGCTTTTCCATATCACTCCTTACGAAGCGCGTAACGAAACAATAGTCCGCCGCTGTTCTATTCGCGGAACGCGTTGGTAATCGGCAAGCGGCGGTCACGTCCGAACGCCAATGCCGTCACCTTTGGCCCAAGCGGGTATTGACGGCGCTTCCATTCGGCACGATCGACCAGTCGCATAACCGTGTCGACGGTGGTCTCATCGAAACCGTCTGCCAGAAGATCCTCACGACCATGCGCATGTTCAATGTACATCGCCAGCACCTGGTCGAGCAGCTCGTACTCCGGCAGCGAATCAGAATCCTTCTGCCCCGGGCGAAGCTCGGCGGACGGGGCTTTCTCAATCGAATTGACGGGAATCATCACGCCATCCGGCAAAGGAGTCCCAGCAAGCCCCTGTTCGTTGCCCACGACATGCAATCCGCCGATGCCCATGCCTGCCGCGGCGGCCTTATTGCGCCAGCGAGAGATTTCCCACACACGGGTCTTGAGCAGATCCTTGATTGGCGCATATCCGCCGACCGCATCGCCGTAAATCGTGGAATAACCGCAGGCAAGCTCCGACTTGTTGCCCGTGGCGACAGCCAGAAGCCCCTTGGAATTCGAATATGCCATGACAATCACACCGCGAATACGCGCCTGCAGGTTCTCAGCGGCCACACCTTCAAGATCGAGCTGCTTCTGGAAGGAGACGAACAGCGGTTCGATGGGCTGAATGTCGTAGTGCGCTCCAATATTCTTCGCCAGATCGGCGGCATCATCCTTCGAACCGTCAGACGAGTACATGCTCGGCATGGAAATGCCATACACGTTAGCTCCTCCCACGGCGTCCGCGGCCATGGCCGCCACCAATGCGGAGTCGATGCCGCCGGAAAGGCCAAGGCACACGCCCTTGAAATGGTTCTTGGCCATATAATCCTTCAAGCCAAGCACGCAGGCGGTGTACACCTCTTCGTCCGGATCGGGCTTGGCTGCGATAGATCCAGCTTTCTGGCGTTCGGCAGTGGTGTCGAGGTCGAAGAAGCTCAGATCCTCCATGAACATCGGCGAACGTTCCAGCAGCGTGCCATCGGCATCGACCACGAAGCTGCCACCGTCAAACACCAGATCATCCTGACCACCCACCTGATTGAGGTAGACCATCGGCGCGTTCACTTCAGCCGCACGGCGTACCGCAAGATCGAGTCGAGTATCAGTCTTACCCTCCTCATACGGAGAACCGTTCATGGTAAGCAGCAAATCAATATGCTGCTCGGCAAGTTCTGCCACAGGACCGCCATCCTGCCAGATATCCTCGCAAATAGCCACACCAATACGTGCGCCATTCACATCAAGCACCATGGACTTATTGCCAGGACTGAAAATGCGGAATTCGTCAAACACGCCATAATTGGGCAGGAAGTGCTTGTCATAGCCGTCCCAAACCACGCCGTCATGCAATACGACGAGTCGGTTGCGTGGCTTGGATGTCTCGCGATCAGTGCCGACCGTGCCAACCACCACAAACAGGTCGCCAAGCCCATCGGCAGCCAGTTCGGTGGCGAGCCAGTTGGCTTTGTTCCACGCGGCTTTGCGGAAGGTGGCCCGCAGGGCGAGGTCTTCGATGGGATATCCGGTCAATGTCATTTCCGGGAATACGACGACTTGCGCGCCCTGTTGCGCGGCGCGGCGGACGTATCGCATGATCTTACCGGCGTTGGAATCAAGGTCTCCGACGCAGGTGTCGATTTGAGCGAGTGCGAAGCGAATGTCTGTCATAGCTGCCTAACCTACCGTTGATTTGTTGAACGTTTTATTTTCTTACGATCGCGAATTGAAAGCGGACCGCACGCGTGTCACGAAAGTTCGTTGAGCACCGTCAGCGCCGCGTTGGCGTAGAATTCCACGCCGGCCTGCAGTGATTCATCCAGACCGACGAAATGCGGGCTATGCCAATCGGGGCAGCCTTTCTCGCCATTGGAACCGATGAAGGCGAACACCGGCATGGTGACGGGCATGAAATCGCAGAAATCCTCCCCCGCCATCGAAGGATGGATTGGCTCGAGCTGCGCATAGTCGCGCACGTTGTCAGCGACGATTTTGGATAGTTCCATGTCGGAGACGAGCGGATTCTGAAAGTCATCCCAGTCGATGTCTGTGGTAATGCCGTAGCCCGCGGCGATGGATTGGACCTGCTGCTTGAAGCGTTTCTCGACCAGTTCGCCGTCGGACTTATGGAAGTAGCGTACGGTTCCTTGGAAGCTGGCCTTGTCCGGCACGACATTCCACACGTGGCCGCCGTGCAGTTCGGTGATGGACAGCACGAGCGGATGGAATGGTGAGACATTGCGGCTGACGATGGTCTGCAAGGCGAGAATCATTGTGGCGAGCGCCTCGATAGGACCAGTGCCCTTGTGTGGATATCCGGCATGTGAGCCGGCGGCATGCAGAGTAACGTGGAATTTCACGCAGCCGGCCATCATCGGGTCGGGGCCTACGGCGATCTGTCCGGGCGCGTAATTCGGATTGTTGTGGGCGCCGATGGCGGCGGATACGTCGGCGAGCAACCCCGCATCGACCATAGCTTTCGCGCCGAGACCGAGCTCCTCGGCAGGCTGGAACAGCAGTTTAATGGAGCCTTTGATGCGCTTGCGGCGTTTTGCGAGCCAGAATGCGGCTCCGAGCATGTAAGACATGTGCAGGTCGTGGCCGCAACCGTGCATCACACCGTCGTTGACGGACGAGAACGGCAGGCCAGTATCCTCTTGGATGGGCAGACCGTCGATATCGGCGCGCAATGCGATGCGCGGGCCTGGTTGCTCGCCGCGGATCAGGCCGACCACGCCGGTTTCAAGCGGGTTGTTGAGCACTTCGATGTCGTGCGCGCGTAGCAGTTTCTCGATATAGGCACTTGTCTCGTATTCCTTGAAACTGCGCTCGGGATGTGCGTGCAGATAATGACGGATCTCGATGATCTCCGGCGTGATCTCAATATGTTCGCTCATGGTTGACGATTGTAGGCGCAACCGGACGTTTTTCCTATTTTCGTGTTCGTTTTTCGTGCCGACAATGGCGTTTTCCGCAGTTTTTCCCCGTAAGCTGGATGACGTTTTGAACGGATTCACGGGGAGATCGGCATGTCATCGGACATCAAGGCTGCGTTTTTCGATATCGACGGCACTTTGACGAGTTTCGTCACGCATGTGGTGCCGCGATCCACCATCGACGCATTGCATGCGTTGCAGAAAAAAGACGTGAAGGTGTTCATCTGTTCGGGGCGCGCACCCTCCTATATGGGTGTGGTGCTTGACACCATTCCCGTCGAATTTGATGGCATTGTTGGCCTTAACGGCCAGTTCTGCACAACACGCGACGGCCTCGATTACCGTCATCCAATCGACCTGCACGATGTGGAGATCATCACCGACTGGCTGCAATCGCATACCGATGTCGTCGCCAATTACGCGGAAAGCAACTACGGGTATTTCAATCGCATCAACGCCGCTTTGGAACGTACGTGGAACAGCCTTGGCAAAACCGCGCCGAAAATCGACATATGCAATCCGCAGCAACGTATAGGAAACCATCGCACATTCCAGATCAGCCCATATGTGGATAAGGCAACGGAAGCGGAAATCGCCGGCATGTGCGGCAACGTGCGCGGTGTGAGGTGGCATCCCGACTTCACCGACCTGATTCCTGCGGATGGCGGCAAGGCGGTCGGCATGCAGGTCGTGCTTGAGCATTTTGGTTGGTCGAGGGACAATGCGATCGCGTTCGGCGATGGCGGCAACGACGTGGATATGCTACGTTTCGCCGGCATAGGCGTGGCTATGGGCAACGCCACTGACGAACCGAAGACCGTAGCCGATTACGTCACCGACAGTGTCGACGATGCCGGAATCTCGAATGCATTGCATCATTTTGAAATTCTGTAGAAAAGGTTTTTAAGAGTTTTCTTGCGATTCTATAAGACGGTTTTCGCGAATTTCTGCGTTTTTCATGCCCTTTATAAGTATTTTCAATAAGTGAACGCCGTGTTGCCGTCGATGGTTCCTCTATATTGGTCAATCGTTGGGTCCGCCGCGTGGCAAACGGGCGGCCCGTATAGCGAATTGAGAGAGGAACTCAACCATGCGTAACAAGAAGCTTCTCGGCGCGCTGCTCGCCGTCACCACGCTCGCGACCTTCGGTCTGGCCGGCTGCGGCGACTCTGGCTCCAACGGCTCCGCCTCCAAGGAGGATGACAAGACCATCACCGTGGCGGCCTCCCCGACCCCGCACGCGGAAATCCTAAACAAGGCCGTCAAGTCGCTCGTCGAGAAAGATGGTTATAAGCTCGAAGTCAAGGAGTTCACCGATTACGTTCAGCCGAACACCGCCACCGAGGATGGTGAAGTGGACGCCAACTACTTCCAGCACAAGCCGTACCTCGACAACTTCAACAAGGAGAAGGGCACGCATCTGGTGTCCGTGGAGGGTATCCACTTCGAGCCATTCGGCCTATACCCTGGCAAGACCAAGGATTTGCAGAATCTGCAGGATGGCGCCACCGTGGCCGTGCCGAACGACGCCACCAACGAGGCCCGTGCGCTTCTGCTGCTGCAGGATGCCGGTCTGATCAAGCTGAAGAATCCGAAGGACATCAACGCCACTCCGAAGGACGTCACCTCCAATCCGAAGAACCTGAAGTTCAAGGAGCTTGAGGCCGCCGTGGTTCCGACCGTCATCAAGGATGTCGACATCGCGGCACTGAACGGAAACTACGCCATTCAAGCCGGCTTCGACCCGACCAAGGACACACTGGTCACCGAAAAGGCCGACGGCCTGGCCGCGAAAACCTACCAGAACATCCTCGTGGTGAAGGAAGGCAACGAGAACACCGCCAAGACCAAGGAGCTCAAGAAGGCTTTGAAGTCCGACGAGGTGCGCGACTACATCAACAAGAACTACAAGGGCGCTGTGGTGCCGGTCTTCTAAGACCCGCTTCGGCTGCAAGAATTCAATGCCGCAGGTATACTACCCTGCGGCATTCTTGTTATGGAACATCAATAGGAACAGGACATTATGACGATTCAGATCGACCATCTGCACAAAAGCTATGGCAGTGGCGCCGAGGCGCATGAGGTGCTGCACGACATCAACCTGACCATCGATTCGGGTGAAGTCTTCGGCATCCTCGGCTCCTCCGGCGCGGGCAAGTCCACGTTGGTGCGCTGCATCAATCTGCTGGAACGTCCCACTTCCGGCAAAGTGCGCGTCGATGGTGAGGACATCACCGACGCGAAAGGCAAGGAGCTGGCGGACGTGCGTGCCGGAATCGGCATGATCTTCCAGAATTTCAGCCTGTTCCAGCAGCGCACAGTGCTGCGCAACGTCACGTTCCCACTGGAGCTCAACCATACGCCGAAAAACAAGCGCGAGGAGCGTGCCCGCTATCTGCTTGACCTGGTTGGATTGGCCGATCTGGCCGACCGCTATCCGAGCCAGCTGTCCGGCGGCCAGCAGCAGCGCGTGGCCATCGCACGCGCGTTGGCCAACAATCCGTCCATCATGCTGTGCGACGAGGCCACCAGCGCACTCGACTCCACCACGACTGCGCAGATCCTTGACCTGCTGCGCCGCATCAACCGCGAGCTCAACGTGACGCTGGTCATCATCACGCATTCGTTGTCCGTGGCACGCAACATCTGCGACCGTGTGGCCATGATTGATGGCGGACGCATCGTGGAGATGGGCGATACGGAGGAATTGTTCTCCAATCCGCAAAGCGACATTCTGAAAACACTGATCACCGATGCGAAAGTGGAGAACCATCGCCATAAGCATGATTCCGCTTCGTCCGATGAGCAGACGGACTCGCCGACCAAGGAAGAGGTGAAGTGAAATGGGACAGATTATCTCGCAATTCATCGCCGATTATGGCGAACTGCTGGTCGAGGGAGTACGTGACACGATCATCATGACCGCGGTAGCGACGCTACTCGCGTATGTGATCGGCCTACCTGTGGGCGTACTGCTCATCACCTCAGCAAAGAAGGGCATCCGCCCGAATGCGACACTCAACACCGTGCTCGGCTGGATCGTGAACATCGTGCGTTCCGTACCATTCATCATTCTTCTGGTGGCCATCATCCCGTTGACCCGACTGATTGTCGGCACTTCGCTCGGCGTGCCGGGAGCCATCGTGCCGCTGGTCATCACCGCGGCGCCGTTCGTGGCACGCGTGGTGGAGCAGTCGCTCGCCGAAGTGGACGGAAGTCTGGTGGAGGCCGCGCAAAGCTTCGGTGCCAGCAATCTGCAGATCGTGTTCAAAGTGCTGCTGTTCGAAAGCCTGCCGTCGCTGGTGCGCGGCGCAGCACTGACGTTCATCACCCTGTTCGGCTTCTCCGCCATGGCCGGCACCGTCGGCGCAGGCGGTTTGGGCGATATCGCCATCCGCTACGGCTACCAGCGTTACCAGTACGACGTGATGACCGTGGCTGTGATTCTGTGCGTCATCCTCGTACAGATCGTGCAGACCATCGGCGACGTGGCGTCCGACCACATCGACCATCACGAGCGCTAAACCGACGCTTTCATGCTCCTATATGCAAGAATCGGGTCTGAATAATTGTGTTCGGATCCGATTCTTGTATGCGAAGACACTGCTACGTGGTGCGCTTACTTGTTGAGTTCAACAACTCAATCTATGATATAACCTGTTTTTGCTCCGCATTTCCCCGACTCGATGGGAGATGATGGGATTCACGGCAAGGACACTCTACCATGCACCGAAATTCAAGTCAGAAACCAATCAGTATCCGGCTTTAATGGCGGTGATGGTCAGCTCGCCACGGTTCGTGTACCCGAGCGCCGTGAAAAACTCGGATATGCAGGGGCGCACAGTGGTCTCGCTCGGTCCGAGCCGTTTGGCGATATCTTGTTTGGTGGCGCCTAGACAAGAAGGAACAATCCCACTGCCATGTCAGGTATGGTAATCTCAAAACACCGTATAACCTCGAACCATCCAGAACATCGATAAACTACTTCAAAGACAAAAGAGGCGCGGCACGATTGCAGGGGCATTGATGACAGGAACATTACCAAAACAGCATAAAGCGGCGCGCATTATCGAGCATATCGTCCTTGTACTCGCACTGGTCTGGGCCGGCGGCTGTACCCTCATATGGACGCAAATAGACATGCCCCACAGCATCGTGAACACGACATCCTCTGACGGCACCTGCGAAGTGGCCATCGGCGAACTGGGCTCGCCCATGTTCTTCGGCCCAAGCACCATCACGATCAAAGTCTCCTGGGACACCGATTCCAACGTCATCGGAGCCGAGAACGTCACAGAAATCAAGACGGACCTGCACAACGACGGCAAATCATTGGACTCGGACAACTTCACCGTAACCTGGCACGGCAACATCCCGACCGTCACCACCCATGGCGAGGAACAGTCGGACCAGAGCTACACGTTCAACTGGAAATAACCACCCCGGACATCGCGCCTCTCCGAGAATAGTCCTCACGGCCGAGCAGATCCCACAGGGGCATAAGCATGAAAATCATGACTACCATCATCATGCGCGCCTCCGATGATAATCGTGGTCAGCTGTTTTTGGCCTTATTCCAAGGTTTTCAATTTTTGGGAAACCTGCCGATCAGTCTCGTCTTCCACGAGGCACCTACAGGCACCCAAAAATAATCCGGGAACGTTCCACCACCCTGCCGGCGCTCAGCGTCTTCGCCGACCGGCACGGAAAAGTGCAATACCCCCTGTGGTTTCATGATGTTCCGCCTGGGTGGTGCCCAGAAGCATTCGCCCGGCAGCACGTCTCCATGGCGGACAATAGACAGAACGATACGCGGCCCATACAACCGTCCCAGCCGCCAATGGCACCCCGAATCCCACAGGCCTATTGCAGACAGCCCAGATCAGCTGGCTCATAGTCCAAAGCCGCCTGCGACGCCACCGTCCCAATGGCAGGAACGGTCAGCTGCGCAGTATGATTTCCGCCCTGTCGGCCAGTTCCCGTTCGCGCACGCCCATAGCAGACAGGATCGCTTGTCTCCGCGACGGCATGGCGGAGGTCGCCCGTGCGACCAATGCGGAGAAGCGACCGAACAATTCCAAGTAATCGTCCTTGTCAAGCAAATAGCCAAGATCACCGATGGCCTGGTACACGTTCTCGTTAGCGCGCCCATCGTACCGGGCACAATAGCAGCGCTCGTCATGCGCGCACAGGTTGCGGTAGAACACCAGTCTGTTGAAGATGCTGTCCAACCGCTTGATGGTGATACGCCGCGGCCCGTCGTGCGTGTCCGCATACAAACCGGTGAAACTTTCGGCGACCGCCAATCGGACGGCCGGGGACTGGACTTGGAAGAACCATACCGTCTGGCCGAAAGAAAGATGGTTGGCCAGCACCCACAACGGGACCTGGCCGTTGTGGTCTTCCATGCAATGGCGGATATACGCCTTGCCGCCATAGTCGCCCCTGTTGCGCGGGTTGCCGTCCAACTCAAGTATCCGCTTGAAGACCTTGTCGATCAACGCCACGGCGCTCGGACGGCGCCTGGAATCATAATAGTCGGGATTGAGATACGGGTTGACCTCGTCGGGGTGCAGCCTGGTGAACTCATGCGCGCATACTGCCTTGAGCGCGGCCTCCGCCCGTGTGATGGCGGAAAACAACAGTTCACGCAACTCACGGTCGAACAGGAACAGGGCGTACAGATCATCGAAACGCGCGCCCGTCCCGTACCGGTCATCACCAGCGGTCAGGCATGCCTTTCAGTCGAGGAACAAATCCTTGTAGCCATTGACGATCGGATAATAGCCCTCGCGCCTGAGCACATGACCCGCACCGGCATCGACAGCCATGCCACGGGAGCGCAAAATGCGCAGCTGTTCGTCCACACTCCTGTAGGGCTTGCGCAACGACATGAATTCGACCTCCCCCAATCCGGCGATGAAAGCACTGAGGCCACCCCGCATCCACGGGATGGCCTCAGCGAACCGAACGAAGTCCAGCTTATTTCGCTGTTACAGAATAGCGCCGATCCCCCGCGAATGCAACCCAGCCGGACGTCGAGTGAGATGAAACCTCCATATCATTATTCCAAAGGCACACGCCGATCTATCAAGGCCACCACCAGAAAAACCCAAACGCCTCCAAAAAGAGACGACGCACGCCTCCACGAGACTGAATTGCGCCCCGTTTGTTGGACGTTGTTAATTAGGATACAGCCCTAGCCCGCGAGGGACATGCTCCGGAACTCCTCCGGGGTGTGTCCCTCGAGTCGTATCTGACGCCGTCTGGTGTTCCAATGGATGATGTAGGCGTCCAGTTCGCGCTTGAACCGCTCGTACGAGTCGAACTCCCGGCCTCGGTAGAACTCGTCCTTCAAGTGGCCGAACACCTGCTCGGTAGCGGCGTTGTCCAGGCAGTTGCCCTTGCGGCTCATGGACTGGCGGATGCCGAGGCGTTCGAGCTCGTCCCTCCACCATCGGTGCTGGTACTGCCATCCCATGTCCGAGTGCAGGATTGGCTCCGCGCCGGCGAGCAGGCGCCTCTGCTGCCCGAGGTCCGGACTGCGGCTCACGTCCCAGGCCACGATCTCCTTGCTGGCCATGTCGTACACGGGAGCGAGGTACGCCTTGCCGCCCGCGACCTTGAACTCGGTGACGTCGGTCCCGAGCTTGGAGAACGGACGGGCCGAGTCGAAGTCGCGTTCGAGCAGGTTATGCACGTGATCGCCCGTCTCGCCCCTGTACGAGCTGTACCTCCTCCACGGGTTCCTGGAGCGGATGGCGCATCTCAGTCCCATGCGCCGCATGACCCCAGGCACGCTCTTGGCCGACACCTTCCGTCCGAACTCGTGGACCAGGCACATGCGTATCTGTCGGTGGCCGCATCCGTTCGGCGTGCGTCCCCAGATCTCGCCGACCAATGGCTCGAGATCGGCCCGCGTCACACGCTCCGGATGCGACAGGTGATGGTAGTACGTGGATCTGGCCAGTCCCGCTATCCTCAGGAGGTGGTCGAGCCGGTGTCCCCGCCCTGCGAGCAGTCGGACGACGGCGCTTCGCTCGCGCCGCGTGACTTGGACGCCCGCAGGGCCCGGAGTTTTTCCAGGTACGCGACCTTCGCCTTCAGATAGGCGACCTGTTCGGCGAGCTCCTGCTCGCGCGTCGGTTCGGGTCTCGGTTTGGATTCCGAGCCTCTGGGCCTGCCCTTGGGCCTCGGCCCGAGCGCCTCCGGACCTCCGGCCCGGTATTCGCGGCACCAGCGTTCCAACGGCGCGACGCTCGCGATCCCGTGCATGGCCATGACCTCCGCCTTGGTCAGACCGTTCTCGACGTGGTCGCGCGCCGCGGCGACCTTCGTCTCCCCCACGTATACCGTATAGTCAGGAACGCTTTTATACCTGTTCTTATCTTCCGTATGAACCACATACACCGTTGGATAATGAAGACGCGTTCTCTCGGACATCGATACCCCCTTTTATCCCTATCTCGCTTATGTATGGCAGATACACCTCGGAAAAGCGTACTTAGGGGGTATGAGAACAGCTGTCATGACAACCTGACCTGCCATATATAAGCGAGATGTCTCAGGATAAAGCACGGAATCTACCATACGTAAGCGGGATAACCAAGCTTAAGCGCTCGTACGACACATTTTTGTGCACAAGACATCCCTCCGCAAGCGTCATCCGACCGCCTGGTGGCACGTTTCATATGCACAGAGAAAACACAGCCCGCAAACACCACACTCGAAGCATGACGCCAGTGGCTTTAAGGTAGAACCACGCCGATTCTGCTTGCTGATTAAGGTAGGCGATACGGGCTTTCTCTGGCATTCGTTGTCGACGGAAGCCCATTTGGCGGATCGCATGTTCCTCCTTTTCGGGTATGAAGGGAGTGTTCGGGCACTGGAGTGAGCATAACGTAATCATGAGAGAGCAGACAAAATAACTACGGCAGCTTCGATCTTGCGCGTTCCGCCCCTCTCGGTCTTCCCTCGGCGCATCTCTACGAAGTGCTTGACGGTAATTTCTTCCAAGGTGAAATCAGCTAGTGGGGCAAGTGTTTCTGTATCTGTGCATTCTTGGACCATCCGTGTTCATGATCAGTCTCGGGTCGAATCTGGTCTTCTCCGACGCCAACCCTCGCAAGATTGTAAAACGAGGCTGCACCACGCTCATCGCTTTTCTTCTGTTGAATATCGTGCGCGATGGGATTCCCGATGTAGTCGTTGCATTGACTGGCCACCCCAGTACTCTCGACACGTTTGGATACGATATTTTTGCGTCCGATATTCTGGGATTTGCGGGTTTCGTATTCCTGTTTTTCGCACTTGTCAAACATTTTCACATTGTTTCATTGGCTACGCCGCTGATTTCGTTATGCATGTTGACGGTTAACGATCTGATTCCGCCATTGCACAATGTCCATTGGACTTTACGTGCAGAAGCGGCTTGTCGCACGCGCTTCTAAAGCCTGATTTCGCATGCGCACATCCGCAAAGTCACGCAAATACTAGTTAGCGCAACACTACTTGGTGAGATTTGTTCCCGATGTTTTTCGTATAGCACCCTAGGTCAACCCTTTTTGGTATTTTTTCATTGGATATGCCATACGATGGGATATCTTTTCGGAGTATACGAGATTAGGGAAAATATGGTCAACCACCATAAAATGATTAATGCTGCAATCGCAACGCTTGCGACTTGCGCCATGTTGCTGCCGGTAGTAGGCAGCGCCAATGCTAATGAATCCTCGAATACCACCGTACTTGGTGCCGGCTATACGGCCACCAAGATTTCGCACCCCAATGCAGGGCTGGGCGAAGACGACGGTATCGTAAACGTTTTGAACGGTGAATCCATTGATGATCTCACGCAGGGTTTGCCCGAGCGTGGTCAGAACTATTCATGGGCTTCGGCCGGCTACGGCGACTGGATGTATGTGGGCACCTGCTATTCCGCAATGGGTTCCACGCTGAAATACATGGCTAACACCATGGGCACCAAGTATGCCAGCATCAAGGCCGCTTTGGATGTTGCGTTCAACGGCGAGCTGTTCCTCGACAATGGCGAGAACCACAGCTTGCTGCTCAAGATCAACGTCAAGACCGGTGAAGTGAAGATCATCGTCAATGCGATTGGCGGAGAGCATGCGGTCAACGGCTATCGTGCAGCCGTTGAATTCCATGACAAGCTGTACTTTGCTGCCGCCGCAAAGGGTCAGCCGTACCTGCTGGAAGTTGATCCGAACAGTGGTGATGCCACTGAAATCGTGTATCGTTCCGCTGCCATGACCACTGGTCTGAAGAAGGGCTACACTGCTGGTATCCGTGGTTTGACCGTGGTCAACAATCAGCTTATCGCCAGCATGATCACCGATAACGGTGCCACTATTGTGGCTTCTTCCAACCCGTCAGCAGGCCAGGATTCTTTCGCCACTATCGCTACCCAGACCGAGGGCCTGTACAACTATCCGGCATGCGCTGTAACTGATGGAGTGTTCGGTGGATGCGTGTGGGATATGGTCGGCTTCAAGGGCAATCTCTATGTCACTATGGTGACTGGAACCGCGAAGAACAACAAGCAATCCTTCGCACTCGTGCGCGGCACGCAAGATAAGGAAACCGGCAAGTGGACCTTCAAGCCGCTGGTCGGCGATCCGGCAGACGGCGCCAAGTACGAGTGGGGTTTCGGAGCGAGTCGTTCCGGCGCAGCCAACATGGTGGTATACAAGGGCCACCTGTACATCGGCGGCTACAACGATCCGATGAACGCTTTGGAGAAGGCCATGCAGATGGATTTCTCCGACCTGTACAAGGATCTGGAGAGCCCGGTCAACCTGTGGCGTATGGATGTTGACGAAGACGGCAACGAAAACTTCGAAATGCTCGCCGGCGAAGCCAACAACAAGTACTTCGGCGATTCCAAAGGCACCATCGATGGCAATACCATGCTGTCCGGCTTGGGCGACAGCGACGAGCAGAGCCGTCACCTGAACCAGTATGTGTGGCGTATGCAGTCCTACAACGGCAAGCTGTACGTCGGCACCTTCGACATCAGTGATCTTGCATACCCGGCAACCCAGTTCGCCAACGGCGACATTCTGAAGCGTACTCCGGAAGAGTGGAAGAAGCAGATCGAATACATCAAGATCTTCTTCGACTCTCTGAAGAAGAATGACCAGAACGGCACTTCCGGTACTATCGACACGGACTCTCAGGAAGCCTCCAAGCCTTCCGAGTCCGAATCTCAGGAAACCACCAAGCCGAGCGATGATGACATCATGCCGTTGAACGAAGGCGAAGCATCTGAGAGCGATCAAGCTGCACAGGCAGTTGAAGAAGCCGGCAAGACCGACGAAGTGGCCGCTGACGTGGCTACCATGCAGCAGCTGCTGGAGGACATGGGCGCTGATCTCAACTCCAAGCAGACCGACGTGGTCTCCCCTGACGGTGTCGCTCCGCAGGCCGCTGAAACCTACACGCTCGACGATCGTTACCAGTTCCTCGCATCCCTGCAGCGGCTGCTCGACCTGTACAACAAGAACAAGCAGTATCTGCCGGAATTCATTACCAACGAGCTCGACAAGTGGCTTACCGAAGAGAATCTGGAGAACTTCATCGACTTCGTGGGCGTGCTCAGCTACCTGCATTACTCCAACGATGAGACTCGTGGCTTTGACCTGATCGTCTCCTCCGATGGCACGAACTTCCAGACCATCAGCCGTAACGGTTTCGGAGATAACAACAACCACGGTCTACGCGTGTTCGCCGTCACCGATTCCGGTCTGGCAATTGGCACCGCAAACCCGTACCATGGCACTCAGGTGTGGCTGCTGAATGATGGTGAAATCAAGAATGCTGAGCTGACGAATGGCGATGCATTCGACTACGACAAGTATGATAGCGATAAGAAGAGCGCCAACGCCAACGGTCTGACCGTTGGCATCAACCCCAATGGCAATACCGTGGAAGACGTGCAGTACGACTACCAGTCACTGACCGCCGGCACGGATTACACCGTGGCCGATGACGGTTCCATCGTGTTGAGCAGCGCATTCCTCAATGGTCGCGAAACCGGCAGCACCGGTTCTGTGGTGGTGTTCTACAACCAGGGTGCACGCGTGCGTTTCACTGTGACTATCAAGGACAGCACTCCGAACGCACCGAAGAAGGATGATGACAAGCAGAATACGAAGCCTGCCGCACACAAGAAGGCAAACACTGCCAACACCGGTTCCAACGTAATCGGCGTTGTTGTGGTGGTCGCTGTTCTGGTTGTCGCAGCAGGGGCATTGTTCGTGTTCAAGCGCAAGCGTTCCTGAATTGCCAGAGCCTGTTCTTAGGACTCATTCCTAAGTTCGTCCGCATATAACAATCCCGTATGATTCGGTTCGCCGGAATCATGCGGGATTTTTTATTTTGCAGGAATCGCCCATCTCACGTCATGTCAAACTGCCATCACAAGCTGATTTCAATGTGCGATATGCAACCATGTGGAAGTTCCGATACGGGACCCATTGAAAATGGCACGCAATCCTACAAATAACAGATTCACCGCAAGCCACAGCAATGCCATACGCAGCGCGGAAGACGCCTGCATCGCATCGCATATCCAACCAATCGCAGCAAGACAGGGTACATATATTGCAGCCGTCGCCGTACACGTCAATGCAAGATAACGGTAATCCCCTGCCCCAATCAGAATGCCATCAACAGCCCACATCCAACCAGCCAACGGCAATGTCACGCCAACAACCACCATACCGACAGTGAGCAAATGCTGGATCTCAATCGACTGAGAAAACAGCGGGGACGCACACCATCCGGCAATCATCAAACCAATACCGATTACCGTTCCTCCGCATAATCCTGCCCTGCCAGCGATTCTCGTCAAACGCATGGCTTCATCCTCTTGACGGGCACCAATCTGCGCGGCAACCAACGTCTGACCGGCAATACCAATGGCATCAAGCATGTTCAACACGAAATTCCAACTGGAATTCACCACCTGATACGCAGCCAACACTTCCACGCCCATATGCGTAGCCAGCACCACATTCGCCACCAGGCATGCACGCAACGCAAGCGTGCGCAAGAACAACACCGCACCATCGCCAGCACTGTTCAACACTCCTGACAAACGCGGCCGTAAACGGGCACCTTCCGCACGAGTCCACAACATCGCAGGAACAATAAGCAACACTGCCATGAACCATTGCGAAATCAGCGTGGCCACTCCAGACCCAAACACACCCCAACCGAATCCGAGAATAAACAGCAGATCCAGCAACGTATTGAGTATCGCACCCAGCGTAGCAGCTACCAACGTGATGCGAACCTTCTGCAGTCCGCGGAAAATACCGTTGGCCGCATACACCAGCAACATGCCGGGAATACCGAACACCACGGCACGCACGTAGTCAACCGCGTTATGCAGCACACTCCCTTGGGCTCCCATGGCCATGCACAACGGGCGTGCAATAACGAACAGCGCCACAGACACCACCACGCCAATGATTCCAGCCAGCCACAGACCATCAACGCCTGCTTCCAAGCCTTCTCTTCGTTTGCCAGCGCCCAAAAGACGCCCCACCTGCGATGTGGTGCTATACGCAAGGAACACACATAGCCCCACTACAGTGAGCACAATGGTTGACCCGACCGACAGACCGGCGAGCGCCTGCCCGCCAATATGTCCGACGATGGCGGTGTCGATGAGCACGAATGCTGGTTCGGCGATAAGTTGCCCGAACGTTGGTATGGCCAGTGTGAGAATGGTGCTGATGGTGGTGCATGATGCGTTGTTTGCGGTATCTGTTTCGTGAGTATTCTGCGAAGTTGATGTGGTCATAATCGTAAGCGTCTGGCGTGTTGGGGACTACATGTGCAGTGTAAGGTCACGTGTTTCACCATTGCCGTTGATTGCTCAGATTATGACTATGCCTGTTTTGCGCTGTTGAGAATGCCGTTGAAGGTTTTCGCTGATTGTCTGCATAAAGGTAGAGGGGCATATAATTCCCGAACCGCTCGTGACGCATAGTCCAAGCTCCTGCGAGACCCATTCGGCCCTATCCAAACCCTAGTGGATTCCCGAATCCGCCTTCGCAGTAATACTTCATGTGACCGTCGAACTTAGCCCCGAACTCGTCAATGGGCTACCGCCTGGTCTCAAGCCCATGAGACACTAGGAACCATGACTACAGTTATCATGCGCACCACCGAAGGTGACATGCGCATGATGCTTCTTCTCTGGGATGCGACACTAGGAAACAGATCACTGAAGATTGTTGAAATCCCAGTCAAAACCGCTCCAAGAGCCCTGAACAATCCCGATTTTCCCGAAAAATAGAATCCCCACGGCCGAAGGATAGCACCTTATTCAAAATCACCGGCGTAGGCAATTACTCTTTCTTCTAATGGTTTTTCAAGAAGTAGAGAAAGACAAAACAACCGATGGCCAATGGAGACAGGAAAAGACGAAAATGGGGATGCGTCGTCGCCTGCAAAGACGCGGACGGAAGGATCGTCTCCTGGCAGGCCCGATACCAGAGTCCCGTCAATCCCAGGCAAAGAATCTACCGCCGATTCGGATTGGAATTCCAGACCGAGGCGTACCGCTGGCTCGACGAGGAGCACGCGCTCGTCATCGACCATAAAAAGGGGATCCGCAGGTGGACGCATCCGTCGGCGAGGACGATGCACGGCAGGGTCCTGTTCTCCTCATACGCGACGCGTTTCGTCGCCGACCTGCGGAAGAAGGACGGGTCGGAGCTGAGCGGCAGAAGCAAGCGGATCCAGAAGGCGGCGTTGGACAAACTGCTCCCCTGGTTCGGCGAGACGCCCATGTGCGACATCACCGAGGAATTCGTCAACGAATGGTACGCGAAGGCATGCGACGAGGTACGTCCCTCCGCGCTCGAGCACGCGGTCTGGCTGCTCAAGCGCGTGATGAGGGCCGCGACCGAGCGGCAGCCGGACGGGGGTCCGCCGCTATTGTCCTCGAATCCATGCAATCTCGTCACGAGGAAGAGACCGTCCAAAAGACGCGAGCAGGCGCCGATGACCAGGCAGGAGATCGACACGCTGGTCGAGGGCTTCCCGGAATACTACCGTCTGTCGATCCATCTCGCGCTGCTGGTGGGCGGGCTGCGCATCGGAGAGGTCTGCGGACTGCAACTCAGGGACATCGACCTCGACCACAGGCTGCTGTATGTGCGGCATTCCGTGACGCAGGGTCCGGACGATCTGGGCGAATACCGGCTCGACGAGACGAAGACCCCGGAAAGCCACCGAGTCGTGCCCATCCCCGCCCCGGTCTGCCGTCTCATCAGGGAACATATCGACAGGTTCTGTCCCGACAGGGATCCCGACACGATGCTCTTCCACGCGGTCAGGCACCCGGAACGGGTCCTGAACCCGACGACGATCCAACGGCAGTTCCGCACCGCGAGGAAAAGAATCAACCGCGAGGACGTGACGTTCCACTCCCTGCGCGCGACGCACGCGACGATGTTCATGATCCAGGGCGGCACGCTGCGCGAGACCATGGACGAGCTCGGCCATGTGGATGTCGACGTGGCCGTCCGATGCTACCAACGCGTGGTGCCGAGGCACAGGCGCGACGTCGCCGAACGACTGGCGCTCGAATATCTCCCCGCCGGGGATCCGGCCGGCATCAAGGCGCAGATAGCCCAGAAGGAAGAGGAAATCGACCAGCTGCGGCAGACCGTCGCCGGACTCCGGAGAAGACTGGAAGAGCTCGAAGACGACGGAGACGGGCGGAGCCAGTCCGGATAAGCATACCCAAAACCGAAAAACCGAAAAACCGAAATAATGAAAAACCAAAACCGGTGGAGACCGGCATCAAACGGAACAGGCCCACGCATCTAAGCGTTGCGGCATCTGCCGTCGCAACACTTAGATACGTGAGGCGTTATCCGAAAATCATCTCGACCTATGCCTGAGTTTCGGCTTTTCCTGCCCTGGAGGAACGATGGCACGCTGATAGGAGTAATGCTCGCACACATGTTGTCTCTGTGCGGGAGACATGTCGTATGCCTTGTTCGCCGGTTGCGCATACTCACCAAGATGGGCCAGATCATTCGACATGGTCAACGGTTCTGACAACGGCTTGACGATTCTCCTGAACATATCCTCAAGGGGACGCAGGTCGTTTCGTTGCATCCCCGCGATCGAGGCTTGATCGTTCGTCCTTTTGTCGATGAGTCCCCAATCAAAATGCCAGCCGGCCTCGCGCGCGATGATCTCCCAGAAAATGCGTTGCGTCCGCCCGTTGCCCTCACGGAACGGGTGAAGGATGTTGAAGTTGTTGTAGCTGACGCTCAGACGCTTCACGAATTCTTCATGACCGAGGCCTTTGAAAAGATCGTCACCGCGAAGCACCCCCTCGGAGTAGCGAACCCCTATGCTAAACAGCTCCAACGGTTGGAAGGGAAGCCCCTCGCCCTTGCCCATGTCGATGGTTCGTATCTCCCCCGCCCAGTCGTACACGTCCTGGAAGAGGAACCGGTGTATACGGCGAAGCTGTTCCAGCGTCCCCTCCGCAGGTGGGAGATTCTCTCTCAGAATGGCGGCGCGGGCGGAGCAGAGATCGTTCTCCGCAGCCGCCAGCGCATCCTTGTCCGTGGCGCCCACAAGGTTCCGCAGCACGTTCGTTCCTGGAATCAGGTAGGGATCGAAGACACGCGCCATCGTCACTCCAATCCGTAACGGCGACGGGTGCGGGAAAGAAGCTCGGCGCTGCCGATGCTCCCCCGCGCATATTCTCCGGCATCGCGTATGAAGGCCCTCGTCACGTCACCGCCTTCCAGCCGCACGGACTGCACCGACAGTCCGACGTTCTCCGTGCGGCGGCGCATCTCGGATTCAGATATCGTTCCGAACATTGCACCTCCTTTTCTCTTTAGATTCTAGCAAAACCGACGGCCCTTAGACGGAGCCGCGCCTGATTCCGCTCCTAAAGTCCTTCATTCCAGTCGCAATCCTTTCGCCAGATGCCACGCATGACACGTCAGGCACGCCACCGCACCGTCATCGCCCAGAAGGAGCGTCAGATCGGCAAGCTCCGGGACGAGGTGGAAAGGCTCAGGAAGATCCTGCTGGAACGGGATACCGGAACCGGTGAAAACCGGGAAACCGTTTTACCTAAAAACCGAAATACCGAAAGAACTACATACCGAAAAACCGGGATATGGAAACACTGGAAAACCGAGACAAGGAGAAACCGATGAACGAGAAGACCCTCGAACCGATGGTGATCGCGCTTTGAGACTGCTTATATCGTTTTGGACGGAATGAGCGTCAATCAGAAAGTTATGTATGATGGTTTCGCTTATTTATCTCGGTAAGGAGAATCCCATCTCATACAAGACAGTATTCGGCATGGACGCTTTCGATAGACATGACACCGATGGAGGAAACCAAACCGCGGATTCAGCCAGCGATATAAAGGTGTATCCTGAGTCCGCTTCGGGATGTTTGATTAACGACTTGGGCAAGTTGCTGAATATGAATCCGGATTTCTATAGACGACGGATCCGCCGCATTAGACCGGCTGCGATTGCCGTCGGGCTGAGCGCCATTTGCCTGATTGCCATTTTCTTGATTCCAAGTGAATCGAATCCGGTTTTCCAGAATTTCTTCAGCGCACTGTTTGGTTTCTTCCTCGGGTTGGCCTCCTCGGCATATGAGAAGTTCCGCAAATGGGCCGAACGAGTCAATCAGACCATGAAAGACGCTGAAGGAAGTATGCCGATATGGGAAGCCATATATAAGAATTCCATATTCTACGATGAATGCTTCATAACGCTTCCGGCGGCACGCGTATCCCCAACCTGGGCACAAAGAGCATGGATTAAAATCAGGTTCCCCTCATTGTCGCGCAAGTGGCATAAGTATTTTCGCAACGGAATGGCTGAACCTGGTTTGCAGCCATTATCCAATGAGAGGAAACGCAGAAAGCGGCTTCATTACCTGGAGTCGCTAAGCCGATGCGTCTTCATGCTCGAACCGTATCAGGCGACTCTTGATTATCTACTGGACTATTCGGATAAGATCCTCGGGGAGAAAATTCGTCAGGATAAAATCCTAAAGGGATATCTTCAGCCTGTCGAAGGAATCTACATTTACCAAAAAAATGTAGGTAAATGACGCATGCCAAGATACCGGAATACGGAAATACCGAAAAAACGAGATAACGGAATCGGTTTCAGCCCCCGGAATCCATCACCGTACGCCCCTTACCGAAGAGATGGTCGAACAGCTTCTGGCGAGGGGCAGAACTGTCAACAGCAGCAAGCACCAGACCATGCTTGCCATCGCTGCCATTAAAAATGACGACACGGACGACATCGTACAGAAGAAAATACAGATGACCGCAAAGTTCGTGGACGACTTCGCGACGGTTGCCAGGACATAGGCGAACGGGCAGTCCCAGCCCCTCGCTCAACGCCTCCACCGTGATGATGAACCGTATCGGACATTCCTCGGACATGAGATCCACGTCTTTGAGCTCGTCCACGTTGCCGGTGTTGTATGGAGGATCGATGTAGATGCAATCCACTTTGCCTTCGTATTCGGGCAGCAGGGCCTTGAGTGCTTCGAGATTGTCCCCATGGATGACCATGTTGCCGCAATCGGATCCATGCGAATCCAAAACGCTCTTTTCAGGGATGCGTTCGAGTACACGGTACGGCACTTGAGGGTGGTATGCGACCACCTTGTTCTTCCCCATCCACTCCAAGTCGGTGCTTTCGGCCTAATGGCTCATATGGCACCCAGGACCCTCGTGATCAATTCCGGCACTCTTGCCATCCCCGTCTTGCCGGGCAAGGTTCTGCCGCAGCGTGTCGCCGAACCTGTCCAACAGATCCGTTTTGCTGCGAATGGCGTCCGGCTTCCGACGCAATCCCTCGACCAGTTCGATGAACGCGTGTTCCTCCTGTTCCACGCAGTCGAGGAACACGAAACAGAACGCCACGGGATCGCCGTCCACCTGCCAGGTCTCCAGACTGCGGGCATAGTCGCGCTTGGCGTCATACTTGATCGCCACGGGACGATAGCCGTGCTTCAGCAGCATGAAATTGAGCAGCTGGCGGCCGGTCCGCCCGTTGCCGTCCATGAACGGATGAATATTCTCGAACATCGCATGGAAGCCGGCGGCCCTGAGCAGCGGATGAGCGCCGCTCGCGTCCAGCCCGTCGATCAGGGCCCGCAGGTCGTCGCGGATCTCCAACGGATCGGCGGTCTTGACGCGGGTCGCGGTGATCCTCGCCAGATAACCGTAGGGGCGGAACGTGCCACGGGCGAACGGCTGCAGGTCCAGCGCAGTCACCTCATGGACGCGCCGGACCAGTTCCTCATCCAGTCTCCTCCCCTCCCGGGCGTATTCGCGCACGTAGGCCATGCCATCCGCGACACCGCGCGCCGCGAACACGTACCGCGCCGGCGAATCCGACGGGACGAACTCGCCCTCCAAAACCAGGGACGTGTCCTCCAAGGTCAGCGTGGATCCCTCGATGGCGTTCGAATTGTAGGTGTAGCGCACCAGCCAGTCGCGGTCGTAATCCGCCAGCGCCATGCCCTCGACGCCGTCCAGGGGGTCCAGTGCGCGGGCACGGTCCTTCAGCGCGTCGATTCGTCGCAGGCGTTCGACGATTCCCAGCTCGCGTTCAAGGCCGAGCAGTTCCTCGGGCAGTTCCTGTATGCGCTGCGATAGCTCGGGATTGGCCATCATGTCCCTCTTTTCGTGTTCCGGTTGCAAAGTCCATTATTCCAGCCGCGGTTCGTTCCGTCCTGCGGCCTGCATGTCATAGGGAGGCGCGCCGGCCGTCCCGGGTCGATTCGAACGCCGCGGCCACCTCTTCCGATACCGGCATGCGCATCGTCACCCGGCCGGTTTCCTGCGCGGCGGCACGTTTCATGGCTCGGCGTTCGGCCCTGGTGGGCCGTTCGAGAATCCACTCGGCGAACGCGCGGATAAGGATGGACGCGACGATCACGCCGATGGATCCCCAGAAGCACGGGACAAAGTCCGGCTTGGAGTGGTCGTACCAGAACCAGACAATCAAAGCGAGGATCAACGCCAGGCCGGCGGCCAGGGCGGCGAGCTTGTGGAACACGAGGGCGAGCGTGCGGATGGGATGCGTGACCAGCCCCACCGCCAACGCGACGACGACGAGCAGTGAGACGAAGCCCGCGGCGATGATGGCGACGCCCAGGTATATCGCGAGCATATAGAGTCCGAACATGATCGGCCTTCCTTCTCTCTTCTATTCCGTTTCTTCGGACAGATAGGTGTAGTCGACGGCGACGCCCTCCGCCTCAAGCAGCACGGCGGCCTCGCGCACGGCGGCGGCGCGGCGCTTCACGGATTCCTCGGCCCGGACCCAGTCGGGCAGCCCCTCGGGCAGGTCGGAGACGCGGGAGAACGAGAGCACGGCCCGCTCATCTCCCCTGTGCCGTTCCACGATGGCCGCGACGGCGCGCCTGTGCTCGGCGAGATAGTGTTCGAGCATCTCCCGCATCCTTTCCGAGGGTTGGATCCGGTATTTCTCCGACTCGTATTTCTTGACCATGTCCACGGTGAGGTTCGCGAGCACGGCCGCGTCGTGCTGGGTCATGCCGATGCGTTCGCGCGTCGCGCGCATCCACGCCTTGGTCTCGCTCCAATCCTCTTCCGTCATGGTCCCTCCTGGATATAAGAAACCCGGATCCGCCTGCGCGAACCGTGATTATACTTTTAGTATAATCACGGTTTTCGACAGGGCGGACCCGGCGTTTCCCGGGTCACGGCCGCGGCCGTGACCCGTTTCGTCACTCGGACTGTGCCGGCGAGTTGCCGTCGGCGTCGGCTTTGCGCTGCTGGTCGAGCATCTGCTGCTGGATCAGGACGCGCTGCGCGCTCATCGTGTTCGTTCGGGCTTTTGTACATCACGCGCATGTTGCTCGCGGAGACGCTGGTCTTGAGCCAGAAGAGCACCACGGACGGGCTGAACCGGTCGCCGGTGACGTCGGTTCTCCCCCGTCGCGTAGGTGAATTCGGTCATGGTCTGCTGTGATTCGGTCATTTTCTTTTCCTTTCCTTGTTGTCGTTGAAGTCAAATGCGATGCCCTTGTCCTTGTCGATGAGGAGCGCGGCGTCGAACCTGCTGCCCTTCCTTGAGATGAAGCCCTCGAGGCTGACCTTCCGGCCGACGAGCAGGCCGCGCATGGTCGTGTCGGTGATGGTCTTGCCGGCCACGGTCGTCCAGGCGCTCCAGCCGCATCCCTCCGTGGTCTTCCATGTGCCGTCGGGTTGTTTCTCGCGCCGGTTGGTGGAGCATTGGAACACCTTGCCCGTTTTGACGACGGGCTTGCCGCATCGTGGGCATGGGCCGAACGATTCCGTGTTCCGTTTCCTCGTCTGCACATGGTCCTGCCGGACGGCGGCCTGGGCATCGGCCGGGATGCCGGCGGCGAGGTCGCGGAACTCCGTTTCGACCTCCGCGGCGTCCGTCTGTCCGTGTTCGACCTCCGAAAGGCGTCGCTCCATGCCGGCGGTCAATGCCACGTCCTTGAGCTTCGGGGCGACCACGTCGATCAGGGATCGGCCCTGTTCGGTGGAGCGGAGCTGCTTGCCCTTGCGTTCCACGTATCCTGTGCGGATCAGCTTCTCGATCACGTCGGCGCGGGTGGCCGGCGTGCCGATGCCTCCGGAATGGGATTCGTCGTCGTCCAATGCGGCCTTGAGTTCCTTGTCCTCCACCCAGCGGCTAGCGTGCTCCATCGCGGCGAGCAGCGTCGCCTCGGTGAATGGCTTCGGCGGCTTCGTTTTTCCCTCGGACAGTGTCGCCCCGCCTTGCGGGACCGGCGCGATGGAGACCCCGTCGGTGAGGTTCGCGGGGATGATGTTGTCAGCGGCCTCGTCCTCCTCGCCATGGTCCTCCTGCGGGACGGCATGCTCGATGGCGTGCCAGCCGAGGGAGACGGGCTGGTCGGAACGGCTGGTGAAACGGCATTCGCCCTCGGGCAGAAGTCGACCTTCGTCCGGATGCTTCTCGCACCAATGCGGGTCGATGTTCGCGACGACGTTCGTCACGTCGTGCACGTAGTCGTCGCCCACGGCCTCC
Source organism: Bifidobacterium pseudocatenulatum DSM 20438 = JCM 1200 = LMG 10505 (assembly GCF_001025215.1). Classification (NCBI taxonomy): domain Bacteria; kingdom Bacillati; phylum Actinomycetota; class Actinomycetes; order Bifidobacteriales; family Bifidobacteriaceae; genus Bifidobacterium; species Bifidobacterium pseudocatenulatum. The sequence goes on from NZ_AP012330.1 coordinate 1,363,514, forward strand.
CACATGCGTCGCACCACGCGCGTCAGCACGAGACGTTCGTCGTCGCCGAGCTCATCGAGCGCCGCCTTGTCGGCCTGCATGGTGGGAAGGATAGCGGTGTGGCCGGCCACCTTCGCGTCGTTCACGGTCAGTTCGAGATGTGGCCGTTCAGGTTTCGCGGACGGTTCGATGAAGCCGGCGGCGAGCCGGTCGCCTTCGGTGAGGCCACGCAGCGTGTCCAGGTCGTCGTGCGTGATGTACTGCGAGTCGGTGCGCGGATACGTCGCCAGTTTTTTCTCATACAGGGATTGCAAGGCGGCCAAGGTGCGGGCGGCGGTCAGGCCGTGCAGCCGGCTCATGTCCTTCTGCAATCCGGTCAGGTCGTACAGGCGGGGCGGCGCGTCGTGCTGCTGCTTGCGGTCGGCCTTGAAGATCGAGAAGGCGAAGTCGTCCGAGTTGACGATCCGCAGCAGCGTCTCGGCGTCCTCCCGCCTGTCCAGTCGTTCGCCGGCCAGCTTCCATCCGCCCATCGGGGCGACGACCTTCCAGTACGGTCGGGCCACGTAGCCGGTAATGTCCCTGTCGCGGTCCACGATCATGGTGAGCGTGGGCGTCTGCACGCGGCCGACGGTGAACCGCGCGTTGTAGACGAGCGAATAGGCGCGTGAAGCGTTCATGCCGATCAGCCAGTCGGCCTTCGCGCGGATCATCGCCGAATCGGCGAGCCCCTGGTATTCCGTCTCGTCCTTCATGGACGCGAGGGCGTCGCGGATGGCGTCCTCCTCCAGGCTCGCGACCCACAGGCGTCGCATCGGCTTGGAGACTCCTACATGCGTCACGATCCGACGGAAGATGGCCTCGCCCTCACGGTCGGGGTCGCATGCGTCGACAAGCATGTCGACGTCGCCGCGGCGCATCAGTCCTGCGACGACCTTGTACTGGCGGTCTGCGCCCTTGTCCCGGCTGACCTTCCATTGCCAGTCGGGTGTCGGGTCGATGGGCAGCGTGTCGAGGCTCCACTTTCCCCAGTCGTGGTTCTTGTATTCGTCGGGCGCGGCCAGGTCGACGAGGTGTCCTTGCGCCCAGGTGACCAGGTCGTCGCCGACCTGCACATAGCCGTCGTGCTTTTCCATGTGCCCGCCGACCGCCTGGGCGATGGCCTGGCCGACCGAGTGCTTCTCGGCGATGATCAGTCGCATCTCGCATCACGTCCGATCATCAGTAGTTGCCGGACGCCCATGCGGGCCGTCCGTCGTCCGAGGTGTCGGGTTCGGCGGCGTCCTTCGGGGCGGGCTCGTCGTCCGCCTCCTGGACGTCGGATCCGGTCGTCTCCGGATCCGATTCGGCGACGGTTTCCGGTTCGGGTTCGGCAGGCGGGGTTTTCCTTCCGCCCGGTGCGGCGACGAGCTCGCCCTTCGCGTCGAACGCGATGTTCTTCTCAGTTCCGGTCATCGCCAGCTTGTCCGCGATCATCGTCCGGCTCATGCCGGGGAACGCCTCCTCGAATTGCCTCGCCGCGTCGCGCAGCGCCTGTGCGCTTTTGCGGAAGTTGTCAAGACGGCTGTCGAACTTCTTCGCCGCCGTCTCCTTGCGTTTGAACGACTCGCGTTCGTCGCGCAGGAAGTCGTCCACGTAATCGGATGCCATGGTCCGTTTCCTTTCCAGTCTTGTTTTCATCGGTTCCCGGTTTCGAGCCGGCTGGAACCATGGTCGCGCGATTGGACACGCGCCGGTTTGGACAGTCGGACTCCGTCAGGATCACACGCTTGTGATCCTGGCTTCGCCGGAAACGGAGCGCGGCCCTGGGCCGCGCGCTATCTTCGCCGACCCTTCCGGGATTTCCAGGCGTCGACGCCTGGAAGGGAACAGTCGGCCGGCCATGGTTCATCATCACAGCCCCGCGCCCGCGTCTTCGGAACTGCGTGTTCCATGCTCCGCTCCGGGAGGGCTTCGCCCGATTATCCCGAAGCGGGCACGGCCCACGCGTCCTCCACCGCGCGGCGGGACCGCGAGGCTGCCCCATATCCGGCGAAAGGAAAACAGGAACGCCGGCGGGACACTAAGGAGTGGAACCATGCAGATGGAACCGATGGAATTGCAGCACACCGTCTTCGAGACCGACGGGGGACGAATCGACGCGATGTGGAGCGACGTGCGTCTCCACGCGGGCGACATCATCACGCCCGACGACCTCGACCCGCTGCTCGAAAGGAACGGGTGGATGCTCGTCATCAGGGACTGGTGGTTCACCGACGAGCCGTTCGGGCGCGCGGAATGAAAGGAGACATGGACATGAAGGAGAAGAACAGGGCCGAGGAATGGTTCCGGGCCAAACACGACGAGCTCGCCGAAACGGCGCGTGCCAACCTCGCCGCACACGACTTGGAACCCGGACAGGAGGCCTACCATCTGGACAGCCTCCATTATGCGACCGCCGAACAGATGGAGGCCATATGCCCGACGGGCATCGACTTCGACCGGTACGCGACTCTGGCGAACGGCAGCGTCGGATACGACGAGGCCGACGCGCATTGGGCCGACGCGGGATGGTGGGACGAACAGGCGCGAGCCATGTGGGACGAGGTCGACGACATCCCTGACGACGGCCTCTACTGGACAAGCGTCGAAGACTAAAACGTCATCGCCGTTCCCGGCCAAGTGACGCCCCGGGACCGATGCCGCCCGCATGACGCGGGCGGCGCCTCCGGCGGCCAGAGGACGACTACCGTCCTCTGGACTCCACGCGCCGGGAACCGTTCCCGGACCCGACAGGGCGTCGCCGTGGCACGGAGGCCACGTCTCGCCGACGGGAAACGGAGCACGGCACCAATGCCGCGCGCATCCCGAGGATTTTCTTTTGACCGGCCGGCTGACGCCTTGATCACAGCGGCACGCGGAACCCGTCAACGCCCGCGCAGCGAAACCCGTGGTTTCGACGCGTTCTCATGACGGAACCCGCTACCACCGCTAGCGCTTTCACTTGACCATCCGGTCAAAAGAAAAATATCCTAGAATGGAAGACAACGAAAACAAGGAGGCGGACATGCCGGTCATCAGCATGTTCTTCGGAATCATCATCACCATGAACGCGGACGACCATGTTCCGCCGCACATCCACGCCAGATACCAAGGACATGAAGCGTCCTTCACCTTCGATGGCAATCTGCTCAAGGGAGACCTCCCGCGCAAGCAGCGCAAACTGGTCGAGGCATGGGTGCTGCTGCATGCCGAAGAGCTGGAAGCCGACTGGGAGCTAGCCTTCAACCTCGAGCACCCATTCAGAATCGACCCGCTACGCTGACAAGGAGGCAACGGACATGACCATCGACTATTCAATCAAAGTGACCCAATGCGAGCCCATGCCCGGCTACAAGCTCAAGGTCACCTGCTCCGACGGCGCGACCGGAATCTTCGACATGTCCCGATACGTCGACCGCGGCATGTTCAAACCGCTCAAGGACCCGCAGACGTTCGACCGCGTGCGACTCGCGTTCGGCGTGCCCTCATGGCCCGGAGACATCGACATCGCCGCGGAACGCGTCCGCTCCGACATGCAAATCATCTAGGAACCCGCACACCCCTGCCCCGACCGTCATCAAGACGGCCGGGGCTTTTTCATGCCCGTATGCATGACGGACATGACGCGCCACCAACGACCCACCGGCCCCGCGATTTTTTCGCGGGGCCTTTTCATTTCCCGCGCTCCGAGTGTCCAAACCCGCCGCTGTTTCCACGACGGACGATTGGTGTAAGACACCGGCCATTCCCTCAAGGCCATGGGCGAAAGGAGCAAGGAGTGAACGCGATTATCCTTCACGGCATTCCGCAATCATGCCGTGCGAAATCGCTCCCAATCAATGAAATTGATATGGGAGTAGCAAGCGACGTGATTGTAGCTACAATCACTCGATTCGCGATGCGAATCGGCTTGCCGGGAAGACCCATGCCCCATAGTCGGCGGAGCCTCCAGACCGCTCGCGCGGCATCACAGAAAACCCAACTCCGCACCTCCAAGAGAGGTGCGGAATGAGCTGGGCAGCAGGCAGAGATCGGAACATCTGCAAGCGAATCACGTTCACTCAGGACGAGTGGGAGCAGGTGCGGAATCTGTATGAGGAGCTGACCAGGTACGCGCCGGAGCACCGGTCGTTCAGCTCCTACGCGCGCAGGATGCTGTCCGAACGACGCATCCACGTCACCGAGATCAGACCGTTGACGGACCCCGAGCCGATCGCGCGCGAGATCGACCGCATCGGCGTAAACGTCAACCAGATAGCCCACTGGGCCAATGCGAACGAGCACATCACGCCCACCCAGGTGGAGGAGATCCGCGCGTCGTTCGACCGCATCGAGCAGCTGCTCGGCGACCTGTTCGCCGACAGGCGCGAAGCCCGGAAGGACGCGTGAGCATGGCGGTGGTCAAGCTCGGCAGGCCCGTGAAATCGAATCTCGGCGGCGACAACGGGGCGATGGCGTACATCATCAAGCCCGCCAAGACCGACGGCGGAAGACTGGTCAGCTCGAACTACGAGCGGACCAGGACGGACCACGACGCACTGGCCGAAGGCATGCTCGACGACAACCGCAGGTCGCCGCAAGGCATCCGGAAGAACAGCCGGCTGGCCTACCACATCAAGCTCAGCTTCAGTCCCAAGGACCCCGTGACGCCAGAGCAGGTGCACGAGCTCGGCGTGGAGTTCGCGCGCCGGATCACCGGCGGCGAATACAAGTTCGTGGTCGCCACGCACACCGACCGGCACCACCTGCACGACCACATCATGGTGTGCGCCGCATCCCGGTACGGGCAGCATCTGAAGGCCGAGCTGCCCAAGGACATCATCGACCAGTGGCGCGCGGTCAGCGACGAGATATGCCGCCGCGAGGGGCTGAGCGTCGTGTTCAACCCCGTCGTGGAGGAACAGACGCGCAAGATGCGGGACGGTACGACAGCCGAAGGCGACGACGGAACGTCGCCGGCGCGCGATCCCAAATACGTCGATGAAGCATCCGTGCGGAGCGCGAACGAACCGGAGTCGACGGCGCGGAAGGCCTCGGGCGGGGAGCCGTTGGAGCGCCGGTACGGCATGTCGATGGAGGAGATCTACGCGGCCGCGAAGGGCATGGGGACCAAGGACCGGATCCGCATGCTGATCGACTTGACCTCGTCCACGGCGGAGAACTTCGAGGACTGGAGGGACATGCTCGACATCCGAGGCGTCGGCGTCGAGGTCCGCGGCCGGCACCTCACATATACGCTCAAGGACACCGGCTTCAAGGTCCGCGACGAGAAACTCGGCCAGGCGTACGACATGACGAACATCATGGCCGGATTGCAAAGCACGCCCGTCATCCCCATCACGTTCAACCGCCGGCTCGTCGCCAAACAGACCAGGAAGACGGTCACCGTGTGGCTGCCAGGCACCCACCGAAGGAAGAAGATCACGTTCGACGCGAAGCGTCTCGTGGACGACGGCGGCTCCACGCTGCGCGCGTTCCTTCCCCGCGACCGCGACCAGATCATCCTCGACCCGTCCAACCGGTACGCCGGCAAGACCCCGACGACCGGCCTCTACCAGTGGTTCGGCGAGCCCACGAGCCGGCTCGAACCGCAGACCACGCCCGAACGGCTGCCCCTCAGATACGGGGTCAGCCCGGCCCAGCAGCGGTACTACCAGGCGCAGGCGCGCCGCCTCGACCGCCTCGCCGGCGAGGCGAAGGCGTTGAACGCGGCGATCCGATGGACCCGCCTCGCGGGCGGCGACAGCGCCAAGGGACTCAGGCTGCTGCGCGGGAAGGTCCGCGAATCGCACGACGAGCTCCAGGCCGCCGTCATCGCTTTGCACGACGCGATCCAACGCGGCGACCCCGACCTCGTGGCCGAGACGCGCGGCGAGATGGAATGCCGCGAGGCCCTGTGCGACCGGTACGAGGACGAGCTGTCCGCCATCGAACGGGAGATCCACACGACCCGCGACCGCGAGCAGACGGAGACCGAGCAGCGCGAACAGCAGCACAAGCGTGGACGGTCCATCTGAACCGTCCCAGGAAACACCAACCGACAACAGAAAGGGAACCGCAATGCCAATCGAGGAACAGGCTGAGGAGAAGATCCAGAACGCCGTCCAGACCATCATCACCGGAGGCGCGAAGCTCATGCTCAGAATCCCCAAGGGCGTGGCCATGGCGATGCTCCGCTCCGGTATGAAGCTCGCAAAGACCGGCGTGCACGCCGCGGGCGCGGCCGTGAAGGACGGGATCGACAGCGGCGAGATGTCCGAGAAACGATTGCAGAGGAAGAAGGACGGCGACCTGCACGAGCTGCAACTCGACGACTCGACCATGCGCGAGGTGCAGCGCAGCCTCAAGACCGCCGGCATCGACTATCACCTCGAACGCACTGACCGGGGCCAGTTCATCCTGCACTTCGCCGGCAGGGACGAGGATCACGTCCGCCACGCCGTGCAACGCGCTTTCAAGGACATGGGACTGGACGTCGCCGACGAAGACTTCGCCGTCGAGCAGACGGAACAGCAGGAACGGACGACGGAACGGACCCGCAACGAACCGGAAACCCCGGCACGGGAGACGCCCGTCGAACCGGCCGCGAAGCCCATGCCGCCCCAGCGCATCGCATGGGACTTCGTGGATCCGGAGGTCATGGAGATGGCCGCGAACAGCCTCGCCGCCCGGCATCCCGAACTCTCGTGGGACAAGCTCATGGGCGACACGACATGGAACGAGCAGACCGGCCGCGATTTCGCGGACCGGATCATCGGCAAGGCCGCCGCCCCGAGCCTGCGCGACGAGCTCGACGCCATCCTGCGTGACGACTACGGGCAGGGCGCGCAAACCCAGGAGCAGAACCGTGCGCAGACGCCCGAGCCAAGCCGGGAGACGCCGGCAACGGAGCCGGAAAACCAACCGGAACCCACGCCGGCCGAGGCCCGGGCGCAGGCCGAGCAACAGCAGACACAGGACAGAGCAGACAATCCCATGCCGGCCGGCAAGGAGCAAAAACCGAAGCCGATCCGGTCGAAGAAGGCACTGCTCGAACGGTTCAAGACCCGACTCAACGAGAACCTCGCCGAACAGAAGAACCACATGCCACCCACCCAGAACAGGGACCGCACGCCCCGCAAGGGCCGTTGAAAGGAAGCCACAATGAACCAGCAGGAACAGGCGACGAAAAGCGCCGCGATCTTCCAGGACACCATCAACGGGACCAACGATCCGACACCATGGCCGGTGACCATGTGGGCCTCGTCCGGCGACACGATATGGACGGCTGGCACGGCAAGGACGGCCGGCGAGGACTCGGTGGGCATGATCTACGGTCCTGGCGACACCATCGTTCACCGGAACACGATCGCCGGCGACACCACCCGCGCCACCGAATCCTTCGCCATCCGACCGGCGGACGGGCAGAGCCCGATGGACGCGATGCTCGCGGGCATCGAACAGTGGAACCACCGTCATCCCGACCGGTGGGACACCGTGGCCGAGCCGGGCCGGTACCGCATGACGGATCCGACGACGGGCCGGCCGCTCCCGATGGGATGGAGCGACAGTCTCGCCGTGGCCGCGTCCGCGGCGGGCCGCCTCGACCCCGACCTGCTCCAAGCCAGCCTCATGCAGAACGCGGTCGAGCACGAGCCGCGCCCCTGCGTGTTCTTCCTGGAGGACAACGGATACGACCTCATGGTCTTCTCCTGGCACCGAAACCAGCAGGGACTGTTCGACGCGATGACCTTCAAGCACCTGCAATACGACGACCTGAGCATGCAGATCACGACCATCAGCCACAGCGAAGACATGAGGGAATCCTTCCCAGCGAAAAGCATGAGCGACGGCGAACTGCTCACCCAAAGCCGCGTCTACCGGGACGAATACCAGCACTGGCGCGAACAGGACGGCGGATCCGTCGCCCAGGGCATGACCGGCCGCGTCATGCGCAGCGGACTGCTCAAACCGGGACTGGAGCAGAAGCCGCTGCTGAACCTGAACGACGGACGGCGCGCCCCGGACTGGGACGAGTTCACCGACCAGGCCGCCATCTCGATCCTCCAGGGCCGCCCCGTCTCACCGACGCCAGCGCTCCCCCAGCAGGAACAGCCAGCGCAGTCCGCCGACCCCGCCACCGAGACGCAGACACCGGCCTGGACGGCCGCGATGGCGAAGCAGGTCTGGCCGAACGCGTGGGTGGCGAACAGGCTCGCGCATACCTATATATTGCGCGCGAAGGACGGCCGCGACTGGCCGAAGATGATCGTCGGCCTCCCCCGCGGCACCGTCATCGACGGACAGGACCTGACCGGCTGGGCCACCGACATGTTCATGAGCGGAAAGAACCAGAGGCAGAAGAACGAGGGGCGGGCAGTCAACCTCAGATTCAAACCAGACACCCCGGTCGAACTGTTCACCGGCCGCGGCACGGAACGCCGCACCATGCAGGTCGACCCGCAGACGCTCGTCCAGACGATCATCGACGCGCAGAAACGCAACCGCGACGCCGAGGAGACGCTCGACACGGCATCGGTGGAACTCGCCGACAAGACCGTGGAGGAATCCTGGCCGCAAATCAGCCGCATGCAGGGCCGGTTCACGGAATACCAGCGCGCTGGCACGTACAAGCCGGCCGTCGCAATGAAATGGGCGCGCCGACTCGTCGACCGGACCGCCGAAACGGACGAAGGACGGTGGACCAGCCGCCAACGCCGCCAGGCCGCCGGACTGCTCATCCAGGAACTCGCCGCCGCGCAGGAGACACTGGCCGAACCATTCGCCCACGAGGACGAATACCGGCAAAAACAGGCCGAACTCGAACGACTGACGTCCAAACCCGACGAGACCCGCGAGACGGAAGGTAGAGACCAGAAAACCACGCAAAAGGAAAGGAGCGAGAACATGCCATTGACCCAGGAAAACGTCAGACGACTGCTCGAACAGGACCCCGACATCACCGGCATCACCCAAGGCGGCAACGCCATGGGCAACTACCTCGAGGCAAGGCTCACGGACGGACGCGCCGTGCAGATCGACTTCCACGACAACCCCGCATGGAAGGACACGGACCGTCTGGCCGGCCGGATCGAGGTGTCCTACGCCAACCGCCCACAAGCGGAATGGCAATACGACGACAACGACATGGCCGACCGCGAACACACCGTCATCGACCCCTCCGACCCCGACGCGGAGGGAAGACTCGCCAAGGCGGTGAAGGCGAGGGAGGACGCCGGATACCTCGTGACGAAGGTCGAGGAGGATCCGGCCATACTCTACGAGCGGCACCGCAAGGCGTCCTGCCTACACGCGAGCCACATCCTGGAACGATACGACTCCCCCGACCCGACCGCGGTCGGGATCCTCCACGGCATCGTAAGCGAGGTCAACGCTCACGACCCCGAGAACGACATCGCCGCCTACCTCACCTACCCGTCCGACAAGGCGGTCCAGCTCGCCGGCGACGGTCTCACCGAAGCGGACATCGCGGAGAAACGCGAGATGGGCGGATGGGACCCGCGGACGGACCCGCTCATGCGCATCAACGAGCAGGGCGACTGGACGGGCGTCACCCAACAGCAGGCCGACCAGCTCGTCTGGGACAACCGCGACGAGATCCTCGCCCGCGCCTCATACGACAGTGAACTGTCCACGTGGACGCTCCACCAGCTCGACCAGCTGAAGGAGCCCCAGCCGGCCCAGAGCCTGGACCGCGACCGGCCGGAACCGGATCGCGAAGCACCCGCACAGACAGAATCCACGACAAAGCGTCGCGGGCCAAGACTGTAGATCCTCTCCAGCCACGGGCGGCGCGCTTCCGCGCAGCCCCGCATTCATTCCACACGAAGGAACAGAAGACACACATGACAACAGAAGCAAACGACCAGCCGGAACCCGTCATCTGGTTCGAGGGCACCCTCATCAGAGATCCGCAGCCGCACGGAGGACAGGACGACTGGCTGCTCGAGACACTGGCCGACGCCGACGGGCCGAAGATCACCATCCATGCCAGCGGCGAGGATCACTCGGCGAACATCCGCGACAACGCGCACAAGGGATCTCGCCTCATGGTCAAAGGCACCGCCGGAGACGAGGGCTCCGGCATCGATATCGAGGCCACAAGCCTCGCATTCGACCCCAGCCACGACGAGCCGGACGGGGAGCAATGACACGGACCACCGTCAGCGGCATCAGACCGGACAAGACCGGCACCGGCGAATGGATCGACATCAACAGTCACGTCGGCCGGCTCATGTCCACGATCATGGCCGGCGGCCGACCATTCAGCATCGACGCCGACCCGGCCGGCATGACCATCGTCACGCCCCTCCCACCCCCGGCAGCCGGCCCGGACACGGAAGCGGCCGGCGGGAACGACTCCAAGACCGGAACGGACCCGGACGAAGGGCGGATCACCAGCAGGAAGACGCTGTACGAACGGTTCAAGACCCGACTCAACGAGAACCTCAACGAAAGAAAACAATAGAAAGGAACAACCATGGAACGAATAAGAGGAATCGCCATCAAGACACTGACCATCCTCGCGGGATTCTGGCTCGCCGACCTCGCGGCCACCCGCGTCCAGGCCGGCATCACGGCCGGCGAAAGCGTGGAACGGATCATGGACGACATGACGACCATGCTCCAGCATCCGACCGCCCTGGGATTCGACCGGACCAGCCTCCTGTGCGGACTGGGCGGCGCGTGCGCTGTCGGCCTGTTCCACCTCTACCGGTGGAGCACGAGCCAACGCAACTGGAGGGACGGCGAGGAGTACGGGTCCGCACGCTGGTCCACCAGCCGGGAGATGGCCCCATACACCGACAACGACACCAGGCAGAACCTCCAGATGACAGCCACCGAGGGCCTGAGCCTCGACGCCCAGGCCACGCGACGCAACCTCAACACCACCGTGATCGGCGGATCCGGTTCAGGCAAGACCGCCACGCACGTCATCCCCAACATCCTCAAGGGCAGCATGAACTACGCCTGCACCGACCCGAAGGGCGAACTCTACGCGAAGACCAGCGGAAAACTGAAGAAGATGGGCTACACGGTCAAACAGCTCGACCTGGTGGACCTGACCAGCGAGACGAAATTCAACCCCATGCGCTACATCGACCCCGACAAGCCCGACGTGGCGATCATGCGCCTGGTCACCAACATCATGGACAACACCAACGGTTCCACACCCAAGGAGCACCAGACCGACGACTTCTGGACCAAATCCGAACGCAGCCTGCTGACCGCGCTCACCGCGTTCGTCTACTACCTGCCCGACGACATCCTCAAGGACTGCCTGAACATCGACGCAGGCCAGACCCTCAACGCGGTCGCCGACATGCGCGATCTGCTCGAAGCCAGCGAACAGGACGAGACCAAGGAAAGCCAGGTCGACGCCGTCGCCCGGACCGCCACGGAGATCTATGAGGAGACCCGCGCCGAATGGAATCGCGACGGCGCGGACCACGACGATCCGGACCTGCGCGAGGCATGGCGTCTCGCCCAGGGCCTGAAGTTCGCGGCCCGCCAGTACAGGCCCTTCACCCAGGGCGCGGGAGAGACCAAGAAGGGCATCATCATCAGCCTCGGCGTGCGTCTCGCCCCATTGACAGTCGGCCCGGTCCGGGAGATCCTCTCCGACGACAACCTCGGTATCGACCGGATCGGCGGATATGCGGACGAGCACAAGGGCGGATACAAGCATCCCAACGGGAAGACGGCCATCTTCCTCGCCCTGCCAGACGAGGACCCCACCTTCAACTTTTTGGCCGCGATCTTCTACCAGTGCCTGTTCGACAGCATCATCCGCCGCTGCCGCACCTACCCCGGCGAATGCCTTGCCACACCATTGCACTGCTTCCTCGACGAGTTCGCCAACGTGGGACGCATCCCGAACTTCGACAAGCTCATCGCCACGATCCGCTCGCGCAAGGTCAGCGTCAGTATCATCCTCCAGACCATCGCCCAGCTCAAGACGATGTACAAGGACTCGTGGGAAACCATCGTAGGCAACTGCGACTCGGTGCTGTTCCTCGGCGGCAACGAGCAGTCCACCACTGAATGGCTCAGCAAGCTGCTCGGCAAGGAAACCATCGACATCCGCACCACCAGCGACTCGAAGGGCGTGTCCGGCAGCCACACCACCAACTACCAGCGCACCGGACGCGAACTCCTCACACCCGACGAGCTCGCGCAATTGGACAACGACAAATGCATCTACAGCCTGCGAGGACTCCACCCGTTCCTCAGCCGCAAGGCATGGCCGGGAACCGCCATCGCCAGACCGAAATCCACGCTCAGGCACTCCAAAGAATGGAAGGCAGCGGCATGAAGCCCAACAGCTACACCTTTCACGAATCAGAGCCCCGGATCGCTGCCAGGCAATCCGGTGCCCCCGTCTGATGGCGTGGGCACGGACCATCCCGGCGAGGCTCCGCCCGTATTGGTGGAGGACGACGAGCCTCCCGAAGACGGGCGTCGTCCGGTTCCGGAACCGGATCCGGAACTTCCTTGGGATTGCGATTGGCTTCCTCCCGAATATGAGGGCGTTTGCCGCTGTGGAGCCGATTGGGATTGCGACGCCTGGGCCTGCTGCTGCGCGGCGGCGGCAGCCGCGGCCGCTTCCTGTTCTGCCTTGGCCTTCGCCTCCGCGTCGGCCTTTTCCTTCGCCGTCTTCGATTCGTTGACCTCTTTCACGGCTTTCGCGATCGCATCCGCGTCACGGGTCTTGACCGCCTTCAGCAGGGTCTCCCGGGTCTTGTCGTCCGCCACCCTGCCGTCGGTCTGCTTGTACAGCGCGTTCGCGTCGTCCACGGTCTTGTCGAGCTTGCTGTCGGCGACGGCCTTGGTTGCGGCCTTGAGGTCGGTGAGACGGTTCTTGAGCTCTTTGGTCGTTCTGTGCAGCGACGCCGTGGTCCTGTCCAGGTCGGATGTGGCGGCGTCGGACGCGCAGGAACCGCTGATGGTGGTCGTCTTTGCGCCCAGGAGCCGGTTCAACGCATCAAGGGTCTTGGGATCCGCGACCTGGCCGCGACTGGTGCCTTTCAATAGTTTGGAGGCTTTGGCCGTGGTCCTGTCCAGGTCGGACTGGATGGTCCTGCGTGTCGCTTCGGCCGAGTCGCATGCGCTGATTGCGGTCTCATGCGCCTCTTGCCGCATGGCGGCGACGTGGCGGTTTTTGATTTGCAGTCCCATCCAGGACACGGCTATGAGGCTCGCGGCCATGACGATCGCGACGAGCGCTTTCCCGGCCGGGAAGACGCGGCGCACCTTCAGATCGTCGAGGTCGGCCGAGTAGGTGACGGCCGCCGACAGCCCTCCTGGTCTTTCGGTCTTCCCGGTTTCCGTCGGCTCCGGTTCCGATATGGGCGGGAGGCTCATTGTGGTTGGCTCCGGGGCGGCGACCTGTTCGAGCGCCGCGAAATCGCCGTCGGCGTCCTTCAGGGCCTTCTCCGCGGAATCGTCGGGATGGGACTGTTCCGGCTCGGCGGTCCGGGTCTCATCCACAGATTCCATAGATGCCGGCACGGGTTCCTGCCCCGGCTCGTCTTCCGGCGGCAGCGGCGCGGACGGTATGGCGACGCGACGGCGGCCGCGCATGGACGCGGGCGGCAGCGGCGCGGCACCGGCCGTGTCAAAGCCTTGCTCCTGCGCGGTATGCCACCATTCGGCGAGCTCCGGCCACGCGTGTGGATGTTCGGCGATCAGGCGCATCCATGGACGCCAACCGGGCTCGTTGGCCATGGCGTACAGCTGGTCGACCGTAAGCTTGGGGCTGAGAATCGGCTCACCCGTCTTCCTGTCGATCCTGGTCATTCCTCTCCGCCCTCGTCTTTGATGAGGACTGGCTGATCCCGTTCGTTTGCCCTCATCACTTTTGTTCCTCTGGTTTGCCTTCATGCACCCGGTATCCGCCTTCCAATGGGCCCTTGACCGCCGCGCATCGCCAGCCGTCGTCAGTGAGCGTGTAGTCAAGCACCCAGGATGCCTCCAGCCCGGTGGATACGGCGCATGTCACCACCCGCCGCCCCATGGACACGGGGAAGCCGGTGAACTCGGTCTCGGGCAATGGCTGCGGGGCTATGGATGATGCCGGTATGTCGAGGCCGGCGGCATCCGGCGTGAAGTATTCGCCTTCGAGTTGGCCTCGTTCGTCGCCCATGTAGACGCCGAGCGCTTTCGGCGCGAGATCGGCGCACGGATCATCCTCCGTCGGCGTCGCCGGCTCGGTCTCTTCGTCTCCAGCCGTTTTTTGTCCGGGTTCGGTTTTCGTTCGCGGCCGGGCGACGGTGCTTTGCGTGTCCTCCGCGGTTCCGTTGCCGGCGCATATCACCGCGACGTTTCCTCCCAGGATGAGGAGCGCGACCGCAAATCCCGTCGCGGCGATGATCCTGTTCCTCTTTGGTTCCATGCTTGGTTTTCCTTTCAATGGATGTAGCGGACGCCACTTCCGGCTGCGGCCAGTTGGGAGGCGCTGATTTCGCGTGTGGATACGACGCCGAGGCCAAGCACGTTGGACTCGCTGATCAGGATCGACCCGTCCCCGCGGACCTCCTCGACCATGGCGACATGCCCGTAGCCGGCGGACGCGCCCAATACTCCCGGTTGGAACACGATGACGCTGCCGGCGGATGGGGAGCCGTCCACCGTGTAGCCGGCCGACGCCGCGGAACCTGCCCATGTGGCGGCGTTGCCCCACCCTGGTATCGGTTTTCCTATGTCGGCTCTTCTGGTCGCGGCCCACCAGGTGCACTGCCCCCATGGGTATCTCGTGTCCGGCGTGATGCCGGCCGTGGACACGATGCCGCCGGAGACCGTCAGTTTCGGTTCGAGGGAGCCGACCGTACCACCCTCGGCGGTCCCCGTTGCGGTGTATTTGGTCGCTGCAAGTTCCTTGATCCGCCGCACATAGTTGATGGTTTCCTCGAAGGGCGGCACCATGCCGTATCTGAGCACGCTGCCCAGGCCAGCGTTGTACGCCGCGAGGGTCAGCTCCAACGTGTCGCCGGTCAGTTTCCCGGACTTCTTGGCCGTCTCGACCTGCGAGGCGAGGCCGCACATGTAGTTGCCCTGGCTCCAGATCGCGTCGTGCGGGTTCCAGATGTCGGCCTTGCCGTCTCCGTCGCCGTCCTTGCCCGCGGACGCCCAGGTGGACGGCATGAACTGCGCAATGCCCTGCGCTCCGGCGGAGCTGCCGGCCTTCGGATTCCAACCGGACTCCTGGTCGATCTGGGCGGCGATGACGCCCGGCGTGACGACCTGGCAGATGGATCCGGCGCGGATCACATCGGCCTCGTATTCCGCGGGCACGCCCGAGACCGTGGATTCGCTGGCGCTGGATCCCAGGAACGCGCCCATGGCGGCCAGAAGCACGCCGAGCACCGCGAGCATGGCCGCGATGACGGGCATGATGGGAAGGCTGATGGAGGCGGCCCCCGCTATGGCTCGGGATACGCTCGTGCGCGCGAAGTTCGCGGCGGCGCGGGCGGCACGCATGGCGGCCTGTCCGGTGGCTTTCACGCTGCGTACCGCCTTGACGGGCGCGCGGCGACGCCGCCAGATGAATTTGGCCGACGAGTTGACGCCCCTCACGCCTGTGCGTGCCGCTTTGAAGGACAGGTCGCGCGTGGCGCTTCCCAGCTTCGACGCGAAGTCGTCGTCGGCAGCGGTGAGCCTCGCGCCGGTCTTGTCCATCCAGCCCATGCCGGTGGATCCCATCCGTTTGACGCCCCGGCCTGCTTTTCCAAGACCTGCGCCTATGCGTTTGCCGATCCGCCGGCTCGCCTTGCCTTTCGCGGTGAACTTGCCGATCTTCTCACTGGGCTTCGCCTCGGACAGCACCTTGGGTTTACCGACCGCCTTGCGCATCCCATTGCCCGACCGCAGGGCGCGTTTGCCGCGGTTCATGACGCGGCGCGCCCTGCCGGCCGTCCAGCCCACGCCGTGCATGGTGGAGGACATGCCGTATATGCCGGCGCGGCCCGCCATCTCGGCGGCGGTGTGGCCCATGGAATCGGCGATGTCGGTCCGGTCCGCACCGAACTGCGCGGCGCTGGACACCACGCCAGTGGCCGCGCGTCCGATGCGGGCGCGCGTGCCTCCGGCGTGGTGGGCTTGGGTTCCGCTCATGCGTTTACTTTCCTTCCTGGAAGGTCGTGGAATACAGACGGTAGAGGTCGCCGCCCGCGGGGATGCGACCGTCGAACGGCACGTAAGCGCTGCCGATCTTCATGAGTCCCTGGCCGGGCAGCACGCCGGTGAAGTACTGACGCTGCTCCTCACTCAGGGTCAGCAGCTCGCACAGGGCGTCCGCGTCGGTGCTGTTCTGGCTCAGGAGCATGAGGAAATCGCTGTTGGACAGCATCTCGCGCGCGTCCTGGAGGTCGAGGATCTCCTCGACGTTCTGCGTGATGCCGGTGACGCCGAGCCCGTATTTGCGGGCGCGCTTGTAGATGTCCTTGAACTGGGCGGCGGCGTACTGGTTGGAGAAGAAGCGGTGGAACTCGTCGACGTACAGCCAGGTGCGCCGCCCGTTGGCCTTGTTGCGGATGACGCGGTTCCACACCTGGTCGATGACGACCATCATGCCGAACGTGCGCAGCTCGCCGGACAGGCCGGACACGTCGAACACGGTGAACCGGTTGGACAGGTCCACGTTGGTCTGCCCGTTGAAGCCGCTCATGGAGCCGGTGATGTACGGGTTGAGCGCGTCGGCGAGGTACCGGCTCACCTGGTCGCCGCCCGCCTGCAATTCGTCGTGCAGGTCCTGCAATGTGGGCTGGACCACTCCCCCGCCCTGGTTGCGGTAGCGCGTGTACAGGTTGCTGACGCACTGGTCGACGAGTCCCTTCTGGAGCGGGTCGAGGCCGTCGATGCCGCCTATGAGCGCGCCGATCATGGAGACCACGTTGTTGGTCTTGTCCTTGACAGGGTCGGAAGCCGAGTCGTCCTCCAGGACGATGTCCATCGGGTTGACGCGCGTGCCGGTGCCGGCGCTGATCTGGATGATCTGTCCGCCGAACGCGGCCGCGAGGGCGAGGTATTCGCGTTCCGGGTCGATGACGATCACCTCGTCGTCACGGTTGAGGAACATGCCGGCGATCTCCTGTTTGACGGTGAAGGATTTGCCGCCGCCGGACGTGCCGAGCACGAATCCGTTGGAGTTCATGTGGCTGCGCCGGTCCGCGAGGATCGGGTTGCCGCTCCTCGCGTTGCTTCCGTAGAACAGTCCGTGCGGCTCGAACACCTCCTGCGTGGTGAACGGGATGAGGATGGCCGCGCTGTTCGTGGTCAGGGTGCGTTTCATGGGCAGAGGGTTGTTGCCCAGCGGCAGTTCGGCGGTCAGTCCTTCCATCTGCATGAACTTGAGGCTCTCGGCCGTGCAGGACTGCGCGTTGACCTTGGCCTTCACGTTCCTGCACGCGACTTCCAGCTCCTCCTGGCTTGCCGCGGACACTCCGATCACGATGATCGAGTCCACGAGCCTCTGGTTGGTGGAGCGCAGCTCGTCGCGCAGTTGGCCGAGCTGTTCCTGCTGGTCGGCGAGGTCATCGGGAAGGTCGTCGGGGTCGAGGCCCTGTTTGCGGTTCTTGCGCCGCTGGTCCATGACCTGCATCTTGACCTCGGCGTTCTTGCGGCGCACGAGCGTCATGCTTTCGCCGCGGTCCATGGGGCGAGGTGGATGCTCACGTCGACGCGGGCGCGCAGTCCGGTCAGGTCGTTGACCAGCTGGTCGGACAGTTCCGGCGGCAGGCTGGACACCCACATGGTGCGATGCAGGTATTTCGAGTCCAGGGATTCGATGTCCAGCTGGATGGGGTTGCGCGCGTCGATGCTCCACGGGCACACGAGGTCCTTGGTGTCGGGCTTGCCGGGCTGATGCTCGAACCGGCGTTCGTCGAACCGGAACTCCTCGCCGGGCCGGAGCACCTCGGCCATGAGGCGCAGCCGGTGCTCGCGGTCGAGCCGGGTGGCCTTGCATGCGTCGATGGAGCGCATCTGGCTGACGAGGTTGTTGCACAGGGCGTTCAGGGTCGCGACGGCGGCCTGCTCGTCGCTTTCGCGGACGGTGACGGTCAGGGTCTTGACGGTGCTGGTGTTGCGGCTGACGGATTCGAGTTTGCCTTGGGCGAGACGGTTGTAGTCGAGCCGGTAGTGGTCGAGGCTGTCACCGGTCTCGTCCATCATCACGTCGGCGAGGATCTCTCGCACGCCGCGTGAGCGCGTGTAGGAGGCGATCTGCACGCTTTGCCCGGCCTCGAAGCTGTTGATGAGCTTGGCCCACCGGTCGATGATCTCCATCTGATGGGATTCCGGGCTCAGCTGGTAGTTGATGTCCTGGAAGAGGATGGTGGCGCTCCACCGTCCGTCGCCCAGGCTGGCGATCCCGTTGCGCAGCATCGCGTCGTAGCCGATGAGCTGCTTGACGCCCTTCGGCAGACGCGTCGCCTTCTTTCTCCGCGCCTTCGCCCTGGCTTCGGCACCGCCTTCAGCCGGCGCGGCCTGGGGTTTCTTCTTTCCGAACATTCCTCACCTTTCCTTGATCGTCGGTTTCGCGCCGGTGCGGTATGGTCTGCCCGGACCGTCGAGCAGGTAGACCTCGCGCTGCGTGTAGTGGCGCAGGATGTATTTCAGGTATTTCTCGGGCATGAGGCCCTTTGGCCTCACCCATCCCCATATGGCCACGGGCAGGCCGGGCGGGAAGATCAGGTACATGGCGAGGTTGGGGTCCATGCCCAGGCCGAACCACAGGCCGATGTACCCTCCCCCGCACACGACGGCGAGGATGACGGCGGCGAGGCACTGCCGCCAGCTCATCCCCATGAACACCTTCGACTCGATGGTGGTCAGTTCCCTGTAGACGGGCATCTGCAACGCCATGATGATTGCTTCCTTTCGTGGATTGCGTTGTGTTTCATTCGCCGCCGAAGAGCTTCTTGGCGACGGAGTTGGCCGCCATGACGATGCCGATGAGCATGACGCTCGCCAAGAGCAGGCCGATGAAGTTGTCCATCACCCAGCCGGAGAGGCTGTCGCCATCCTTGAACTTGCTCGGGTTGAGCGTGCCGCCCACGAGCGTGCGGTACATGAGGATCGCCAGATACAGGGTCGCGCACTGGAACACCAGAGACGCGTACTGCTTGAAGTAGTTGATGCCCCACTGGCGGGTCTCCTCCTGGGCGATGAAAGCGATCGGCAGCGGGTTGAACGCGGTGAGCATGTATATCTGCACGAAACGCAGGAGGATGACGACGGTGACGACGATGGTCGCGCCCTTGGAGACGAGGAACGGGATGAGCAGCAGGATCAGGCACGGTATCTGGCCCATCCAGCCGGCGGAGTCTATGGCGTCGCGCATGCTGTCGCCAAGGCCGAGGCCCGACGACGCGCCGGTGGTGAGCGCCGCCGAATGGATGCCGCCGAGCACGCCGTCGCCGACCTCGTCGATGGCCTGGAGCATGAGCTCGCTGTGCTGGGCCGCGGTGAACACGAGCGTGAGCTTGAACATCGCCATGGCGACGAGCTTGACGCCCAGCTCTCGGTCGCCGTCCGCCCGGGTGCTGACCCTGGCGAGTTCCAGGACGCACATGATCGCCAGTATCGTGCTGGCTATGGGTTTGACCGCCGAGCGGGCGACGGTCAGGCTCAGCTGGTACATGCCCGCGTTGTATTCGGCGGGGGTCTTCAGCAGGTCGGCCACAAGGTCGTCGCCGACGCCGGACCCTATCGAGTTGAGGATGCCGACGATGAAATCGACCATGCGCGGCCTCCCGTCTACAGGGCGATGTTGGAGAACAGGGCCGCGGCCGCGATGATCAGACCGCCGCCGACGACCTGCCAGACGCCCGACTGGGTGGCGGGGCCGTTCTGGTCCTTCAGTCCTCCGGCCAGGGTGATCACGCCCCACACGGCCCACAGGCCACCGCCGATGATGGCGAACTGGCTGAAAAGCTGCAACGCACTGGTGACGACGCTGCCGCTGTCTGCCGCGATGGTGATTCCGTACATGATGTTTTCCTTTCGACTTGTTTTGGATGACATGACCACGGTATGGCCGTCGAGAAGGCTCCGGTTTGGACGTTCCCGACGAACCCGAAGAGGCTCGGACGATGGTATGGAAAAGGCCCCGCCGACCGTTCGCCGGTGGGGCCGTCGGTGAGCTTGAGGTCCCTGGCCCGGAACCACGCGCCCTCACCCGTGCTGGAATCGACCTTGCTGGTGTTGGTGATCTTGAACGCGATCTCCAGCGAGTCGCCGTCCATCTTGAGCGCCTGCTTGACGTCGTCGCGGTCGCCGAGCCTCTCGCCGGATTTCACGTCGTACTTCTCCAGGTGCAGGCCCGGGGTCATGTCCGGCGTGCGGGTCCACACGACGTTGGATTCGAGGCCCTTGTCGTTGAAGTGCTCGGTGAACCGGTTCTCGACGCGGCCGGCGGTCTTGATGCGCTTGCACTGGATATACGCGGTCCAGTCGTTCTCGTGCTCCACGTCGGCGGACACGAGCGCGCGGTACGCGTCCGTGGCGGTGATGACGGCGGTGCCGTCCTTGTAGTCGAGGGTGAACAGGTCACCGCCGAACTTCTCGGAATCGAAGCCGCTGCCGGCGAGCTTGTCGCCCTTGGCCGTGATCACGGCGCCATCCTTGTGCAGGTCGCGCGCCGCGTACACGGCCCACAGGCCGCCTCCGATGATCGCGAACTGGCTGAAGAGGTCGAGCGCGCTGGTCACCACGTTGGATCCCGCCGCGAGGATGATGCTGTCATGTCCGTTCATTCGTCCCTGCCTTCTTTCCTTGGCTTGGCTTGTTTGACAGGTCAAAGGTAAGGCGCGCGCGACGGGGCCGGGTCGGACACCTTCGCGGGGGGACGCCGCATCTTCCGTTGGATATGGAGCAGTTGGAACACTTTTATCTCAATTGAATCAGAATGTCCCGCGAGCTTCAGCATGTTGCAGAATGTCAATAGACTATACTTGGCAAACGTGGAACAGGATTCAGATATTAAAGATGAAATTGTCCAGCTTGTTAAATTTGGACTTGGTGGGCAGTTGAATGACTTTCGTATGTACGTGTCTAGATTGATACGCAAATACAGGGTCGGTGATGCGTCGTTCTCAAAGGCGTTGGAATCGTTACTTCAGTCCAGCGATGTGCCCGATATGACACCGATAAGGGAATTAGGCCATGCGTCACGTCGGACTGGGGAGGCGCCGATCCTTCCCGTGGGCCAACGCTCCGATGTGGAGAAGCCATTCCTGCCTGAGCGGATTGTCAAACAGGTAGAGGGACTGCTCGAGGAGCGCGAGAACGCGTCGGTCCTCGCCCTTAACGGTCTTTCCCCGACCTCGACGGCGATTTTTACCGGTCCTCCCGGAGTGGGGAAAACCATGACCGCACGGTGGATAGCCTCCCAGCTCGGAATGCCTATGTACCGGCTTGATCTGGCCGAGACGATCGGCAGGCATCTCGGGGAGTCGGGCAACAACATCAAAGCAGCATTTTCGAAGGTTCGTGTCACTCCGGGAATTCTCTTCCTCGATGAGATCGACGCCATCGCGAAGACCAGGTCGGACGACTCGGACATTGGCGAGATGAAGCGCGTAGTGACTGTTCTCCTGCAGGAACTTGATGACAGGAACCCGGCGAGCCTCATACTCGCGGCAACGAACAACATGTCACTCATCGATCCCGCCGTATGGCGTCGGTTCGAGTTACGAATAGATTTCCCTATGCCGGACGAGAAGCAGATCATGAATGCGCTTGAAAGCGATTTCAGCGCATCGGACAGTCTTGGAGGGGTTTCGGCCCCGTGGATTGAAGCCCTGGGCATCGTGATGAAGGGGGCGCCTTTCAGCGAGGTGAGATCCGTCGCGATGCGCATAAGGAAACGGTGTGTGCTGAGGCGGTGTCCGGCGGAGGATGCCATAACCGAATACATAAGGGAGAACACGGAAGGGCTGACCCACGCGCAGAGGATTAGCCTTGCGGTCGCGCTCGTGGAGACCGGCGCGGTGACGCAACGGCTCGCCTCCGAGATGACCGGGGTGTCGCGCCAGACTATACGACGCAGAACTGAGAAAACGAATTCGAAAGGATGATTCATGGGACGGCATTATCTGATAGGACACGGCGAACGGCTGTCTGAACCGATTGTTCTTCCCCGCGGCGGGGCGACGCCGAAAGATATCTACACATACGAGGAATCGCGTGCGCGGTTGCAGCCGGAACTGCACAGTGCGATTGCAAATCTGCCGGACGATCCGGCCCTCGCGCCGAATGATGTGCACGTCTTGCAGATGGTGTTGCATCCGAAGTATCTGGCAAAGTCTTATCATCCATCCGGGCTGCTCAGGGCGGCCGGCCTGTCCTTGGTGGGCAGCAAGCCGGTACGAATCACAACGGCCGACGATCCAGACAAAGGTGCACGTCTGTCTAGGACGTTGCTGGTGGCGGGACACAGGCAATCGCTGGAGCATTTCGATTCCCTGCTGCAGGACCCCGACGTTCGATGTGAAGAGTACGCAGGTATCAAGGACATCGTCAGAATCGAGCGTATCGACAACTACGCATTCGATGACAAGTATCATCCCGCGCCTTCCAATGACGCATGGTACGAACTGGTTCTCCATGAGCTGGACGAGGATTTGGCGCCAGATAATACCCAGAAGTTCTTGGAGCTCGCGGAAAGGCTCGGAGTAAACGTCGAAGAGCGAATGAACTTCAAGGCCAATAATCTGTTGTATCTTCCGATTCGGGGACCGGAAGAAGCCGTCAAACGGCTTGCTGAATACTCCAGCGTCCGCGCTCTGCGCCCAATGCCGAGGTTGGGGCTGAGCCCAATCAGCTCCGTGAGGAGCATTCGGGAACCCGTTACGCTTCCCGAACCTCCGAGTACGGCGTCTCAGCTGGGGGTTGCGGTGCTTGACGGAGGGCTGCCGCCGGATAACCCGATATCGTCATGGGTGGACTATATCAAGGCGAATCCCGATGCCGATGATGACGAGCGGTTTTTGGAACACGGGTTGGGGGTATGCTCGGCGCTACTGTTCGGCAGCCTTAAGTCCGGCCAGCAGCCGCTGCGCACGCGGATAACGGCGGTGAGGGTGCTTGATTCAGAAACGAGGTCCGATGATCCGATCGCGATGTATAAAGTGCTCAATAACATCGAGAATGTGTTGGAATCGTACCCCTTCCACTACGTCAATCTCAGCCTCGGTCCAGATTTGCCGATTGAGGATGACGATGTGAGCGCATGGACGTCGGTTCTTGACCAGATTCTTTCTTCCAAGGACATGCTGCTCAGCGTGGCGGTCGGTAACAACGGTGAAGGGGATGCCGAAAGCGGGAACAACCGCATCGAATCACCGGGTGACGCAGTCAACGCCCTCGGAGTCGGGGCGTGTGATTCTGAGGATGTGTATTGGATGAGAGCCCCGTATTCTGCTGTCGGCCCGGGGCGAAGTCCCGGGATCGTCAAGCCCGATTTGGTGGCGTTCGGCGGAACGGAGGGCAATGAATTCATGGTGCTTGGCCCTGGAACGTCACCTGCAGCGGTACCGGTTATGGGAACGAGTTTTGCCGCGCCCAACGCGCTACGGCAGGCTGTGCGTATACGCGAGATCTGCGGCCCGGAAATAACTCCGCTGGTGGCGAAAACGCTGCTGATTCATGCAGCGGAACGCAGAAGGGAAGACAATATGAGCGAAATCGGATGGGGGAAGGTTCCATCCGACGCCACCGAAATCGTCACGACTGAGGACGGGCGTGCTCTTGTCATCTACAAGGGCAGCATCAGGCCGGGGAAGATAGTGCGGGCGACCATACCCGTGCCGCCACGGCTTGATCATGGTGACGTAAAGATTAGAGCGACGTTTTCTTTTACCTGCCGGGTGGATCCCCAATCCCCGGATTCATATACGCGTTCTACGCTTGAGGTCACGTTCAGGCCTGACGCGAACCGAATTGATGAGGGAAAGAAAACGGCAAGGACCGATTCCTTCTTCAGCCGCAACCGCATGGGAACGTCCAGTCTATATCCCGTAGAGGCCGAGAGAAGATCGGATCAGGGGAAGTGGGAGACGGTACTGCACTCCGAGAGGCAATTCAAGGCAGCGAGACTCGCCAAGCCGGTGTTTGACATCCACTATAACGCCCGTGAAGAGGGTGGCGCATCGCTCAGCGTAACGGACAAGTTGGAATACGCGCTTGCGATTACGATTTCCGCCCCAAAGATCGGGAATCTCCATCAGCTGATACTGGACGCATATCCCCAGCTGATTTCTCTTGATCCTCTCCTTGGCGTGTGACGCGCGTTTCGTCGGGGTTCGCCGGTGTCCGGTGTCCGACGGTTCGGTGCGCAAGGGAAAGGGGTGGCAGGCCGGATCCGACCTCATTGGGATCCGGTCTGCCACCCCGTTCTGGTTTCCATGGTGCGCGGGAAGGGGTTCCCGCGGCGTGCCCCCGCCGGGAGTCGAACCCGGCGCCGTCACAAAGGAGAAAACAAAGACGGTACCGGTGGGGGCCTTGGGCGCGTCCGGGAAGGGAAAGGATCCGGGCGCGCCCGTGGGCCTGTACGGCGGATCATGGGGAACGGTCCGCCGCACGGGCCCGGGGTCAGGTTCGTCGGATCACTCCTCCGAGCCCTCGGTGTCGGCCGGGGCCTTCGCCTCGCGTCGGCGGGACGCGATCAGCAGGGCCGCGCCTCCGCTGAGCACGACGACCGCGGCCAGCGCGATCAGCGCGATGCCCGCGCCGGTCTGGGCGAGGCTCTTGCGGTAGCCGTTCCAGTCGTCGGTGGCGGACTCCACCTTGGTGTCCGCGCAGTAGTCCTTGCCGTCGATGGTCACGACGTCATCGGACTTGCTCTCGGTCTCGGCCTCGGGCTTGGAGCCGTACTCGTCGTCCGAGGTGCCGTCACCGAACGGGGCCGACGTGTCGACCGGACATTCGGTCAACGGGGTGCCGGTGACCTTGGCTCGGTCGGTGTGGGTCTTGGTGACGCCCTTGAGCGTGCCGGTGACCTCGACGCTTTCGCCGGGCTTGAGCACCTTGGTGTCCCAGTCGGCCGGGTACTTGAGGTCCACGACCTCGCCGTCGCCGACGATGGTGGAGTCCTCGAGCTTGATGTCCTTGGTGCGGAACACCGCGCCCTGCTTCGTGTCGGGGTCGGTCTTGCTCGTGTTCGTGATGGTGAACACGATCTCCGTGTCGCCGGAGACGGTCAAAGCGTCCTTCGAATTGTCGCGGTCGCCGTTCGGCCAGCCGGACTTGCGGTCCCACTTCTGGACGTCGATGCTCGGGGTCATGTCCGGGGTGCGGGTCCACACGACGTTGGATTCGAGAGTCTTGTCGTTGTAGTGCTCCGTGAACTGATTCTCGTGGCGGTCGGTCACGGCGAGGCGCTTGCACTGGATGTAGGCGCGCCAGCCGGCCTCATGGGAGTCGTCGGACACGAGGCCCTGTAGCGGTCGGTCGCTTCGATGGTGACGACGTTGCGGCCGTCGACGGTGGCCGCGGAGAGGGTGAAGAGGTCGCCGCCGAGCTTCGAGCTGTCGAAACCGGAGCCGGCGATCCTGTCGCCCTTGGACGCGAGGACCTCGCCGCCTGAAAGCAGGTCGCGGGTCGCGTACACGGCCCACTGGCCGGTGTATTCGTCGAAGGCCGGGTCGAGGGAGTCGACGATGTCCCACTTGTCGACCTGCGGGTAGGCGCGGTTGGCCGGCAGGATGGAGCTGTCGAGCTGGTAGAGGAAGCTGCGGCCCTTGTAGATGCTCTTGCCGTTGGCGGATGCGCCGCCGACCTTCACGGTGACGTCCTTGGCCGGGTTGATGGGCTTCAGGGGGTTCGTGACCTCGTTGGTGTCCTTGCGGATCTTGTTGAGCACCTGCGTGGCCTTGTTCTTCACGGTGTAGCCGTCGGTGACCTTGATGACGGTCATCGGCATGGTCACGGTGTACGTGTGGCCGAGAAGCGTCTGGTCGATGGCGGGCTGAGTGAGCGGGTCATGCTCGTCGGACTCGCTGTAGGCCTTGAGGTCTTCCGGCTGCGGGTCGCCCTTGACGGTCTCGCCCGTCGCGGGGATCTCGGTGTCGACCAGCTTGGCGTAGGCGTAGAGCACGCCGTCCTTGTCCTGGATGTTGAACTTGGAAGTGACGTCCTTGCCGGTCTCGTCGGTGATCTCCACGTTGGTGGCGTCGAGTTTCAGGTACTCGTCGTCGTAGTCGTCGGTCATGCCGAGCCTCCAGACCTTGTAGGCCTGGTTGTCCTGCCTGGCGTCGATGTCGACGCGGTAGTAGATCTCGTCTCCCAGCAGGGCGGTCTTGCCGTCGATGCTGATCGTCGGGTCCTTCTGCGTGTCCTTCTTGACGGGGTCGAGCTTCGGCGGGATGTTGAACACCTCGTTGCTCGGGGTGATCGAGTTGTTGAGGGTCAGCACCCACTTGTTGCCGACCTTGTGGTCGGTGGGGGCGTCGTCGGCGACGGTTCCCTCGAAGCGGACCTGGAGGCGGGGGCTGGTGCCGGCGCGCCACTGGCTGATCGTCTCCTGGTCGGTGACGGTCAGGGTGAACATGTGCTTGGAATCATCCCACGTGGTCGTGTACTTCTTCTTGGACACCGGCTTGCCGGTGTCCAGGTCCATCATCTCCAGGGTCTGCTTGTCCGGTTTCAGATAGGCGTCGTAGGAGTCGGTGAAGCTCACGGACTTGACCTCGTAGGCGAGGTCGGCCGGCAGTTGCGGCTGGGTGTTGAGCTGGTATTCGACCTTCTGGCCGGGCTGGACGACTTTGCCGTCCACGCTCTCCTGGTCGCCGCCCTGGCTCGCCTCGGACACGACGTCCTTCTTGACCGGTGGGATGTAGCCGCAGATCTGCGGTTCGTTGGTCGGTTCGGTGTGGTTGTTCACGGTCTCGGAGCCGCTGTTGGTCAGGTTCTTGCCGGTCGGTGCGGCGCAGAAGGTGAGCTCGTCGCCCGCGGCCTTGCCGTAGTCCTTGCGGACCTGTTCCGCGCCCTTGCCGTCGGCGAAGTTGATCTTGCCGGGGATCAGGAGCGTGACCTGCTTCGGGTTCTTCAGTCCCTTGAGCCCTTTGAGGTAGGAGGTCTTGGCGGCGGCGGTGGCCTTGGTGCCTTGGACTGTGATGTCGAACTGGTCGGTCACGTCCTTGCCAGTGTTGACGATGTCGCTCACGCTGCTTTCGCGGTCGGTGCCCGCTTCGGCCTCGTAGACGCGGATGTTCTTCGTGTCGGCGTCGAAGATGTAGTCGGCGGCAGTCCAGTCGTCCGTGAGGACGAGCTTCTTGGGCGCTTGGATCAGATTCTTGCCGATGGTGCCGTTGACGACGCTGCCGAGACGGCTACCGTCGAGGTAGGTGTGCGAGTCGCCGCCGGTCTTGTTGGTCTCCTGCGGGTCGATGACGGCCTGCCATCTGCCGTTCTGCTCGAAGATCCAGGACTTGTCCGGGTTCGGCTGCCAGGTGTCGAACTCCTTGCTGCCGGCGTCGGCCTCGGGCTCCTGGTTCCACTTGCCGGTCGCGTGGTCCTTGACCTTCCTGAAGTCCTTCGGCTTGCTGACGGTGATGTCAAAGCTGAACTCGATCTCGTGGTCCAATGGCATCTCGCCCTTGTCGGCCGTGCGCACGGCGGTCACGGTGTTCGCGGCCTTGTCCCATCCGATCTGGAACTCGCCGCTCACGTCGCGGTCGTTGTCGCTCTTGTCGACGAGACGGTAGTTGTCGACGGTGCAGTCGACGCCGTCGGCGGTGATCTCGTCCTTGAACGCCATCTCGTAGCCGCCCTTGCCGGTGCCGTAGGTGATGACGGTGCGGTTGGTCATGCCGTCCGCGCTCACGCCCTCGTCGATGGTCTTGACCGGCGGGGATGGCGGTTCGGCGCTCACGCTCCAGGTCTCGGCCGGATCCTTGTCGGCCGTGTCGACGGCCGCGTTCATCCTGCCCTGCTTGGCGATCTGGATGTCGATCCAGTATTGTCCTTCCTGCCAGTGGTTCATGCCGAAGTCGGCGGGCGTGGCGAGGTTGTCGAGCCGGGTGTCGCCGTTGTTGGCGAAGGTGATCGGCTTGCTGACCGTCTTGGCGGCGACGTAGCCGTTCTTCTGGCCCTCGTAGTGGATGATGGCGGTGCCGTTCAGGCTTTCCTTGATGCTGCTGCCGTTGTTGCTCGCGTGCAGGATGTCGCTGATCGGGTCGGTGGAGCCGACCTTCAGATCGGTCCTCTGCCCGTGCGTGGTGGAGACGCTCAGCGTATAGTTCGGCGGGACGGGCTGGTACTTGTCAAGCGCGATGATGACGATGCTGGCCGTGCTGGACACGTACCGTTCCATGAGCTTGTCCACGCTCGTGGACGGATCATCATCAAACGCGGTAGAGGTCTTATAGTGACGAGTCCCAGCATAGTTGTAATCGCCTGGTGCGATGTACTTGTTCCAGTTGTCCTTCCACACGCTCTGGTCGTAGATGCCGGACCCGTTCCATACGCTGGTGGTCGTGCCGTTGCCCGAGACCGCGCCGACCGCGACGACACGGCAGTCGCCGTCGCCCTCGCCTGGATGGCGCTGGTGGAAACCGTCCACGCAACGGTCGTTCGCATCCTTCAACGCGGCTGCGGCCTTGCCGGCTGAGTCGTCCATCCTCACGCCCGCGTTGGCCATGGCGCTGCTCACGCTGTTGATGTCGGTCGCCGGACCCCATGAGCCGGACGCGTCGTCCTTGTACTGCCAGAACTGCGTTGCCGCGCCGCTGCCGCCGGTGCCGGGCCTGTTGCCGGCCTCGCCGCCGGCGTAGGCGGTGCCCGCGGTCAGGCCGCCAGCCAGGGTGACCACGGCCGTCAGCAACGCCAACGCCTTCCGTTTATTATTGGTGGAAACCAATGTTCCTCTCCTTTCAGAGATTCTGCACTTGACTATGTCGGGTCGGGAATCGCGATCCCCGACCGATACCATTGCAACCCGGTTTCACTGACTCCGGTTTGGACATTCGCGCAGGAGACAGGAAAGGGCCGTCCCACGGATGTTCGTGGAACGGCCCTGAAAGAGAAACGGAGTCGACCGGCTTAATGTTGGATTGGGATGGAGCAATCCTCCAAACTACAGGCACCTGGATCACCGTGTCCGCCGCTGGTCGGCCCCGACCAGCCTGACCCACCGGACGACGAGCCGCCCGTCGAATCCGAGGATGCGCCCGCCGAACCGGCGTTTGTGTAGGAGCGGCCCGAACTCGTGCCGGCGTTCGTATAGGACGGCGTGTACGACTGGGCCTGCCGTTGCGACTGTGCGGCCGCAGCGGCGGCGGCCTGAGCCGCGGCCTCCTGTTCGGCTTTCGCCTTCGCGGCGGCCTCCGCGTCCGCCTTCTCCCTCGCCGTCTTCGATTCGTTGACCTCTTTCACGGCTTTTGCGATGGCGTCCGCGTCGCGTTTTTTGATGGCGTCCAGCAGGCTTGCGCGGGTCTTGTCGTCCGCCACCTTGCCGTCGGTCTGCTTGTACAGCGCGTTCGCGTCGTCCACGGTCTTGTCGAGTTTGGACGTTTCGACCGCGTTCACCAGCCTGTTCAGGGACTTCCCGTGCGTCCAGTACCATGCCGTGTTCGCGGTGATGGCCTTCGTGGCCGTGACCACGGCGTCCCTTGAATCCGCTTTGCAGGACACGGTCTTCGGCGTGGATGCCTTCATGGCCTTGGATAGGACGTCAAGGGTCTTCGCGTCCTTCACGCTTTTCACGTCGGTCTTCGCCATACTGGCGGCCTTGCCGTTCAATAGCGCGTTGTACGCGGTCGTCGCGACGTGGAGACGTTCGCTCGCTGCCGCGCAGTCCGCCTTGGCTTCGGCCATGAGACGATCCGTGTGGGTCTTCCACACGATGCCACCCGCCGCGAGCAGCGCAATGACGGCAACGGCGATAATGGCGACGGCCCGTCCGCGATGCGGTTTCTTCGTCTTCTCTTCCATAGGCTCGGACGAAAGTTCGAAGGTCTCCTCTTTCTCTGTCATTTGTCCTCCTTGTTTCTTAGGCTCACAGCTTATCGGATCGGCGGGGCCATCCGCATCAAGAATCATGATGCGGTCCATCATTCCCCTCCATTCAAGCCCAAGTACATCTCGAGGGCGGAATCGACCACCTCCTGGATGCGCATGTCGTGTTCGGCGGCGTAGGTCTTGAGCCTGCGTCGGGTCGAGGCGCGCAGGCTCACGCTGGTCTTCACCCAGCCCTCCGCGTCGTTCGGTTTCACGGTCCTCCGGTTTTTCGGTATTCCGGTTTCCACCGATTCCGGTCTTCCGGTATCCGCCGGTTCCGTCCGGTCGCTGTTGAGCAGCGCGGTCAGGTCGCGCGGACGGGGCGTCAGGTTCATGTTCCTCACAGGTCCTCCTCCTTGTCCTTGAGCTGTCGCATGGTCTGCTTGAGTTCGGCGGCCAGGTCGCGGTACTCGTGCAGGCGGGACCCGCGGGGGCGGGTGGATTTCGCGTTGAGGATGTCCTGGCGCTTCGGGATCAGCGTCTCGAAGCACGCGATGTCCGAGTCGTCGATCCACGCCAGCGCATCACGCAGAGCGGTCGTGTTGGCCTCGGTGCGGCACAGGAGGATCGCGGCGGGGATGCCACGATTCTCGCACAGGCTCTTCACGCCGGCGGCCTGGTCGAGGTCGATGCGGCTGGGGCTCGAGGGAATGACCACGAGGTCCGCGTTGTTCACCGATTCGTCCAACGCGCGCCCGTACGGGGCGGAATCGATCAGCACCCAGTCGACGGGGTCGTCGAGCCGGTCGTTGATCCCGTGCAGGTGCTTGATGTCGGCCGGCGCGGCGGACATCACGTCGAACGGCAGCGGGTCTCCGATCTCGGCGGCCAGGTACCACCAGTCCTTCGCGTCGCCCTGCACGTCCGCGTCGGCGACGAGCACACGCTGCTCGCCCCGGGACTGGTCCACGAGGGCGCAGGCCAGAAACACGGCGCTCGTGGTCTTCATGCTGCCGCCCTTGCCGGTCGCCAATGCGATCACCATCGGCTCGCGGGTCTTCTTGTCGTTCATCGGTTTCTCCTTATTTCAGTATGTCGGTATCCGGTTTTTCGGCATTCCGGTTAGTTGGTTTTTCGGCATTCCGGTTAGTTGGTTTTTCGGCATTGCGGTTTATGCCGCGTCCCACGCGGATCGCGACGGGAAGCGGTCAGAAGAGGCTGCCCTGGACCAGGCCCTTCGGCACGGGCTCGGTCGGGAGGAACAGCGGATCGTCGTGCGTGCATTCGCGGCGCGAGCGTTGGCGGCGTTTGGTCCGTCGCCAGTAGTCGCGGCCATCACGGCGCATGCGTGCGGCCCAGTCCGGGTGGTCGGCCAGCCAGTCACGGACCCGACTCTGTGGGATCCGGTGCAGGCCGCCGTCGGCGATGTGGAGGTCGCGGGCGATCAGTCGGGCGAGGATCCAGCGGCTCGCATAGTCGAGCCCGCCGTACACGGCCTTGTCCTTCCAGCCGTTGACGAGAGCGCGGCTGATGCAGTCGAGGCGCATGGGGCACGCGGCACACAGCATGCGGCCCTTGCCGCGCATCCGTTCGTCGACCAGGTCCCGGCCATCGTCGTCGGTCGTCGTGTTCCACATGCGATCCGCCATGGCCGGGTCGACCGCGGCGATTCTCGCGCAGGCCGGCATCATGTCCCGCCCGTTCATGGCCGCCGTCCTTGCGTCATCGGCGTCTTGCGGGCCTGGAGGCGTCCTATGGCGGTTTCGCCGGGATTGCGGGCGGCCCATGCCCGGGCGTATTGGATCAGCAGGCCGACGGCCTTGGGATGGCCGAGGCGCTTGTTGCGCCAGTAGACGGCGTGCAGCTGCCAGATCAGGTCCGCGTGCCCGTCGAGCTGCGGGTTGGCGAGGAGGAATTCGCCGAAGCCCGCCTCGGAACAGTCGATGCGCGTGGTCATGCCGTCGCCTCCCCTCCGGCCGTCGCGTCCTGGCCGTCCAATTCGGCCAGCGTCTCCACGGCCCAGTCGGGCAGCCATGGCGCAGCCTCCGGTTCCGGCACGGCCGCCGGAACCGTCTGTGCGTGTGCGTCGCCGTCTGTGCGGCCGGCTGCGAGGATCATGTCGTCGTTGAGTTCGTCCCAGTGTCTGGCGAGGGCCCGGCCGGTGCGGATGCGTTTGGGCCACCAATCGCCGTTCATGGCGAAGCCGATCGCGTCGACCATCACGAGGGTGGGCCATTGCGCTCCCTGGTCGACGAGCCTGCGGTACAGGCCGATGATGGCCTTGCGGTCGGCTTTGGTCGGTGAGGGCGTGGCCAGGCCGAGCATCGAGCGCTGCTCGCCGAGCGAGGCGAGGACCCGTCCGGCCGCTTCGGCGATCTCGGTGTCGTCCTCGTCGGATTGTTCGGTTCTATTTTTTTCGGCGGCGGTCGCCCCGCTTGCGGGGAGATGCCCCGTAGGGGCAGAGGGGAAGGAGGGTTTACTCGGAGGGTTTACCTGGAGGGTTTTATCCTTATATATACAGCCCTGCGAGATTTGCAGTGCTGGAGGTGCGGCATTTGCAGTGCTGGGGGTGCAGCTCTCGCAGTGCTGGCCCTGCGGGATTTGCAGTGCCGTTTCCGAATCGTTTTCCAGCCCTGCGAGATTTGCAGTGCTGGAAATCGGCTTCGTTCCAACGTTTTCCGGCAGCACGTCCTTGGATTCGCCGTTTTCCACTATGGTCGACGCCATGGGGTCCACGGTCCCGCCCATGGTCGCGGGATCCTGTTCCGCCGTGTGCGTCTCCCTGATCCACGTGAGGGTCGACGGGTCGGATTCGACCGCGAGGTCCCACACGACCTGGCAGTACTGTGGCAGACGGTTCCTGCCGCCCTTGCCGAGGCGCGCATAACGTTGGTCGCCGCGGCGGATGAACCCCCGCTCCTGGAGAGTCTTCAACGCGGCGCGCACGGTGCGTTCGCTCAGTTCGGTGACGTTGACGATGGTCGCGATCTTCGGATAGGCTGCGGTGCCGTCGTCGTCCGCGCGGTCCGCCAAGTAGACGAGCACGGCCTTCGCGCTGGCATTGCCCACATGGCATCTGAAGGCCCATGACAGTGCGATGTTGCTCACGGCCGCTCCTCCTCACGCTGCTGGGCGGCACGGCGTTCGGTGTCCAGTCTGGCGGCCTGCTCGTCGCCGAGACGTGCCGCCCGGCACAGGGACAGCGTCATCAGCCATGAGAACGCGACGAACACGATCAATACGATTGCAAGCCAGTTCACGCGAGTCTCCCTTCCATGGACGGGTGCGCCATCATCGACGCCAGACGACGGGAATCGGTGGAAACCGGACCATTATGGCGGGCGAATGCCGCCACAACCGGGAAAGTCCAGACCGGCGCCTGAAAATCCCGGTTACACTCGGGAAACACAGAGCAAGACATGCGGAATGCTTTAGTAAAGTCGTTCACGTGTGATCACTACTCCAAGACAATGCATTGAGCGGCCACGGACCGGGATCCGGCAAGATACGGGATCCGCGGCCGCTCGGAATATTGGTTGCACCGCCCGTCCCCGACGCTCCAACATCGGGAACGGGCATTTTTCTTTTATCGATTGCAGAGAAAGAGAGAATTCCAAATGAGATCAGACCATCGCACCACCTCCCTCAACGAACCTGATATTCGTCCGGCGAGAAACCACGCCGAGGCAGAGGAAATCGGAAGTCTCCTGCTCGAAGAAATCGCGCATCCAGGATTCATTCCTGGACCAGAGTTCGTCTGGCAGGGTCAAGGCTTTCTCAGGCCGACACTCATAGGCGCATGGTCCCAGAACCGCTTGGTAGGTGGTGCCTCGCTCAGTCCATACATGGAACACACCAAGGCCTTTTTGGGGATTGGTCGAGCAGACGCAGCGCAGGCGGTCACACGGCTGGTAGCTGAAACGGACGGCATTGCCGTCAGCCCCGACCATCGGCGCGAAGGCATCGGACGAAAGATCAAGCTGTTCTGCGACTCCTTCGCGGCACAGCACCACGCTGCGATCATGGTCTCCGTCACCACCAACGAAGCAGCGGCAGGCCTCAACAACAAAACGAAACACATCGTGTTTAGACGATGCGACGGCCTCGTCATCAAATACGTAGACACGGTCGGCAAGCCACTCATATGGCTTCATGACCTGGATGGGACGATCCCCGAAGCGGCATGGTCCGTCTCCGTACTCGGCAAAACGTATGGACCGACCATAGTCGTCGGTGAGCAACGGGCCATACGGAGTAAAAACACCTCCCAAGACAACGGCGTGCAATGGATCCTTGCCGTTGATGCATTTGGCAGCGACATCAACGCCTAGCTTCTCCGGGTCGATGACAATCGGCTCGTCAAAGGCGAAGTCGTCCGCCTTCCTCACCTTCACATCGAAGGACTTGCCACCGCCGGACGTGCCGAGTACATAGCCATTGAATAACTTCATGCCGCCCTCCCCTCGGTCAACAGCAGGTTCGCCACCACCCGTTCGCGGGTGGAGAGCTGTGCATCGACCTCCCGGAAGGCATGCGTGTAGGCATGCGTGGGGCGGAGCCAGGTGTCGGCCAGCCCGCAGGTCTCGCCAAGGCGCAGCGCGAGCAAGGCGCAGGCCGGGCAGAGGTTCAGAATCCGGGAATCGAGCTGGTCGATGTAGTCGCGCCAGCCGTTTTCGGCGAGAAACGCGTCGAAGCCGTCAGACGTCTCCTCGTTCCAGCGGGTCGACCAGATTGCTGTGTGGCATCCGTCGCACACCTCCACATAATCGCTCCGGCCCTCCGGCCAGTTATACTGCTCGAAAATTCCACCAGCCATCACATAACCTCCTGTACACCATTGGGGAAAGCTGTCTCATATGGAATGAGATCCTGAACGAAATCGGCTGAGAGACCATACTGTTCGCGGAGAACGGCACAGTCTCTGCGCTGCCAATGTGTATGCAGATTGACTTTCTGAGTCACGCTGGCCGGCGACTGATGGAGCTGAACAGCAAGCTGGCGATGAGTTAATCCCACCTCCGCCATCCACCTCTTCATATTCGACATCGTTAACCCCATTTCAGCTAAGTTAAAATTTCTAACCTCAGTATATGGGTTGGTTTTTTTAACCTCAAGTTAGGTTAATTTACAGCGTGTCGAAATTTAAAAACCGCATCTCCACAATGCGGTTTCAGCACTAGAGAAAGGAAACTTTTAAATCAAAGATAAAATTGAGCCACCATGACGGCCCATTCCTGCAAAGGTCTTTTCACAGAAGCAATCAGACGAGGCTTTTGTCCATCCAGAATATCCTCATCTATACAAAAGTTTCCGAATAACGCATCACAATATGCGCAACCATTTGACATATAACGCCCCGCCCTACGCGAAGATCGATATTTAATTTGCTTCGCGGCGGGATGCCCAGCAATTTCCAAAAGCTCCTTAGCATAACACATATCTATGCTTTCCCAAGCTTCCACCAAGGAAATACCACTTTCGCAGTCAAGGGGACAAAGATTAGTAATTGCCACAGAGGTCCGTCCACATCTCCAACAGGATCGATCAATGCCATATATCCCTATATCTACGACCTCCCCCAAGCGATGCAACGTTTTTTGAGCAGCAGGAAGAAAAACATTCGACAACATGAGTTCGCCCATGCAGACATTTTTTCGCCCCGTAAATGCAAACATGCCCAATAGGTTAGCAATATTAAACATTGTTTGATATAGTTATCTTTATTTGGAAAGGATTAACCGATGGAAGTCACGGAAACTTCAGAACAGGTGAAGATAGAAGCGCAACGTTTTGAAGACGTAGCGCGTTACAACATTCGCCGCTATATGCGATTGACCGGCAAGATTCAGAAAGACTTAGCCCACGCCTTAGGAGTTTCGAGGCCCACTATCACCCTGATGCTTAAAGGAGAAACAAAACTTAATTTGCGGCAAGTGTTCCTTATTGCCAAAGCTCTTGGCGTGACAGTCGAAGATCTCATCGATGATACTTATTATTGCCAAGATGAAGAGTTTATGAAAAAGCTGAAACCGACGACTGATGCCGAGAAGCCAGGTGCTTTGGTAGGTGCCGGTGCGCCCAGGTTCCTTGTCAGTCCCTTCAACCCCGACGCTCCGGCCGAGGGCGGAATCTCGGGTGCGGCTAAAGGTGCCTTGGCTGGTTTCGTGCCATCCGGAGTCCTGTCCGGTTCGGGATCCCCGTCCATGCCCTCAAAGCATGACGGGATTGGGGTTCCCGGCCGGTCTCAAGCCCATGAGACACTAGGAACCATGACTACAGTTATCATGCGCACCACTGAAGGCGACATCAAGATCAACCTGTTCGACGACAAGACCCCGGAAACCGTGGCCAACTTCCTCGGCCTCGCCACTGGCGAGAAGGAATGGGCCGACCCATTCACCGGCCAGCCGAGCCACAAGCCGTTCTACGATGGTCTGACCTTCCACCGCATCATCAAGGATTTCATGATCCAGGGCGGCTGCCCGCTGGGCACCGGCACTGGCGGCCCGGGCTACAACTTCGATGATGAAATCGTTCCAGGACTGACCTTCGATCGCCCATACCTGCTGGCCATGGCAAACGCCGGCCTGCGCCGCGGCATGGACGGCAAGATCCACGGCACCAACGGCTCCCAGTTCTTCATCACCACCGTGCCAACCGAATGGCTCAACGGCCATCACACCATTTTCGGCGAAGTCGCGGATGACGAGTCCAAGGCCGTCGTCGACAAGCTCGACTCCGTGGCAACTGACCGTTCCGATGCTCCGCTCGAGCCGGTCGGCATCACTTCCATCGAAGTGCTGAAGTAAGTTTCGCATCAACAAGACTTACGGCAAAACAATGAAAAGCCCCTCGCGTGAGGGGCTTTTCATTATCTCCGAGAGAATCTACAGCAGTTCAGATGAGTCTCACGACCGCACTGATCGTGTCATATTTTGCGTAAACGAGGTTCGGCGGAGTCCTTGGCACCGGTGATACGATACACATCGAACACGCCTTCAATCTTGCGCACTGCGGCAAGCAAAGTATTCAAATGCTGGGGGTCGGCCATTTCGAAGCTGAATTGGCTAGTGGCCACACGATCGGTTCCCGTGGAAATGGAGCCGGAAATAATGTTCACTCCATGGTCGGAAAGCACGCGCGTCACGTCGCTCAGCAGATGCGGGCGATCGAGCGCCTCCACCTGAATCTTGACCATGAACACGCCCTTGGTACTCGTCCACTGCACGTCAACCACACGTTCCGGCTGACGCTTCTGCAAGTCCAGCATGTTCTGGCAATCCACACGATGCACGGACACGCCCTGATTGCGGGTGATGAAGCCGATGATGTTGTCTCCCGGCACCGGCATGCAACATCGGGCGAGCTTGACCCAAATGTCTCCCACGCCCTTGACGGAAATGCCCAGCGAGCTGGTGGTCTTCTTGGTGCGTTCCACCTGCTTGAGCGGCAGAGCCTCCTGCTCCACCTCCTCATTCACCTCGTCGCTGCCCGCATCACGGACCAGATGCGAGATGACATTCTGCGTGGAAATCTGCCCTTCGCCAATCGCCACGAACACGGCTTCGGCATTGGCAAGATTCAGCTCATCAGCAACACCGACCAACGCCTCGGGAGTCAGCAGAGTCGCAATCGGAAGATTGCGCTTGCGCATGGCTCGTGTCAGCTCGTCACGACCTTCTTCGATGGCCTCGGTACGACGCTCCTTGCTGAACCATTGGCGAATTTTGTTGCGTGCCTTCGGGCTCTTGGTAAAGCTCAACCAGTCACGAGACGGACCAGCCGATTCGGACTTCGACGTAAGCACCTCGACGGTGTCGCCGTTTTCAAGCTTGGTGTCGAGCGGTACCAGACGTCCGTTCACGCGGGCGCCCATGGTACGGTGGCCGACTTCGGTATGCACCGCGTAAGCGAAATCGATCGGTGTCGCCTCGGCAGGCAACGATACGATCTTACCTTTTGGAGTGAACACGTAGACTTCGGCAGCACCCAGATCTTCCTTCAGGGAGCCAAGGAATTCATTGGAATCCGGGGTCTCACTCGTCCAGTCGGCGAGCTGCTGAATCCACTTGAAATTGTCAGCCTCGCTCAGCTCCTGGTTCTCGCCACGTTTACGATCGGACTTATCGGGCGAGCTCAGCGCACGGCCAGCTTGACCGTTCTCCTTGTACTTCCAATGCGCGGCGATACCGAATTCCGCACGGCGATGCATGTCCCACGTACGAATTTGAATCTCGACAGGCTTGCCGCCAGGGCCCACCACCGTGGTATGCAGGCTCTGGTACATGTTGAGCTTTGGCATGGCGATGTAATCCTTGAAACGGCCCGGAACGGGGTTCCAACGCGCATGCACCGCACCCAACGCGGCATAGCAATCCTGAATCGTGTCGACGATGATGCGCACACCCACCAAATCGTAGATATTCGCAAAATCATGACCACGTACGATCATCTTCTGATAAATCGAGAAATAGTCCTTCGGACGTCCCGTTACGTACGCCGTAATGTTCTGTTCGTCAAGATCTTCGTTGATCTCCGCGAGAATCTGCTTCAAATACACGTCTCGCTGGCCTGCGCGACGGGCCACCAGCACCACGATCTCGTTGTAGATCTTCGGATAGAGCACTTTGAAGCTGAGCTCTTCCAATTCGGTTTTGATCGCGTTCATGCCGAGACGATTGGCAAGTGGCGCGTACACGTCAAGCGTTTCATGCGCTTTCTTCTGCGCGCTCGGAGTTTTGACGTAACGCCAGGTACGCGCGTTGTGCACACGGTCGGCGAGTTTGACGACCAGCACACGCACGTCGCGGCTCATCGCGACCACCATCTTGCGAATGGTTTCGGCTTGCGCGGAATCGCCGTATTCCATCTTGGAAAGCTTGGTGACGCCATCGACCAAACCGGTCACGGTATCGCCGAACTCGGCGCGGCACTCATCGAGCGTATAGTCGGTGTCCTCAACCGTGTCGTGCAACAGGCCGGCGGCCACAACCAACGGTCCCATGCCGAGATCGGCAAGAATCTGCGCCACGGCCAACGGGTGGATGATGTACGGCTCGCCCGATTTGCGCCGTTGCGAAGAATGCTGCTTGACCGCACGCTCATAAGCGCGCTCAAGAATGCTTATGTCCTCATCGGGATGATGGTATTCGCACATCTTCAGGATCGGCTCAAGCGGATCAAGCGGATTCGTGCTGATCTCGCAGCCCAACATTCGGGCAGAATGAACCTCACGCTCAACGTCACCCATCGTCCACCTCCTCGCTCGCAATGCTCCCTATACTACCCGCGCCTCACCGTGCATCCGAGGCATCCGACCGCGTGTTGCACGGCCAAATACCCCCGAAACCATTGAGACGTCAGCGTTTGCCGATTCCTCTGCGACTAAGCCAGTGCGTTCAGCTCAGGAAGCCACGCCTGTGGAACCAAACCCACGCTCAGCGCGATCCGACCCAGGCAGCGTTTCCGCCTCGATGAACTTCGCTTCGACGTAACGCTGAATAACCAGCTGCGCGATACGGTCTCCCGGATGGAACGTCACGGTGTGTTCCGGATCAAGATTGATCAGCGGCACCTTGATCTCACCACGGTACCCCGCGTCGATGGTTCCCGGCGCATTGAGCACAGTCACACCCTGCTTGACGGCAAGACCGGACCGTGGATGCACCAGAGCCACGTAACCCGCTGGAAGGGCGATCGCCACTCCTGTAGGCACCAGTGCCCGCTGGAACGGCTTCAGCGTGACTTCCTCCGTAGTGCGCAGATCAGCGCCAGCGTCACCGGCATGGGCATAATACAATTCCGCCGGATGGTCAGGATCCAGCGACTTTACCAGAACCTCGACGTTTTCCGGTTCGTTATATGCTTCGTCGAACGCCATCAGGCAGCGCACTCCTGACACACCGGCTGACCGTCGTCAGTGGTGTAGGCAAGCTGGCTACGGTGCTTCACCAGGAAGCATTCGGAGCAGATGAACTCGTCACCCTGCATAGGAATGACGGTCACCGAGGCGTCCTCATTGCTGAGGTCCGCACCGGGCAGCTCGTAATCTTCGGCGATGGCGTTCTCGTCATCGTCCATATCGTTGGAAGTGTTCTGGGAGCTCTTGCCCAAAGCCTGGAGCGACTCCTCGTCCTCGTCTTTGTTGCGCGGGGAATCATAATCCTGTGCCATCGAGATTCCTTTCGTCATCTATGGTGCTTATGCGCCATAGGATACATGACTTTTACCCCGCATAGGATACACGAATCGAAATACTCGTAAAATCCGACACGTGGGGCACAATGGAATAAACAGAAATTCTTGAAGGAAAGTGGTGTGTTGTGCCTGGGAATTCACTCGAGGAAGCGCGGTTCGATCATGTCAGCGACACCGGTGAACTCGTCTTTGTTTCAGGTGCCGGAAAGTTCGCTGTAAAGATCGACGAAGCGCTTGAAAGAGCCATTTTGGAGGCCAAGCAGATTCGTTCCGAAGTACAGGAGGAACAGAAGACACGCATCCCACCCACCCTGCCGATTTCGCAAATTCAATCGTTGATTCGCGCTGGCGCCGATCCCGCGCGTGTCGCGGAAAGATATTCGTTAAGCGAAGCGCTTGTTCGGCGTTTCTCGGCTTCGGTCGAAACGGAAAAGCAATATGCGATCGAGCAGTTTCTCGCCGTTCCAGCGCCGAAGGAAAGCCGCGTACGCACGCTTTCCGAACTGATCGAACGCACTTTTGCGGCAGCGCGGGTGCGCTTGGAAGATGTGACTTGGAAGGCCACCAGACTTGGCTTGGAGCCTTGGAAAATCAGCGCTCAGTTCGTCTCCTCCGGTCACAATGTCTGCGCGGAATGGTCGTGGAACATGCACGACAATGCCGTAAGCTGCCTGAATTCCGCAGCACGAAAACTCATTGGAGAACAGGACACGTCGAAAGAAGGACACGCCGAGAAACACGCCGATGAAAATTTTCTCGTGTCACTGAATCTTCCCGGAAATTCCGCACGGTCGGCGCGTATCGAGCAAACGGTGTCCGCATGGAACACGCCCGAGCCGTCCATGCCTGCGGCCCGTCCCGCGGCAGCGCCTTCCGTTCCGATCGCGCCAATCGGCGGCGTGTCTAATGAATCCGACACGCCTGACACGCCGAACGCGCCAGCCATCGCATCCGACTTGCCTCTGCCGAGCCGACCGGAGAACCCTGCTGCAGGAGCCAATACAGCCAGCGCAACAAACACCGACACACGCAATACCGTTCCATCCACGCCGGAGCCTGCTTCGAACATGGCGAACGAGAACCAGACACTTGACCCGCATAGCCAGAACACCACCAAATCGAAGCGGCGTGCCGGACGTTCCGCCGTGCCAAGCTGGGACGAAATCCTGTTTGGCGACTGAAGTTAGGCCACGTCGATCAAGCAGGGAATGTCGGATTCGAGCATGGTGAGCGACCCGTGCACGCTTGGCAGGTGCATCGCCTTTTCTGCTTGCGTACGTGAGTCCACAATAGTGACGACTTTGGCGGCCGATACGATCACATCGCCGATCATCGGTTCGACGCGAGCTTCCACCGGCCCATACACGCCTTCATCCATTGCCTGCGAGCGCGTGCGCACCTGCGCACGGTCCTCCAGCACGCTGCGCCATCGTGTGGCGATGTCTTCTGGATTCTCGCCTTGTTCCGCGTAGAGCATGACGCAACGCGGCTCACCGCCGACATGGGCGACGCCCTGCATGAGCCGCTGATCCTGTGCAATGTCAATCACAGATTCGGGATCAGTGGTGATCATACCGTGGTCCGCCACAATCACAATCAATGTGCCTTTGGGCACGCTGCGGCGGAGAAGGCCGAGCTGAGCGTCAACACGCTCGTACGTGCCAATCCATTTGTCGGAATCCCAACCGTAATTGTGCCCGACCTTATCGGTATCACGCAGATACAGGTACGTCAGTCCGGGCGTTTTTGCCGCTTGCGCCGCGGCTGCAATCCGTTTTCGCGGATCATCGTTGGAAATGTAGTCGCTGCCCCGTAACGCCGCCTGCGTCAACGCGGAAAAGGCGAATTTCGGCAGTCCAGAACTGGTCACTCGAACATCCTGCGCGCTCAGCCGTTCGAAAATGGTCGGTTGTTGCTGCAATTCAAGCGGAGGAATTGCGTTTTTGAAGGAAATCAGCTGGCATATTTCATCGGTTTTCGGATTGAGCTGCGTGTAACCGGTCATACCGGTCATACCGGGGCATGTTCCCGTACCGAAGGTAGACATGGCTGCGACGGTGGTGCTTGGCATGCATGTTGCGATGGGACGTTGATTGGCGGTGTCGTTCATCAGCGCACGCAAGTAGGGGGCATGTCCCAGCCTCATGTTGAGATTCCAGTAGCCGAGACCGTCCACGAGCGCCACAACCACGGAAGTCGCATCGGGAATGCCGAGCGCTCCCTGCAAACGCTTCGGATCAGGATGGACTGCCGTTGGCATGGGGTATCCGATGGCGTTGGAAACAGCAGGAAGTACCGATGACAGGTGCAACGCTCCCCCACGGGTTCCTTCAGATGACACGTCATCGCCGTAGCATGCCGGTTCGGTCATGGTGAGCAGCTCTTCGACGCTTGGCACTTCAACACTCATAATTCCCATTCAAGCACCGCGGCGGTACCGGCTGGTAGCATTGCTAGGTTGATTACCATTACTTTTCCGTGAGGAGATTCACCGCATGGTGTCGCACCGCAAACCGGCAAAACCAGCCTTTGACCCGCGTACGGTCAAAGAGAACATCGTCGAAACACCGTTGAATGAGGAGATGAGCAAGTCGTTCCTCGAATACGCGTATTCGGTGATCTATGCCCGCGCGTTGCCCGATGCCAGAGATGGTCTGAAGCCGGTGCAACGCCGCATCATCTATCAGATGGGCCAGATGAATCTCAATCCTGATCGTCCGTATATGAAATCGGCCCGTGTGGTCGGCGAGGTTATGGGCAAGTTGCACCCGCATGGCGACTCCGCCATCTATGAGGCGATGGTTCGTCTTGCGCAGCCGTTTGCGATGCGATTGCCGTTGGTGGATGGCCATGGTAACTTCGGTTCCCTTGACGACGGTCCTGCGGCCTCCCGTTACACTGAGGCGCGTATGGCCCAGGCAGCGCTTGGTATGAATGCCAATATCGGTGAGAATACCGTTGATTTCACGCCGAATTACGATAACAAGCTGCAGGAGCCGACTGTTTTGCCCGCTGCGATTCCGAATCTGCTGGTCAATGGCGGTTCCGGTATTGCCGTCGGCATGGCCACGAATATGGCGACGCATAATCTGGGCGAGGTGGTTGCCGCGGCCAAGCATCTGATGCATCATCCTGATGCCACGTTGGAAGAGCTTATGCGCTATGTTCCAGGTCCGGACTGGCCAAGTGGCGGCGTGATCGTTGGGCGTAACGGCATTCGTGAGGCGTATGAGACCGGACGTGGCGCGTTGACCACGCGTTCAGTGACGCATATCGAAAATGTGACGGCCCGTAAGAAAGCCATCGTCGTGACGGAACTGCCGTTCATGGTGGGGCCCGAACGAGTGCTGGAACGTATTTCCGAGGGTGTGAAGAATCGCAAGCTGGAAGGTATTTCCGGGGTGATCGACTTGACGGATCGTCATAACGGCACTCGTCTTGTCATTGAAATCAAAACCGGTTTCGATCCGAACGCCGTGCTTGCGCAACTGCTCAAGCACACGCCGTTGCAAGACAATTTCACTATCAACAATGTGGCGTTGGTCAACGGCCGCCCGCACACCATGGGTTTGAAGGAAATGCTTCAGGTGTGGGTGGACCATCGTCGTGTGGTGATTCGCCGTCGTAGCGAATTCCGTAAGAAGAAGGCGTTGGAGCGTCTGCATTTGGTCGAAGGCCTTCTGCTTGCGATGGTCGACATTGACGAAGTGATTCAGGTGATTCGTTCGTCTGACGATGCTGATGCCGCGAAGACGAAGCTGATTGCCGTATTCGATTTGGATGAGATTCAGGCACAGTACATTCTTGACTTGCGTCTGCGTCGTCTGACGAAAATGAGCCGCATCGAGCTTGAGTCGGAACGTGACGATTTGAAGCAA
Source organism: Bifidobacterium pseudocatenulatum DSM 20438 = JCM 1200 = LMG 10505 (assembly GCF_001025215.1). Taxonomy (NCBI): domain Bacteria; kingdom Bacillati; phylum Actinomycetota; class Actinomycetes; order Bifidobacteriales; family Bifidobacteriaceae; genus Bifidobacterium; species Bifidobacterium pseudocatenulatum. The sequence continues at coordinate 1,407,526 of NZ_AP012330.1, forward strand.
CGTATCGAAGAGTTGGATCGTATTCTCGCTTCCGCCGAAGCGCTCGACAATGTGGTGATCTCCGAAATGGATGAGGCCGTCGCCACGTATGGCACGCCTCGTCGAACCGTATTGCTGGATGAGGATGCCGATGGTAAGCTTGTGCCTGTTGTGGCGCATGGTGATGATGGCGTGTCCGCTTCGGCTATGGCCGCAGCCCGTGCCGCCGCAACGGTCTCTTCCGCAGCAGCTGATGTTGCCGCAGCCGCTAAGGCAGCGACGAAGGCCGGTGAAGACAATGCGGCCGCTGTGGCATTGCAGATTGACGACGAACCATGTGCGGTGATGCTGTCGGCCACGGGTTTGATCGCGCGAACCTCCGAAGATGCGTTGGAACGTTGGGAGAATCGTTCTTCTGCCGACAAACGTGTGAGGGACGATCAGATTATTTCGATTTTCCCTACCACCACACGTTCCTCATATGGTTTGATCACATCTGCCGGCCGTCTGATTGTGGCGCATGTCGTGGAGTTGCCGGTTGTGTCTGCGGATGGTCCGCTCCATGTGACTGGCGGCGTCCATGCCGAAGAGTTGATCGGTATGACGGAAAATACCGATCCGATTCGCGGCGAACGCGTGATTGCTGCGATTGCCATGCCAACTGCCGATGATTCCGGTGATCATGCCGCAGAACCTGCTCCTCTTGCATTGGGCACGCGTAATGGCGTGATCAAGCGTTGGAATCGTGAGTCGCCCACCACGATGGATTCATGGAGCATCATCGATTTGAAGGATGACGATGAAGTGCTGGCTGCCGCTGAAGCGCGCGATGAGGATCGACTGGTGTTTGTTTCTACCGACTCGTCTTTGCTGACGTTTGATGCGAAGAACGTACGCCCTCAGGGCCGTACCGCGGGCGGCATGGCAGGTATCCGCTTGGCTGAAGGCTGCTCGGTTGCCGCGTTTGCGGTGATTCCCGCCAACAAGGTGGCTTGGAATTACGAGGAGGGAGACAATGGCCTGTTCTCCGCGTCTGGAGCCGTGGTGTTGACGGTTGCCGGCGATTCCGAAGCACTGCCGGGCACGGAGAATGGTTCAGCGAAGGTAACCCCGTTGGAGATGTACCCGACAAAGGGTCGCGGTACCGGTGGCGTGCGTTCGCAGCGTTTCCTTAAGGGGCAGGATACGTTGATCCTCGCCTTCGTGGGCACATATCCGGTACATGCTTCCACGGAGGGCGGTGCCGGCGTGGAATTGCCGAAGCCGGATATGCGTCGTGACGGTTCTGGTACGGAACTTTCCGCGCCAATCGCCATCGTCGGCTGACCCATTGCAATGTGACGTGCCCGCGTTTTGCGAAGTTTGGAATCGTTTAGGATTCCGTTCGTAGGACGCGGGCATTGTTGTTCCTGCGTTTTCGTCCGCGCTGTCACTATGCATTAGCGATGATGATCTTTTTCAACAGTAAAGTTTCATGCCTTGCGGACTATCGACGAAACCTGCGGCGTAAAGGATTTGCCGGTATTCATTGCGTGCTTTCAATGATGTTCCGTTCATTTCGCTGAAGCTGATGCTGCCGCTGGGTTGGCGCTGCAATACGTAGGCAAGTTCGGCGCATGACGGTCTTAATATTGTTTCGTCTGCGGTGAAGCTGACAATTTTATGGCTTTTTGGTACGGAGAACAGTACCGGTTCGCCTTGTTTGAGCACAATGATGGACCCGGATCTGCGTGCTGGTTTGAGGTAATCCTGTTCTGGCCAGGCGATTGCGGAACCAGTGAGATTGGCGGGATCGATCACGTCGAGCGCAACGCAGGATTGACTGTGCCATTGCGTGTCGCTGCGCAGCGCGTCGACGGTGTCTCGTTCCGCGAATTGTGCCGCGCCAAAACCTTTCACGAACATGCCTCGGACCAGTGTGCCATGTTCTTCCATTCGTTTGAGTACCGGATAGAGCGCTGAAAATCCTCCGGCAATCCGTTCCTTGTCAACCAAAGGAGCGGCAATCACGCCGTATCGGTCCAGTAATGAGTCGATGAGCGCCAGCTCACGCTCCTCTACACTTGCCGTATGCGCCATGCCAATGCCGGTATCGCTGTTTTCGAGCATGCCCGGCTCGATAACACCGTCTAGTGGTTTGTTTGGCATAACGGTTCGCCCGTCGCCACAAGATACTGCGGACCATAATCCACTCAGCGCCAATGGTGTTGGAGGACGCATGGTGACGCGTCTACGCGCGGCACGACGGGGTGCGCGAACGGTTTTGCCTCCGTGCAGAAGCGCTCGTACTGGTGCGAACGAACTGTTCGTCATTTTCCCCTGCCATACCAGTGACCATAAGGCTTCTTCGAACTGCCGCTCGCCCCATGCCGGAAAGATGATTTCGCCCGTTTCGGGGTTCACCTGCGCTTCGGCATGCTCAAGCCAGATGGTTTTTGTCACGGCTGAAAGCAGTTGAATAGGAAATGCTCCGCCACCGCTTAACGCCGTTAACACGGCATCCGGCATGATCAACGTTTCATTATCGTTCAGCTTATCCACCGCCGATTCAGGCTGGTTGAGCAGCAAGGAACCTGCTGGATAGAAGGCGATCTCACCAGCTTCTTTGGCGTTGGATCCACTTGCTTTCGAACCGACCCACACCACATCCGACGATGAGATGAGTTCGTCGAGCATACTAGGCTGATAGTCACGCACACGTGCCGGGAATACCATGGACTCCCATACCGAAGCGTTCAGGAACACGCCTTCCAACTGCTCGATGACACGCATCAGACCATCAACGCCTTCGTAGCGTTCACCTCCAACAGGGCCAACGCCCTGACGATTAAGCAGAAACGCCTGATAGACGCTCGGATCGACCGGTTTGACGGCCTTTCTGGCCTTGGCAAGAGACAATGCTCGAATACGCCGGAAAACATCCTTGTGGAGCCATTGCTGAATATCGTTCTTTTCGGAAGTCTCACCTGAATCAGTGAATCTTCCCTTGATGAGTTCTCCTCGGGCATCCAGTTCATCAAGCGCATGCACCGCCTGAGCCGCGTCAATGCCCAGTTCGGCAATCATCTTGTCAGCGGTGAATGGTCCATGCGTTTTGGCGTATCTTGTTACGCGCCCGCTGATATCTTCTTCGGCGAGATCATTCCAGAATGTTCGCCCAGCAAGCTCGCCCTCCACTTGTGTAATAGCTTCGGCGTCCAACAACGATGCCATATCCGTGCTTCCTAGAAGCCGTTCGAGCACTTCCAGATCCATGGACAGCAACTGCGTGCTTCGTTCGGCTTGGGGCACGTCATACTGGTACATCACCGATCCGACGAAGCCGAACAGCATGTTCTGCGCAAACGGAGAAGGTGTTTCAGTAGTTGCCTCCGATAAAAGTATTGTTCCCGCATGCAGGCCTGTCATAATCGTGCGTAATGCCGGCAAATCATATACGTCCTGCAGGCATTCGCGCGCAGTTTCCAACAAGAGGGGGAAGTTCTTGCAAGTACGAGCCGCATTCAACAGTTGCGCGGCCTTCAACCGCTGCTGCCAGAGAGGCACACGCTTACCGGGACGTGTGCGCGGCAGAAACAGTGATCTGGCCGCACATTCGCGGAATCGAGCCATGTAAAGCACGCTTTCGCCAACTTGCGTCTCAACAGTGCGTTGCAATTCGTCCACGTCGAATAGCAACAGCTCACGTGTAGGCAAATCGCCGTAACCGTCCGGCAATCGTAAAACAATGCCATCGTCGACCGCGTACACTTGACCGTCGAAACCAAACCGCTGTTTGATTCGAGTGGTGATGGCTAACGCCCAAGGCTCATGCACGCGCCTACCATATGGTGAATGGATGATGATGCGCCAATCTCCGCCTTCATCCCGGCAACGCTCCACCACGAGATCACGATCCGAAGGAATCGTACCGGTCGCTTCACATTGCTCGTCAAGCAGTTTGGCAAGATTGCTTATGGCATTATGGTCGAGACCATCTCGCTCCAAACGTTGCGCGGTCTCACGGTTGAACTGTGCTTCCAATACAGTCTGAGCCGTATTCTGATCACCATTCTTTGCTGGTTCACGCCTATGCAATCCTTGGCTGAGCTCACGCGTCAAACGCCCTTGCGCCAATCCGAAACCATAATCACGCCCATCCTGATCCCCATGCCAAAATGGCAAGCGCGCGGTGCGCCCGGGAGCAGGAACCACCACTACCCTATCTCGTGTGATCTCCTGAATCTGCCAGGTGGAAGTCCCCAAAGTGATGACATCTCCCACGCGGGATTCGTATACCATTTCCTCATCAAGCTCGCCCACTCGCCGAGGACCTGGACCAGAGCCCTCTTCTGGAAGCACCACCGCGTACATGCCACGGTCGGGTATGGTGCCGCCACTGGTCACCGCCAAGCGTTGCGCTCCTGGACGTGCGGAAATCAGCTTTGCCTCTTCGTTGTATTGCAGCGGTGGACGGAATGCGGAAAAGCTCTCACTGTTGTAGGCGCCCGTCATCATGCCGATGACAGCGTCGAACATAGACCGGTCGAGATTTTGGAAAGGTGCGGAACGACGCACAAGCTCGTACCAATCGTTCGTGGAAAGATCTTCCATGGCCGCGGCTGCGACGGTCTGCTGTGCGAGCACGTCCAGAGGGTTGCGGGGCATATGCAATGGTTCTATAGCCCCTTCCCTCATGCATTCCATGCTGGTTGTTACGCCAATAATCTGTTGGCGGGTTATGGGGAAGAACAACGCGTGCGAGACTCCGCCGACATTGTGGTCGGCACGGCCCACTCGCTGCAATCCCGATGCGATCGACAATGGGGCGGCCACCTGAACCACGAGATCCACCGAACCCATATCGATGCCGAGTTCCAGGCTGGAAGTGGCCACCACGCAACGTAATTCGCCGCGTTTTAACTGTTCTTCGATCTGTTTACGTCTATCTTTTGACACGGACCCGTGATGAGCCATGGCAATCGCATCAATGTCTTCATGCGATTCAACCAGCATGGTGGTGGATCCTACCACCGAGTCATAGTGCCCGGCAAATTGCTCGCGGCCCTCCGGTGAGCCCAAGTCACGGTGCTCACTCAGATCAGTTGCCACCGTGCCCTGTTTCGACTCCGCATACATGTCGTTGAGCCGTGCGGTGAGCTTCTCCGCCAGTCCACGCGAGTTGACAAATATCAATGTGGTTCGGTGCCGCAACACCTCGTCGAGAATGGACCGTTCAATGACCGGCCATACCGAACCGCCTGTAGCGCTGGTGTCGAGCATATTGCGCAATGGTTCCACGGCTTTTAAATCCATGGCCGGAACAGCGCCGGGGTTCACCACCGTTACCGGTTGCGAACCACCGAGAAACCGTGCTACTTCCTCAACGGGATTAACGGTTGCCGAAAGCCCTATGCGTTGCACTGGATGCCCAATCAACTTATCAAGGCGTTCGAGGCTGACAGCGAGGTGCGCGCCGCGTTTTGTACCTGCGACCGCATGAATCTCGTCGACGATCACCGTCTCCACGCTCGTCAATATGCTGTTCGCCTTGGAGGTGAGCAGCAGGAATAGTGATTCCGGCGTGGTGACGAGAATATCCGGCGGATGGCTGACGATTCTTCGACGTTGTTCAGGTGTGGAGTCGCCGCTGCGCATGGCCACTTCGACATCGGGGATGGGCAGCTCCATCGCCTCATACTGCTGGGAAATTCCCTGCAATGGCAGTTCAAGGTTCTTCGCCACATCAGCGCCAAGCGCCTTCAGAGGCGAAATGTATAGCACTTTGACGCCACGCTTCGTTTTCTTGCGGGAGCCTTTCCCTGCAGCTTTTTGTTCCGCATGGCTCTTGGCTGCCGCGATTTCGCCATGAACATCCACTCCTGCGGAACGCGTCCCGCCCGCCATAAGCCGGTCAAGAGCCGAAAGGAACGCACAAAGGGTTTTACCCGACCCTGTGGGCGCCACAACGAGCACGTTCTCGCCGGAATGGATGGCCGGCCACACCTGCTGCTGGACTTCAGTGGGCCGACTGAACGCATGTTTGAACCATGCCTTGGTCGGCTCTGAAAACAGGTTCAAACATTCGTACATACGTTCGATGATCGCATTACCGCAAGACGTTATTCATCTTCGTCGGCAACCCATTCGAGCACATCTCCCGGTTGACAACATAACGTCTCGCATATGGTATCAAGCGTGGAAAACCGTATCGCCTTGGCCCGCCCGTTCTTCAACACCGAAACATTGACCGGCGTTATGCCTATAGCCTCCGCCAGCTCATTGACGCTCATCTTCCTTTTGGCGAGCATCACATCAAGGTTCACACGAATGGCCATATCAGATCACCGCTGCCAGTTCATCACGCTGTTCGATGGCCTGCATCAACAGCGAGCGCATCACCACCATCAACAGTTCGAACGCCGCGATCAGTAGAAGCGCCGCCACTCCGACCGCCAGCACGACGTATGGAAACATTTGCCCGTCAACCCCCATCGCAGCCATCAGAAAGCGTGAAGGCGACAACCAGATTTGACCGACCATCACGGCGAGCACCAGCATGCCTTCAATCCCCGCATATACGAGAATGTGATTCACCCAACGCATGGCCTTGCCGGAAAAGACATCACGTTTTTCAACCAAGGTCAGCAATCTCCACAGCGGCACCAACGCGAACTCGAAGCAAGCGACAATCAGCACTGCGGCAACCGCATACAGCCAATGCATCGAGTCAGCGTCGGCATACTTGGAAGCAACGCCAGCGGATGCCGCAATCGCACTGAACTGCAGTCCGAGGCAGCATATTGCAATTATCACAATCAGCACACGCAATACGCCAATCACCATGGAACGTTTCGCTGCGGAATTCGGCATGATATCCGTCTCCTTCAATCCAATAAACCTGAATATCGATAATAATCTATCGATATTCGATATGCAAATCTTGTGAAAGTATGTTAGTCGATATTTTTCTATCGTTTTTCGATATGTACGATGACGTCCAACATATCTCAGAAAGGAATCATTATCATGCCGGAACCAGCCAACACTTCCCCATCGCAGACTTCGCAATCCCAACAATCATCGCCATTACCAGAAGCACAAGAAACCCAAGAAACACCAAAAACACAAGGGAGCCAGCCAACACATGAACCATCCGCGCATCAGGAGGAACAACCTTTGGCGAAACCCAAAATCACGCGGGAAGAAATAGCGCAACGCCCCCTCAACAAACGCGCGGTCATCACCATTGGCGCTGCATTTCTCATCACTTTCGCATTCGACCGTCTGATCTGCAGCATACCTCCGACATGGCTTATCGGATATGAACTGCCGGTTTTCTGGATCATCTGTGCTCTTACCGTAACCGCGCTGCACTGGAAAACCGCACGAAAACAAGTTCTTGTTTGGCTTGTTTTGGGAAGCATCGTCGCCATTGGCGTGTGGAATACACTCGCTCAGTCGACCTGGTGCTATTCGAGAAATGACGAGTACGCGCTCACCACGCAATTCGTTCAACCGGCGTTGCTTATGCTGCACTGTCAGCTGGTCAACGGGCGTTACGATGTTCGCCGTCCACTTCAAGTTGCCTGGAATTGGCTTACCGGCTGGTTGCAGCAGCCGTTTATTCACATTCGCGATTTTGCGGAACCGTTTTCCGTCATATTCGCAAGATTTGCAGTCGCGTCGAAGCAACGTTCGAAAGCGCGCGAAATCGGCATTGCGCTACTGATTTCCACTCCATTACTTCTGACGATCGTACCATTGCTCATCGGAGCCGATCAAATAGTTCAATATGAAGTGCTGAACGTTTTCAGTGATTTCAACCCGATGACGATCACTCTGCACATCATGTTCATCGTGTTGCCGTGGCCTTTGCTGTTCTCACTGCTTATTGGACTCGACGATGAACCCACTTCCACGCCTCCGGAGCAACGATTCTCCCTCAGCTCGGTAACTGCGTTCGTGGTATTGGCCGTGACTTTGACTGTGTACATGCTGTTTTGCATCGTACAGATCCGGTTCCTGTTCGCAGGATTGTTCACCGATGGTTCGATCGCACTGCCAGACGGATTGACCTATAGCGAATACGCACGCGGCGGATTCTTTCAACTGCTGGCAGTCACGGCCATTAATGTGACGCTATTTGGTTTGGCGATCGCACTCGCGCCACGTACGCGCATGCTCAACGCGGCACTGGTAGCATTGCTGGCGTTAACCGCCGTCATTCTAGCTTCGGCGGCGCTTCGGTTAGGACTGTACATCAACGCATACGGTTTGACTTGGCTGCGGTACCTTTCGGCGTCATTTATCGCCCTGCTTGCGATCGCGATTCTGCTATGCCTTATTCGCCTGAAAATACGACAACTGCCATTGGCTGCAACCATGACCGCACTGCTTATCGTATGGTACGTGGCGCTCGGCTTCAGCAACCCGAACCATATATGCGAAATCCACAATGCGGCTCATGGTATCGCAATGGCAATGGCGACAACACCGTATCAGTCGATGGTCTGACCAGCGCACTTTTTACGCAGGCTCTCGTGCATGATCATCATCAGCACCAGGAAAGCCAACATGTACAGAGGGAACCACAGCACACTGATATGCTGTGCGATCAAGCCGAATACCGGCGGCATGCACATCGAGCCGACGTATGCGCATGCCATTTGCATGCCGACGATCGCCTGCGATTTGTCTTCGCCGAAATATGCCGGCGTGGAATGAATGACGCACGGGTAGATCGGTGCGCAGCCAAGACCGACAATCATCAGTCCCATAATGGTGCCGATATTGCGAGGCAGCGGCAGCAACATGATGACGATACCGGTCAGCACCAGCGCCTGCCCCAGGCGAATCATGGCCGGATCATTAAACTTCATGGTCAGAAAACCACTCGCCAAGCGACCCACGGTGATGCCGATGCAGAACAGGCTGGCCCACATAGCCGCCGTGGTCTTATCGATGCCCTTGCCAAGCGCCATGTAGCTACTAGCCCACAGCATGGCCGTCTGCTCCAATGCGCAATAGCAGAAGAACATCACCAGGATTTCTTTGGCGCCACGAATGGCGAGCACACCTCGCACACCAAGCGGTTTGCGAGTTTCATCATTGGCCGTTCCGTCGGATTCGCCGGAAACTTCGCCCGTCTTTACCTCGGAACGCTTCTTCCACAGTGGCAGACTGAAAATAAGAATGGCGGTGAGCACAACCTGCAGTATGGAGATATAACGGTAGCCCCACGACCATCCTTGGCCGGCGCCCAAGGCGAATCCCATGATGTATGGGCCAGTCAACGCGCCAATGCCCCACATGGCGTGAAGCCAGCTCATGTGACGGCTCTCGTAGTGGATCGCCACATAGTTGTTGAGGGCCGCGTCAACGCCGCCCGCACCCAAGCCGTACGGAATGGCAAGCAGAATCAGCACCCAATAGTTAGGAGCAACGGAAAAGCCGAACAATGCCAACGCCGTCAACGCCACGGAAACCGCAGTGACCTTGCCCGCACCAAAACGCAAGGTCATACGATCGGAAAGCAACGCGGAAACAATGGTGCCAGCGGAAATCGTCATGGAAATGCCGCCAGCCCACGAAATGGGAGCACCCAAATCGACACTCATCGTCGGCCATGCGGCACCCAGTACCGCATCCGGCAGGCCAAGGCTGATGAACGCCACATAAATCACCGCAAGCAAAAGATTAACCACGCCCTACTCCTTCTTGATCGGTAGCCGCAGAAGACAATATCCGCCATTATTGTAAGCACATATAGCTACCAATCGGTAACTACTTGATTGCACTGTCTACCGTAGAATCTTCAATCTTTACCACACGGGATCGCATACCATCTTCACTAAAAAATACCCTCCGAAACGTCTTGACGTAGCGGAAGGCGAGCTGACGACAACCTCGATCAGGTATCGATCTTCGAACGGTCGAAATCGTCGGCATTCTCAACGATGAACGCTTTACGCGGCGGCACGTCATCGCCCATCAGCAGACTGAAAATCTGACTGGCCTGTTCGGCGTCTTCCATACGGATACGACGCAGCATACGTGTGCGTGGATCCATAGTGGTGTCGGCCAGCTGGTCGGCGTCCATTTCACCCAGACCCTTATAGCGCTGAATGTCCTCGTTATAGCTGATGTGCTTCTTATCAAGATCAGCCAATTTGCCGGCCAGCTCATCGTCGGAATACGTGTAGATATACTCCCCCTTGTGAGCTCCGGTCAAGGCGATGCGGTGCAGCGGAGGCACGGCCGCATACACGTGACCGTACTCGATGAGCGGCCGCATGTAACAGTAGAACAAGGTGAGCAGCAGAATGCGGATGTGCGCGCCATCGACATCTGCATCGGTCATCATAATGACCTTGTTGTAACGTGCTTGCTCGATGTCGAAGCTCGCTCCGGAGCCAGCGCCGACCACCTGAATGATCGCCGCGCATTCCTTGTTCGACAGCATCTGCGACAACGACGCCTTCTGCACGTTGAGAATTTTACCTCGAATCGGCAGCAACGCCTGGAAACCGGAATTACGCGCGGCTTTGGCGGTGCCAAGTGCGGAATCGCCCTCCACGATGAACAGTTCGGCCACATCGTCATTGCCTGGCTGGCAATCAGACAGTTTCGGTGGCATGGATGCCGATTCGAGCGCGTTCTTGCGTCGCGTCACCTCTTTGGTCTTACGTGCTTGGATGCGGGCGTGCATTTCGCCGACGATCTTTTCAAGCACGCGGCCGGACTGTTCCTTATAGCCACGTTTGGAGCCGGTGATCATCTCGCCGAACTGCCTGTCGGTCATTTTGCTGACGATCGGCTTGACCTGCGCGGTGCCGAGCACATCCTTGGTCTGACCTTGGAACTGTGGTTCGGCGATACGCACAGTGACGACGGCAACCAGACCTGCCAGAATATCGTCACGTTCGACTTTCATGTTGGAATCTTTGAGATTCACTTTGAGCTTACGTGCATTGTCTTCGATGGCTTTGCGAATCTGCTTGGTCAGGCCCAACAGATAGCCATCCACATGGGTTCCACCGCCCGGGGTTTCCACCACATTGACGAAGCTGCGCATGGTGGTGTCGTATCCGTTGGTCCACCGCATGGCGATATCGACGGCACAATTTCTCGTAACCTTCTGCGCGTGCAGTTCACCGCCATCGCCAACGGCTTGGGTTTCCTCAACATAGGTGTCTTCGCCAGTGATACGCCAAATAGCGGAAACCGCTTCGCCTTTGGACAGGTAATCCACGAAATCCTTCACACCGCCGGTATGGCAGAATTCCTCGATACGGGAGTGGGTATACTTCGATCCCTGAGGTTGTGCCGCAACATCGGCTTCCTCGATCTGCTCCGCAGCTTCCTCGTGCCCGGCAGCGTCATGTTCAGATTCATCGCTTTCGGCAATTTCCTGCGGTTCATCACCTGCAGCATTTGCAATATCGTCGACTTCCAGCATTTCGTCGACTGATTCATCGCCGGTTTCCGGAATATTCTCATCGATAACAGTGATTTTCAAACCCGGCACCAGGAAGCTGGTCTGCCTGACGCGATCAATCAGCTGCTCGTAGCTGAATTCCGCGGTGTCGTTGAAAATCTCCGGATCAGCCCAATAACGAATGCGAGTTCCCGTGGTCTTCGGACTGACCTTGCCAATGATTTCAAGCTCAGTCGGACGGTTTTTACGCGTGCGTTTGAATGGCGCATCCGGAGATGGGTGCTCCGGATCAGCATCGGTATACACACCAGGATGACCCTGATGGAATGACATATGATGCGTCTTGCCGTCACGATCCACTTCCACGTCAAGACGGGAGCTCAACGCGTTCACCACTGACGAGCCCACGCCATGCAAACCGCCCGAGGCTCCGTACGAAGAGTTACCGAATTTCGCGCCGGCATGCAATTTGGTCAACACCACTTCCACACCGGTAAGTTTGGTTTTCGGCTCGATGTCAACAGGGATACCGCGGCCGTTATCGGCCACTTCCACGGAACCGTCGCTGTGCAACGTCACAACGATATGATTGCAGACTCCCGCAAGAGCCTCATCGACGGAATTATCGATGATCTCCCACAGGCAGTGCATCAGACCTTGGCTATCGGTGGTGCCGATATACATGCCCGGGCGCTTGCGCACCGCGTCAAGACCTTCAAGCACGGTAAGACTACCTGCGCCGTAATTGTCCTTGTATTTCGCCATTTTCCTCATTCTGACTTGCAGTTTTGCTTCGGTTTTCATCCATAAGAACGTCTTGTAGACGTAAGAAGTCGAGAAATTCGATATTCTTACCGAATTTCTCGACTTCATTCACCTCTTGTTTCAATCACTGATCAAGGAAGTCACGCAGCGTCTGCGAGCGAGACGGGTGACGCAACTTCGACATGGTCTTCGACTCGATCTGGCGAATACGCTCACGGGTAACGCCATACACGCGGCCAATGTCGTCGAGCGTCTTGGGCTGGCCATCTTCCAAGCCATAACGCATCTTGATCACGCCAGCCTCACGCGGAGACAACGTTTCAAGCACCTGCCTGAACTGCTCCTGCAACAGCGAGAAGGCAACCGCGTCGGACGGCGCGATGGCGTCGGTGTCTTCGATCAGATCGCCGAACTCGGAATCGCCATCCTCACCCAACGGCGTATGCAAGGAAATCGGCTCACGGCCGTACTTCTGCACTTCCTGCACCTTCTCGACAGGCATGTCGAGCTCGCGTGCAAGCTCATCCGGCGTGGGTTCGCGGCCAAGATCCTGCAGCATCTGACGCTGCACACGAGACAGCTTGTTGATCACTTCGACCATGTGCACCGGCACGCGAATGGTACGCGCCTGGTCAGCCATGGCTCGGGTGATGGCCTGACGAATCCACCACGTGGCATAGGTGGAGAACTTAAAGCCCTTCTTCCAGTCGAACTTCTCGACGGCGCGAATCAAACCGAGGTTGCCTTCCTGAATCAAATCCAAGAACAGCATGCCACGGCCGGTGTAACGCTTAGCCAACGAAACCACAAGTCGCAGATTGGCTTCCAGCAGGTGGTCCTTGGCCCGCCTGCCATCGTTCGCAGCCCACTTGAGCTCACGCTTGCGTTTGAAGTCCATCTGGTCGGATTCGGTGTCCAGCAGGTGCTGGGCATACAGACCGGCTTCGATACGCTCGGACAGATCGACTTCCTGTTCCGCATTCAGCAGGCTCACACGACCGATCTGCTTCAGGTAATCCTTGACCGGATCAGCAGTCGCACCCGCCGCAATCACACGACGCTTCGGATTGCCGGATGGGGTCAGATTCTCATCATCATCGTCATCACGCACCACGAAAGCGCCCTTTTCCTTAGGCTCTTCCGGCTTTTTGCGTTCTTCCTCATCCTCGTCGTCATCATCTTCAGGTTCGGATTCCTCGTCGTCGTCGAGGTCATCCTCGTCATCCGAATCGACGTCATCGAGATCGGCGTCGAAATCGTCAAGATCGGCGTCGTCTACCTGAGCGTCCTCATCGTCAAGTGCATCATCCTCGAGCGGCTCCTCCTTCTTGGCAGGGGCGCTCTTCTTCGCGGTAGTCTTGCGAGGGGTCTTCGTTGCGGTGGTTTTCTTCGCCGCACTCTTCTTCGTGGAGGCCTTGCGCGTGGCGGCTTTCTTCGTGGAGGTGGTCTTTTCGGTCAGATCAGCCTGTTCCATGCTTGCCGTCGTTTCCTTGGTGGCCAAACTTATCCTCCTATTGATCCTGCCTCGAAGCGTATACCACATGGACCCACTTCTGGCAAGGGCAAATCGTCAACTATGTGAGTAAACCATCTTGCAAGGACGATTATTCCCGCATAATGAGGCCTTCACGCGCAAGTCACGCCACTTTACGGCGTGTTGCCTTATGTTTCCGACGTCCAGGCAGGACCAATACGTCGTTCAACCGCCGAGCATACAATCGCCGCCAGCGAACATTGATCATCTATCGCGAGCGCGCTGATGGCTGATGCCATGGCTCCTTCCTGGCCCATCCACCACATGATGTAGCTGATCACGGCGAACGGCTGCGCCCGATATGTCTTCGGAATCATATCGATAATGTCGAACAGCATGTTGATCGCCTGATCGCAACGTTTCATATCGGGTCTGGCTAGGGGATCACGGAATGAATCGCTGAGCAGCTGTTCCAGACGCTGCGCATTACGAGACAGCTTGGGTCTTTCGGCGAAACTCATGAGAAAGTCTCGGTCGGCGTATCGTTCGTCAACGATGGCGGAAATGAGAAATACGTCACGAATGGACAGCATCCGATTGATGCCCACCGTAGTCCGCATGATCATATTCCGGTCAAGACCGCATTCGGCATGGAATTCGCCTTCCGAATGGGAAACGCTCTCGTCCGATGCCTGCGCAAGCGCGTCCATCCATATGAAAAGCGGTTCACGAATGAACGAACGCACTGTTTCGCCCACGCCGTCGGATCTGCAATCCCTTTCGAATCGGCTGATGGCTTCTTCCATTTCAGTCCCGGTGATGCGTCCGGTTTTGTTGGTTGTCATTATTCTGCCCTCCTTGGCATGGTCTATCGGCTTCCTCGCTCGCCGCTTATATGGCACTATGCCCGATGAGCCGATGCGATGCCGCTTTTTTCGAGGCCTGTGGTCGGAGGATGGCTTCTTCGGCGTTTCGCAAAATGATTTCGGTACCGCAACTATTGCAATCATTGAGATTTGGTCTTGTCGAATGCCTGTGGATAACTGTTGGTATGACTAGCTCCTCCGATTTGGAACAGATTGAATCACGCATTGTTTCGTTGGTGAAGGATTTCGCATTCCTTCATGCGGACGATTCGGTTGCCTCCTCTTGCAGGCCTATTGCCGACATGGTCGCCAAGCAGGCGGTCACGTCAAGTGAGGGTGGCAAGCGGCTTCGCTCCTTGCTGACGTTGGATTCGTTCCGCGCATTCGCTTCGGAGGATGTGCGAGAACGTGATTTCGACGCGCTGCTCGATTTAGCGTGCGCGGTGGAAGTGTTCCAGACCGGTGCGCTGGTGCATGATGACATCATCGATGATTCCGATCTGCGCCGTGGCAAGCCGTCTGCGCATCGCGCATTCTCCACTGGTACGCATAGCGAGGCCATTGGCCATGGCTTGGGCATCATGCTCGGCGACATGTTGGCCACGGCAAGCGTGGACATCGCGGACAAGGCAGCTTCCAAGCTCACTCATGGTTCCGATGTGGTCGCGGCATTGCTCAACATGCACCGCGAGGTCGAAGTCGGTCAAGTACTTGATTTGGCCGTAGAGCTCAATCCGTTGGACGATCCAGACGAACTGGTGGAAGCTTCATTGAACGTATTCCGCTGGAAAACCGCCAGCTACACCACCATTGCCCCACTGGAATTCGGCATGCTTGCCGCGGGTATAGGCAAAGACGATGCGAGGAAGCAGGCATTGGCAGTCGGCTTGCCTCTTGGATTGGCTTTCCAGCTTGCAGACGATCTTCTGGATGTTGTCGGTTCGAGCAGCAATACGGGCAAGCCCGTTGGAGGAGATATCCGCGAAGGCAAGCGCACGGTGCTTCTAGCCGACGCCATCAACGCGGCGAACGACACGCAGCGGCGAGAGCTCATCGACATGTGGGAGGCCGATTCGCGTTCCGAAACTCAAGTAAAACGCGCCATTGAACTATTTGAGCAAACAGGAGCCATCGAACGTTCCCGCGGTAGAATCGCGGATTTGTGGAATGAATCGAAAACAGCTATCGAAACATTGAGCCTTTCCGAATACCACGAGTCACTGCTCATCGAGGCCTGCTCACGTTTCGTGCCAAGTATTCACGTCCAAACACGCGCGTGACACGCGACCTGCGTGTTTTCCAACCAACATCCGGACAGGACGCGCGTTCGTTGCACAATCCGCAAACCTCTGCTTGTAGACTACAAGTGGGAACACGTTCGAACGTGAGTTGTTTTGAAGAAGGAACCGTAGCGATCAACCATGAGTGAAGCTCCACACGCCCCTGAAGGTCAGGTCATCGAGGGCCGGTATCGGGTCGTCAGCAGAATCGCCGATGGCGGCATGGCCACGGTGTACCAAGCGGTAGACGAACGTCTGGAGCGCACGGTCGCCATCAAAATCATGCATACCCAGCTGGCGCAGGGACCGCACCGGGACCAGTTCGTGGAACGATTCCATCGTGAAGCCCGTTCGGCCGCGGCCATTGCCAATCCGCATATCGTGCAGGTGTATGACACCGGCGAATTCGACGGTCTCGATTATCTCGTCATGGAGTATGTTCACGGCGTGAACCTGCGTTACGAAATGAACCAGCAGGGTACGTTCAGCGTTCGAGAGACGTTACGCATTATTGGCGAGACATTGGATGGCCTCGCTTCCGCACATCGTGCGGGCGTGGTGCATCGCGACATCAAGCCGGAAAACATCTTGCTTAACGACCGTGGCCATGTGCAGATCACCGATTTCGGCTTGGCTAAAACGGTATCGCAGGCCACACTCTCCTCCACCGGCATACTGCTGGGAACAGCAGCATATCTAGCACCGGAAATGATTGAGAAGAATCAAGCCACACCTCAGGGGGATTTGTATTCCGTGGGCATCATGGCTTGGGAGATGCTCGCCGGCAACGTGCCATTCACTTCAGATAATCCAGTAACACTGGTATTCAAGCATGTTCACGAGGATGTGCCAAGCATTGCCGCCGCTTGCAAAGGCATCAATGAAGGCGTGGCCGCATTCCTTGCCCATCTCACGGCTCGCGCGGTCGAGGCTCGTCCAGCAGACGCATCCGTTGCGTTAACCGAGCTGCAGCGTCTGCAATCGACGCTTGCGGTCAGCGATTGGCAGTATCGTCTTCCCCCGGTAGACGTCAGCGCTTCCGACGGTGCCGCGCCCGCAAATAACGGTGCGCCAACCAATGTCGGCAATCCTGTTCCTCCCGCTCCCCCGGCACCGCCGACGCAGCAATTCGATGATCGCACACGCAAGCTGGACAGGGTCAGGACGAACGCAACAACCGTCATGCCGGTGCAGCAACAGAACATCGATCCAGAAGCGACGACACGTTTCTCGCTGCCGGCAGACGGCATCGTCAATAGCCTTGACAATGCCGTCGACAGCGCTGCATCGCAATCCCCCATCGCGCAAAGCGACGAATCCGGCAATACTCCAAACAGCAAATCCGCGAAAAAGCGTCGCACACCGCTCATCGTCGCAGGCGTGGTGGCGCTGCTGCTTGCATGTGGCGCCGGCGGTTGGGCATGGTGGTACTATCAGGGCCCCGGCAGCTATTGGACCATGCCCCAGCCGGATGGTATGACATGCGACGCGTCCGCAGCATGCCCCATCACCAATGTGAAGTGGAGCGACTACGAGAGTCTGCTCAAGATTTCCGATATCGAATATGAGGTGTCGGAAGAGTATAGCGATTCCGTGGAGGAAGGCAATATCATCTCCACCGACCCGGCGAATGTCGGCGATCGCGGCAGCAAGCGTCGTAGCCAGAAAGTCAAGGTCGTGGTCTCCAAGGGAGTCCGGCAGGCGACGGTTCCCGCCGATATTCTCGACGCGACCAGCGCATCCGGCAAGGATCCAATCAACGCGCTGAAGAAGGCTGGATTCGATAATGTCGAGCAGACCGCGGCTTCTGATGACACGTATTCCATTGACGTGCCTCAAGGGGCGTTGCTGTCGTTAAGTGTGGATCCCGGCGCCACATTGCCGCATAATACGACGATCACCGTCACGGTGTCGCAGGGGCCAAAGCCAGTCACTATGCCCGATATCGTCGGCAAGACGAAGGACGAGGCACAGCAGGCGCTGGATGATCTTAGACTCACCACCAATTGGACGGAATCCTTCGACGACAAGATTCCACAGGGGCAGGTGATTTCCGCTTCCGTCAACAACGGTGATACGTTGCATTGGGGAGACAGCGTCGACGTGGTGGTTTCCAAAGGACCGGAAACCATAACCCTGCCGAATTATGTGGGGCAGAAAGCCTCTGACGCCAAAGCCGCATTGGAAAAACTCGGATTCACGGTCAAGGTAAGTTCGCAGCTCACGTTGGATTCCAATCAAGACAAGAAGGTCGCTTCGCAGGATCCGGTAGGTGGCACCGAAGTGCGTCTTCGCGACGAGAACGGCATACCAACCACCATCACATTGAAGATGTATTCCTCACTGTTCTAAAAAATGCATTACCTGCTTTGCCAAAACATCATGGTATAGGCATAAGGAAAGCCCCGGCTCGTGTAGTGTCGTGCCGGGGCTTTTCTCTTTGGTTTCTCAGCTGTTCGCCTGTTCGGCGGCTTTCTGAGCCTTAAGCTGTTCCTTGACTTTCTGAGCGTATTCGTTCACGTATTCCTGACCGCTCATCTTCTGAATTTCCATGGTCACGCGATCAGTCAGCGTGCGCAAATCGTCGTGCGTGATCTGGTCGGCGGGCTTCTTCTCCACGGCAATCGGTTCGCCGTAGATCACTGTGGTCTTGCCCTTACCAGGAATAATCTGACCGGGCTTCTGCAACTCGCGAGATCCGATAATGGCGGACGGAACGATTGGGCATCCGGTTTCAAAAGCAAGTCGCGCAGCTCCGGTATGACCTTTATAGAGGCGACCGTCAGGGCTACGCGTGCCCTCAATATGAATGCCGAACAGGTGGCCGTCTTCGAGGATTTCACGCGCGTGGTTCAATGCGCCAAGCGATTTCGACCCACCGGAACGATCCACGGGGAACACGCCAACCGAAGTGAACCACCACTTCTTGAACTTGCCTTTGATGCCCTTGCCTTCGAAATACTCGGCTTTGCCCATGAAATGAATCATGCGCGGACAAGTCAGCGGCAACAGCGCGTCATCGATGACGGCAAGATGATTGGCTGCGATAATGGCACCGCCTTCGCGCGGAATGTTTTCAAGTCCCTTGGCAGTCGGTCCCATGCGGTGGATGGCGATCGGTCCTAGGCCTTTGACGAAAAACCAGTAGAGCATTTTTCACGATCCTCCTAGCGGATGGCCATCCGCTTGATTACAGTTATCAGTATGACTGACCTCAACAATAGCAATGCCGATGAAGAACGCCCAAATGCCGCGCCGAATGGTGGCGAAGGGGCTTCTTCAAATGCGGACGATTTGGATGCCGCATGGGCTGAATTCGCAAGTTCGCATGCCGACGATTTGCAGGCCGTGGAGCATTCTCGTAGCGCGAAACGTTTTGAAAAGCATGCGCAGCGCCGTGAGAAGGAGGCGTTGCTTTCGATTCAGGATTTGGATCAGGGCACGTTCACTGATGACACTCCGCAAGGTCGTGGACCGCGCGATTTCACTGGTTCCAGCTGGTTGGACACCGATAGTGTAATGGATCGTTACGGTGATGATTTCACTCCTCCGAATCCCTCCATCGGTCATGTCAAGATATCGAAGTTGGTGTTTTGGGTGCTTTTGATCGCTGGTGTCGCCGGTATCATCGCATCTGCATTCATGCCTGCTTTGGCTGGGATTTTGGGATCGATTTTCGGTGTGTGCACGTTGATTGGCGCTGCTGGATTGATCGTACAGCACAAGGGACATACACAAACCCGCCGCGATGTTTTCGATGATGGAGCTCGCGTATAGCAACATATGGAGAAGACTGCATCAGCTACGTCTTTTGTGCTCTTCTCTGTGATATTTGTCGCTGCGATACGTATAAGGCGTGTCTCGTCGTTGAGTGTTTTGACGAGACACGCCTTATACGTTCTTATGATCTGCTATTTCGCCGAATATCAAGCTTTCTTGGACTGGGCGGCGGTGATCCACTGGTCAAGCAGTGCCGAGGCCTTGCCTGAATCAACGGTTTCTTCGGCAATGGCATAGGCCGCTTTGAATCGTTCAGTCAGGCTGGCATCAGCTGGCACCTGATGGCCGTCCGCAACAATCGCGGATGCCGCGTTGAGCAGGGCGGTAGTGCGGAAAGGAACGTCCTTGCCTGCAAGGAAGTCACGGAACAGCTGAGCGTTGAGCTCCGGCTCTCCACCCTTTAAGTCAGCCACCGTCACCTTGTCGAGACCAAGCTCCACAGTCGGATCGAATTCACTCTCAGTGACTTTGCCGTTGCTGAACTCCCAGATGGACACCGGACCAGTCGGAGCCATTTCGTCAAGTCCCTCGCTTGACGTGTACACCATGCCGGTCTGTCCATTAGCCGCATATACCGCAGCCATGATCGGGCTCATTGCGCGATTGGCACAGCCCACCGCCATGTGCTTCGGCGAGGCCGGATTGGTCAGAGGTCCAAGAACGTTGAATACGCATGGCATGCCGAGCGCCGCACGGACAGGTCCCACGAAGCGCATTGCCGGATGGAATGTGCGTGCGAAAGCGAATGCGATGCCGCATTCGTTGCCGACCTCAGCAACCTGTTCCGGTTCCAGATCGAGCGGCAGTCCCAGCGCCTCGAAGCAATCGGCAGTGCCGCACTTGGAAGAGGCTGCACGATTGCCGTGCTTCACGACTTTCGCTCCGGCTGCGGCAGCCACCACCGCGCCCATGGAAGACAGATTCACCGTCGCGGCGCCGTCTCCACCGGTACCGACGATATCGGTGGTCTCACCGTCGATATCAAGTTTGATGGCATGGGAGACCATGGCCTTGGCCGCTCCACGCACCTCATCCGGAGTCAAGCCAAGCTGCTGCTGGGTTGCCAGAACCGCACCGACGGCCGCCGGATTAGCGTTGCCGTTCATGAGGTCATCGACGAACCACTCGGATTCCTCGGCACTCAGATGGTCCCCTCCGACCAGCTTGGTGAGGATCGACTTCCATGTGATTTCAGCCATGATGCCCTCCTTGACGCTTCAGCATGTCACGTTGTTGATACGATATCGCCGCCATTGTAACCGTTCTACATTTCATGGTTTTTCAACGTCCATATCACGAACAGGTAATTGCAGAAAAGCGCTCATCATAAACAACACAGACATTTTCAATATCTATCTTCCGCATATCGGGCAACGAGCATGAAACAAAAAGGCGGTCTGCGAAAAATCCGCAAACCGCCTTCATTATGCGCGAATCATCAGAGCATCACACGATATGTCACTGTTCGTTCTGTCCGTGGCACATCTTGTACTTACGACCGGAACCGCACGGGCACTGGGCGTTCTTGCCAGTTCCCGGGAAGGTGCGGCCATCCGCCCACGGAGAGCGCAATTCCTCGCTCTTCGGGCGCTTATTGGCAGGAACCTTGCCCTCAGCATGGCTGATCGGCTGCATGCCTACGATGCCAGGCTCATTCTTCTGTTCTTCGGCCAGTTCGTCGATGACGGTCTTCTCGGCCTCATCGTCGGTTTCCGGCTCGGCAGGAGCGGTTTCACCGGTCGGCTGCGCTTCGCTATCCAGGCCCATCACCGCTTCGGCTGCGTTCACGGCCTCTTCCTCATCGGATTCGGTTTCGGCGTCTTCGGTGGTGGCGACACGATCGATGTCAACGTGGAACAGCAGCTGGATGGTCTCCTCCTTGATTGCTTCAATCATGGAGTTGTACATCTGATAGCCTTCGCGCTGGTATTCGACCAGCGGATCGCGCTGACCCATACCACGCAGACCGATGCCGTCCTTGAGATAATCCATCTCATACAGGTGTTCGCGCCACTTGCGGTCAAGAACCGCGAGCACGACACGACGTTCCAGCTGACGCAGACCCTCTTCACCAAGCTTGGCTTCGAAGTCGGCATACTGGTCCTTTGCGTCGGAAACGATAAGCTCCTGCAGGGCTACGATGGCCTTGTCTCCCTTGAGCTTGGAGACAGCGTCCTTGGCGGCTTCCGGATCGACGGCAATCGGGTACACGGCGTTCAGAGCCTTGAACAGGCCTTCCCAATCCCAATCCTTCGGCTTGTCAGAACCCTTGTTGGCGCCCTTGATGTAGCTCAATACCGTATCGTCGATGAACTTGAGGATATCCTCGTGGATGTCTTCGCCCTTGAGCACAGCCTGACGCTCGGCGTAGATGACGGTGCGCTGCTTGTTCATCACGTCATCGTACTTGAGCACGTTCTTACGGATTTCGAAGTTGCGGGATTCCACGGCCTTCTGTGCGGTGCGCACGCCCTTGGAAACGCTCTTCGCTTCGATCGGCTCGCCTTCCGGCATGCCCTTGGCCATAACGCGGGCCACGAGCTGGGTGTTGAACAGACGCATCAGATCGTCTTCGAGCGACAGGTAGAAACGGGACTCGCCCGGATCGCCCTGACGTCCGGAACGGCCGCGCAGCTGGTTGTCGATACGACGGGATTCGTGACGCTCGGTACCAAGCACGTACAGGCCGCCGAGTTCAACGACCTCTTCATGCTCGTCCTTGACCTGCTCCTTGATTTCGGCCAAGGTGCCCGGCCAACGCTTCTCGTACTCGTCCGGAGTGTCATCCGGAGAATAGCCTTCGGACTTGAGCTTCGCATCGGCAAGGAACTCGACGTTGCCGCCGAGCATGATATCGGTACCACGGCCTGCCATGTTGGTAGCCACGGTGACGGCGCCCTTACGGCCCGCGACGGCCACGACGGCGGCTTCCTTGTCATGCTGCTTCGCGTTCAGCACCTGGTGGGGAATGTTGGCAACGTCAAGCAGGGACGACACGATTTCGGAGGATTCCACGGAAGCGGTACCCAGCAGCACCGGCTGGCCCTTCTTGTGGCGCTTGGCAACATCGCGCACGATGGCGGCAAGCTTCTCCTTCTTGGTACGGAAGATCAAATCGTCCTTGTCTTCGCGAATCATCGGCTTGTTGGTCGGAATCGGGAGCACGCCCAGCTTATAGGTGCCCATGAACTCCGCGGCCTCGGTTTCTGCGGTACCGGTCATGCCCGACAGCTTGTCGTACATGCGGAAGTAGTTCTGCAGGGTGATGGTGGCGAAGGTCTGGTTCTCAGCCTTGACTTCCACGTTTTCCTTGGCTTCGATTGCCTGGTGCAGACCTTCGTTGTAACGGCGTCCCGGCAGGATACGGCCGGTGTGTTCGTCGACGATGAGCACTTCACCGCCAGTCACCACGTAGTCGCGGTCGCGCAGGAACAGTTCCTTGGCCTTGATGGCGTTGTTCAGGTAGCCGATCAGTGCGGTGTTGTTCGGCTCGTACAGGTTGTCGATGCCGAGATAATCCTCGATCTTGTTGATGCCTGGATCGAGAATGCCGACGACCTTCTTTTTCTCGTCGACCTCATAGTCCTCGTCACGGGTGAGCTTGAGCACCAGACGTGCGAACTGACGGTACCAACGGGTCACGTCGCCTTCGGCCGGACCGGAGATGATCAACGGGGTACGGGCCTCGTCGATGAGGATGGAGTCGACCTCATCGACGATGGCGAAGTGGTGGCCGCGCTGCACCAGATCGGACTTTTCCCACGCCATGTTGTCACGCAGGTAGTCGAAGCCGAACTCGTTGTTGGTGCCGTAGGTGATGTCGGCGTTGTACTGCTTGCGGCGCTCCGGCGGTTTCTGGTTGGTGATGATGCAGCCGGTGCTCATGCCGAGGAAGCGGTAGACACGACCCATCAGCTCGGCCTGGTAGCTTGCCAGGTAGTCGTTGACGGTGACGACGTGCACGCCCTGGCCGTCGAGTGCGTTCAAGTATGCCGGCAGGGTCGCCACAAGGGTCTTGCCTTCACCGGTCTTCATTTCGGCGATGTTGCCCCAGTGCAGCGCCGCGCCACCCATGAGCTGCACGTCGAAGTGGCGCAGGCCCAAGGTGCGCTTGGATGCCTCGCGCACGGTGGCGAAGGCTTCCGGCATGAGCTTGTCGAGGGATTCGCCATTGTCGAGACGCTGCTTGAACTTGGCGGTCTGGCCCTTGAGCTCTTCGTCGTTGAGCGCTGCAATCTCATCTTCCAGCGCGTCGGTCGCCTGAGCTACGTGCTCAAGCTTCTTGATCTGTCGGCCTTCGCCCATTCGCAGGGCTTTGTCAACGATATCTACCACAATCACTCCCTTTGTGTATGCGAGTTATCTCATCTGAGATTAGTCGCTGTTTAACGATTTCCGAAAAACACCGTCCATTTTACGTAACTTTCAGCTTGTTGCGGCCTTCTTCCATTCGACACACCACCTTCAGACATGAAAAAGAGGCCCGCACATACACTGCGCGAGCCCCGTTCGGTCAGATTATCTCCCTATCCAACCTGTTGCACGTCTTACTTCGCCACATTCTCCGGGGTGTCGATCTCGAAGACGCCATAGCTCCAGCCGTGACGATGGTAGACGACGGACGGACGACCGGTCTCCTTGTTCACGAACAGGAAGAAGTCATGTCCAATCAGCTCCATCTCATACAGCGCCTCATCGATGGTCATCGGCTCCGCGATATGCAGCTTGCGACGGATGACAATCGGGGTGTCGCCTACTTGGACTTCGACGGACTCTCCCGGACCCAGCTCAGCGGCGACGGCTTCGGCCGGGCTGTTATTCGGCACTTCGACCGGCTCCTCAACTTCTGGAGTCGGCTCGACGACACCAAGATCGACCGGGACCGGATCGCTGTAGCCACGACGATGATCCTTGCGACGATCACGGGTGCGACGCAGACGGAGGGTCAGCTTGTCGAGCGCCATGTCCAGAGCGCTGAACTCGTCGGCGCTGGAAGCCTCGGCGCGCACCACGGTACGACCTGCGATGACGGTGATTTCAACGCGCTTGGCGGTGTCGGCCTGACGCGGATTGCCCTCGTGCGACAACACAATCTGAACACGCTGCGCATCCGGGGCGATAGCGGTCACACGATTCATCTTGCTTTCGACAACGTCACGGAACCTTTGCTTAATCTGCGTATGACGTCCGGTAACGACGATTTCCATGTGGACCTCCCTAGACTCAAGCGGTGTTACCCGCTATATACGGACCAAACAGCTGCTTCGCTGTTCGGTAGTCAACATTGTAGCCGCAACATTGTGATTTCACTGAAAAGTTGACGCAAGAAAAATAAAGTTTTTTTGATTTTCCTTTCGTCCGTTTTTTTGCTATCATAGTGCATTTGAGACCTCTTGATGGCCGCGACCGATCCGTCGGTTGAGGAACTTCCGGGCTCCATAGAGCACGATGGCGGATAACGTCCGCCCAGGGCGACCTGAGAGATAGCGCAGCAGAGAACAGACCGCTTATCGGTTTCGACCGGTAGGTAAGGGTGAAACGGCGGTGTAAGAGACCACCGGGCCACTGGTAACAGTCGGCCGCATGGCAAGCCTCATCGGGAGCAAGGCCAAGCAGAAGGCGTTTGAGGGCTGCTCGCCCGAAGCCTTCGGGTAGGCTGCTAGAGCCTGACGGCAACGTCAGGTCGAGATGGATGGCCATCCGTGCCTGAGGCACGACAGAACCCGGGGTATAAGAGGTCTCACTCCTTTATCACACCGACCGATTCCCGTGGCGAAACAGTGTTTGAAAACCGCATAACCACTATGCGAATCAGTCGTTTCAGACGAACAATTCCTGTGCGATTTTCCGCAGAACTTCAGGATTATGGCCTTTCCGCCCACCAGCACTCCAGAACCGTCTTTTACGCACCTCGACATCCAATCCAGCAGTTTTTCTTGCTGTCCGACGTCCCAGCTCCCATGCAGCCTCGGCGAACACGCCTTGGGATTCGGCCTCATCGCACACACGTTGCGCGAGCTGGCGGTCCACACCTTTGCGTTTGAGCTCCATGACCGCTCCCCTATACCCCATCAGTCGTGATGCGCAGTACCGCACCGCGGACTGGGCGTACGCCTCGTCGTCGATGAGACGGACCCGAATCAGTCTGACGATCACATCGTCCACCACCTCGGAGGCATACCCCTTGCCGATGAGTCGCTCCCGTATCGCGCCTGACGGACGCGGCGCCGCATCAAGCAGCCGAAGGGCCGCCTCCCTGCATGCATCCAAATCATTCGGATCGTCAGGAATCCGCGACACGCCGACTGCGACACGCCCTGAGTGTCGTGCGTGTCGCGCACGCCTCGGCGTGTCATTGCCGCCAATGGACGGAGTTCGGTCGTAATCGAATTCGGTTCGACCGGCCTGCGGCCGACCACCGCAGGAAAGGGCAAGGCCCCCAACCTCGGATGATACCGGCTGGAGGCCCTGCTGTTCAAGAAATCGCTCAGCGCTGATCATACGTCACGCCTTGCCGGCTGACTTGGAAGCCTTTGCCGCGCCTTTGGCTGCTTCCGGCTTGCCAGCATCCGCTTTCGCCTTCTCCTCGCTTGTGGCATTAGACGCAGAAGCCTCATTACCATCTTCGGCAAATTGGTCGGTGGGCTCAATGAGACCAAACTCGGCCTTCACCTTATTCTCGATCTCTTCGGTAAGCTCCGGATTGTCTTTCAAGAATTGGCGTACGTTCTCACGGCCTTGACCCAGTTGGTCGCCACCATAGGTGAACCATGATCCGGACTTCTTCACGACATTGACCTGCAACGCCATGTCAAGTACGGAACCTTCCTTGGAAATGCCCTCGCCGTACAACACGTCGAATTCAGCGGTCTTGAACGGCGGAGCCATCTTGTTCTTGACGACCTTGACCTTGGTGCGATTGCCTACAGCCTCATCACCATTCTTGATGGTCTGGATACGTCGAATATCCATGCGGACGGACGAGTAGAACTTCAACGCCTTGCCGCCGGTGGTCGTTTCCGGATTGCCGAAGAACACACCGATCTTCTCTCGAAGCTGGTTGATGAAAATGGCGGTGGTGCCCGCCTGAGCCAAAGCGCCAGTCATCTTACGCAATGCCTGGCTCATCAGTCTTGCCTGCAAACCGACATGACTGTCGCCCATTTCACCTTCGATTTCGGCCTTCGGCACCAGTGCAGCCACTGAATCGATGACGATCACGTCAAGCGCACCAGAACGAATCAGCATATCCGCGATTTCCAGCGCCTGCTCGCCGTTATCAGGTTGGGAAACAATCAACGAATCAGTATCGACGCCGAGCTTGCGCGCATAGACCGGGTCAAGCGCATGTTCCGCATCGATGAACGCGGCGACGCCACCGTTTTTCTGGGCATTGGCCACCACATGCAACGCCAGTGTGGTCTTGCCGGAGGATTCCGGACCATAAATCTCCACGATACGGCCCTTCGGTAGGCCGCCGATACCCAATGCCATATCCAATGCCAGCGATCCAGTAGGAATCACCTCGACATCCTGCTCGGGACGATCGCCCAATCGCATGGCCGATCCCTTGCCGAAACTCTTCTCGACCTGCGCGAGCGCCGTATCAAGCGCAGCCTGACGACGCGGGTCGATGCCGTTCGCGGACTTGTTCTGTGCGGCTCCCTTTGCCGCGCTCGTCTGTGCCATGACTACTCCTTTTGCTGACTATGACGAATGGTGGCTTCACCGTAAGGCCACGGCATTCGTTCCCGCAAATCTAACGGCCGTTGTGGTCGGAGGATATGCGATCTAACGAGTCATAACCAACATTTCTTGGAAAATCAACGTTTTCACGCGATCTGAAGAATTTGGAAACAGCCCGTCTAGGTTGTTGTCTGTGGATAACTATATCCCAACATGCGAACATCTGTTCGAAGAGGCGTGTTGTGTTCGGAAAACGTCTCAGCGCACCGGCATAGGAGGCGCGTTATGGTCCTTGCCCCAACGCTGGGAATCGGGAATGCCCATCTGGTCGCATAACACATTCCAGACCACTCGCGGCTCCTCACCAGCGCCAAGCGCGTCCACCGCCGTCATGCCGCCAAGACGATCAAGCACCTGGTCATGCGCCAGCGCTCGACCATAGCTACGACCAAGCACCTCTTCAAGTAACTGCCAAAATTCACGTTCCTGCACGTGCCCCAGTGTACACAGACTTGAATCCATGTACAGACACGAAAAACGCCCGGCGAACAATCGCCGGGCGTCAACCTTACATTCGAATCAGGCAGCCACAGAATCGAGATAGTCAGCCACCATGCGAAGCATCTGGGCTGTGGACAGCCCCAAGGACTGCGCGATGGACGACAGCAGTTCGGAACTGGCCTCCTTCTGGCCGCGCTCCACTTCGGAAAGGTACCCCAAAGACACCCCGGCCTTTTCGCTGACCTCGCGAAGCGTCTTATGATCTCGCGTGCGCAGGTCGCGCAGCACATGGCCTATGGCTTCACGCAGCGAAACCTCCTTAGCCTCATCGGGCTGTTCCTGAGCGTGCGGCACAGCATGCGTGCGTACCCGATCGGAGTCCTCTTCCTGCCACATTCGCGTCAATGCGGCCTGACGCTCATCCTTGGCCTTTTTCGCAGCGCGCGCACGAAGCACCTGCTGCTGCGCGAACATCACAGCGCGCCGCTGAGCCGGCGTAAGCTCCCTGACACGAGCTCCGGCAGCCTGCGCAGTCGCAGGAGCCATAGCCTTGAGTTCCCTCTGCTCTTTGGTGAGTGTCATCATTTCCATTCATCAGCCCCTTTTTCGTGCGTACGTCTGTCCACTATGGTCAACACTCATCTTTGTGGATTATTCCTGTGAATCCGCTGAAAGCTCCCTCAGCTTTTGCAGAATACAATGCACGACGCCGCGTCGCACGCTCTCCCTATCTCCCTGCAGGCGAAGCTCAAAAGCCTCCGTTCGCCGAGAGCGAACACCTCCGAACCCCTCCGGCAGGGAACAACCGACATATGCAAGACCTGCCGGTTTATTTCCATCAGGTCCAGGCCCCGCCACTCCCGTGGTCGACAATCCAATAACGCAGTCGCCATCCCCCTGCTGCCGATACAGCCTCGCCGTTCCGGCAGCCATCTGGCGGGCCACTTCAGGATGGACAGCCCCCTCGCTGCGCAGCAGTTCCGCATCTACGCCAAGAATCGAGGCCTTGGCACGAATGTCATACGTCACCGCGGAACCGAGAAAAACCTTCGACGCTCCCGGCACGCGCACGAAAGCGTCGGCCAACAGGCCTCCCGTCAACGATTCGGCGGCTGCGATCTTGAAATGGTTGGTTTCGCAATATGCAAGAACGGCCGCAGCCAATTCATCGCATTGCGATTGGTTGGCGGCAGCCGTCTGGTTCATAGATTCAGTCATGAATGCCTTACTTGGTTTCTTTTCCGGACTTGCCCGCGGACTTCTTACGGCCGCCGAACGTATTGACCAGATACTCGCCACCGGAATACAGGCAGAGAATCAGCGCAAAATAAATCAGCGCATACGTGATGGTGTAGTAGACGGTCATCCACATCGGGGTGTCGTTGACCCCTTCCGGCGCCAAGCTCCACATAGGCAGCATGAGCATGGCCAGACCAATGCACTGGCAGAGCGTCTTGTATTTGCCTGCCTGGGATGCGGCGATGACCTTGCCGCCCGTGTCGATCACAAAGAAGCGCATGACGGTGATGCCGATCTCACGAATCAGGAACAGGGCGGTCACGACCCATCCCAGCACCGGATTGCCAAATTCGTTGAAGATGGCGGCAACGATCAGTGTGCCGCAGGTGAGCAGCTTGTCGGCGATCGGGTCCATCAGCTTGCCAAGTTCAGTGACTTGGTTGTATTTGCGGGCCATCCAACCGTCAAGCTTATCGGTGCATGCCGCGATGATGAAGATGACAGCGGCAACCCAACGCATGGTGACGTTGTCCACGCCCCACGCGCCGGCTTTGGCGTACAGCGCCAAAAACACGATGACCAAAATGATACGAGAGAAGGTGACAAGGTTCGGCGGCACGTTCCAGCCGTCAAGCAACGATGATTTGCGTTCTTCTTGCTTTTCCATACCGTTCACGTTACCCTGACACTTCTACTTGCTTACCAATTTGCGTTTCATACGGAGCGTTCCCCAGTCACATCGCCGCTTCGGAATCCGCCGCCGAAGAGACTCCCGAACTCAGCGACGAGGTCTCACCCTTGATGAAGGCGAGCACCTGCGGCAAGTCCTGGGGCTGCACCAACACCTCGCGCGCCTTGGACCCTTCGGACGGCCCCACGACGCCACGTGACTCCAGCAGATCCATAAGGCGGCCAGCCTTGGCGAATCCGACACGCAGTTTGCGCTGCAACATGGACGTGGAACCGAACTGCGAGGTGACGACCAGTTCCGCCGCCTGCAGAAGCACATCCATATCGCCGCCGATGTCTTCGTCCGGCTCAATGGCCTTCTTGTCGGCTTCCTTGGCCATTTCCTCGATATCCTCACGGTAATGTGGCTTGCGCTGGGTGCGTACGAATTCCACGGCACGTCGGATCTCCGACTCGTCGACCCATGCGCCCTGCACACGCAACGGTTTGGCCTGTCCCATCGGCAGGAACAGCGCATCGCCCTGTCCAATCAGAGTTTCCGCGCCAGTGGAGTCGAGAATGACTCGAGAATCAGTGGCCGACGAGGTCGCGAACGCCAAACGCGAAGGAATGTTCGCCTTGATCAGGCCGGTGACCACATCGACCGATGGACGCTGGGTGGCGAGCACCAGATGCACGCCTGCAGCTCGTGCCAGCTGCGTGATGCGTTGGATGGAGCTTTCCACATCATTCTTGGCCACCATCATCAGATCGGCCATCTCGTCGACGACCACCAGAATGTACGGATATGGAGCGACCTTGCGCTTCGATCCGGCAGGGGCATGCACCTTGCCGGCGCGCACGGCAGCATTGAAGTCCTTGATATGGCGGAATCCGAAGAATTCAAGATCGCTGTAACGAGCATCCATCTCCTTGACCACCCATTCGAGCGCCTGCGCAGCCTTCTTCGGATCGGTGATGATCGGCGTGAGCAGATGTGGAATACCCGCGTATGCCGATAGTTCCACTCGCTTCGGATCGACCATGATCATGCGCACCTGATCCGGCGTCGCCCTCATGATCACGGATGTCAGCATGGAGTTGATGAAGCTGGACTTACCGGAACCGGTGGCGCCTGCCACCAGAAGATGCGGCATCTTAGTGAGGTCCGCCGTTACAAAATGGCCTTCCACATCCTTGCCCACGCCTGTGAGCATCGGATTCGGATCGTTTCTCGCCTTGTCCGAACGAAGCACATCGCCAAGCACCACGGTTTCACGGTCGGTGTTCGGTATTTCGATGCCGATGGCGGACTTGCCTTCGATCACCGACAGGATGCGCACGTCGGAACTGGCCACCGCGTAGGCGATGTTCTTCTGCAGATTGGTGACCTTCTCCACTTTCACACCCGGACCAAGCTCCACCTCATACATGGTCACGGATGGGCCTCGCAGAAAGCCGATGACTTTAGCGTCGACATTGAACTGCTGGAATGTGACCGTAAGAGCGCGGATCACACGATCGTTCTCCGGAGTGTGCACGGCATGCGGCGCGCCTTGCTTCAGCATGCCGAGATCAGGCAGATGATAGGGGCCCTCCGGAATCTCACCGGACTCGTCGGAAACGCCCTCTCCGTTCGATCCGGCATCCAGATCGTTCACGACCTCATTGGTCGCCGCATCGACCATGACCTGCGACCCGTTGGACGTGCCGTCCTCGTCGATGACGGCCCACGGGTCCCCTACAGCCACGCCAACGGATTTGATCTCGTCGGACGCCGCCTGGCCGGCAACCGTCGGAATGGTTTCCGGGATCTGCGGCATGGTGCCGCTCGCCAAACCGATTGGGTCAGAGGAAAGGGAACGCACCACAGGCGTCTGCGGCATGGCGACGGTTCCACCGAAATCCTGAGCGGAATGTTCGTCGGATGAAATGCTGCGCGGCCGCGAGACGCTCTGGTATGGTTCGTCAAGCATGGTTTCCGCCGTTTCGCCATGCCGTTCGGCAGCATTACGAAACGCCTCATCACCGTCGTAATGATCGAGTCCGTCCTGAGCGCCCTGCTTCTTGGATTTCGATGATATCCATTGCTTTATGAGGGAGAACGGCATCGGCTTCTTCTTTTCAGCCGCCACATCGTCGGCTCCATTATGCGCCGGCACGCCTTCTGCGAACGACAGCGTGGTATCTCCTATACGCACTTCGTTCGGGAATTGCTCGGTCTCGTCATCAACCTTTTTATTTGCACCGAATCCAAAACGGACCTTCAATGCACGTACTTTGTCGGGAATCTCTTGAACCCCTGTATTGGTAATCAGCAACAACGAGAACAAAATGACGACCACGAAAATAACGATGGCGAACGCCTTGGAAAGCCCCCATGCCAGCGGGCAGCCAAGCACATAGCCGAGCAGACCTCCCGCATTCTGCAGCAACGCCATGTCGAAACCTTGGGCGTCGGACGCGAGCGCCGCATCGAGTATGGAGCAGACGGACCACAGAATCATGGACCACCCCGCCACCATACGCACATTGCCGCTTTTGCGCTTGGTCTCATATATGAGGCTGAATGCCACCAGCGCCAAAAAGACCGGCAGGATGACGCTCATCAGACCAAACAGGCCGGAAGCCAAGGCGTGGAGCATCCGGCCGAACACGCCCTGCACCCGGAACCATTCCGAAGCGCAGAACATTACCGCGAGAATCACCAGAATAAAACATGCGATATCACGTCCGTACTTGGTCAAGACACCCATCACAGGCGACGGCTCGACCGCGTCCATGACCTTGGTCTCGCCGGAACGTGCCTTGCCCGTGGACCCTTTGCCGCCGGATTTCGTATTGGAAGATGCTGTTCGTGCCATAACGGTCATGATTTTACCCATGGGAGGCGCCATGACATGGCACTTCCTCGAATCGCACACATTTTCTAACTTAAGTGAACACGCAATTTCACTGATTGGATTCCGCCAAGATCGTCACCGTCAATCTGGAGGCCAAGCCGGAGAAGACCGTGGATAAGGTGGAAAGCTTCGACGAATACGGCAGCGGGAGTTTCATTTCAGGCGAGGTCTCCGAGATGATGCTGGGTGTAGGCGTCCGCCTGTGCGTCTATGACGTCATAGGCACCTGCATCGGCATGTTCGATGATGGCCATCGCGTTGTCTAGCAGCGCCGGATTGAGCGCTTGGAGCCAGTGGATGCGCGGGTCACGACCGAACCATCCCATCTGCTTGCGTG
Organism: Bifidobacterium pseudocatenulatum DSM 20438 = JCM 1200 = LMG 10505; assembly: GCF_001025215.1. Taxonomy (NCBI): domain Bacteria; kingdom Bacillati; phylum Actinomycetota; class Actinomycetes; order Bifidobacteriales; family Bifidobacteriaceae; genus Bifidobacterium; species Bifidobacterium pseudocatenulatum. Next base: position 1,440,424 of record NZ_AP012330.1, read on the forward strand.
CCAGACGCTTCGTTTTCTGCGCAATGTCCATGAACGTGTCGTTCAGGTCACGCAACCCGTCCAAATAGTCGACGACCTGCTGGTAACCGAGCGCTTTGGCTGCGGTGATGCCCAGCTTGGGACGGATACGTTCCACTTCTTCGATGAATCCGCCTTCGAGCATCTGCTTGGTGCGAATATCGATACGACGGTCCAGTTCCTCACGCGGCAGATCGAGACCGATTTGCACGGTGGGGATGACGTACCGGTAGTGCGGAAGGCTTGCCGAATAGGGTCGTCCCGTCACTTCGATGACTTCCAGCGCGCGGATGGTTCGTCTCGGATTGTGCGGGTCCATGCGCGCCGCCGCTTCGGGATCCTTGGCTTTCAGCTCGTCGAACAACGCGCCCGCGCCTTCGGTTTTTTCCCGTTCCTCAAGCGCCTTGCGTACTTGCGGATCGGTGCCGGGGAAGGAGATGTCGTCGATGGCGGCCCGTGCGTACAGGCCAGAGCCTCCGACGAGGATCGGACGCACTCCCCTGGCCTGTAGTTCGGCTATTTTCTCGCGGGCGAGCTCTTGGAACCTCGCCACGGACATGGCGTCGTCCGGTTCGATGATATCGATGAGATGATGCCTGACCTGCGCCTGCTCCTCAAGGCTTGCCTTGGCCGTGCCGATATCCATGCCCCGATACATCTGGTATGCGTCGGCGTTGATGATTTCCGCCTGTTCGCCTTTGCGCGCCAACGCTTTGGCGACGGCAATGCCCAACCCGGTTTTGCCGGATGCGGTTGGTCCGACAATGGATACGACCTTGCGCTGCATGGCAGGATCGGCGTCTCCTGTTTTGTCTGTTTTCTCAGAGGTCTGTTCAGTGTCGAACGGCATAGGTCTGCCCCGCCTTCAGATCGGGATCGGCGATGAGGTTGTGACGCCCAGCGTGGGTGATGGTGGCGGTCACGAAATCGCCTACCTGCGGCATCGGCTCGCCTTCGGGCACACCGACATGCACGAGCACGCCGGTTTTCTCGCGCCCGGTGACACGATGGGTCGCGGCGTCCTTCTTGCCAGATGCGCCGGTGACCATCACTTCGACGTCACGGCCTTCGAAGGTTTTGAGATTTTCTTCGGTGATGCGTTCCTGCAATGCCACGAGTCGTTCGAACCGGTCTTGGACCACGTCGTGCGGCACCTGCTCCATTTCGGCTGCCGGAGTGCCTGGGCGCGGCGAATAGATGAAGGTGAATGCGGACGCGAATCTCGCCTCTTCCACCACACGCAAGGTTTTCTGGAAGTCCTCTTCGGTTTCACCCGGGAAACCGACGATGATGTCGGTGGAGATCTGCGCATCCGGCATGGCCTCACGGATTTTACGCAGAATGTCAAGGAACTTCGCGGAACGATACGAACGGCGCATGGCGCGCAGGATTCGGTCGGATCCGGACTGCAGCGGGAAGTGCAGCTGGTGCATGACATTGGGCGTTTCGGCCATGGCTGCGATCACGTCGTCGGTGAAGGCGGCGGGATGCGGCGAAGTGAACCGCACGCGCTCCAATCCTTCGATCTCACCGCATGCGCGCAGTAGCTTGGAGAAGGCGAAACGGTCGCCGATGCCGTAACCGAACGAGTTCACGTTCTGGCCGAGTAGCGTGACTTCCTTGGCTCCTTCGTCCACGCACTGGCGGATTTCGGCAAGAATGTCTCCCGGGCGACGATCATGTTCCTTGCCTCGGGTGGTAGGCACGATGCAGAACGTGCAGGTGTTGTTGCATCCCACGGAGATGGCCACCCAGCTTGACACCTTCGACGCGCGGTCGGTGGGCAGCTGGCTTGGGAAGTAGTTGAGTTCCTCTTTGACCTTGACCTGCGCATGGCCTTCGATGCGCGCCTGGTCAAGCAGCTGAGGCAGGGAGCCAATGTTCTTGGTACCGAACACGGCATCGACCCAAGGGGCCTTTTTTGCGATCTTCTCACGGTCGAGCTGTGCCATGCATCCGCCGACTGCGATCTGCAGGTTCGGACGCTGGCGCTTCAGTTCGGCCCACAGGCCGATGGTGCCGTACATGCGTTCCGCCGCGTTTTCTCGCACCGCGCATGTGTTCATGACGATGAGGTCCACGTCATGATCGAGGTATTGTTCTTCGGTGGCGGGCACATAGCCATCCGCTTCGAGCACACCCGCGATGCGTTCGGAATCGTGCACGTTCATCTGGCATCCGAGGGTGTGTACGTAGAACACGCCCTTGCCTCGCGTGGCGGTGTCTTCTGTGGCAGGTTCCGCAAGTTTCGAGGCGCGCTCCGCCTCGGTCATCATGTCTTCGTTCATAGCATTCCATGCTATCGGCAGGGATTCCCATCACGCGCCGTATGCACCTTAATGCAGCGTGGCATGCGGTGGAATTGGAGGGATGACGGCGCTTTCAGCGCTTTTTCAGTTTTTCCGCGCTCCTTTTGGGTACACTATGGAACCGTGATACTTGATAGACAGAGCCGCATCAATACCAGTGAACTGCAAGCACGGCTGAAGTCGGTGACTTTCGACGATGGTCCGTTGCCTTCCGATCAGATTACCGAGTTCATTGATCAAATGCAGGTGTATGAGGGCGCGATGTATGAGATCAGCACCAAACTGGAGATTCTCGATTCCGAGTTCCAGGTGCGTTTCTCCCATAATCCCATCCATCACATGGAACGCAGGTTGAAGTCCATCAATTCCATTCTCGGCAAGTTGAGGCGCAAGGATCTGCCGTTGACGGTGGAGTCGGTCAAGGACAATCTGTTTGACGTGGCAGGCATTCGCGTGATCTGCAATTATCGCGATGACGTGTATTCGGTGTCGAATTATCTGTCCGCGCAGAACGATATTCAGGTGTTGCGTGTGAAGGATTATATTAAGAATCCGAAGCAGAATGGATATCGTTCGCTGCACGTGATTTATGCGGTTCCCGTTTTTCTATCTTCCGGACCGCATTACACGCCTGTGGAGGTGCAGTTCCGCACCATCGCCATGGATTATTGGGCGAGTTTGGAGCATGCGCTGCGTTATAAGACGGATTTGCCTGACGCGAAGCTGTCGGAGCATTCGCAGACGTTGCTTGATTGCGCGAGAAGTCTGCAGAATGTCGAAGCGCAGATGCAGAACATTCATCGCGATATCAATGGCGCGCCGCAGGTTGGCGAGGCCCCTAAGGCCGGCTGACGTCTGCCGGTTTGCGTTTGGCCGCATGCAGGAGCTGGTCGATGGGCAGCTGGGCGAGTATGGTGCCCGCGAAAATGAGCGCGCAGCCGAGGTAGGCTCGAGTGGTCATGATTTCGCCCAGCAGAAGCGCCCCTCCGACTGCGGAGAAGAACGATTCGAGCGACATGATCACGGACGCTCTGGTCGGAGGCACAAGTTGTTGGCCTATGACCTGAAGCGTATAGGCTACGCCAGCAGAGCAGACGCCCGCGTAGACGATGGCGATCCAGCTTTGCGCGGCACCGGCCCAGTCGATGGATCCTTCGATGATAGAGCCAATCCAGCTGATGATCGCGGTGGTGGTGATCTGCCCGAATGAAAGCAGGATGGGGTCCATGTCTCGTCCAAAGGTGTCTATGACGAGGATGTGCCCGGCGAAGAGGACTGCGGTGAACAGCAGCACCATGTCCGCCAGGGTGATGGATCCGAATCCGTCGGTGACGCACAGCAGGTAGAAGCCGATAACGGAGATGGCGACGCTGATGATGACGCTGAGGTGCACTCGTCGACGCAATATGACGAAGGCAAGCAGTGGCGTCATGACGATGTATAGAGCGGTGATGAAGCCGGACCGTCCCGCCGATCCGGAGTAAAGGATGCCGTATTGTTGGACGGTGCTTGCGGTGAAAAGCACGATTCCGCAGATGATGCTGACCACGATGGGATTGCCGGCCCATTTCGGCATGGCGACGATTGCGCCGTTACCGAGGGTGATGGACGGTTTTCCCTGGGTTTCACGGCGTTTACGCTCTTGTTCCGCTATGGTGCTGCGGCGAAACCAAAGCAACGGTATCAGAGAAATGGATCCGAGGGTGAATCGGGTGGCTCCGAAGAACAGCGGTGTTGTGGAGTCCATGCCTTGCACTTGCGACACGAATGCGAATCCCCAAATGAGGGCCGCCAGTACGAGGCATGCCATGCCGCCAATCTCTTTTCTCTGCATGAGCACCCACCGTAAAGCATGTCTTTGACCAACGGATAAAGCCTGGCCACATTCTGGTCAGGCTTTATCCGTTACGTTGACCGAGGAGCAATGCCAATAATGTCCCATCAAAGGCTGAAAGCCAAATGACGCGTGCGTCCCCAAAACGCACCGAAGGAAGGCGCACGAAGGTACGCCGACTGAGGAGCAATGCCGGGGACGCTCCGTCATTTGGATTTCAGTCGCGATTGCCGAGGAGTTGGAGAATATACATGAACATGTTCACGAAATCCAAATACAGATTCAGTGCGCAAAGGATGGAAACCTTCTTGACCATTTCGGGGCCTTGGGCGGAATACTGTTCAAGCATGGCGCGGGTGGCTTGGGCGTCGTAGACGGTCATGCCGGCGAAGAGCAGAAGTCCGATGGCAGAGACGATCATGAGGGTGGTGTTGCCGGGGGCGAAGATCATGAGAATCACTTCGGCGATGATAAGCACGATGAGGCCGACGAAAAGGATGGGGCCGGCCTTGAGCATGTTGATCTTGGTGGTGCGTCCGAACATGGTGAGCGCGAAGAAGAAGCCGGCGCACAATGCGAGGGAAATGCCGATGGTGCCAAGATCGTAGGCCATGAAGATGGTGCTGAGGGTGAAGCCCATGAGCGCCGCATACACGTAGAACATGACGTATGCGGTGGAGACCTTCATTGTATGGATGCGCGCGCCAAGGTAGATGGCAAGCACGATTTCAATGACGGCGGGGGCGAAGATGCCGATGATGCCCGTGGTTTGGATGAGTGCCAGGTACGCGCCGCTCATTTGGGTGATGATGGCGACCACGGCAGTGACGATCAAACCAAGGGTCATGTGCGTGTATGCGCTGTTGACGGAACTGCGTTCGGCCTGCTCGTAGGAATAGGTGGCCTGCACGTTGACTGCGGCGGTACCGTTGGGCGCATAGGCGTACTGTGGCTGCGCATTGTACTGGTTGTACTGTTGGTTGTACTGGTATTGATTGTTGAAGCCGTTATTCTGGGCGTTGTTACCCTGGGGCTGCTGACCGAATGCCATAATCGCTCCTTTTTGCTCGATTGCGCATCACGATACGGCATTTTCCTGACGATTTCATGAATATTGGCTTAATCTCATGATTTCTTCAAAGCCCGCATAGGTTTCGCGTTCGACACGGGGAGTGTGCCGGACGCGAAAGACTGGGACATGCCATGTCAGATGGCGAACTTGTACGTCACTTTGGCGGTGTCGCTGAAATCGAGAAGGTTCGTCACGTCGACGGTGATTTCGGAATCGTCTTTAAGCACATATCCGAGGGTTACCGTGCCGGTTGCTCCTGGCTGCAGTTCAGACAGATAGGAGCCGGAATCGTAGCCTTCCGGATTGTCCAAGTACATGGCGGTGTCGAGTTCCTGACCGTTTTGGAACACTTTCGGATTAGCCAGCATGGCGAAGGAGTTGTTCTTATCGGTAGTGTTGGTCCACTCGTAGGTGACGAGCACGGTCGGCTGATTGTTGTAGTCGTTGCCGGAACGCACTGCGGATACGATTTTGACGTGCATATCGGTGAGATCGCCTTCCATGTCTTGCTCGCCTTTCACCTTGGTGTCGGTTTTGGTGGAATCATCGGTTTTGGTGGAATCATCGGTTTTGGCGTCCTTATCGGCGTCCGCCGACGAGGATTGCGACGTGCTTGTGCCCGTGATGTCGTCAAGCGCCTTGCTGGCGGCCGATTGCATGGCCAAGGTGATGACGATGGCCAACACCGACAGCACCGCCGCGACTATGGACAGGGCTTTGCCACGCTTTTTGCCTCGGAACGTGCCCACGATGGCCACGATCGCCAATACCGCGCCGACGAGTCCGAAGATCGCAGCGATGTTGTTGATGATTGGAATGAAGCTCAGCACCAAGCCGAGCGCGCCGAACACCACTCCCACGATGCCACATACCGTCGTGCCTTGCGGAGCCGGGGACGGCATGATCGGCGCGGGTCTCATACCGTTCGGCGCTGCCGGGCCGCCGTTGGGAATCGGAGCATTGTTGAACTCACTCATGATCTTTTTCTTTCTTCTCGAAGTGGTCGGAACACTTTCGAGCCTACGGGATCGGCTTCGTTCCCGGTATTGGACGAAAGTCCATTCCTGCCTGCACTTTGGGGCGCGCGGCTTGCGCCATCATGCCCGATAGCTCAATGGCATGTTTCCATGAGTATGCCGATAATGGGAGTCATGAGCGTGATCACAAACCCTTCCACCGCCGAAGTGCCAGTGCGCACCAGAATCTGGTGCACGGTGCCGATGGTGGTGTGCGCGAGTTTCGCCTGTCTGGCGCAGGTGTCTTTCGCATCCCAACAGTATGCGCAGGATAGTGCCCCCTACTTGTGGATGATCGCGTGCGTGCTCGTTGCGATCCCTTCGGGTTTGATTCTTCTGGCTCGCAACAGTTACCCGCAAGCCGTGTTCTGGACCGCATGCCTACTGGTGGTGGCGCTCCCCTACGATTCGCTGATCGCGCTTATGGCGTTGACTTCTCTGCTTGCGCGGAGACAGGGAACCAAAGTGACGCTTCGATCAGTGCTTGCCGCGGCGACAACGACGATCTGGTCCCAGGTGCGAGACGCTTTGCATCCTGCCGAGGCTTCGATCTGGCATGCGATCTTCTCCAAACCATATACCGGAGTTCGGTATGGCAATACCATGGTGATGCTTGTCGACGAAAGAACGATCATCGCGAGCGCCGTTGTGGTTGCCCTGATTGCGGTGGCGATCGCCACATTGGCCGGATTGCATATTCGCTCGCGCGCCCTTGCGCGCGTGGCCGAAGCGAAGGCTCAGTCGGCCAACGAGCAGGTGAGCAGGTTGCGGACCACGCTTGACAATCAGCAGCTTGCCGATGCGATAGCCGCGGAAGCGCATGATACGTTGGCTCATTCGCTGTCGTTGCTTGCATTGAATGCGAGCGCTTTGCAGGCCGAGTCTAGGAAATTGAAGGCTGAGGCCGAGCAGTTGGGCAATGCCAATGTGGCTGGTATGGCTGGAAAGATCGCCGGCACTACCGAGGATATTCGCAGGCAGGCCTCCGGCGCGTTGGATGAGGCGCATAGTGTGATTGACATGCTTCGTCATCCGGAGGATGCTCGCCTGCAGTTGGCTGCGAATGATGCCGAAGCGTCGTTGACCCGTGACTCATTGCTGCAGTTGATTGGCGACGCCCGTGCCGCGAATATGCGGATTGATACGTGGATCGACGTTCAACAGCTGGGGCAGTTAGATGAGTCCATCGGCGTGATTGCGTATCACGTGGTACAGGAGGGATTGACCAATGTGCGCAGGCATGCGCCTGGCGCTCCGGTGTCGTTGCAGGTCGATGCGAACCCCCCGCAAGGGGTGCATGTGCACGTCAGCAATCCGACGATGCCGCAATCCCCCTCGCATATGGCAGACACCAGGAAGGGGGCCGGTCTTCCTGGTTTGGCCAAACGCATACAGCAGGCTGGCGGAACATGCCAATACGGTTTTGACCAACATAACGTCTTCCACCTTGATGTACGACTACCATGGGTTGGGTGAGCACCGAACGCAACCATGACGAGCAGCCGATCACCGTCGGCGTGATTGATGATGATCCGATGATCTGCCAGATGATGCGTCTGATTTTGGAGGATTATTCCTCCGGACGCATCAGCGTTGCCTTCGCCTGCACCAACGCAGCAGACGCCATCGAACATGCGTCGCACAATCCTCCTGATGTCGTGCTGGCTGATATCGCCATGCCCGGCATGGATGGCATTGAAGCCACTCGTCAGCTCCGCATGCTTCCCGATCCTCCGCATGTGCTTATTCTGACGTCGCTGAGTCCAAACAACACGGTGGAACGCGCCATCGAAGCGGGCGCGGAAGGATTCGTATCGAAAACGGACGCTCCGGAAGATATCATCCGCCGTGTGGCCGACGTGTGCGAAGGGGAGCCACAGTTCAATCCGGCAAGTCAACGGCAGCTCATCGGCGATTTGCATCAACACCAGCCTCAGTCGCGGCGCGATGAGGCCCGTGCCATGCTCGACGCCTTGCCGGAACGCGAACGCGAAGCGGTGATTCTCGCGGCCGAGGGCTTCACCAATGCGGAAATCAGCGAGAAAATGTTCATTTCAGAACGCACGGTCAAAGCGCATATTTCATCCGCCGCAGATAAACTCTGCATGGGCCGCGTGCAGATGGCCCGTTTGGTAGAACGAGCCGACCTGCCGCCACGACTATGACATCATGCATCGTACACTTGAACACAGAGCAACGCAATGAGGGGAACGCCATGTCAATCAGTGCAACGGAAAAGCCTTTAGGCAAAATCTTCACTTCGGATTACCGGTTCGTAATCCCATCATTCCAACGCGCATATACTTGGCAAACGGAAAACATCGCGCAACTGGTCACCGATCTGCAGGACGCATGCCACGACCCGGACACGCCGTATTTCCTTGGATCGCTGATCCTCGTCCATGATGGACAGACCAAATACCAAGTCATCGATGGACAGCAACGCCTCATCTCACTTTCCATCATCATTTCCGTGCTCCGCGATCTGGAAGACGACCCCGAACTCGTGGAAAACCTCAACGACCTCATCGTCGAGCCAGGAGACAAACTACGCGGCATCAAAGCCGAACCACGTCTCAAACTCCGCGAACGCGACACCAACTTCTTCCGCATGTACGTGCAGGAAGGCGATCTGGAGGGACTGTTCGATCTGCGCGACAACGATATCGAATCGCACGCGCAACGCAACATCGCCATCAACACCAGACAAGTGTTCGACGAACTCGCGAAAATGCCCACACAAGACCGCCGCGCATTCGCATCATACCTCGTCAACGAAGTCACCCTCGTCATCGTAACCACCGACGATCTCGCCGGCGCACACCGTATTTTCGACGTCATGAACATGCGCGGAGTTCCCCTCACCGCATCCGACGTGTTCAAAGCAAGAACTATCGCCGAAATCTCCCCCGCCGCACGCAACGCCTACGCTTCACGCTGGGACGACATCATGGATCCACTCGGCGACGACGCACAGACGCTCGAAGAATTCTTCAGCGACATCCATCTCATCATCTCGCACAAAGCCATCTGCACACAACTACTTGAGGAATTCCGCAAGGACGTGCTCAAACCATTCGTCAAAAAGCAGAACGTCATCTCCTTCATCGACGACCTGCTCGCACCCTACGCCAACGCCTGGCGCATCATCGAACACCCGACCGACGCCAACCTGCCAGACGATATCATTGGCCAACTCGTATCCCTCAACGACTACCAAACCACCGACTGGAAACCAGTAGCCATGTGGGCGCTCGTCAACTCCATACGCAACCTCGGCAATCCCGACACACGCATATTCTCCACGCCGGGCACACACACTGCCGCAGCCTCGCGCACGTCGAACAAAAACCTCGAGGAACCTCAACTCCACGACCTTGAACGACTTCACGACGTACTCGCGGCCCTAGAACGCGTAACCGGCGTGGACAGTCTCAACAGGCAAACCCCGCTCAACCGACGCACACGCGCAGCCAGCACCATTCGCGACCTCGATAAAAACCACACCATCCAACAAATCCGAGGATTACTCATCACCGACGAAGACCGCCGCAACGCGCTCGCGCATCTGCGTGGCGACCTGCAGACCAGTCCCGCCATGAAGAAACTGCTTCTGGTTCGGGCCAACGAGCAGCGGGCCGGGCATCGTATCGCCCGACCACGCAGCCTCAACGCGCTGCCGATCATGCCGGAACAGGTCGCCTCCGACTCATCGTTTGCATCATGGTCTGAGGCGACGCGCGACCATTGGGTCAACCGCATCGGCAATCTTGCGCTCAGTCAGGCTAATGACAAGCAGATCGCGGGATTGGCATCCTATACGGACCGTCGTGACCGTATGCTGCTGTCGGCGAGTTCCAAACGCTTCCCGCTCACCGCCGAGCTTGCCGACATTGCGGACTGTACGCCACAAACCTTGCAATACCGCCAGGATGAAACCATTCGTCTGATCGCCGATTATTGGAATATCCGTTACGATGCCGAGCGCAATGACCTATCCACGCTCAGTGAGGAGTCGTTGCGAGTCACGGACACGTCCACCTCCCCAACATCCAAACGCGTGTCCATCGCGCAGGTGCTCGCCGCTGGTCTGCTCATTCCCGGTGAGACGCTGGTATGGGACCGACCGCGCAAGGGCGAACGTTGGGTGGCTACCGTCACCGCCGAAGGCAAGCTTCGACTGGATGACGGCAGCGAGTACTCCACACCAACCGCAGCGGCCCGTGCCGTCGGTGGCGGTTCGGCGGGATTGACCGTGTGGAAGCGCACGTCGAACGGTCAGAAGCTTAGCGACGTGTGGAAGGCCTATCGCCTACGCAAGCGCTGAAAACGTTGTTCGTTTTGATGAGTTTGCCGTTTATCGACGGTTTCCTATTGGCATGCGAGCCATTCGACCGCAAGTTTCGTACGATTCGTAACGTTCGTTTTCGCGAGAATATCGCTGATACGATTGCGAACCGTGCCTTCGCTTAAAAACAGTTTCGCAGCGATCTCACGATTGTCGTACCCCTCGGCGACCAGTTGCATCACGTCCCGCTCGCGCTCAGTGAGATTCGCGAAACGACCGGAAAAACGATTTTCCCCGTTATCGCCAGCTTGCGAAACGTGACGCTGCGTCTGACTCGCTTTATTGACATGCAGTTTCCGCAACACCTGCGCTCCCATAACCACCTGTCCGGCCATCACCGACTGCACTGCGGGAATCACCGATGAGACATCCTGTTTGATCAGATAGCCTTTGGTGCCGATTTCCAACGCCTCGGCGATGTACGATTCGTCCGCGAATGTGGTAAGTATCAGGATTTTCGCATTCGGATGGGCGTCGATGATCTTTCGCGACGCGGCAAGACCGTCCATAACCGGCATTTGCACGTCGATCAGCAGCACGTCCGGATTATCTTCTTCATACTGACCTACCGCGGTTTCGCCATCATAGGCCGTCCATGCAATATCGGCCGTGCCTGTCGCTTTGAGAATCGTGGACAGCGACGAGCATACGATTGGATCATCATCGACGATTGCGACTCGCATCATACGTTCTCCTTCGTTGTTGCGGACGCTGCCGCATCATCGTCCGTTTTGGGAATGGACACGAACACCCGCCACCCCTCATGATACGGGCCGCACACCGCGGTACCGCCGAGCGCCCGCGCACGCTCCTCGATATCCGCCAATCCAATGCCCGAAGCATCACGCATCGTCGCCGTACGCGCGGCATCATGGAACTGACGAAAACGAGCGGAAGACTCCCCCATCATACCGTTGATGTTTCCTTGGGAGCCATCGTTCCACAGGGCGCCATCATCCTGTATGCGCAGCTGCCATAACGCAGGAAAATCACGCAAGGTGATATCGACATTGCGCGCCATGCTATGGCGAATCGTATTGTTCAACGCCTCGCGAATCGTCGTGGCGAAACAGCGTGACACCGCGGCCGGAGCCGCATCGATGCCGTTGCTCAAGGTGACGTTCACTGTACTGGAATCGTCCAAACCATGCGCGGATGCCTCAATCTGCGCCACGAAATCCGTGCCTTCGTCTTTCAGATCATGCACCGCGCCCCGCACCAATGTCATCGCCTCGCCCACCGTGTCGTGAATCTGCGCGAACCCTTGAGCCGCCGGCTCCTGACCAGAAACCTGAGCCACCACTTGGGCCGCTTCGGACTGCATGATGGCCCGGGTAAGCATATGGCCGACATTGTCATGAATCTCGCGCGCTATGCGTGTACGCTCCGCGAGCGTGGCCACACGAACCGACGCGGCGCGATCTTCCTCGCTTTCCGCCAATTGCGAGCGCAGCCGGCGGATCTGGTCACGTTTGGAATCCTGAAGCCGCCTGTTCTGCCGGGTGAGCGTGACATTGCGCGCGCACAACAGGCCAACCATGAATCCCAACACTACATGCAATGCCAGCAGTACGGCGATGAGTGCAGCTCCCATATCATCCGCATGCGCGCCTGCATTACGGCAACGGACCAAGGTCGCCACTACGGGAATGATCCACACCCATCGTGCGATGACCGTCGTGATTTGCATCGCATCGTATTGCGGCATGTTCGGCAATTGCGAACGCAAGCCGGCATGGTTCCGTCCCGCACGGTGTTGTTCGACGTTCTGTGATATGGCGGGCAGCATGGCCGCGTTGTATGCGGCGACCGGCATCATCGCGCACCATGATGGCGTGAAGCATGCGCCGCAATCCAACATCAACAGTATGGCGATGGTCCATGCCGACGAGCGCGCGTATTCCCCCACCGCGGCACAGCATATGGCCAGCAACGCGCCGCATACCAGTTCAGCCGATACGTCTCCGACGATATACAGGTTTGCGATCAGCCCGAACGTGAGGAATATGGCTTGAAGCAATAATCGCCGCATGCCTTCCTCCATCGTCGCCGCTTCTTGTGGTTATGTCTTCCCAGCGTAGTGTACGTTGCCGCCGTTGCGGGCCATCTTTGCCACGAAGGTGACATTTGTCATCTTCCATATGGCTGTGTTGCGCCAGGTTTATGACCTCAGACACCATGTCGTCTCCGTTTGGTCGGAGACAATGGAATCACTATCGTAAACGGCGGTTATCGCTGTTGGAACATGTGAGGTAAGGAGAGCCGATGAGCGAGCGTATGGAAAGGCAAACAGGTGAGAGCTCCAGCAGCGCGGTCAAGGTGTCGAAGCTGGTCAAACGGTATGGGGATATGCTGGCGCTTGACTATTTCGATCTTGACGTGCATCAAGGTGAGATTTTCGGTTTGCTTGGACCGAACGGTTCCGGCAAGACCACGGCGATTAACTGCATTCTCGCATTGTTGACGTTCGATGAGGGCACGGTACGTGTGTTTGACGAACCGATTGGCCCGACCAGTTATGCGCTGAAACGCCGCATCGGCATCGTACCGCAGAATGTGGCTGTGTTCAATGAATTGACGGTTGAGGAGAATATCGATTATTTCTGCTCGCTGTATGTGCCTGACAGGGCACGCCGTCATGCGCTGGTTGAGGATGCGCTGGATTTTGTGGGCTTGCGCGATTACCGCAGGTTCCGTCCGTCGAAATTGTCGGGAGGTTTGCTTCGTCGATTGAACATCGCATGCGGTGTGGCGCATAAGCCGGATCTGATTTTCTTCGATGAGCCGACCGTCGCCGTCGATCCGCAAAGCCGCAATGCGATTCTGGAGGGCATTCAGCGTCTTAACCACGAAGGCGCGACAGTGATTTACACGAGCCATTACATGGAGGAGGTCGAGCAGATCTGCGACCGCATTCTCATCATGGATCATGGCAGGCATTTGGCCTTGGGCACCGCCGACGAGTTGAAGGCGATGATCGACACCGGCGAACGCATCAGTGTGGAAACCGACGATCTGGGTGGCTTGCATCATGAGGCGGGAACGCAGCAGGCATTGGAACAGTTACGTGCGCTGCCATGTGTGATGAGCGCCGATTATGACGGTCATGAGTTGACGGTACGTTGCCGTCGGGGCGATCACAATCTTCTTGACGTGTTGACGTTGCTGAAATCCAATGGCACGAATATCGGGCATCTTTCCTCCCGGCAGCCGACGCTGAACGATGTGTTCCTTGAACTGACCGGCACGGCGTTGCGTGACTGACGGAATCATGGTTCGAAAGGTTTGACATTATGTTGCAGACATTGCTGGTCAATCTGAAATTGCATTTCAGGGAGAAAGCGCAGCTGTTCTGGCTGTTTGCCTTTCCCATCATTCTGGCGACCATGTTCAATGGCATGTTCGGCAATATCGCGGAAAGTTACGCATTGCACACGGTTGACGTCGTCGTGGTTAATAACGACGATTGGCGCGCCTCTCCGGGCGCGCAGATGCTGGTCGACGGCATTTCGTCCGATACTGGCGCGACCGGTGCCGATGGCGATCATGCGAAGGTCGATGATGACGGTGACGCCATGCCGAAACTCATCACCGTCACGGAAGCCGCATCTATGGAAGCCGCGGATCGAGCACTGCTTGACGCCAAGGCGCAGGGCAGACTGTCCGTCGACGGTAGTGGGAAACTGCAGCTGGCCATTTCCCAAGCCACGCAAACATCCGCCACGGATGTGATGGCGTCGAGCAGTGGTCTGGATATTTCCCTGACGGTGTTGGGCAATATCGTGGACTTGTACAATCGCAACACCGCCGTGGTGGTCAATGCCGCGCAGCACAATCCGTCCGCGTTGTTGGATGACGCGTTCACCGGCAGCATCGGCTCGTCGAGTGGGTTCACGAAGGAAGTGCAGCTGACGAATTTCAAGCCAAGCGGCACCGCACGCTACTATTACGCGTTGCTCGGCATGGCCGCGATGATGGCCATGAGTTTCGCGGTGAACGCGGTATCGTTGGCCCAGGCAAACCTGTCGGCACTTGGCATTCGCCGTTCCGTCGCTCCCCTGCCGAAACTGCAACAGCTGCTGGCAGGTTTTCTTTCCAGTTGGATCTGCTCGTTCCTAAGTCTGACCGTGGCCATGCTGTACATTCGTTTCGGCTGCCAGATTTCTCTCGGCGGTCGTGAATGGGCCGGCTTGGGCGCGTGCTTGATGGCGTCATTCGCCACAAGCGCGTTCGGCACGTTGATCGGCGCAATACAGGGTGTTTCCACGAGTGCCAAGCAGGGATTGTGCACGGCCTTGGCATGCACGCTGTCGCTGTTTTCCGGTTTGTATGGCTCGTTCGCCATGGATTTAAGCGATCAGATAGCGCAGCATGCGCCCCTGTTGAGCATGTTGAATCCGGCGCAACAGATTACGAATCTGTTCTACGACATTCTGTATTACGACAGTTTCCGCCCGTTCTTTGCCACGGTGGGCGTATTGGCTGCGATGAGCTTGGTCTGTCTTGGTATGGCGACCGTTCTGTTGAGGAGGCAACGCTATGAACACTTGTAAAGCAGCACTGCGTATTCTCAAAGCGCGCAAATTGTATGTGATTATCTACTTGGTGCTGATCGGCACGATGATGTTTTCCATCAGCTGGCAGATCATGCGTGGCTCCACAGCTGCCGGAGCGACGACGTATGAGCCGGAATCCGCCCGTATTGCGGTAATCGACCGTGATGACGACGCCGAGCATGTGGCTCAATCGTTGCGTTCCTACCTCGCTTTGGACGGTGAGATGGTCACCATTGATGACGATTCCATATCGTTGCAGCAGGCTGTCGCATCGAATTATGTTGATTTGATTGCGATTGTGCCACAAGGTTTCGCCGAGCGTTATCTGCAGTATGCGGATAACGCCACGGCTACGCAACCGACCATAGATACCGTCGTCAGTTATGCTTCCGGAGCCGGATCGCTCGCACAGCTGAAAGTCAACGAGTTTCTTTCGCTGACGCGTACCGCCTATCTCGGCATGCCGCAGGCACAGCGCACGCTCGACGCCGCCATGACAACGACGTTGGATGCTGCCACCGCCGATATGAAACAGTCGCATATCGCCGTGGTGTCCTCGGACTCTGAAGACGACGGCACCACACCGGGCTCATCGGCATTCGCGGGCACGCTCAAAACCGGCTTGTATCCACTGTTGCTGGTCATGCCGGTATGCACGTTCCTCGTGGTCAGCACATTCAATGACAACGAAATCCGCCGCAGGCTCTACTCGTCCCCCGCGCGTCTGGTGTCGTTGGAAGCGCAGCAAATGCTGACATGCGGGACGTTCGGTCTGCTGGTATGTGCTGCGTATACCGCGGTGACATTCCTGTTGATGGCGCTGGCCGGAGTGTCCTTTACCGGCCTGAATGCCGTGAACGTAGGCTTGTCGTTCGTGTCGCTGATGGTCTACACGCTTATGGCGATCGCTTGCGGATTTCTGTTGGGGTCATCCGGTTTCAATGAAATGGCAACGAACGGTTTCGTCAATGTGTTCGCTCTGCTGGTCATGTTCACTTCCGGTATGGCGTTCCCCGTGGATATGATGCCAGATCCCATGATCATCATCGGAAAACTGCTGCCTGGATGGTGGCTCTGCTCATCGATAGACCACGTATTCGGACTGGGTACGGCCTCCTCGAGCGGCGTGGACTACGGCGCGTGGGCGTCATCAACCGGATTGGTGGCAATGTTCGCGGTAGCGTTCATCTGTCTGGGCTTGGCCTTGGGACGCATTCGGCGAGCCCGCCCGACGTTGGCCTCCCCCGCCACAACGCAGTTGGCCAAGTAGTCGACGCCAACACTGTGGCAGCCGCATGACGATCGCATACGACGTCCACGGTCTACTTGAGCATATTCCTCCGGTAGGCTGTGGGCGTCGTATGCATGTACTGCTTGAACGTGCGCGTGAAGAATGTCGATGATGAGAAACCAAGTTTTTTGGCGATGTCGGAAACCGGCATCGATGTGGTGTCCAGCATTTCCGCTCCAGCTCTCATACGCACGTCATTGACGAATTCAATCGGCGTCTGATCGACCATCTCATGGAAGATCTGCGCGCATTTCGTACGGCCGACGGACCCTGCTGAAGCAATCTCCTCCAGGGTGATCTGTCGAACGTAATTGTGCTGCACGTAATCAATCATCTTGCTCAAAATAGCAATCTTCGGATTCTTCCTGTCGTATTTGGAAGAACCATTCTTGCCATGTTCGCCCGCTATGGCCGTCAGTTCACGCACCATCGTATAAAAACAGCTGAGCACGGTCAACGATGCCGTATCATCCTTTAATTTCATATTGTCAACGGTGGCGGGATGCATGGTCTGGGCAGCCGGCATCTGACCGAATTTCGCATCATGCAGCCGCATCATGCATTCCAGCAACGCGGATCCATGCTCATCTTCAGGATCACACACCATGTACGGGAGCCGTTCGTCCGCCATCAACGGAGCCACAAAGCGTTCATAAACCATGTTCGGCATGCACATGCATGAAGGGTTCAGCAGAGTGCAGGAAAATTCGCAATCGGTGCCGTCCTCGGTGAAACCGTAATGCAATTGGCGCGAATTCACGAAAATGCCTTGGCCTTCTTCAAGACGAATGCTTTCGCCGTTCACGAAATACCACATGTGTCCACGGATGATGTGGGTGAATTCGAAATCGATATGCCAATGGCATTCCGCGCGCATGTTCGGATACTGATGCAGCAGCGAATGTTCGGTGAATGAGAAGAACATCGGCGCATCATATTGCACCATTTCCGCGCCGTTGGGCTTGCGTCCCCAGTTGGTGACCGGCATGAACTCATATGGAAGACGACCGTCTTGCGCAAGTTCAGGCTGTTCCGTTTGTTCGTTTTGTCCGACCTGCACGTCACGAACGTCTAATCCCATCTGTCCCATGCAATACCCCATCAGTGGATACGGTAAATAATACGAAAATCAAGAACGATAATACAACGAAATACAGTGTCAACGAATAATGATGCCGTTGAATGGAACATGATATGTCACGTCAATCGATTGACGTAATACAGCAGAGGAGGCAGCATGGTGGACCCCACCAATCATCCGGCACGCGACGAATGGGAGCGTATGCTCTCCGGCGAACTGTATGTGGCCGATAGTCCGCAACAGCAGGAAGCGAATATGCGCAAGCGTCGCCTGGTGCAGGCCATCAACACGTCCGAATATGACGCGTTCAAAGAACGTGACGAACTGTTTCACGAACTGTTCGGCGCATTTGGAGAGGGTGGATTCGTGGAACCCCCATTCAACTGCGATTATGGATGCAACACGTTCATCGGCAAGAATTTCTATGCCAACATGGATTGCATTTTCCTTGACGTGGCACGCATCACCATCGGCGACCGCGTGTTCTTCGGCCCCCGAGTGGGCCTGTACACGCCGTATCATCCGATCGATGCGACGGTGCGTTCCTCCGGCCCTGAAGGCGCTCGTCCGATCACCATTGGCAACGATGTCTGGTTCGGCGGCAATGTGGTGGTCGGCCCTGGCGTCACCATCGGCGATGATGTGGTGATCGGTGCCGGATCAGTGGTGGTCAAGGACATTCCTTCGCATTCGGTGGCAGTCGGCAATCCATGCCATGTGATCCGTGAGATCACCGACGCCGACTGCGAATATTGGGAAGGCAAGGCAGCGGAATATCACGCTTGGAAGGATTCGATTCAGTAAAACGCACCGCACCATCCTCACATCATCATGCAATCTTCCATCACTTGGCGCGAGTTTCTTCGACAGACGTTGACGCTCGCCCTGCCCATCGCGTTTCAACAACTGATGCTGGCGCTGTCATCGTGCGCCGACACTCTTATGCTGACGAACGTCGGTCAAAACGAGCTGTCGGCAGTGTCTCTTGCCACGCAGTTCCAGTTCATTTTCAGTTTGTGTCTTGCCGCGCTCACGCTTGGCATGAGCATTCTGGTGGCCCAGTATTGGGGTGCGGGCAATACGAATGCCGTCGAACGTGTCTTGGCGTTCATCATGCTGTATGCCGGCGGATTGTCGCTGGTGTTTTTCGCATTGACGCTACTCATTCCGGAAACGTTGATGTCGATTATGACGAACGATGCGACGCTGATTACCATCGGCTCACAGTATTTGCGGGTTTCGTCGGTTTCGTACCTGTTCATCGGTTTGTCGCAAATGTATTTGTGTCTGATGAAGAATGTGGGTGCGGCGGTTACCGGAATGACGGTAAGCACGGTTGGCGTGATCGTGCATGTTGCGCTGAACGCGGTGCTGATCTATGGTTGGTTCGGTTTACCCGCATTGGGTATTTTCGGCGCGGCGATTTCCACGGTGATTTCCCGAGCCATCGAACTGGTGTGGTCTGTGCTTGTAGCCAGCCGCAATGGCCGCCCACGTTTGCGGTTGTCGATGATGTTGCATCCGGATGTGGCGTTGCAGAAGGATTTTTGGAAGTATAGTCTGCCCGTGCTTGGCAATGAGCTGGTTTGGGGCTGCGGTTTCACCATGTACACCGTGATTATGGGTCATCTTGGTACGGATGCGGTGGCGGCCAATTCCATTGCGAATATCGTCAAGGATCTGTTGGTCTGTTTGAGTCTTGGCCTTGGCAATGCGGGCGGCATTCTTGTCGGTAATCTTCTTGGCCGCAATGCTTTCGATCAGGCGAAGGTTATGGGCGACAGGCTCTGTGTACTGGTGGCGGCAGTTGGCGTTGGAACCGGCCTGTTGATTATCGCGGCACGTCCTTTGGCGTTGCAGTGGGCGGGATTGACGCCGCAGGCCACGCGTTATCTGTCGGTTATGCTGTTTATCTGCGCCTATTATGCGGCATGCGGGTGCATGGCCAATCTGACTATCGCCGGTATTTTCCCTGCCGGAGGCGATTCCCGGTTCGGACTTGTCTGCGATGCGAGCGTTATGTGGCTTGTCGTCGTACCGGTCGGTCTGTTGGCGGCTTTCGTGTGGAAGTTGCCGGTATTGGCGGTCTATGCTTTGCTGAATACCGACGAATGCATCAAGATGATTCCTGCTTTGCTGCATTATCGAAAGTATCGTTGGGTCAACAATGTGACGAGACAGACCGATTCCGCCGTAGTATCAAACGCATGAAAAACCGGTAGCAACAAAGCCCGTGTCATACTGCATTGCACAGTGCGACACGGGCTTTGTTATTTGCCGATCTCAATCATGTGATTATTTATTTCATGAGATTGCGCAGCACATACTGAAGGATGCCTCCGTTGCGGTAGTAGTCGGCCTCGCCTGGGGTGTCGATGCGTACGACCGCGTCGAATTCGGTTGTGGAACCGTCTTCGTGGGTGGCAGTGACATGCACCGTCTTCGGAATAATGCCATTGTTGAATTCTTCAACGCCGGCGATATCGTACGTTTCGGTGCCATCAAGGCCGAGGCTCTCATAGGACTCGCCTGCGGGGAACTGCAGCGGCAGCACACCCATGCCGATCAGGTTCGAACGATGGATACGTTCGAAGCTTTCGGTGATGACGGCTTTGACGCCGAGCATGACGGTTCCCTTGGCAGCCCAGTCGCGGGAGGAACCGGTGCCGTATTCTTTGCCTGCGAGCACCACCAGCGGAACATCATGTTCGATGTAGTCGCGGGATGCTTCGAAGATCGTGGTCGGCTTCTGGTCAAGGAAATCGTAGGTGAAACCGCCCGGAGTGACCTCTTCCCCCACGGACGCGAGCAACTGGTTGCGCAGTCGGATATTGCCGAACGTGCCACGTACCATGACCTCATGATTGCCTCGACGGGAACCATAGGAGTTGAAGTTCTTCGGTTCGACGCCACGGTCGGTCAGGTACTTGCCAGCAGGACTGGATGCCTTGAACGCGCCGGCTGGAGAAATATGGTCGGTGGTCACGGAATCACCGAGCAGTGCGAGCACGCGGGCGCCATGAATGTCTTCGACGGGATCCGGTGTGGCCTTCATGCCATCGAAGAACGTCTGCTTACGCACGTAGGTGGAATCCTCATTCCATGCGAACAGTTCGCCTTCTGGAACGTCAAGTCCTTTCCAACGACGGTCGCCTTCGAATACGGAAGCGTAATCCTTCAGGAACATCTCACGGCTGACGGTACCGTCCACCACGGCGGCAACCTCGCTATTGGTGGGCCAGATATCCTTCAGATACACATCATTGCCGTCCGGATCCTCGCCAAGCGGCTGAGTTTCAAAATCGAAATCCATGGTGCCAGCGAGCGCATAGGCGATGACGAGCGGCGGAGATGCCAGGTAGTTCATCTTGACGTCCGGGCTGATGCGGCCTTCGAAGTTGCGGTTGCCCGACAGCACTGAGGTGACGGTCAGATCGTTGGCGTTGATGGCTTCGGAGATTTCCGGCAGCAACGGGCCGGAGTTGCCGATGCAGGTGGCGCAGCCGAAACCGACCAGCTGGTAACCGAGCGCGTCGAGATCGTCCTGCAAGCCAGCCGCCTTAAGATAGTCGGCCACAACCTGGGAACCCGGTGCGAGCGAGGTCTTGACCCACGGCTTGGGCTTCAAACCCTTGGCATGCGCGTTGCGTGCAATCAAACCGGCTGCGATCATCACGGACGGATTGGACGTATTCGTGCACGAGGTGATGGATGCGATCGCCACATCACCGTTCGTGATGTCGAAGTCACCGCGGAAGTCGGTGGAAACAGCAACCGGCTCCTGCACGGTCTTGTCCGT
Source organism: Bifidobacterium pseudocatenulatum DSM 20438 = JCM 1200 = LMG 10505 (assembly GCF_001025215.1). Lineage (NCBI taxonomy): Bacteria > Bacillati > Actinomycetota > Actinomycetes > Bifidobacteriales > Bifidobacteriaceae > Bifidobacterium > Bifidobacterium pseudocatenulatum. The sequence goes on from NZ_AP012330.1 coordinate 1,461,748, forward strand.
TTCGTACGCGAGCAAGGTTTCGACGAATTTCGCTTTGGATTCAGACAGTTTGATGCGATCCTGCGGGCGCTTCGGGCCAGCGATCGACGGCACGACAGTACCGAGGTCGAGTTCCAGGTATTCGGAATACTGCGGTTCGACGTAGTTCGGATCGGTGGTGTCGCCCCACAGCTTGTTCGCCTTGGCATACGCTTCGACCAATGCGATCTGTTCTTCGGAACGGCCAGTCAAGCGCAGATAGTCGAGAGTGACGCCGTCGATCGGGAAAATGCCACAGGTGGAGCCGAATTCCGGACCCATGTTGCCGATGGTGGCACGATTGGCCAGCGGCACCGAGGCGATGCCATCACCGTAGAATTCCACGAATTTGCCGACCACACCATGCTGACGAAGCATGTCAGTGATGGTCAGCACCACGTCGGTGGCGGTGACGCCTTCAGGAATGGAACCGGTAAGCTTGAAACCGACAACACGCGGCACCAGCATGGAGATCGGCTGTCCAAGCATGGCCGCTTCGGCTTCAATGCCGCCAACGCCCCAACCGAGCACGCCCAAGCCATTGACGGTGGTGGTGTGCGAGTCGGTGCCCACGCAGGAATCAAGATAGGCAAGAGTCTTGCCACCGTTTTCTTCGACCTTGGTCATGATGACCTTGGCGAGATATTCGATATTGACCTGGTGGATGATGCCCGTTCCCGGCGGTACCACGCGGAAGTTCTTGAATGCCTGCTGACCCCAACGCAGGAACTGGTAACGTTCGCCGTTGCGCTGGTATTCGATATCCATGTTTTGTTCGACCGCGTCGGCGATGCCGTACTTGTCGATCTGTACGGAATGGTCGATGACCATGTCGGACTGCACCTGCGGGTTGATGACCTCAGGATCTCCCCCAAGATCCTTGACCGCATCACGCATGGTGGCAAGATCCACAATGCAGGGCACGCCGGTGAAATCCTGCATGACCACACGGGACGGGGTGAACTGGATCTCATGACTCGGCTGTGCAGCCGGATCCCAATCCAACAGTGCCTTGACATGATCATCCGTGATGTTGACGCCATCGATGTTACGTACCAGATTCTCGACGAGAACCTTCAACGAATACGGCAGATGATCGATGCCCGGCAGATCTGCGATGCGGTAATATTCATAATCCTTGCCGTCCACCTTCAGGGTGTCGAGCTGGTCGTCGCGCACAGACATGCTACCTCCGAGCTTTTTGGCTGTATAACACAGCTGATTATTCGTCGCCTACGATACAGCCAAGTTAATTCAGCTCTGGCGTGTCTTCTTAAAGTATGGGACAATACTCGGAATTTTCGGCACCAAACGCAAACACACCAAGAACACGAGTGCCGAAAGCACCATTGCCACCGCCGTCGCAGCCAGCATCTGCCCGGTCGGCACCACCAGCGCGAAGAAATTCGCCACCGGTTTTACGAGCATGCCCCCGAATCCAATTGCGGCAAAGGCCAATACCAATATGCCACGCCACGAATGCAACGGCTTTGCCACCCGCGCAAGCACGAACACTCCCATCATGAGCAGAATAATCGCGTTGACGCCACGCAGCATCGCCAACTGCGCACCCGAATCCTGCACATTCCACTTCATGAATATCGGCAGCAGCCACGACGTGGACAAAATCGACAATCCGACCGCCACACCGCAGGGCACAGCAAAATGCAGCACGCGTTTCAGGAATCCTGGAATATAACGACGCGTGTTCGGAGCCAACGCAAGAATGAATGCCGGCATGCCAATCGTCAATCCGCCCACATATGTGATGTGGCGAGGCAGATACGGGAATGGTATCTGCGTCAGCACCACGCCCAACGAAATCAGTGCGGAATACACGGTTTTCACGAGGAATAGGCTTGCTACACGTTCCATATTGGCCATAACCTGACGCCCTCGCGCCACCACATCGGGCAGATGTGAGAACTTCGAATCGACAAGCACCACCTGTGCCACGGCCTTGGTGGCGGGCGCAGCATTGCCCATCGCAATACCCAGATCGGCCTCTTTGATGGCGAGCGCGTCGTTCACGCCGTCGCCGGTCATCGCCACCACATGCTCACCTGCATGCAATGCCTCCACGATCGCCTTTTTCTGATCGGGCAGCACACGCCCAAGCACATCCACGTTTTCCAGTACTTGCGCCAGCTCCGTAATGTCAGCGGGCAGCTCACGCGCGTCCATGAATCGTGGTTCATGTTCGCCGGTCAGATGCACTTTTCTTGCGATCGCGCCGACGGTTACGGGATTGTCACCAGAGATGATGCGGCAACGCACGCCTTGTTCACGGAACCATGCAAGCGTTTCTTCGGCGTCGGCGCGAATATGTTCGGAACAGCACACCAATGCGACAGGGCACGATGCCGGATTGAGTTTTGGATCGGTTTCGTAATCGTCGGGCGCTGCACCGTAGATTCGCGCGACCAGCAGCACACGGTTGCCGTCATTGGCGAGATCATTGACTTGTTTGAGTATGTCGGCATGGTCGCCGTTGATTTGGGAAAGAATGACTTCCGGCGCACCCATCGTCCACACTGCATTGCCGTCATAGATCGAACTCCACTTGCGCGCCGACGAGAACGGTACTCGTGCCTCGACAGTGCCGTCCGCAAATCCCTGTTCCCGTAGTCCAGACAGAATCGCTTGCCCTGTACCGTTGGGCTGTCCTTCGTTCGATAGGTCGAATAGAGCCTGTCTGACGTCATGCTCGTTCACGGTGCCTCGCATGTCGTCGGGGCCACGAACACCCAGCAATTCCAACGAATCGAGTCGGATGGTGCCGTCGGTGACAGTACCGGTTTTGTCAAGGTTCAGGCAATCCACACGAGCGAGAGTCTCCACGGATTCCAGCTCCTGCACCAGCGTGTTCTTACGTGCCAAACGAATGGCTGCGAGCGCGAAATTCAGCGAGGTGAGCAGCACCAGGCCTTCAGGGATCATACCGACCACACCGGCCACTGCGGAAATGACCGCGGAACGCCATTCGCCGGTCGAAATGGCCACATTCCAGCCGCCAACAGTGCGTACCTGCGACCAGATGAGCAGTACGCAGAGCGGCACCACCAGGAAGGTCATGAATTTCAGAATCGTGTTGATGCCCTTGTTTAGGTCGGATACGGTTTTCCTGTAAACCTTCGCCCGTGCGGTAAGTTTGGCCGCGTAACTGTGCTCTCCTACGGCGGTGACTTTCACCAACGCCATGCCGGAGATGGCGGTGGATCCAGAGAAAATATCGCAGCCTTCGCCCTTGCGTACGGTCCGTGATTCGCCGGTAAGCATGGATTCGTCCAGCTCCAGTCCCCAAGTGTGCACGATCTGCGCGTCCGCGGGCACCTGTTCGCCGGAACGGATCCACATGAAATCACCGAGCACGATATCGTTGTGCGGTATTTCAACGTCTTTGCCGTCGCGGTGCACAAGATAGTCGGAAGCCACCAGAATCGACAGTTTGTCAAGAGTACGCTTGGCTTTCAATTCGGTGCAGATGCCTATGCCGGTATTGATGATGATGATCATGCCGAACACCGCGTCTCTCCACGATCCAGTGATCAATACCATAACCATGGCCGCAAAGATGATGCCGTTGAACAAGGTGAACACGTTGGCTCGCACGATATCGATAAGCGAACGTGAGGTCGATGCCTTGACCACATTGTCCAATCCGCTTTCCCTGAGGGCGATCACTTCGCCTTGTGTCAGCCCCGTCTCTTCGATGAGGGGCATTGTTCGACTTTCGCTCATGATTGCCAGCCTACCGTCACACTCCCGTTTTCCGGTCAACTTCTTGTGAAACACAGGTAAAAATCAGGGAATTTTCAGGGTATTTCATCAAAAGACGAACTGCTGGTCATTCATACCGACATGGTGCAAAACCATATCAGTGGGTAATCGTGGTTACCAGCATTTCCCGGTCGTGAGGATCATTATTGGCCACGGCCACAGCAGCATCGTCGAGCGGTATCGCGTCGGTCATACGATCGTTGACCGTCATGGTAGCCGCATACAGTTTGTTGTCTTTCGGCACGGCGATAGGATTGAGAAGCACCACTGGAACGCCCGCTGTTCTTGCGGTTTCCAAAGCATCATTCCAGTTTTCGGCATTGGCTTCGTTCGCGTCGATTCCTGCGATGATAATGAGGTCGGCCTTGCGTTGCGCCATGTCACGCACGCCTTGCTGCGCGGTGGATTGCGCGTCCACAGTGCCCGAGACGGTAATGTACACCGGCTTGAGTTTACCGGCTTCCATGGCATCCATTGCCATGGAATCGGCGGTGACATCATCCGATCCAATCATGGCGATGGACAGGCTGTCACGATCCTCCATGGAGTGCGCCACCGCAGTATTGGGAGATTGCGTATCCCCCACCGCGGCATTCGACGGCACGCAACCAGATAGCGCCGCGCAAGACAACGCAATCGCAGTCATTCCAAAAAACGCACGACTTGCGAATAACGGCATGCTCACTGTTCGTGCTTTCTGAACAGCGCCACAGTCTCCACATGATGGGTCATGGGATAAATGTCGAACGCGCGGATATCCGCCAATTCGTAGCCAAGTAACACGAGCGTGGCGGTATCTCTGGCAAGGCTTGCCGGATCGCATGCGATATAGACCACACTTTTCGCTTCGGCTTCGGCAATCTGCCTGCACACCTTCGCGCGAGCGCCAGCACGGGGCGGATCAAGCACCACCACATCTGGCTTGGCGAGATCATTGCGCACGTTGGCAAGTGTTTTCGCCACGTCGCCCACACGCGCATCGACATTACCCAGATGAATGTGCCTCAAATTACGTTGCGCGTTCCTTACCGCAGTTTTGCCGCCTTCGACGCTCAACATGCGAGTGCGCTCCGCCGTCAGCGTGGCCAACGGCAGCGTGAACAGACCCGAACCGGAATACAAATCCCACAGACATGCGGATTTGGCACCGTCAAGCTCGCCGCGTACCAAATCGATCACATGGTTGGTCAAAGCGATCGGCGCATGCCTATGCATCTGCCAGAAACCGCCTGCATCCACGTTGTATTCGAATTCACGGCCGGCGACAATCACCTTTTCCGTAAGCTCACGGCTTCCAGCAACCACCTCGCCGTTCACAAGCACGGCGTAATTGTCTGAAATCGGCGCATTATCGCGAGGTTCCGGAACGGATAGACGAATCTGGGAACCCGGTTCGAAGCTCCCTTCCCACACATGCTCACGTTCGGCCACTTCCAGCAACGTACGGCTGGCCAACGGCATGGTATCAATCGGAACGCGCACATGCGTGCCTCGACGGTGCATCGACGGACGCCCATCAGCATCAGCAATCATCTCGATGCGAGTACGCCAATGCAAACCTCGCTCCGCATCGTCTTCCGACATACGCTCAATGGGCACTTCCACGTCGACGTGGCCGAGTCTTGCCATCTGTTCGGCCACCGACGTGACTTTCCATTTCAGTTGCCCTGCAAGCGACACATGCACCAAGTCAGCGCCGCCGACACCACCGCCCATGGCAAGGGGTCCAGCTAACGACCATATTGGATCAGTACGGTCTTCGCTCGCTTCGAGTACTTCCACCACTTCGCCTGTCCAGAAGCGATCCTCACGATCATGCGGCTCGTCCAATGCGACACGGACCAGTTCGCCCGGCAATGCGAATCGCACGAACACAACACGTCCGTCAATATGACCGACGCAACGACCCTGGTCGGCGTACCGTTCAATGCGGATGGTCGATTCCATCAGTGCTCTTCCCTCATTTCGGTAGTTTGTGCTGCCTCAGCATCGTCTTCAGAAACTTCCTGCATCATCTTATGTCGGTGCATTGGCGTCGCCACGATCAGATACGAGACCCAAATCGCGAGCGCCCAGAACGGAATGCCCATCAGCAGACGCGCCGTTCCCAGCCAGCCGACGTGATTGCCGAGATAGAGCGGCACCTGCACGATCAGACGCAGCGCGAACACTCCAACCCACATTGCGGTGATGATGGTATAGGCGCGATTGAGCGCCTTGTCACCTCGCCAATCGGCAAGCCAGGCACGAAAATGTTCAGTCGGTAACGTTCGGATGAACTCGATGACCAATCCTAAGCCAGGCACCCGGACCAGCAGTGAAATCGTCAGCAAAACAACGTAAAAGGCGTTGGTGAGAAATCCGAACATGTAATAGTTACGTGCCTCGTGACTGTTCCATGCCCAGATCAGGCAGATACCTACTGCCAGCAAGCCTGATACCGCTCCCATGACGGACTGTCGTTGGCACAGGCGCACGATCACCTGCAGCACGGCCAACGCAGCGGACACGCCGATGGTCAGTTGCAAATTGGACGTGATGACGAACAGTGCCACGAACACGACGCCCGGCAGCATCGATTCGATAACGCCTCTCGGACCGCCGATGGCGTCGATCACGGAAAAATCGTCAGTATTACCGGCGTCGGCAAGCGCACCAAGACCAGTTCGTTTTTTCGCTTCGGTTTCAGCCATACGTATTAGCTATCGGTTCAAGCGGCTCAACGCACTTCGGAGAACATCGGTCCACGAGACAGCGTGGTCTTGACCTCAACCTGCTGGTCGGAGTCGAATGGACCCTTCGGTTTGCCGGGAATCTCAGTCTTCTGCTCAGCCTCTTCCGCAGCTGCCTTCGCAGCCTTGCGTTCGGCCGGAGCGACCGGCGGATGCATGGGAATAAGGTCGCGTGGCGCCAACGGATCATCGCCTCGTTCCACCACAATATCAGCGAAGAACTGGTTCAATGCCTTTGCTTCCTCACCCTCAGGATCGGTGGCAGCCTTGCCTGAGAAGATGCCGCGCAACATCCAACGCGGACCGTCGACGCCTACGATGCGGGTAAGCACCTTGCGTCCACCTTTGACGGTAACCGGCAATGCCAGTTCGGTGCCGAATACGCCTTCGACTTCCTTCGCGTCCTTGTTGGCTTCAATCAGGTCGGCACGAACGTCATCCCACAATCCGAGCGTCTTCGGTGCCGCGAATGCCTCAATCTCCACACTGGAGGAACCGTAGGTGATGGTGGTGCCAAGAACCTGCTGGGTGGCACGGTTGGCCTTCACTCGCAATTCAATGCCCTTCAGGAACGGCAGATAATATGATCCCATATCGAGGTACTCGTCGTAGTCGGGAACGTTCTCATCTTCCACATCCCACGGACCATGCTCGTCACCGCGGCCCTCGTATTCAGCGGAAGGCTCCGGAAGCGCCACGACTTCCTGAGCTTCGTCAACGTTTTCAGCTGCGTCGACAGCCTCTTCGTTTTCTCCGGCGGCCGCTTCAAGAGCTTCCTTGCTCTGATGCTTCTTCTTACCGAATCCAAACAATCCCATGATGTTCCTCATTTCATAACAGTTGCAACCGTGAATAGCCTAGCACCTATGCTTAATATGGGCTGGGAATCGGGGTGTGATATTCCAATTCCCAGTCTGTTCACGATAAAAAGTGGCTTAAATGTCATACATAATGCTGAGCGGCGCATGATCGGACCAGCGCAGGTCGTAGGTCGGAGCCTTATCGATCACGAATCCGCAGGCCGTTTCCGCCAGTTCCGGTGTTGCGAACTGATAGTCGATCCTCCAGCCGACATTGTTGTCGAATGCACGACCGCGCTGGCTCCACCATGTGTACGGTCCTTGGATGTCTCCGGCGAGATTACGCATCACATCCACAAACTCCAGTTCTCCCAACCATTTGTCGACATATGCGCGCTCCTCGGGGAGGAATCCGGCATGCGTTTCGTTGGCTTTGGCGTTTTTGATGTCGAGCGGCGTGTGCGCGATGTTGAAATCACCGCAGAGCACCGCTTGTTTTCCGCCGTGTGCTGCCTCGTCACGCAACTGTTCCATGCGTATCAGCATGGTGTCGAGGAAACGGTATTTCTGCTTCATTTTTTCCGGATCATCGGTATTTCCCGCATGCACATACACGCAAACCACGGTAATGACATAGCCTTGTGGAGTTTGCATGTCCGCTTCGATCCAACGGCCGGAATCGACGTCATCCTCAAGTCCCGGCAATCCATATCGTTTGTCGACAACCGGCAATGCCGACAACAGACCTACGCCGGCACGCCCCTTGATACGGCAAATCTCGTTCATACGATGCAGTTCGCTCTGATCGGAAATACGTCCCGCCGTTGAGTATTCGAAACCGAATTCGTCGAAAATAGGATCGATTTCGTTTTGCGGGGCACGCACCTCCTGCATACACCACACGTCAGGTGTGTTGCGTCCGGCCCACTCCTCGATGCCTTTGCGTTTTGCCGCTCGGATTCCGTTCACATTGGAAGTCGTGATAGTGATCGTCATAGCGTTCTAGCCTAGCTTGCATACAAGAAAAGCCCTCGGCACATGCCGAAGGCTTATCTTGATGATGTTATCGCATCAAATCAGTCAAGACCGAGCTGCAGCTTGCCGCCGGGGATGGCGCCAAGCAGATCACGGGTGTACTGCTTCTGCGGATGGTCGAAGACCTCGTCAGTGGTGGCGTGCTCCACAAGCTTGCCGTGCTGCATCACCACAACCTCATCGGCGATCTGACGCACAACCGCCAAATCGTGGGTGATGAACAGGTAGCTCAGGCCCTTTTCCGTCTGCAGGTCATTGAGCAATCGCAACACCTGATCCTGCACCAGCACGTCCAAAGCGGATACGGCCTCGTCGCAGACAATCACGTCCGGATCGAGAGCCATGGCTCGTGCGATGGCGATGCGCTGACGCTGACCACCGGAAAGCTCGTTCGGGTAGCGGAAACGCACGGACCACGGCAGTTCCACCATATCGAGCAACTCACGCACGCGGGCAGCACGACTCTTCTTGTCTCCAATGCCGTGGATACGCAGTGGTTCTTCGATGGAACGGTAAATGGAGTACATCGGGTCAAGCGAGCCATACGGATTCTGGAATACCGGCTGCACGTGGCGGCGGAAGTCAAGCAATTCCTTGCCTTGGAAGCCGGAAATGTCCTTGCCTTCATAAGTGACGGTGCCTGAGGTCGGTTCAAGCAGCTTCAGCACCATGTTGGCCACCGTGGACTTGCCGGAACCGGACTCGCCCACAATTGCCAGCGTGGTACCCTTCTTGACGGAAAAGCTCACATCGTCAACGGCCTTGAACATCTCCTTCTTGCGCGGCAGCTTGAACTCGCGTGTCAGATGATCCACCGTGATGATGGATTCGCCGGACTTCAGGGAATCTTCATTCACCTTGTGTTCCATCACGCCGCTGGCATCGCCACCATGCTCCTTGACGGAGATGATGCGCTGCGAGGCCAACGACGGCGCCGCCGCCACCAGTCGCTTGGTGTATGGATGCTGCGGATGCTGCAGCACTTCCAGAGACGGGCCGGATTCAACGACCTGCCCCTTGTACATAACCACGATGTGCTGCGCACGCTCAGCCGCCAAACCCAAGTCATGGGTGATGAACAGCACTGCGGTTCCCAACGAATCGGTGAGCATCTGGAGATGATCAAGAATCTTCTTCTGCACGGTCACGTCAAGCGCGGAGGTCGGCTCGTCAGCGATCAGCAGTTCCGGACGGCATGCCAAGCCGATGGCGATGAGCGCACGCTGGCGCATACCACCGGAGAACTCGTGCGGATACTGGCGTGCACGAGTGGCGGCATCCGGCAGACCAGCCTCAGAAAGAAGACCTGCGATGCGGTCATCCATGGTGGAGCCGATTACATACTTCTTGGCGATGTACCAAGCGTCATCCTCGGCCACGCCGACCTTGATCAGGTCGTCGGCCACGCGCCAACGCGTTTCAGATCCTGGGACCCACTCCGACTCGAAGTACGCCACGGTCTTGTCGAAGTCGTCGCCGGTCTTACCGATCTTGGACAGCGCTTCCTTCGCCGCGGACAACAGCTCAGGAAGCTCCTTGGAGCCAAGGAAAGTTTCATCGTCGTTGCCTTTAAGTTCGACATCGGCATCGGCGAGAGCCTTCGACAGCGAGGAACGCTTCTCATGGGCGATATCCATATTGTTGGCGGCCAGAGCCTCCTTCACCTGGGTACCGATACGCCACACCGGGTTCAGGTTGCTCATCGGATCCTGCGGGACAAGACCCATCTTGTTGCCGCGCAACTTGTCGAAATCCCTCTGCTTGTAACCGGAGATTTCCTCGCCGTCAAGCTTGATGGATCCTCCGACCACATGGCCTGTGCCCGGAAGCAGACCAAGCACCGCCATAGCGGACGTGGACTTGCCGGAGCCGGACTCACCAACGATAGCCACCCACTGACCCGGGTATACGCTGAAAGAGGAGTTGCGAACCGCATGTACCGGCTGGCCATCATCAGTGGTGAAGTCGACCTGGAGGTTCTTGACTTCCAGCAGCGGACCGTTGGCACGTTGCATGGCCTCGAGCTTGTTTTCGGTATTCATTTCAGTCATCGAATATCCCTCACTTACACTCACGTACGGCTCTTCGGATCAAGCGCATCCTTCACGGCGTCACCCATCATGATGAAGGCAAGCACAGTGATGGCAAGTGCCGCGGACGGGTAGAACAGCACCATCGGATCGGTACGCAGAATGGACTGCGCATTGGAGATGTCGCCACCCCAGCTGACGGTAGTGGTCGGCAGACCCACACCAAGGAAGCTCAAGGTTGCTTCCAACACGATGTATGTAGCCAGAGACGTTGTGCCCACCACAATGATCGGTGCCAAGGAATTCGGCAGAATGTGGCGGAACAGGTTACGCCACGGCGTGGAGCCAAGTGCGGTGGAAGCCGTATTGAACTCCAGATTCTTAGCTTCCATAACAGCGCCTCGCGCAATTCGCGCAACGGATGTCCAGCCGAATAACGTCATGACCAGAATAATCTTCCAAATGGAATCGTTGGTCTTGAACATCTGCAGCACCACGATGGCACCAAGCAAAATCGGCAAAGCCAGGAAAATATCGGTCAAACGGCTGAGAATGGTGTCGACCCAGCCTCCGAAGAAACCACTCAACGCACCGATCAGCGTACCCAACAGCACCACCAGCACCGTAGCGAACACGCCGACGCTCAGCGAGGTACGAGTACCATGCACCACGCGGGAGTACACATCGCAGCCTTGCAGATCGAATCCGAAAGGATGTCCCTTCGAAGCCGGTTCCAAGGAGTTCTCAAGCGTGCAGTAGTTCGGATTCTGCTTGGTCATCACTCCTGGGAACAGCGCCACGAAGATAATGAACACAATAAGCACAGCGGAAATGATGAACATCGGGTTCTTGCGCAGGGTACGCCATGCGTCAGCCCAAAGGCTTGAAGCCGGTGCGGACTCATCTACCGAGTCAACGTCCTTAAGCGGCGTCTCCTCGAGAGGAGCAACATATCGTTCCTGTCCCGGAAGCGTGTGAGAAAGATTCGTCTCGTTCATATCAGTCATTGTTCAATCCTCCCAACTCACGCGTAGCGGATTCGCGGATCAAGCGCCGCATAGAGCATATCGACCAGCAGGTTGCACACTGCGAAGATCAGCATAAGCAGAGTCACAATGGACACCACCAGATTGCCTTCACCCTTGAGAATGCTTTGATAAGTCAGGTAACCAATGCCATGCACGTTGAAGATGGTTTCGGAAATCATGGCACCGCCCATCAGTGCGCCAAGATCCTGACCAAGGTAAGTGACGACAGGAATCATGGAGTTACGCAAAACGTGACGATTCATGACCGACCTGTTGTCCATGCCTTTGGCACGTGCGGTGCGCACATAGTCAAGCGCGATATTGGAAGAAATCTCCGAACGACTCAATCGGATGATATATGCCATAGACACAGATCCAAGCACCATTGCTGGCATCAGCAGGTCGATGAATCCTGGATTGGCACCGGCCGTAACTGGAAGCAGACGCAACTTCACGCCTAAGAAATACTGGGCAAGGAAGCCCGTGACGAAGGTCGGTACGGAGATGAGCAACAGAGAGATAATCAGGATCACGGTATCGCACCACTTGCCCTTGTTCAGGCCGGAAATCGCGCCGAAGATCACGCCGAACACGGCTTCGAACACGAAAGCCATCAGCGCAAGCTTGATGGTGACCGGGAATGCACGTCCGATCTGGTCGATGACCAGCTGACCGGAGAAAGTCTTGCCGAAGTCAAGAGTCAGCGCATTTTTCAGGAACAGCAAATACTGCACGATGAACGGTTTATCCAGATTGTATTCGGCACGAATCTGTGCGGCGACGGCCTCATTGACCGGCTTATCGCCAAACATCGCCTTAACCGGGTCGCCCGGCAACGCGAACACCAGGGCGTACACCAAAAGCGTCGTGCCGAGAACCACAGGGATCATCTGCAGAATGCGTCGCAGAAGATATCTGCCCATTGGTTTCTCCTTTTTTGCTTATTCATTGTCAACCTTTTTCAGATTATTACTCATAATCATCGGGGAAGGTTAACGATTTACCCCGCAAGTTTTGTGGCAACACACAACAAACTGCTTTATATTGCAGTTTCATGGGAATCAGCTGGGAAAAATGCTTGGCTACCGGCATCTACCCCCTGACGCCTCTTGGCCACACTGATGTCACCCTGAAACGGTGCGTATTACATGGAAAGGAAGGAACGGATATGATCCGCCCCTTCCTGCAATTGGCTCAGCGAGATTCACTCACGAAGATCGGCTCACTTGCCGGACTTGGTCATGTTCTCGTAGACCGGCAGGTTCTGCCAGTTCATTTCGAAACCGGAAACGCCGGTAGCAGCCACACCGTAGGCGTTGGCGTAGTACAGCGGAACGGCCGGGAGATCGTTGAGCAGCACTTCCTGAGCCTGCTGGTACAGCTTATTGGCCTCATCGGTGGTCTGCGCGGCAGCAGCCTTGGAGCACAGGTCATCGAACTCCGAATTCTTGTAATCGCCATCGTTGGAACCATTGCCATCAGCAGCGGCGGAAGCGTAATTGGCCACCAGGTAGTTTTCGGCGGACGGATAATCCGGCTGCCAGCCGCTACGGAATGCACCCTGAACCTTGCGATCGGACACGGCGGTACGGTAATCGTTGAAAGTCGGGTACGGGTTGGTGGCAGCCACTTCGGAACCAAGCGTGTTGTTGATGGAGTTCACCACAGCGGTGTAGGTGGTCTCGTGGCCACCGTCAGCGTTGTAAGCGAAGGTGAGCTTGTCATCGGAAGTCCACGGGCTGATAGCATTGGCCTTCTCCCAGAGTTCCTTGGCCTTCTTCTCGTTGTACTTCAGGTTGCCGACGCCCTTGAGGGAATCAGAGTAGCCCGGGGTCAGCGGAGAGGTAAAGTCAACGGCCGGAGTGCCGGTGCCGTTGAGCACCTTGTCGCAGATGTTCTCACGGTTGATGGCCATGGAGATGGCTTGACGACGCAGGGTGCCTTCTTCGGTACCAGCTTCGAAGTGCTTCAGGCTGGACGGAATGGTGAACTGCTGGATGACGGAACCGGCCTTGTTGTAGGCCTGCACGGTCTCATCGGTTTCGAAGGTCTTGGTGGCGGAGGCCGGCACGGATTCCATCACATCGAGGGCGCCGGACTGGATGTCGGCGTAGGCTGCGTCATCCTTGGTGTAGACCTTGAAGGTCACACCGTCGTTCTTCGGGGTTCGGTTGCCCTTGTAGTCAGGGTTCTTCACGAGCACGATCTCGTTGTCGTGATCCCAGGACTGGAACTTGTACGGACCGTTGCCGACTGGAGCCTCACCGAAGGCATCCGTGTCATCGTAGAAGGATTCCGGCAGCGGAGCGAATGCGGAATAGCCCACCTTGATGGCGAACACGGAATCAGACTTGTTCAGGTCGACGGTGAACTCGTGATCGTTGACGATCTTCAGACCTTCAAGCTGCTCGTCACCCTTGAGGTTGTCGGTGTCCTGCAGCGCGTCATAGCCCTTGATGGTGGAGAAGAAGGATGAGCCGACCATACCGTTCTTGGCGTTGGCCACGTAGCTCCAAGCCTTGGTGAAGGACTCGGCGGTCACATCGGTGCCATCGGTGAACTTCCAGCCATCCTTGAGCTTGATGTCGTACTGGGTGGCGTCATCGTTGGCGGTAATGGACTCAGCCACTTCGTTGGAAGCATTGCCTTTGGCGTCGAAGGAAATCAGACGGGAGAACAGCAGATCAACCGGCTTGCCACCACCGGTCTCGTTGGTGTTGCCCGGGATGAGCGGGTGCTGCGGTTCGGAATTGTATGCGGTGATGATGTTGGCACCTTCAGCGGCGGTGTCGCTGCCGTTGGAAGAGCCACAGCCGCTCAGCAGCATGCCAAAAGCGCACGCGGCGGCAGCGAAAGCCAGTGCTTTCTTCTTCATATAATCATTCTCCTATTCGATATCACATCGGGATTATCATCCCACAAACGGAAACGAGCCGACCTACTCACCGACGCATCTCTGTTTGGCGATAGTGCACTATTCTTGCTCAATTGACGGACAACCTTTCCATGCAACCCAAAAAACGCACACCTTCCTTGACGACATGACGGCGGAAAACATACGTTTTCCGCCGTCATGTCGAACAATGTATCCGAAGAATAAGTCAGCTCTTCAAAATCTCGTTATACACCGGAACGTTCTGCCAGTTCATGACGAAGTTCTTCACTCCGGATGCGGCAACGCCATTGGCATTGGAGTAATACAGCGGGATGGCAGGCAGATCGTTCAACAGAATCTCCTGAGCCTGCTGGTACAGCTTATTGGCCTCGTCGGTGGTCTGTGCGGCAGCAGCCTTGGAGCACAGGTCATCGAACTCCGAATTCTTGTAATCGCCATCGTTGGAACCATTGCCATCAGCAGCGTCAGAGGAATACAGCTGGTACAGGTAGTTTTCAGGAGACGGATAATCCGGCTGCCAACCGGTACGGAACGCGCCGGTCATCTTGCGGCCGGTAACGTCGTTTCGGAATTCCTGGAAGGTCGGCACCGGGTTAGTGGTCACGTCGATATCGAGCGTGTTCTTCACGGAGTTCACCACGGCTTCAAAGATCGGCTTGGCTCCGCCGTCTGCATTATAGGAGAACGTAAGCTTGTCGTCGGAAGTCCACGGGCTGATGGCGTTGGCCTTCTCCCAGAGTTCCTTGGCCTTCTTTTTGTTGTACTTCAGATTCTCGTTGCCCTTGAGCGAATCGGAGTAGCCCGGAGTCTTCGGAGACGTGAATTCGACCGCTGGAGTTCCCAAACCATTCAGTACCTTGTCGCAGATGGCCTGACGGTCGATGGCCATGGACAACGCCTGTCGGCGCAACTGTCCTTCTTCGGTGGATGTCTTCCAATGTTCAAGGTCCGACGGAATGGTGAACGTCTGAATCACGGAACCGACCTTGTTGTATGGCACCACGGAGGAATCGAATTCGAAGGTCTTGCTGTCGGCGGACGGCACCGTATCCATCACATCAAGGTTGCCGGCCTGAACATCGGCATAGGCCGCGTTGGCATCCGTGTAGATCTTGAACGTCACACCGTCGTTATTCACCTTGCGATTGCCTTTGTAATCGGGATTCTTGACCAGCTTGATTTCCTTGTCATGGTCCCAGGAATCGAACTTGTACGGACCATCGGAAACCGGCGACTCTCCGAAGGCCTTCGGATCCTTGTAGAAGGATTCCGGCATCGGATAGAATCCCGAATAACCCAGCTTGGTGGCGAACGCGGAATCCGACTGGCTCAGGTCGACGGTGAACTCGTGATCGTTGACGATCTTCAGACCTTCAAGCTGCTCGTCACCCTTGAGGTTGTCGGTGTCCTGCAGCGCGTCATAGCCCTTGATGGTGGAGAAGAAGGAAGAGCACAGCTGCGCGTTCTTCGCATTAGCCGTATAGCTCCAAGCCTTGGTGAAGGACTCGGCGGTCACATCGGTGCCATCGGTGAACTTCCAACCATCCTTGAGCTTGATGTCGTACTGGGTGGCGTCATCATTGGCGGTAATGGACTCAGCCACTTCATTCTGGGCCTTGCCATCCTTATCGAAAGACACCAACCCAGCGAACAGCAGATCGATAGGACGGCCACCGCCGGTTTCATTGGTGTTGCCCGGAATCAAGCCATTCTGCGGTTCGGAGTCAAATGCCGTAATGACATTCGATCCTTCAGTCGCGTTCCCAGACGTGGAAGACCCACAGCCGCCCAGCATCATGCCAAGCACACAGGCCGCCGCCGCAACGGCAAACACCTTGCTTTCCTTATATTCATTATGTTTTCCCTCATTATTCGGATTACCGGTCGGTATTGTTTCCCCGTACCAGCTTCATCTAGGTAATACACCCTAAATCAAGAAGAAACACCAATTTCTGTTACAGGAATGTAACGAAATATCCATGGACCGCGACTACGCACGAGGAAATGCCTGACCGTATCGGGCTTTCAATTGTTCGATGGAGACATGCGTGTACCGTTGCGTGGTCTTCAGCGAGGAATGTCCCAAGAGCTCCTGCACCTCACGCAAATCCGCTCCCCCGTCAAGCATATGCGTGGCGGCACTGTGCCGCAGAGCATGAGGGCTAATGTCGGGAACGCCGGCATCACGCGCGCATTCGTGCACCACACGACGTACCATCCGCTGATCAATGCGTTTGCCTTGTCTCCCAAGAAACAGCGCAGCCGCGGACTGCTCCCCCACCAACAGGGGACGCCCATCATCCAGCCACCGACGTATCGCTTTTTGCGCCGGAGCGCCAAATGGCATGACTCGTTGTTTGTTGCCTTTGCCGGTCACTTTGACCGTTCGATTGGAAAAGACCACATCCGGCACATCAAGTCCCACCAGTTCAGCCACACGCATGCCCGTTGCATACAACAGTTCCAGCATTGCGGCGTCACGCAGCTCAATGGCCTGCTGCTTCATGGTCCGTTCCTTCGGCTGAGACGTTTCACCGTCCTCATCCACGCGTTCCATCAGCTGTTCAGCCTGTGATTCGCTGAGCACATCCGGCAACGTATCAGGTATTTTCGGGGTCATGAGCGCACAAGCCGGATCCGTCGTCGTCACGCCATGCTCATGCGTCCACGCGAAAAAACCACGTACAGCCACAGTTTTTCGGGCCATGCTGCTTTTCGCATGGTTTTTCGATGATTCCGCCATCCACATGCGAAGATCTTCGATGGTCACCTCGTTAAGATCCCTGCATCTAAGCCGCTCCAAGGCAAGCAGACATTCTTCGACATCGCCTCGGTATGCCTTCCGTGTGTTTTCACTCAATCCACGGTTGGCTTTCAGATATGTATCGAATGCCTCTACGCTCTTATCGAACAGCATGCCGATCAGCCTTTCCCGAGCTCAACAGCAAGCCCGAATCCATGAATTTCTTTCCATTATGTGTCCATTCTCCGATAGAAACCGAAATACCGGCACAACTTGAAAGGAGACCAACTATGCTGTCCAGTAGCGTTCGCTCAGCGAATCCGTCGATGATCGTCTATTCGAAGGGGAGATTATGCCGATTCCAAACGAAATTCCAGCAGGTGCACGCATTGTGGTGCGCACCTGCGAAGGTGTCGATCCAAAGGACCAGCGCATGAAATTCCGCGATTATGTCGGTCACGTACGTTCTTGGGACGGGCAGACATTGGAAATGACGCGCGATGCGGCAGCCAACGGTTCACGCCCAGAGCAACGTGTCAGCATTCCCGCCGACACCATCGTCACTGTCAAACCGGTTCCGGAACGTTCCATGACACGGCCGCGCCCATAGCGCGTCACACTGCGGAACGCACCTGTGCCATAGCTTGACGGTAACCGTCGAATCGCACGATATGCTCTCCCCTACGCGCCGACTCCAGAAGCATCTGCTGCCATCCGGTTTCGGGAATTGCCAGTTCGACCGTTTCGCAACGTTCTTCGAAGTCAGGTTCTTTGGCGAGAACCTTGTATTCACGGAATGGCTGCCCTTGTATGAAGAAACGCGCCATCTCCTTGTCGTCACCGGCAGTGGGCGAGCCCTGTTGCGTGGTCATGCCGTGCAGCACGTTGGCCATAAGCGTCAACCGATTGGCCATATTACGCAGCAACGCTTCGACATTGGCGGCGTCCTCTTCCACCATTGCACGGGTACGGTTTGGATCGGTTAGCGCAACACGAGTCATGTCCCGCCATGAACCAGCGGCGAGCGCGGCTGCGATGTTCCGGTTGGGATTGGCCACCAGCTCGTTGATCATAGCTGTGGAAATGACGTGTGGCATGTGGGAAATCAGTGCCGCGCAACGATCGTGGGTCGCATCGTCAAGAACGATGAGTCGGTTGGAACAATGATCCACAATCATTGTCGCAACGGCGCGGAACCGCTGATACTCGGTGTTTTCATCTACGGTGATGGCCCAGAGCGCGCCATCGTAAAGCGTCGGATCCGACGATTCCCATCCGGACAGCTCATTGCCTGCCATGGGATGCGCGCCCACATAGCAATGTTCCAATCCAACGGCTTTAACCTGTTCCCGAACCATTGCTTTGACACTGCCGACATCGGTGAGCGTGGTGATGTCCGTATCGATCAGTGGCTTCAACGCACCCAGGATTTGCGGCATGGCCTTGAGCGGATTGCATAACACAAGCACGTCAGGTTTTGTGTCGGCGAGCGCGGCCAGTGTGGACACACATCGTATGCCGTCCGCTTTCGCAGTTTCATATGGACGATCGTTATGGTTCCATGCGATGACTTCACAGCCAGCATTAACGAGTCTGCGAGCCAGTGACCCTCCGATAAGACCAAGGCCTACGATTGCGATACGCTGCTTCACCACATCAGCTCCTTTCCGACCGTTTCGCTGTTCTGCCAATCATCTGGCAGATGCTGTTCGTCAAGCCGTACGCCTCCCTGCGGCAGCATCCATGAGGTGACTGGAGGATTGGGGCGTTCTCTTCGTGGGTATACGGCCAGAGTTTTGGCCCAGTCACCGTGTTCGGCGATTTCGACCAGCGCGCCATGGAAGCGTTGCTCCCATGGCGCCGCATCGAGCGTCGCGATAAAACTGTATGTGCCTGTGCGTCCTTTGATTGGCCGCGAGATGAAACTTGTCATATTGAGGCCTGCATCGCGGAATACGTCCAGCAGGTTCGCGAGTACGCCAGGACCTGTGACAAGCGGAATAAGCGTCAGCACGGATTCGTATTCCATATCAGCTTGCGAACGAGGCTGTTCCAACAGTTTTCCGGCTTCCTTGCGTGGTGCGAGCACAAGAAAATCAGTCTGTGCGCCTTGATAATCCTGCACGGCGGTACCGATGCGCGTCACATTGTAGAGTTCACCGCAAATACTTGGCCCGAAAGCTATTTCGTTTGCTTTGATATCGCGACATGCGGCAGCATTGGATGGCGCTGGAGTCGGTTCCAAATGGTGTTCCGCGATGAAACGTTTGCATTGCGCGAGACCATGCGCGTGTGCGGTAGCCACGGTGGCGTCTTCCGGATTGGATCCCGCACGCACATATGCGTCGAAAGTTACGTCGACGCCCACTCGCGCAAATCCGACTAGATCTTTGGCGTCGATGAGCGCGTCCAGATTCGGCACCACGTAACCTTCGACGTTGTTTTCCCATGCCACGACGCCCCATCCTTCGCCCCGCTGCGCGGCATCAAGGATTTGCGGTACGTCATCCGCAGCCACCAATTCGAATCCTTCCGGCTCAAGATGGGCCAGTGCCTGCGATGCATTGACTGCGGCCTGATGGGTGAAGGTGCCTTGCGGACCTAGATAGAACAGCTTTCGTGCGCTCATTCAACCCCATTCCTTATTCTTGGTGTTCCCCTGAACCTTACCTCATTGCCGTGGAATCGACTGCCGATTATTCCACCGGTTGGGCGTTATCAGATGTTTTACCCTCGTTCGTCTGCGTATCAGCAGCAAACGCACCATCACGCGTCTCCTTACGCGGAGGTGTGACGAACCAACGTTTCGGCAGCACCAGCATCACAACCGGAATAAGCACGACACCGTACAGCCACATGTATCCTGCCTGTTCACTGAAGAACGGCATGGGATCATCTCCACCGAATCCCACAGGAATCATGGCGTCTCCTCCCGGACCATACCCCGACATCACCGTCCAGACCACCAGAGAGGAGCCGATCAGGTGCAATGCGAGGCCTGAGACACCGTCGCGTGATCGAGCTGACCATGTCGAAATGATCACCATGAGATAGGCGATCGCCAATCCGTAGGGAATATTCATGGATGCGCCCATGCGATGGGCCATGGTTCCCACTACTCCGACTATGATTCCGGAAACCAGATCGACGAGGAACCGTCCCCAAATCGGCAGACGGTATGACCATGGCATCAGTTGCGCATCGGGCGCCGCGTCTTGATTCGACCCATACGTATCATGCGATTGCTTCATCTGTTGCATCATATCCCCTACTATCGCTCACCAACCTGAAAAGAAAAAGAGATACGCGAGGACACGTATCTCTTTTCATGGAAGCAATAACAGAATCACTTGTTCTTCTGAGCGTTATTCTGCTGAGCCGTCAAACGGAGAGCCCAGCGGGCTCACCGTAGGCGAAGTGAGCAAGCACTACCGTGCTTGCGAAGCCGACAGAACAACGTGAAGAATCACTTGTTATTCTGAGCGTTGTTCTGTCGACGCTGCTTGGCGCGCCACTTGTACCAATCCTCACGGCTGAGAATAATCTTGCGCACACGGATGGATTCCGGAGTGACTTCCACGCACTCGTCCTCGTTGGCGAAGTCCAAGGACTCTTCGAGGCTCATCTTGATCGGCGGAGTCAGGGTTTCGAGCACATCTGCGGTGGAGGAACGCATGTTGGTCATATGCTTGGCCAGCGTGATGTTCACATCCAGCTCGTCAGGCTTGTTGTTCACGCCGACGACCTGGCCTTCGTACACCGGAGACTGCGGTTCGACGAAGAAGTTGCCACGTGCCTGCAGACGCTGCATGGCGTACGGAGTGGCGATACCCTTGCGATCGCAGACCATGGAACCGTTCTGGCGGGTCACGATCTGGCCAGCCCACGGAGCGTAGCCGGCGGAGATGGAGGATGCGATACCGGTGCCACGGGTGGCGGAAAGCAGTGCGGTGCGGAAGCCGATCAGACCACGGGACGGCACGGTGAACTGCAGACGAACCCAGCCAGTGCCATGGTTGGTCATGTTCTCCATACGGCCCTTACGGTCGGCGAGCAGCTGGGTGACCGTGCCCATGTACTCTTCCGGAACGTCGATGGTGGTGTTTTCCATCGGTTCGTTGATCACGCCGTCGATGGTCTTGGTGACCACCTGCGGGCGGCCGACGGTCAGCTCATAGCCTTCACGACGCATCTGTTCGGCAAGCACGGCCAAGGCGAGCTCGCCACGACCCTGGACTTCCCATGCATCCGGGCGTTCGGTCGGCAGCACCTTGATGGACACGTTGCCGATGAGTTCGCGGTCAAGGCGATCCTTGATCATGCGGGCGGTAAGCTTGTGGTCCTTGCCTTCGGTTCCGGCAAGCGGGGAATCGTTGATGCCGAAAGTCATGGAGATGGCCGGATCATCAACGTGGATCAGCGGCAGCGGACGCGGATCGGACGGATCAACGATGGTTTCGCCGATCATGATGTCATTCACGCCGGCGACTGCGACGATGTCGCCAGGGCCCGCGGAATCGACCGGGGTGCGCTCAAGACCCTGCGTACGCAGCAGTTCGGAGACGCGGAAGTTTTCGACGGAGCCGTCCACACGGGACAGACCGTAGGTCTTGCCCTTTTCGAGAGTGCCGTTGTAGATACGCACCAAGCCGAGTCGACCCAGGAAATCAGAGGAATCGATGTTGGCGACGTGTGCCTGCAAAGGCGCGCCTTCCTCGTATTCCGGAGCCGGAATGTTCTTGATGATGGCTTCGAACAGCGGTTCGAGATCTTCGTTATCCGGCAGACCGCCATTCTCCGGCTGGTTTTCGGAAGCGTAGCCGGCCTTGGCCGCGCAGTAGATGACCGGCAGGTCGAACAGCGCATCCTCATCGAGATCGATACCCTCTTCGATAACGTCCTGAGCCAGGCCGAGCAGCAGATCGGAGGATTCTCCAACGACCTCTTCGATACGTGCGTCCGGACGATCGGTCTTGTTCACGCACAGGATAACCGGCAGCTTGGCTTCCAAAGCCTTGCGCAGCACGAAGCGGGTCTGCGGCAGCGGGCCTTCGGATGCGTCGACGAGCAGCACGACGCCATCAACCATGGAGATGCCACGCTCGACCTCGCCGCCGAAATCGGCGTGACCAGGAGTATCGATGATGTTGAGGGTGATGCCTTCCGGATGGCCGTACTTGGCGGCCAGCGGACCGGTGTACTGCACAGCGGTGTTCTTGGCGAGGATGGTGATGCCCTTCTCACGTTCCAGATCATTGGAATCCATCACACGATCCGGAACTTCCTCACGTTCGTTGAACACGTGGGACTGTGCCAGCATGGCATTGACCAACGTGGTCTTGCCGTGATCGACGTGTGCCACAATCGCTACATTTCGAATATCGCCGCGAACCGCCATCGAAACCTCTCTTAGTATTGCTGTTCTCTTGCGTTACCGTTCGGTACATACTGGTTATCGGTACTTACAAATCCGTACTCCACACAAACCGAGCCAATCCTAGCGAACCATTACGACAGTTCCGGTCCCAGCGCTTTCGCCCACATACAAAGTTTGCGGTTGTCGAATCTCAACAACCGCAAACGTATGATCTCTTGGGACCACTCAAAATAATTCGTTAATCCTCAAGTTCCTTACCAGTGCGTTCCGGCAAGCACAACGCCGCAACGCAGGCCAGAATGAAGGCGACCGCGAAAACGATGAATGCCACCGCCTTGTTGCCACCGGACAGCGTCAGGAACCACGGCATGAGCAGCGGAGCTATGATGGCAGCCACTCGGCCACATGCCGCAGCAGCACCGGACGCAGCAGCGCGCAGGCGGGTCGGATAGATTTCCGGAGTCACCGCATACAGCACGCCCCACGCGCCAAGATTGGATGCGGACAACAACATGCCAAAGCCCAACACCGCAGCTACGGAACCCGCTTGCGAGAAAGCAAACGCGGCCACGGCCGACACGGCAAGGAACACGCTCAGCGTCTTCCTGCGGCCCCAGATCTCCACCAGCCATGCGGCCAGGAAGTATCCCGGCAACTGCGCGACGGCGATGGCCAGCGTATAGCCGAACGACTTGGTCAGCGAGCCAAACTGGTCGGCCAGCAGCGACGGCATCCATGTGAACGCTCCATAGTAGGAGAAGTTCACGAAGAACCACGTGGCCCAAATGGCTGCGGTGCGCGCGATGCACTTTTTGCCGAACAGTTCGCGGGTGTTGATCTTCGGCAGTGGTTTGCCCTTCGGGGAAGCCACTGGCTCGATGCCACCTGCCTGTTCGAAATAGCGTACGGCCTGTTCGGCTTCGTCCTCACGCCCCTTGGATTCCAGGAATCGCACGGATTCCGGAATATGAACACGCGTCACAATGGCATACAGCAGCGGCAACGCGCCAATGAGCAAAGCCCAGCGCCAACCCCAATCGCCGGTATTCGGAATCACAAAGTAGCCAATGAAGGCGGCGACAATCCAGCCGACAGCCCAGAAGGATTCCAACAGCACCGTCATACGACCGCGTTGTTTGGTCGGAGAGAATTCAGAAACCAGAGTGGAAGCCACTGGCAGTTCGGCGCCCAAACCAAGACCGATGATCAGACGAGCGATCAAAAGCGCGGTCAACGACCATGACAGTGCCATGCCGCCATTCGCCAAACCGAAAATCACCAGCGTCGCGGAAAAGACCGTTTTGCGGCCAACACGATCGGCTACAAAACCACCCAGCGCAGCACCGATCGCCATGCCGACGAAGCCGATGGACAGCACCCAGCTTTTCTCGGTTGGTGTCAGATTGAAATGCGGGTCAGCCGCGATGGCCGCCACAACGAAGGACACCAAGCCGACGTCCATGGCGTCGAAAGCCCAGCCGATACCGGACGCCACCAGAAGTTTCCTATGCGCTTTGTTAAACGGCAGGCGATCAAGACGCTCATTACGTGTCAACGAACCCGACGAAGCAACCGATGCGGATTGCACGGATGTCATACTTCTTCCTCTCATACGAAACGACCATGCCTACAAGGCATGCCGAAAACCAGACAGAATCGTCTGAAAAGGAAACAATCCGGAAAGACGTCAGATCGTCGTCAACGCGGAAAGCACATCATCCTGCGTTTCCCGCACATCGAAATCATGGCGATCCCGAGCATCGCTCCATGTCGACTGTCGGAGCACATCCATGGTGTAGCGATACACCGTTGCCGGACGATTGCGTCCGACACGCAATTTGTCACCGGTGTCCTCCAGCTGCCCGGATGCGAGCATCTTACGGCGGAAATTCGCCAGATCGATGCTCTGACCGGCAACGGCCTCGTACACGTCATGCAGCTGGCTCAGCGTAAACCTCTCGCCTACCAATCTGGTGACGATCTGCGGATATTCGATTTTGCCGCGAAGTCTGCTGAGGGCGTAGTCCACGATGTCGCCATGGTCAAATGCCAACTCAGGCAGATCATCCACAGGAAACCATTTGACATTGTCGTCGATACTCTGCCCGAGTTGCCCGTTAAGATCGTCGACCAACGCCCAATAGACGATGGATACCATCGGCAGCCCGCCGTGTGAGCGCGCTGGATCGCCGAATGTATACAGCTGTTCAAGATACCGTGGATGCAACGATGTCGTGGATTCCAGCGCAACGTAGGCAGATTGCTCCAGCGAGTGGTCAGCCCTCAAACCACCACCGGGCAACGCCCACTGGCCAAGAAAAGGCTGGCGCACGCGCCGGACCAGCGGTATCCACAAGGTGGATCCCGCACTGGTTCGAGCATGTTCCTGCGTTCCGTGGGAAGCTGGCCCCAAAGCGAGAATGACCACGGAAACGCCCACCTGCGGCGGCTGTTTGCGCCGTTCTGAGACATTGCCCATGATCATCGCGACCTCACCTCTCCGATCTTTTGTCGATTTGAATTGTTCCGGAATCACAGTGTAGCACTTATAGTCAACATGACTATAAGTGCAGTGTTTCACCACACCGCTTGAATTTCAACCCACGTATGCCCTTCAACGAAAAAGGCCCCACGAAGGAGCCCTATGCGTCTTATGCGACGATGCCCTGAGCAATCAGCTCTCGGGCAACCTCACGATATTCCTTCGCGGTCTTATGGTTCGGCGCATAAATGGTGATAGGCGCGGCCGCAACCGTGGAATCCGGAAGTTTGATGGAACGTGAGATGACTGAATGGAAGACCTTGCCTTGGAATGCCTCATAAATACGCTGCAACACTTCATCACAATGCAAGGTATGCGTGAACATGGTGACGAGCACTCCGTACACTTCCAGACTCGGATTGATGCGGGATTGTACTTTTTCGATGGACTGCATCAACAAGGCCACGCCTCGCAGTGCGAAGAACTCAGCAGCCACGGGAATGATCACGCCATCGGCAGCGGTCAGCGCATTCACCGTAAGCAAACCCAGAGAAGGCTGGCAATCGACGATGATCACATCGTATTCATCCTTGACCTGACGCAACACGCCAGCCAGCACCTGCTCGCGCCCAACTTCGGTGACCAACTGCACTTCAGCGGCGGACAGATCAATGTTGGCCGGCATGATATCGAGATTCTCGAAATCGGTATGTCGAATCACATCATGCACATCCATGCGAGGATTGAACAGTGCGGTGTACACCGTATCTTCCACGGTATTGGCGTTGATGCCCAACCCCACCGTGGCCGCACCCTGCGGGTCGAAATCGACGATAAGCACGCGACGCCCATACTGGCTCAATGCACCAGCGATATTGATGGAACTGGTGGTCTTGCCGACGCCACCTTTCTGGTTGCACATGGCGATGATCCTCGCCGGACCGTGCGTCTGCAGCGGCTCCGGAGCGGGAAACGTCTCATAATCACGTCCAAGCAAATCCGTAGGCATACCGTTTACCTTACCAACATCCTTGTGTCAATTTTCACTGTAATCCATGCTAGTCCATTGTCACCGTTCAAAACGGCAGCAACACCATCATCTGGCGCGCGGATGAGACATCAGATATGTCTCAATCAGGTTTTCAGGACTGATATGCGTGTAAATCTGTGTGGTGGTAACGCTTGCATGACCAAGCAGCTCCTGCACGGTACGCACATCGGCACCGCCCTGAATAAGGTGCGTGGCGAAAGAGTGCCGCAAGGTGTGAGGATGCAGCGGCTTATCGATGTGCGCACGCTCCCCCGCTCCCCTGATGATTTCCCAAACCGACTGTCGCGACAATCTTTTTCCTCGTTTATTCAGAAATAGGGCACGCCGTTCCACGGGACCTTTCGATTTGGATTCCAGCTTAGGACGCCCCGCATGCAAATACCGGATGATCGCTTCGCACGCATAGCTGCCGACGGGAACCAGCCGCTGCTTAGAGCCTTTGCCCATAAGTCTTGCGATTCTGCCGTCTACATCGACATCATCGAGATTCGCACCGCACGCCTCCGACACGCGGGCACCGATCGCATACATGAATTCAAGCAATGCCTTGTCACGCAACATCACCGGATCATCGGGAAACTCCGACACGACACCATCATGCTCTCTGTTTTGAGAAACGGGGATAGAGTCCAGCAGTCTAGCCACCTCATCAACGGTCAGCACATCGGGAAGCGTGCTCACGCCCTTAGGGGCCTTTACCTGCGCGGACACATCATCGACAACAATATGTTCGTTCACTGCGAAACGATGAAGCGCATGAATGCTGGCCAACCGGCGTGCCTTGCTTCGAGATGACTCTCCCGACTCGTCAAGGAAGACGATATAACGTTCCACATCCTGTGTCGTCACGGCCGCGATACCGCCAACGCCTTGGTCGGCAAGCCACTGACGATACTTCTTCAAATCGGCGCCATACGCCGACACCGTCGCCTTCGACAGTCCTCGTTCAACGTCGATATGAGCGAGGAATTGCCGAATTGTCCGTTCGAAATCGTCCATCACCCTCCTTCCAGCAGATCCCATCCGGCTCATCGTATACCACTGAGCGGTCCCTTACCATAGGTCAAACGAGCCCTGCCATGCAACGCAGGAACCCCCGCCCATTGCTGGAGCGAGGGTTCCTGTCAATCACGCTGAATCAGCGAAGAAGCTCAGGCTTCCTTCGGAGCATTCACATCAGCCGGAAGAGCGGCCTTGGCCTGCTCGACGATGGCCTTGAAGGTCTCCGGATCAGAGATGGCCAGCTCGGCGAGAGCGCGACGATCCAGTTCGATGCCAGCGAGGTGCAGGCCCTGGATGAAGCGGTTGTAGGTGATGCCCTCAGCGCGGACAGCAGCATTGATGCGCTGGATCCACAGCTTGCGGAAGTCGCCCTTGCGAGCCTTACGATCGCGGAAGTTGTAAGTAAAGGAGTGAAGCAGCTGCTCCTTGGCCTTACGGTACAGACGGGAGCGCTGGCCGCGGTAGCCGGAAGCCCTCTCGAGAACGACGCGACGCTTCTTGTGGGCGTTTACTGCGCGCTTGACACGTGCCATGTTTGATTCCTCAGCTTTCTATTAAGTCTTCTTATTCGCTCTCGCTATACTCAGCGACCGAGCAGCTTCTTCATGTTCTTGCTCTGGGAAGTAGCCAGAACGCCATCGGCCTTCAGTGCGCGACGCTTACGAGCGGACTTGTGCTCGAGGTTGTGGCGCATCGCGGAGCCAGCGTGCATCAGCTTGCCGGAACCGGTCACGCGGACGCGCTTGGAAGCGGCGGAATTAGTTTTCATCTTCGGCATTGCTGCCCTCCTTGTTTGTTACTTCGTTTCGGAAGTCTTCGGTTTGTCGGACGTCACTGCGGCCTTGGCTTCGGCTGCTGCCTGAGCCTGAGCTTCCTGCTTGGCCGCCAAGCGTGCGGCCTGACGAGCCTGACGTTCGGCACGGGACTGATCACCACGACGACGCTGCTCGGACTGGGTGTGGACCTTCTTGCCCTTCGGTGCGAGCGTCATGATAATGTTGCGGCCCTCCTGCTTCGGAGCGAATTCGACAGTGCCGTATTCCTCCACTTCGCTAGCAAGACGCTGCAGCAGCTCGACGCCACCAATTGGACGGGACTGCTCGCGACCGCGCAGCATGATGGTGACCTTGACCTTGTCTCCGCCATTCAGGAAGCGCACAACATGGCCCTTCTTGACTTCGAAGTCGTGGTCGTCGATCTTCAGACGGAAGCGAATTTCCTTGATTTCCGCAGTGCTCTGGTTACGACGTGCCTCGCGAGCCTTGATCTTCTCGTTGTACTTGTACTTGCCGTAATCGATGAGCTTGGCAACCGGAGGCTTCGCGTTGGGCGCCACCTCGACGAGATCGAGGTTCGCTTCCTTTGCCAGGTTCAGTGCGACGGAAGTCGCGATGACTCCCACCTGTTCGCCGTTCGGGCCGATCAGACGCACCTGGGAGACGCGAATCTCGTCGTTAATGCGTGGTTCGTCGCTGATGATGACTCCAATCCTCATGTTCCATTCAACGGAATGCTCCCAGATTGGCAGTTCTTCAACGTCTCAAAAGTTCATGGCACGCCAGACGCACCCATAAGGGCACGCTGAAGAACGTTCCGATACGATCTTCACTTCACTGTTTCAACACAGTGGCAAGGCATTAAGCCTGAACCCGAGGCCCTGAAAGGCTTCCAGGTGGGTATATCCCGCTTTCTTGATTTCTCAAGCCTTGTAGATAATACCACACACCACGACCACCGCGTGTCGTATTTACAAGCCCAGCTAAAACGCACCTTACAGCTACGCCGATCCGCATACTACACTGACCTTGTATGACAAATAATTCCAATACTTGCGTGATTTTCGCGGCAGGTGAATATTACGGAGAAACACCAATGGTTCCGGCGGACTCGTTCGTCATCGCCGCGGACGGCGGGCTCGATCATGCCCGCGCCCTTGACGTAACGCCCGACGTGGTAGTAGGTGATTTCGATTCGATCACGGGCAAACGCCCCACACCAGACGAGCGCACCGTCGAGCTGCCACCGGAAAAAGACGATCCGGATCTGCTATCCGCCCTCAAAATCGGATGGTTTCACGGTGCAAGGCTTTTCCATATCTACGGTGCGCTCGGAGGACGAATCGACCATACGATATCCAACATCCAATTGATGGCATTGCTCGCCAATCATGGCGCCATCGGTTTTCTGCATGGCAATGATTCCATTGTGACGGCGATATGCGATGGAGATCTCGACTTCGCAGCAAACGATGTCAAACCGGGTCGCATGATCTCCGTCTTCTCGCATTCCGACACTTCCATCGGCGTTTGCGAAAAAGGATTGAAATACAAGTTAAGCGACGTACTCATGACCAGCACCAAGGTCAACGGAGTCAGTAACGAGTTCCGGCATGGCCTGCCCGCGCATGTCGGAGTTACCCAGGGCACGCTCATCGTGACATTCCCAGCCGAGGCTCCTCTGCCGCAGGTCTCCTGGCATCATGCGTTCAAGGGCGATCTCGGCCCATTGGACACCCAAATCTCGTCTGCGCTTGTCGAATGCGGCCTGAAACCACATGCAGCGTGAGCGCTCACAGAAAATACGACGTTTTCTGAAACACACGCGCGAATGCGTTGCCTTAAGTACAGGTGACGCACTAAAGTGGGTGACGTTGGTAAACAATGGCTTCTGTGTGCCCAGCACACGTGTGGCCTACCCTAAAGGGAGAATTACATGACAGTTAAGATTGGTATCAACGGCTTTGGTCGTATCGGTCGTCTGGCTTTCCGCCGCATCTTCGAGCTGCAGGCTCGTGGCGGCCAGGCCGGTGACATTGAGGTCGCTGCAATCAACGATCTGACCACCCCGTCCATGCTGGCCTACCTGCTGAAGTACGACAGCACCCACGGCACCTTCCGTCATGACGATGGCACCCCGGTTGAGGTCACCTCCACCGAAGACTCCATCGTGGTTGATGGCAAGGAATACAAGGTTTACGCCGAGAAGGATGCCAACAACATCCCGTGGGTCAAGAACGATGGCGTTGAGTTCGTGCTCGAGTGCACCGGCTTCTACACCTCCGCTGAGAAGTCCCAGGCTCACATCAACGCTGGCGCCAAGAAGGTCCTGATCTCCGCTCCGGCAAAGGACGAGACCACCCCGACCGTCGTCTTCGGTGTGAACCACAACATCCTGAAGGCTTCCGACGTGATCGTGTCCGCCGGCTCCTGCACCACCAACTCCATGGCCGCTATGGTCAAGCTGCTGGACGAGAACTGGGGCATCAAGGCTGGCTTCATGACCACCATCCACGCCTACACCGGCACCCAGATGATTCTCGACGGCCCGCGCTTCCCGAAGGCTCGCAACAACCGCGCCGCCGCGATCAACACCATTCCTCACTCCACCGGCGCTGCCAAGGCCATCGGCAAGGTCGTTCCGTCCGTGAACGGCAAGCTGCAGGGCCACGCCCAGCGTATCCAGGTTCCGGATGGCTCCGTCACCGAGCTGACCACCGTTCTGAACAAGGAAGTCACCGCTGACGAGATCAACGCCGCATTCAAGGCCGCATTCTCCTCCACCGAGTTCTACGGCTACAACGAGGATGGCATCGTGTCTTCCGACATCATCGGCGACACCCACGGTGGCGTGTTCGATCCGACCCAGACCGACGTCAACACCGTTGACGGCGTGACCATGGCTCGTACCGTTTCTTGGTACGACAACGAGTATGGCTTCACCTGCAACATGGTGCGCACCCTGCTGTACTTCGCTGAGATCTCCGAGTGAATCAATAGCGGAACAATCCGCACGATTCTCAGTAGAACTTAGTGCAAGGGCTTTCGCTTCACGGCGGAAGCCCTTTTGTTAACCGACGCAAATACGTACCGATACAAATACGTTTTAGAGTAGAAGCAACATGGGCAAGAAAAAGCATGAGAAGGGAGCCGGTTCAACACCGGCAACAGTGCAACTGGAACAAGCGGGAATCCCATTCAAGACTTACGAATACGCACATTCAAACGACCATATGGATGACGGCTATGGGGTCGAGGCCGCCACCAAACTGGGTTTTGACGAGCATCAGGTATTCAAAACGCTTATGGCCGATACCGGCTCCGAACGCGTGGTAGGCGTGGTTCCTGTAAGCGGACACATGGATCTGAAGGCGCTGGCCGCAGCGGTCGGAGCCAAAAAAGCCTCCATGGCCGATCCAAAGGTCGCCATGCGCGAATCCGGGTATGTGGTTGGAGGCATCTCACCGCTCGGTCAACGCACACATCACAAAACCGTACTCGACGAAAGCGCTTTGCAATATAGCGAGATACTGCTGTCGGGAGGCAAACGCGGCTTCTCAATCGGCATCAATCCCAACGATCTGCTCAAAGTGCTTGACGGCGTAGCCGCGCCTATCGGCACTCGGTAAAGTACTCGATGCTCGCAAAGCCTAATCAGCGGACCGGTTTCTTACGAAGTTCACTGGGAAGCACGAAATGCATGTTTTCCTTGATGGTTTCAATGGTGGTCACATCATTGAAACCTTGGCTTTGCAGCGATTCGATAACACCTGACACCAATTCGTCAGGTACGGATGCGCCCGACGATATTCCCACGGATTCAACACCCTCGAACCATGTGGGATCAAGCTCGGACGCATCATCCACACGGTGGGCCTTTCCGCAAGCACCATCCAGTACACCGCCAAAACGCGTGTTCAGCCCCTCCTGCGCAACTTCCGTCAAGCGTACGGAATTTGACGAATTCGCCGAACCGACAATCACCACGCAATCCGACTGCTCGGCAACGAGTTTGACCGCAGCCTGACGATTCGACGTGGCATAGCAGATGTCGGAATTCGGAGGCATCTCAAGCCATGGGAAACGCTCCTTCAACGCGGCGATAGTGCCTGCCGTCTCATCCACGCTCAGCGTGGTCTGCGAAAGTAGCACCAACTTCGTATCCGAAGAAAAATCCAGCGAATCGACATCCGACTCATGCTCAATCAGATGCACATGTTCCGGAGATTCGCCGACCACGCCAACGGCCTCATCATGACCCTTATGCCCGATGTAGATGATTTCGTAGCCTTCTTTGACGAAACGCAACACCTCACGATGCACCTTGCTCACCAAAGGGCATGTGGCGTCAACAACATGCATGCCCCGAGCCGCAGCCTCAGCCTTCACCGCAGGAGACACGCCGTGCGCAGAGAAGACAATCGGAATTCCTGCGGAAGCTGCGGAATCGGGAATCTCAGCCAATTCCTGCACGAATACTGCACCCTGAGCCGACAGTTCTTCGACAACATGCTTGTTGTGCACAATCTGACGACGCACATACACCGGCGGCAGATCGTCAGTCCGAGGTGGATTGGCAGCCTTGAGAATCGTCTGCACAGTCAGAATCGCCCTGTCGACGCCCGCGCAAAAGCCACGGGGATCCGCCAGTACGATGCGCTTGGTCATGATGGCCGCCTTTCGTTGCTTTGTGAAAACCTCATCAATACTAAGACATGGGCGGCACGCCGAAGAAACAGCATCGTCATACGGCATAAAACAGGTAAACTGTGGTGTTAGCCGGTAACGCTACCGTTACCGGAACCTATCCAACGGCACTATGGAGTGACTATGACCTGCATTAACCTGCCTGCCCGTACCGGACAGCAATTCTCCATCTCCCACGGCGACTATGAAGCCGTCATCACCGAACTTGGCGCCACTATGCGCAAACTGACCTATAAGGGCGAAGATCTGACCGTCGCCCTTGGCCCTGATGATCTGGTGACCTGTTGCCACGGCCAGATCCTCATTCCGTTCCCGAACCGTATCGAAGGCGGCGAGTACACGTTCGAAGGCAAGACCTATTCGCTGCCAATCGACGAACATGACCGTAACACCGCCATCCACGGCTACGGTTACCGCTCGTTCTGGAAGCTGATCTCTCTTGCCGAAGACGCAGTGACCCTCGCCTGGCGCTCCCCCAACATGGTCGGTTACCCGTTTGACCTGTATGTCACCGCCACCTACAGCCTCGCCGATGACGGCATGCACTTGACCGTCAGCGCCTACAACAATGGCAACGCAAACGCGCCGTGGGCTTTGGCCATTCACCCGTGGCTCGCCAACAGCCTTAACGGCTATGGCGACGAGATCGACGAGCACAACGCCAAATGCAGCCTCACGCTGCCGGCTCGCACGCACGTCACCGTAGACGAGAACCTCATTCCGACCGGCACCGAGCCGGTTGACGGTACCAAATACGATCTGCGCGAAGACACTCTGCTTACCGAGCAGCCGTTCGATGACGCATGGACCGATCTGGAGCACGCCGAAGACGGTTCCGTCACGGCAGTATTCACCCGCGCCGATGGCAAGAAGGTCCGCGTCGGCGGCGACGAAACCATCACCTCGTTCCAGGTATGCACAGGCACCAAGTTCCCCGCATCCCAGCATCCCGCCGGCGTTGCCGTGGAGCCGCAGACCGCCTATGCCAACGCATTCAACACGGGCAACGAGCTGATTGTGATCAAGCCGGGTGAAACCACCAGCACCTCGCTATTCCTCGGTATGGCCGAGTGAACATGCGAGTGAACGTGATCAAGTAATCCAATCGGTTACACCGACTGATTCTGGTCATATAAAAACCGAAGGATAAGCCTAAGCGGCCACCTATCGAACACCGGATTTGGCAAACGTCTCGTTCGTGTGCGATAATCCCGAAGGCTTATTAATCGTAAGTAAAGGAGTCCAATCATGGGCATGCGCGGACGTAAGCGCAAGGATCGTCGTAAGAAGGCCGCCAATCACGGCAAGCGCCCAAACGCCTGATCCCTGCCAGCGTGAATAACGCTACAGAGCATTGAAGACCCCGCGAATCATCATTGACTCGCGGGGTCTTCTCATACTTCTTCAGCCTGCAATAGGCCTGTCACAAGCCTATTGCAGGGAACATGCACGGACTTATTCTCCGCAGCAATGGTCAAGCGTAGCTTCAAGACGGTCAATCAGACTCTGCGGGGCATGCTGCGGGCGCAGATACGCGCGCATGGCCGCGATCAATGCCCGTTCACGCTCGTCGCAGCAACGTTCGGGGTCGAAACAATCACCGGAGGCGCTAACGCGCACACTGGTATGCGTCACCCGGGTCACAGTGCCGTCCTCGCTGGTGGTGACAGTGGTGGTATGCCGTTCGATCGATTCACTCATGCGCTGTCCTTCCCTGCCGTGGCATAGCCACGTTCCTTCGCATAGTTGGCAAGTTCTCGTTTCAACTGCGTACGCGCACGATTGAGACGACTCATCACCGTGCCGATCTTCACACCCTGTTCGTCAGCCACCTGCTGGTATGACTTGCCATCAATCGCAGCATCGATGAACACCTGACGGCGTTCCGGCGAAAGCTTGGCGAGCGCCGCCATGATTTCCTCGGGCGCATAGGCATCCAAATATTCCTGTTCCGCGGATTTAAGTTCTTCCGAGGAATGCCCCGAAGCCGAATAAATGTCCCAATCGTCATATTCACCGGTGGAATCGTTAGCCCGCTGCGGTCTGCGTTTGGCTTTGGCATACTGGTTGAAATAGGCATTCCGCTCGATGGTCGTCATCCACGCGGCGAAATTCGTTCCCTCCTGAAAGGAGTCGAACGCCTTGAATCCCCGTTCGAAAGTATCCTGCACCAAATCTTGGGCATCATCGGGATTGTTGGTAAGCTTCATCGCCTGCCGGTACAACGCATCGACCACAGGCATGGCGAGTTTTTCAAAACGCGCCCTTTTACCTACCGTAGTTTCCGTTCGTACTTCAGTCACAGCTTTATTGTAACCACCCAGACTTCCACATGCCATGCACATAGCTGACGGTAGAATGGCTGTTCGGTATCCGAAGAACAGGGAGAACACGAAATATGGCTTTGACTTTGGCATCAGCAGCACGCTTGCTCAGCGAGCATGGATTGTTGCGCGAAATCATCCAAGGAGACGCCTGGACGCTTGACGCGCAAACCATCAACGGATTCGACAAGCCATTCGGTTCAATCACCTATGACACCAGGCAGGTCGTATCTGGCGCGCTCCTGTGCTGCAAAGGCCGTTTCAAAGCGGAATATCTCGATGGCATCGATGATCGTGGACTTGCCGCATACGTTGCGGAAAACGACTTCTCCGCGGCGACGAAAGCTCCGGGACTCATCGTGAATGACGCGCGCAAAGCCATGAGTCTGCTGTCCGCGGCATTTTATGGGTACCCGCAGAACCAACTGAAAATCATCGGCATTACCGGAACCAAGGGAAAAACCACTACCGCCTACCTCACCCAAGCCATGCTCAACGGCTGCTCCTGCGGCAAATGCGCTTTGTTCTCTTCCGCAGACAATTGCCTTGACGGACATACCTATGTCGAGTCCGATTTGACCACACCGGAGTCCATGGATGCGTTCCGTATGATGCGCGAAGCCGCTGATAACGGCATGAAATACCTGGTTATGGAGGTTTCGTCGCAGGCGTACAAAGTCGATCGCGTTTTCGGACTTACTTTTGACGTCGCCGCATTCCTTAATATCAGCCCGGACCATATCAGCCCCATCGAGCATCCGACATTCGAGGATTACTTTCACTGCAAACGGCAGATCGTAAAGAATTGCCGTTCCTTGGTTCTCGGCACGGCATGCGCACATGCCGATCTTATTCGTCAGGATGCTGCAATCGCC
The DNA here is from genome assembly GCF_001025215.1 of Bifidobacterium pseudocatenulatum DSM 20438 = JCM 1200 = LMG 10505. Classification (NCBI taxonomy): domain Bacteria; kingdom Bacillati; phylum Actinomycetota; class Actinomycetes; order Bifidobacteriales; family Bifidobacteriaceae; genus Bifidobacterium; species Bifidobacterium pseudocatenulatum. The sequence goes on from NZ_AP012330.1 coordinate 1,497,404, forward strand.
GATATTCCCGTCACCACGTTCGCTCTTGGCGAAGCATCGGCCGCGGATGTGACCGCATGGCCGGAATCCGCCGACCATAGCCGTTTCGCCATTGCGGTGGAAGGTGAACAGATCGGCTCGCTCAGCCTGCAATTGGATGGCGATTTCAATTATGCGAACGCCGCCGCGGCCATTGCCATTGCGCATGCCGTTGGATTCGATTTCCACGAAACCGCCGCGAAGGAAGCACTGCGCAATATGGAACCGGTACGTATCGCCGGTCGTATGGAGCATTTCCACGATACGAAGTCGAACACCATCGCCATCGTTGATTATGCGCACAATTATGCTTCCGTAACGGCGTTGCTCGACTATGTCTACCAACGCTACGGCAAGGACGATCCTGAAGTCACGCTGGTCACTGGATCCGCAGGCAATAAAGCGTATGATCGCAGATCGGAAATCGTCCGGGCTGCACAGAATCGCGTCAACCATCTGATTCTCACCTTCGAAGACACGGATGACGAGCCTGTGGAACACGTCTGCCAAGACATGCTCGACAGTGTCACCAATCCTGATCTGGATGCGAGGATCATTCTCGACCGTACGGAAGCAGTGGAGTCGACCGTAGCAATCGACCGCAAGAATCCCAACCGCCTCCATATCATCCTTATCATCGGCAAAGGCAACGAGCGCTGGTTCAAGGACCACGGCAAGCATATTCCCTTCGAAGGCGACGACCACATTGTGGAACGTATTTTTGGGCTTGCCTGACCTGCGGCAACAGCCAACCATCATCGAGTAATCACCAACCATAAGGAACAATCCAGCAATCATGATCACTCTTGAATTCACCGACGCAGCCACCATGGAACAGCAGGCTGTGCAGGCGGGTCTTACCCTGCCCATCGAACAGACCGCGGTATGGGCCAAATATCAGAACACCATTGACGGACGTACGCCGTGGGGTGCGTACGTGGTGAAGCAGGACGGCGCTCCAATCGCATTCATCGCGCTCATCGATTACGAAACCCATGGATACCACTATTTGAGGTCCGTTCATGGTCCGGCTTGGCTTAACAAGCCTTCCGCGCAGCTGGAAGCGCAGGTTCGCGACCTGCTTGTCGAGGATGTACGCAAACGCGATAAAAACGTTGTGTTCCTGCGTATCGACTTGTGGGATTTCGAAGGCTCGTTCCCGGTGCTTTCCACCGTTCCTTACAACGAGACCGTGCACGTGGACATCACCGGTGGCGATGAGGCGGTTCTTACCCGCATGAAGAAGCGTGGCCGCCGCGACGTGCGTAAGGCGTTGAGGGAGAGCCCCGCCGCTTGCGCCGATGAGACCGCGCAGGCGATGGCTGATTTTTCCGAATACTACGAGGTCATGGTTGATACCGCCCACCGTGATGGTTTCTCCCCCGCTCCGATGAGCGACTATGTCGATATGATCAGCAATCTTGGCCCTGATCATGCGCGCGTGTTCGCGGCACGTATCGACGGCAAGGTTGTGGCATGGTCCATCATCACCATCAATGGCGATCACGCGGTCTATTACTATGCGTGCATGCGTACGGAAATCATGCGCCAGCATGTTCCTGACAAACTGATTTACGTTGTATGTTGCGCACTTGGAGAGCGGGGCTGCACTGTTCTCGATTTGATGGGCATCGGCAACGATTTCGCGCCTTCATTGAAGAGTTTGAACGGATTCAAGACGAAATTCTCCGAGAATATCGTACAGGTTTCGGCAGGTCGTGACATTCCGGTCAAGAAGGCGTTCTACCGTTCGCTCACGCTGCTGCAGTCGCTACGTCGCAAACTACGCAAGTAATAATCGCGCCTCACGACGGATAGCGCAAAATATCGTGCAAAGGAGTATGCAGCGAATCGATATCGCTACATACTCCTTTGTATTGCATTACAAGTTGTTGTATCGATGGATTGTCGACAACAACCGACAATCCATCATCGCCATGCATTATGCGATTACTGCACATCTTCAGAAGATGCATCATCCGCATGTTCAGTATTGGCAGCATCTTCGGAACCATCAGTATCTTCATCTTCAGCAAGATCCGGACCGACACTGCCGAAATCGTTGATATCGAAATCAGGATTGGCGTCAGATTCGAAATCGAGATCCGCCTCGTCCTGATCCTTACGCGGTTCCGGCTCAACAGCCGCCTGGAAGACACGTTCCGACTTCGGCTTCTTCAAATCGGGATTGACTTTCTCTTCCAGCATGAGACGTGCATCGCCAGCCGTGGTGAAGCTACCGCAAATCAGCACGCCGTGACCATAGCCAACACCAAGCTCATCATCGGCGTCAACCATATTAACAGCCTCCTGAATGGCATCCGGCAGTTCAGGAACACACGTAACCCTTTCCGCACCAAACACGCGTTCAGCAACCGTTTTCAGGTCTTCCGCGGGCATCACACGATCACGCCACGAGTTTTCAGTGACAATCACATGGCTCAGTAATGGTTCGAGCACGCCCAAATACTCTTCGACCTGCTTGTCTCCCATCATGGCGATCACGCCGACGAGCTGCTGGAAATCGTAATTTTCCTCAATCGCGGCACGCAACGATTCTGCCGCATTCACATTATGCCCGCCATCCAGAATGATCGTTGGCGATGTACGAATCTGCTCGATGCGGCCTGGAATCCTCACCGTGCTCAACGCCTCAGCCACAAGATCACCGTCAAGCGCACCGTTGACGGGAATCACCACTTCCGCCGCGCACAGGGCCGCGAGCGCATTATGCGCCTGATGTTCGCCGAATTTGGCGACCGGCACTTCTGCGTACGTGCCATTCGGCGTACGCAGGGTCACAACCTGACCGCCGACTGCCGGAATGCGGGTCACGACTTCCGCTTCGATGCCGTCTCGCACCAGATTGGCATGGTTTTCCGCCGCCGCTTCCTCGATAATCGGCATGACGGCCTCTTCATGCGGTTGACGCCCAATAACCGCGGTGCAGCCCGGCTTGATAATGCCGACTTTTTCGGACGCGATCTGTTCCACGGTATTGCCAAGCCATGCCATATGGTCCATGTCGATCGGTCCGATAATGGCCGCATCGGCATCGAGCACGTTGGTGGCGTCCCAGCGGCCGCCCATACCGACTTCAACGATGGCCACATCGACCGGAGCGTCGGCGAACTTCCAGATGGCCATGGCGGTAAGCACTTCGAAGAAGCTCATTTTTGGCTTGTCGAGTTCTCCCATCTTCATGTCGACCATGGCTACAAGGTCTTTGATTTGATCCCAGGTATCAACGAAATCATCGTCGGAAAGCTGCTGTCCGTCGATGGCGATGCGCTCGTTGACATGTTCAAGATGCGGTGACGTGTACAAACCGGTTCGCATGCCGTAGGCGCGGCAAATCGCCTCGGTCATGCGCGCGGTAGACCCTTTGCCGTTGGTTCCGGTGATGTGAATCACACGGAACGACTGCTCGGGATGTCCCATGATGTCGAGGATCATCTTCATGCGTTGCAGGTCAAGATTGGTGGTATTGCGCTCTGATGGGCGGCTCATGATGTCGCGTTCGACGTCGATCATGCTTTCATTGTTGCGATTCGGATGTTCGAATGACATATTCTTTCGGATTCCTCCCCTACCTTGGGATTGCTCACTCAATCTCCCCTATTCTATGTGCTTGCATGAACGTTGCGCGGCGCAAAAAGTTATAGGATGGTTTGCGGTAATTACGTAAGCATGGATAACCATATTCAGGAGATGTGATGAACGAAGTCATTACCGATAAAGACAAGGAGTATGAAGCCATGGAGCAGGCCAGCGCCCCCGGCCCCGATCAGGCGATGAGCGACCGTGTGAACAATCGTTCGCTGCGCCCGCGTTCCGAGGCGTTCAAAGAGTTCATGACCACCGGTTGGGATGATAATGAGCCGGCTATTGAACCGTTGGAGTCTTCCCATTACATTCAGGCTCGTCTTGACACGCTGGGTAAGGCCTTTCCCGGAGAGCGTATTGTGATTCCAGCCGGTCAGCCGAAAGTGCGCAACAATGACTGCGACTATGCGTTCCGTCCGGATACGACGTTTTCGTATTACACCGGTTTGGGTGAAGACTACGAGGCCGGTGCAGTGCTGGTGTTGAATCCGGTTGATCCTGATTCTCCGGAGGCTGCGGCCGGCAAGACGCATGTGCCGGAATTGTTTGTGGCTCCGCGTGCGAACCACTACACACAGGACTTTTTCATGAATGCCCATTATGGAGAATATTGGGTTGGACCTCGTGCCGGCTTGCAGGAGATGACTGCAATGACCGGTATTGAGACCAATGACATTGCACAGCTGTCTGACGCATTGAGCAAGGATGTCGGCTCTGAGGCTGGTGCCGTGCGTGTGCGTGTGATCCGCGAGGCTGATCCGCAGATCACCGAAATGGTGGAGGATATTCGCGAGGCGAACGGTTTCGCCGATCCGGATGGCAATACCGATGCCGATGACAAGCTTCATGAGTTTGCCGCCGAGGCTCGCATGTGCAAGGACGAATATGAGATTCGTGAAATGCGCAAGGCCGTTGCCGCAACCAAGCATGGTTTCGACAATATTCTGCGCAAGCTGCCGTCGTCGCTCGACAAGCCTCGTTCGGAACGTATGTTGGAAGGCGCGTTCAATGCCATTTCCCGTGAGGAAGGCAATGAGGTCGGCTACGATACGATCATCGCTTCCGGCGCTCATGCGCCGATTCTGCATTGGATGCGTAACACCGGTACCGTGGAGTCCGGCGATCTGCTGCTAATTGATGCCGGTGTGGAAGTCAATAGCTTGTATACGGCCGATATCACGCGCACGTTCCCGACCAACGGCAAGTTCACTGATTTCCAAAAAAAGTTGTATCAGGCGGTTTTGGACTCCCAGCAGGCTGGTTTTGAGGCCGCCAAGCCGGGTGCCACGTATTCCGACATTCATCATGCGTGCATGCGTGTGATCGCTGAACGCCTGCACGAATGGGGTATTCTTCCGGTCGATGTCGAGGAGTCGCTTTCTCCGGAAGGACAACAGCATCGACGTTGGCTCGCCTGTGGTGTGGCCCATCATCTTGGTTTGGATGTGCATGATTGCGCTCAGGCACGTTATGAGTCGTATCAGGGTGCTGCGATTCGCCCTGGCATGATTTTCACGATTGAACCGGGTCTGTATTTCCGTGAGGATGATCTGTTGATTCCGCCGGAGTATCGCGGCATCGGCATTCGCGTTGAAGATGATGTATTGATGACTGAGGATGGTCCGGAATGGATTTCCGCCGGCATTCCAAAGCAGATCGATGAGGTCGAAGAGTGGATGGCCAGCATGGCTGCCGAAGGTGCAAAAGTCTGATATGCCAACGCCTGAATTCATTCTCGAGTTACGCAAGAAAGTCGGCCACGACCTCCTGTGGCTGATGGGCGTCTCCGGCTATGTCGAAGACGAGCAGGGTCGTGTACTTCTTGGCAAGCGTTCCGATACCGGCGAATGGGCCATGGTGTATGGCATTAATGAGCCCGGCGAAGAGCCTGCCGACACGGTGGCACGTGAAGTCAAAGAAGAGACTGGCGTGGATGTCATCGTCACCGATTTGGTGTCGGTGAAGTCCTCCCATAGGGTGCTTACGTATGCGAATGGCGACAACACCATGTATATGGATCACCTGTTTATATGCAGGCCGGATCCAAATGGCAATACCGAACCATTCGTAGGTGACGAGGAGAGCCTCAACGTAGGCTGGTTCTCCCCCGACGACCTGCCTCAGCCCCTGGCCGACACCACAGTGGAACGCATGGGCTACGTGCGTGAGTACATCAAGAACAAGGCGAACGGCGACGCACACGCGCAATTCTCCTTCAACGGTACGATTCGCTGAACACAGTCACAATTGAATATATACACAAGAGCTGGTGTGACGGTTCATGATCGTCGCACCAGCTCTTATGTATGTCAGGAAGCCGCGAAACTCACTCCGGCATCAAATTCCTTTGGCGAGCAACTCGTGCAGCTGAGCGCAATGTTCTCGCTGTTCACGCGGATCAGGCACCGGCAGCGATGCCAACAACTTCTGCGTGTAGGGATTCTGCGGGTTATTCATAACCTGATCGGCATCACCATGTTCCACAATCTCACCCTTATGCATCACCATAATGCAATCGGCCAGCATATCGACCACGGCAAGATCATGGGTGATGAACAGGCATGCGAAACCTATTTCCGCCTGCAGTTTCTTAAACAGCTCCAACACCTTCGCCTGTACCGACACATCCAATGCAGAAGTCGGCTCGTCGGCGATCAGCAGGCTCGGCTTAAGCGCCAGCGCTCGTGCCAAGGAGGCACGCTGACGCTGACCGCCGGAAAGCTCATGCGGGAACCGGTTCATATATGCACGCGGCAACTGCACCATTTCGAGCAGATCTCCCACATAGTCGCTCGCTTCCGACACAGACGAGTACTTTTTATGCACGATCAGCGGTTCTGCCACATTCTCCGCGATGGTCATCAGCGGATTGAATGAACTACCCGGATCTTGGAACACAAAACCAATATCAGCACGCTTGGGTTTGAATTGACGTTCCTTGACACCGTTCATTTCCACACCCAACACGTTCAGGGAGCCGCCGGACACTTTCTGCAAACCCGCGATGGCACGACCGGTAGTGGATTTGCCGGAACCGGATTCGCCGACCAATCCCAGCACTTCGGAACGGTGAATAGTGAAATCAATACCATTGACCGCCTTGAAATCAGGCTGCGTCAAATGCCCAGGATAGGTGATAGTCAGTCCCTTGGCCTCGACGGCAATGGGTTGGTCATGCCAATCCTTGCTGCGTTCAATCACCTTGCCCTGCTCATCACGAACGACCAGTTTCTGCCCGATACGCGGCACGGCCGCGAGCAACCGCTTGGTGTAATCGTCTTTCGGCGAGTAGAAGATCTGTTCGACGCTTCCCTGCTCGACCACATGACCTCGATACATGACCACCACTTCATCGGCGATATCGGCGATCACACCCATATTATGGGTGATAATCAGCACGGAGGCGCCGAATTCGTCGCGGGCAAGACGCAACAAGTCAAGAATTTCTGCCTGCACGGTCACGTCGAGCGCGGTAGTCGGTTCGTCAGCCAGAATCAGACCTGGATTGAGCACCAACGCCATGGCGATGACGATACGTTGTTTTTGGCCGCCCGAGAACTGATGCGGATAGTAGTCAATTCGAGTTTCGGCATCAGGAATGCCTACTTTTTTGAGGATATCCACGGACTTGGCACGAAGCTCCTTCTTGTCTTTCATGCCGTGCGCGCGAAGTCCCTCTTCGATTTGCCATCCGATGGTGTACACCGGATTAAGTACCGAATTAGGTTCCTGGAACACCATGGCCGCTTCTGATCCGCGCATACGGCGCAGATCTTCTCCGGAAAGAGACAGTACGTCAAGCTGCTCATTGCCTTCACGGTTCGACAGATAAATCGCGCCGGAAGTGGTTGCCGTCTCCGGCAACAGCTTGATAATCGAACGTGCGGTCACGGATTTTCCGGAACCTGATTCGCCAACCACACCCACCACGGTTTTGCGTGGGATGGTGAAGCTAATCTTGTCGATGGCTTTGATGGATCCTGCGTCGGTCATGAAGGAAACGCTCAGATCCTTGACTTGCGCAAGATTGGTTTGTTCGTCACTCATTGCGTCACTCTTCTTCCTTGGAGCCCCATTCGGAGGCGGTAAATGACGGGTCGCGATCCGTAACGGTCACTGGCTGATCGCTGGCTCCCATTGGATTCTTGGCGGCCGCGAGCTCGGCTATCACCTCGTTGCGAACGCCCGGCTTCTGGCTGGGATCAACCGAAGTATCTTCGATGGATCCAACCACCTCACCAGCGGATTTGCGTGCACGCAGACGCGGGTCGGCAAGGTCATTGAGGGATTCGCCCACCAAGGTGATACCCAGAACAATCAATACGATGGCGATACCTGGGAACACTGCGGTCCACCAAATGCCCGCGGTTACATCCGACACGGAACGATTCAGATCGTAACCCCATTCAGCGGCTGCGGTAGGTTCGATGCCGAATCCGAGGAAGCCCAATCCCGCAAGAGTCAGAATCGCTTCGGACGAGTTCAACGTCAGAATAACCGGTAACGTTCTGGTGGAGTTCTTAAGAAGGTGCTTGGTCATGATGCGCCATGTCGACGCGCCCACCACGCGAGCGGAATCAACGTAAGCGGATTCCTTGATTCGAATGACCTCGGATCGAATGGTACGGAAATACTGCGGAATATAGACCACGGTGATGGAGATACCCGAAGCGAGAATGCCACTCCACAGACCAGACTGACCGCCGGAAATCATAATGGCCATCAGAATCGCAAGCAGCAGCGAGGGGAAAGAGTAGATGGCGTCGGCGATCATGACAAGCACACGATCCACCCAACCACCGAAATATCCGGAAACCAAACCGAGCAATACACCCGCGAAAATAGAAAGCAGCACAGCGATCACAATCGCAATGACCGCGGTACGAGAGCCCCAAATCACACGGCTGAACACGTCATAACCACCTGCGGTGGTACCCCAAATATGCTCGGATGAGGGTGCTGCCTGGGCTGGGAATGAAACTCCATTGGCATCTTTGAGCTGCGCATAGCCGTACGGTGCAATTACGGGCGCGAACAAGGCCACGAGCAGGAAGAACGCCGTGAGCAACAGGCCGGTAATCAGCATGCCTTTCTGCCAGCCGACCGCTACGCGAAGCTCCTTGATGATCGGAATCTTGGCCCAGAACGGAGCTTTCCTGTTGACTTTGAGATCGTTCAGACGAGTGTCACCCGGGACGGTGACGTTATTTGCTGATGCAGTCATGTCAGTACCTCACTCTCGGATCCACCAACGCGGCGATAACGTCAACGATGAAGTTGACGACGGCCACGATGATGGCGATCAGAATCACAATGCCCTGCACAGCTACGAAGTCACGCGCTTTCAGATATTGGGACAACATGAATCCGAGTCCCTTCCATTCGAAGGTGGTTTCGGTAAGCACCGCGCCGGCGAGCATCAATGCGATCTGCATGCCCATAACGGTGATGATTGGAATAAGCGCCGGCCTCCATGCGTGCTTGCTGAGCAGACGTTTTTCGGCGACGCCACGCGAACGCGCAGCCTCGACATAGCCGGAATTGTAGGTGGAAATCACATTGGTGCGCACCAAACGAATAAACACGCCTGCGGTGAGCAATCCCAACGCCAGCGCAGGAAGCACGGCGTGACGCAACACGTCGGCCAGCACGCTCATATCACCCAGCTGCAGTGCATCGATAATGTAGAAGCCGGTCGGAGAGACGAGTCGGGTGAACTGCATTTCCGAAGACAACGAGCATCGACCGGATGCCGGCAACACGTTCAGCCAGATGGCGAAAATGAGTTTCAGGACCAATCCCAAGAAGAACACGGGGGTGGCGTAGCACAGAATGGCAAAGGTTCGAATGCCTGCATCGGCAGCGTGATCGCGTCTGCACGCAGCTACACGACCTAAGCCGATACCTACGATCAAAGCAACAATGAGCGATAGGAGCGCCAACTCGAAAGTCGCTGATCCGTAATGAACAAGAATGCTGATAACCGGCTGATTATCAGTCAACGTAGTGCCGAGATCCCCATGGAGCAAACCCCCAAGGTAATCGATATATTGCACAATAAGAGGACGGTCGTAGCCGGCCGCATGAACACGCTTTTGCAACTCGTCAGGGGTAAGACGACCACCCAATGCCGCAGAAATAGGATCGCCTGTAGCTCGCATCACAAAAAACACGACGGTGACGAGAATGAAAACGGTTGGAATAATGAGCAGGAATCGAGTCAGGACGAAACGGAAAAATCCGCCTGACAAATGATTCTTTTTGGCTTGTTTCGGCTTCGCCTCCTGAGAGACGGCCGGAGCTGCTGTGTCTGACACGCGATGCTCCTTGATAAGAAGCCTGTACGGCTTTGATTTACAACAATATCGAATCACTGCGCCGTTTCAGGCAGATAATTCGGGAAATGGGGACCTCCGGCCATAGACCGGGGATCCCCAGTGGTTTTCTATGCAGGCTGCGGCAGGTCATGCCGCACATCCGCACACATCACGCCTTGGTGACAGATGCGAAACGGAAACGGAAGGAAGCGTCGAGCACAACACCCTTCACGTTGGCGCCGGTAACTGCAACCTGCGCACCCTGCAGCAGCGGGATGGTGGACAGGTCTTCGGTTTCAAGGGTCTGAATCTTCTTGAGCAGATCCTCACGGGCGCTTTCGTCGGTTTCACCAGCCTGCTCCATAATCAAATCGTTGATTTCGGAGTTGGAGTAAGCGTTGTTCACGAAGTTGCCGTCACGGAAGAACGGAGACAGATAGTTATCCGGGTCGGAGTAATCCGGGAACCAGCCGAGCTGGTAGACCGGGTAGGATCCATCAGAGTCCTCGGTAACAACACGGTCTTTGTTGTACTGGGTCCATTCGGTGGACTGCAGGTCGACCTTGAACAGACCACCCTCCTCGAGCTGAGCCTTGAGAGCCGCATACTCGTCGGCGGAAGAGGATCCATAGTGGTCCGGATTGTACTGCAGCTTGAGCTCAACCGGAGTGGAAACGCCTGCGTCCTCAAGAACCTTCTTGGCCTTGTCGGCGCTCGGCTTGCCGTTGCCGTCACCATACGCGGTCTTGAAGGTGTCTTCGTGACCAACTAAACCGTCCGGAATGTAGGAGTACATCGGGGTGTACGTGTCCTTATAGACCTTGGTCGCCAACTCCTCGCGGTCGATGAGGTTAGCAACGGCCTGACGCACAGCCTTGGCCTTGTCGGCATTCGGTTCGTCGGACTTGGTGCCGTACGGCTGGATGTTGAAGTTGAAGACCAGGAAGCGTTCCTCACCGCCCGGACCCTTGACGACCTTGACCTTGGAATCCTTGGACAGATCATCGATGTCGGTCGGAGTCAGAGAACGGTAGGCCACGTCGACCTGTCCCTGCTGCACGGCCATCTTCAGGTTGGAAGAATCGGCAAAGTACTTGACCTGAACAGTGCTGTTCTTGGCCGGGGTCAGACCCTGATAAGAGTCGTTCTTGGAGTAGCCTGCAACCTCATTGGCCTTGTAGGAGGTCAGAATGTACGGACCGGCGAAAGCCTTCTCCTTGATGATGGTGTCAGCATCAGTGAGCTTGTCGGCGGAGAAGACCTCTTCGTCGACAATCGGACCAGCCGGGCTGGAAAGCACCTGCTTGAGGGTCACATCGTTCTTGACTTTGGAATGGAACACCACAGTGGTGTCATCTGGCGTATCGATGGATTCGATGTTGGCCAGCAACGAACTCGGACCATTCTCATCGTTGATCGTGTTGACACGGTCGAAGGAGAACTTGACATCGGACGAAGTCAGGTCGTGACCATTGGCGAACTTCAGGCCAGACTTGATCTTAACGGTGAACTCAGTGCCGTCGTCACTCCAGGTACCGTCATCCGCAGCGATGTCCGGAGACAGTTCAGAGGTGTTGTAGTCCTGCGCATACAGGAACGGGAACACGTTGATTTGAACGGCATAGGAACCGTTGTCATAGGAGCCGGCAGGGTCAACGCTAGTAACCTTGTCCGTGGTGCCGACGGTAATGACATCCGCATCCCCCGATGCGGAACCGCTATCCTTTACGCCGCCGCATGCCGCGAGCGAGGCCAGTGCGGCAATCGAAACAGCCGCAGCCATAATCTTCTTGTGATTCACTATGGAATCCTTTCTCTTCCTGCTGTCGTAATTGGTACTCCAAAACGACGTGCCATAAGGGTAGGGCACACTTTGTTAGCGAAACATTTCACGGAAGCTCATTTTGCGACATCACCCTTTCTCGATCCAACGAAAACTCAGCAATCACAACGGTTTTGCAGTTAATTTTTTTCCGAAAAGAGTGTGTCAAATAATGAGACAGCGAATCCCATATTGAGAATCGACGGTCCTCGTGACACGCCGAAAGACGGAACTTGCATCAACTAATTAACGGCGTTAATATATCAACTAGTTCAACGAAGGGTCCGTGCACTGGCGCAAGGAGGTGTCATGAGTAGTTACAGCGCTCAGCAATCATCGATTTCAGAAAACAATCGTTCCAGAATTCTGCAATACCTCTACCACAACGGCATCAGCTCACGTGCGCAAATCGCCAAAGCCATCGAACTCACACCCGCGGCCATTACGAAAATTACCGCAAAACTACTGTTCCGAGACGTTATCGAAGAAACCGGAGACATGGAAGGCGATAAGAATCGTCGTTCCATCGGCCTGAATCTCAATTGCGCGAAATACCATGTCGTCGGCGTGAAATTCGCACGAAGTCTGGTGCAGATCGCAGTGTTCGACCTGAAATGCAATCGTATTTCCCTCACCGACCTGCCCACCGTTGACGAGGAGCATATTCCCGAAACGGTAGAACAGATCCGGGCCACCGTACGACAGCTCATTGCGGACGATTCGAGCATCGTAGCCGTCGGCATGGCCGTTCCCGGTCCGTATCTGGTGGAGGAAGGTCGCACCGCGCTCGTCTCATCCATGCAGGGTTGGCGGCAGGTCAACTTCATCAAGGAGTTCAGCGAAGCGTTCAACGTACCCGTATTCGTTGAACAGGACGCACGCGCAGGCGCCTTGGCGCAGTTCCTGTTCAACCCGGAACTGTCCGAGGGATCGCTCGCCTACTATCTGCTTGGCGAGGGCATCGGCCTCGGCATCATCGACAATGGTTCGATCTATTACGGCGCGCACGGCACGGCCACCGAAATCGGACACATCTCCGTCGACGTCAACGGCAAACCCTGCGATTGCGGCAATGTCGGGTGCTTGGAACGCTACTGCTCGGCCAATGCGATCCACGAGCGACTCAACGAGCAGCCAAGCATTGTCCCAGGATGCGAAACCATGACCCACGCACAGGCATGCACCGCACTGTTCGCCAAGGTTTCCGCGGGAGACAAGGCAGCCACGGAACTGACTTCCGAAGTCGCACGATATATCGGTTATGGCGCGGTCAACATCATCAACGCCTTCAATCCGACGCATATCGTGTTGGGAGACATCATTTCCCAAGCAGGCCAACCCCTGCTCGACGAAGTCAAGAAAGTCGTTCGTGAGCGCACCATTCCCGAAGTCGGGAACGATACCGAAATCACTCTGTCCAGCCTTCCAACGGACGCCACCGTCACCGGCGCCGCAGCCGTGGCCATCACCAGTTTTCTAGAACATCCTTCGATGTTCTTTGACGTCGCATAGCACGCCACAACCAAAGAAAGGAACACCATGTCCAAGCCAATCGTCATCTCTCTCGGCGAAATCCTATGGGATATGCTCCCCACCGGCAAGCGCGCCGGCGGCGCGCCCGTCAATTTCGCATATCATGCGTCCCAGAATGGCGCGGAAAGCTTCGCCATCAGCGCGGTCGGCAACGACGAGCTGGGCAATGAGCTGCTTGCAGACGCCCACAAGGCCGGCATCAACACGCTGGTGCAGGTCAACGAATACCCGACCGGCACGGTTGATGTGGCTCTGACCAACGGCATTCCGGAATACACCATCGTCGAAAACGTGGCCTGGGATCACATCAAGCTCACCGACGAGCTCGTCGAAGCCGTGTCCAAGGCCGACGCCGTCTGCTTCGGCACCCTCGGCCTGCGCTCCCCCGAATCCCACGACACCATCGTCGAACTGCTCAAGCACACCAAGGAAAGCGCACTGAAGTTCTTCGACATCAACCTGCGCGCCAACTTCTACTCCAATGAGCTCATCGAAGAGCTGCTCGACTACGCGAACATCTTCAAGATCAACGACGAAGAGCTGATCATGATGCGCGACATGTTCTCCATTCCTAAGTGCAATGACGAAGAGGCATGTAAGTGGTTCATCGACCGCTTCAACCTCGAGTACATCATTCTGACCGGCGGCGCCACGTTCAGCACCATCACTGCCAAGAATGGCGAAGTCTCCACCCTGCTGACCCCGCATGTCGAGGTTGCAGATACCGTCGGTGCCGGCGATTCCTTCTCCGGATCCTTCACCGGCAAGCTGCTGACCGGCGCTCCGCTCAAGGAAGCCCATCGTGCCGCCGTGAACACCGCGGCCTACGTGTGCACCAAGGAAGGCGGCTGGCCGACCTACCCGGCGGAAGGCGTTCCTGATTATCTCGCCGAAGCCGGTAAATAATCCTAGTTTTCCCTTTCATCATCACCAACGAGGCCATGTCTGTTATCATGGCCTCGTTTTTCATCCTCATATTCAATCCGCAATTTGCGCAATCCCGATTGCCACGGCATACGCACCTCAACGAAGAAGATGCTCTGAACGAACCCTACACCACCATGAATGCCGTTTCGCAATCCGATATTCCACAGTCATCCTCCGATTTCATGCAGCGCATCACCGACCTGTATGGATTATTTCGATATTCAGGTCAGGCAGTAAGCCCATGTTTAGACTTCGCTCGCAGCGTAAGAAAAGCGGCATATAATTTGCGATTATTGACATTCCGTGATATCTTGAAAAGTCCGGTCTTGCATCGGGTGCTTGATAATTCAAGATTGGGGATGATCGGTTTCGACGGTGACCTGTTCGTCGCAGGGAAGCGTGCCGAGAACGTAGGGTCCACTCGTGGATGCCCCCTACAAAAGAATAAGTGCTAAATCTAACCGCACTGAGTTCGCTCTCGCTGCCTGAGCTTCGCGCCAGGATTAACCAGTGAGCAGCCGCTCCGTTCACTCCTTCTCGTCTTTGGGAGGATGTTGAGCGTCGTTAAGAAGACTTGCTTTGTCGGCTGAGCCACAGGGCCGGCAAGGGACTTTTACTGTAGATATGCTCGCCATCAGTTGTCTGCGATATCGATGGGGGCAGAAAAACCGCCGCACGGCCAGCAGACTACGCACGTAGAAGACTGAGGGTTCGGTTATCGGACCGGGGTTCAATTCCCCGCATCTCCACGTATTGAAAGCCGCCAGAAATGGCGGCTTTTCTTTTATTTCCAACGGTTTTCAAAGATCCTTGAGTTTACTGTAAACCACCCCCACCATACCGGATATTCAAAAAATATTGACGCAATATTGTCGAAAGCCCCCTTCTTGTCTTGCTTGATCTCACATACCCAGCCCCATTACAAATCGCATATAATCCCAGCTTCAAATTCCGCGTGTCGACTTGCATTAACCGCTTAAGTGATTAACATAGTTAATACTTCAACGTAGTTATCACGTCACAGCAGACGATGTCAAGGAAGGACTTGATCGATGACCTGCACTTACCCTCCCGAAGCCTACGTATTCAGCTCCGAAGAAAACCATAGCCTGCTCAATGCGGAAACCAACGAGCTCCTGCACTTCGGCCACAACTTCCCCGCCCCGCAGGGTGGCTCCTATTGGCTGGACGACACCGGCAATCCAGATCTGACCCAAAGCATCCACACGTGGATCACCTGCCGTATGGCACATGTGTATTCCTTGGGATTCCTGTATGGCGAACCAGGTGCAGCCGAACTGGTCGACAAGGCCATCGCCGGTCTGCGTGGTCCGCTGCATGACGATGAGAACGGCGGATGGTATCCGTCCATTTCCGCAGACGGCTCCACACATGAAGCAGGCAAGGTCTGTTACGCTCACGCTTTCGTGATTCTTGCCGCCACTTCCGCCAAGCTCATCGGCCGTCCGGGCGCTGACGAGCTGCTCGAAGAGGCTCTGGCAACTTACGACAAGCATTTCTGGGATGATGAGATCGGCTTAGCCGTCGATACTTGGAACACGGAATTCACCGAGCTTGACTCCTACCGTGGCATCAACGCCAACATGCACACCACCGAAGCGTTCCTCGCCGTCGCCGATGTTACCGACAACGAGGAATACCGCGAGCGTGCGGGCCGTATCATCGACCATGTGGTCGGCTGGGCGTCCAACAACAGCTGGCGCATTCCAGAGCATTTCACCGCCGACTGGCAGCCGGACCTCGAATGCAACCACGACAAGCCGGATGACCAGTTCAAGCCGTACGGAGCAACCCCAGGCCATGGCATTGAATGGGCTCGTCTCATCACCCAGTATGCGCTGAGCTCCAAGCAGCGTTCCGAAAAAGGCAAGCAACAGCTTATCGAGGCAGCCGAAAACCTGTTCGCCCAAGCACTTTCCGACGCATGGAACGCCGAAGGTACCATTGGCTTGGCCTACACCACCGATTGGAACGGCAAGCCCGTCGTCACCGAGCGTATGCATTGGACCCTCGCCGAATCCGTGAACACCTCCGCCACGCTGGCCACCGTCACCGGCAAGCAGGTGTACAAGGACTGGTATGCGACCTTCTGGAAGTACATCGACGAATACCTGATCGACCACGAGAATGGTTCCTGGTTCCACCAGCTGAACAAGGACAACGAGGTCATCGGCACCGTCTGGCCAGGCAAGTCCGACCTATACCACGCCACGCAGTGCACGCTAATCCCACGTCTCGATCCGGCGGTTTCCGTCGCTCCGGCGCTGAAAGCCAATCCGAACGCCTGACGGCACGCAATAATAGAGCTCCCTTTTTTCTCTCTTCTTTTCTCTCCTCCTATTTGCGAAGAGCCCCGGTCACGGCAAAGCGACCGGGGTTCTTCGCATACCAAACCAGACTGCTCAACGTATGCAATTCCCCTAATTTCCCATGTCTTCACCACTATTTGATGATCGGGCGTAGAGGCGCGGACACGTCGACGTTGTGTTTGTCTCCGATCACATTTGGATCGTTGATGATCTTGTCGACAACGGCTTTCTTCAACTTAAGATCGGAAGAGTCACCCCATACAATCACACGGTCTCCCCCATTGATTTCCGTGGTGATGGAATCCTGGGTTTCAGCCGTCACCTTGGTAATGGAGTTACGCATAGATTCAGGAAGCGAGCTCAAAATCTTCAGTGCCTCTTTAATGGAGCGGTTGCTCAGACTCGTCTCGACATCCTTCACTTCGATGACGGGAATTCCATCCACGGAGGCGCCGCTGACGGAATTCAATATACGGCCCTTGCTATCGACCGCGGTCATGCTGTCTTCACCTGTTTTAAGCATCGCAGCCGGCTTCTGCGCTTTGATGGTCACTTCAAGGGAATTAGGAAGTTGCTTCTTGGATTGCGCGGTGGTGACTCCCGGTATTTCCTTGATTTTCTTCTCCACATCATTGTTCGATACCAGCAGAATCGATTTGCCGGCCTGCTGACCGGCAATATCCAATACTTGCGACTCGCTCACCCATTCGTTGGCTCCGACAACGGAAATATTGCCAGCTTCAAGACGAAACACCGATGAGAAGAAAAACAACCATATCAGCGCCACCACGACGGCCGCAACCGCGGCCGACACGAAAGCTCGCATCGCTACAACACGTGCATTCGCCTTACGTCGTTCTTTCAACCGCGCTTTGAAATCAACCACTTTCGGACGGGTGACCACCCCCAAAGTGCCAGTGGTTTCCTCCAGCGTCTTCGCAACGAAATCCTCACCCGCAAGATTGCGCGCATCCACGAAGTCACCTGACCGGGAGCGACTTGCCTTGTTCTTGCCTCCGTGCGCCATTTTGGCTTCCGCCTGCGCATGGCTCACTGAAGAAGACGAACGTCCCACTCCTCCAGCAATGGAACGACCATTCGGCTGAGACTGAGCCGGGGAGTCGAAATGTTTCCGGCTTTGAATGCTCCTGCCGCGCAACGCATGCTTTTCAGACGTCGTTTCAGAACCATCCGACCCCGTACCGGAGCTGACGACCCTTCGCGCCATCAGCCCTCACAATCCCAGCGATGAGCCTGCAGCGCGTGCAATATCACCTCGTCCATCTGCGTGATATCACCCGCGCCAACGGTGAAGATAACATCACCATGATGGGCGCGCATCACCATCATCTGCGCCGCGGTATGCATGTCTTCCACACCACGGATCCAATCCTCGGCAGGCGTATGGTCGAGCTTAAGAGCCTCATCCACAATGGTGGCCGGGCCGACCGTCGGATAATCCTCCTGCTTTTCACGTGCAGGGAAAATGCCAGTGACGATCACATCATCCGCCTTGGCCAGCGCCTCCGCGAATGCTTCCGCGAAGAACTTGGTGCGGGAGAACAAGTGCGGCTGGAAAATCACACGAATCGCCGATTGCGGATATTTACGGCGGGCAGCATCCAGCAAAGCCGAAATCTCAGTGGGATGATGCGCGTAATCGTCAACGACGGTCACCTGGCTGACGGTGCCGCGTACTTGGAAGCGACGGGCTGCGCCGAGGAACGACGTGGCCGCTTCAGCGGCCTTCTCAATGTCGACTCCCAGCAATGCTGCCGCGATAATCGCCGCAGAAGCATTGCGCGCATTGTGAATGCCTGGAACGGCGAGCGTCACGGGAACCATACGTTCCTGTTCGCCCAGCAGTCCCGCAGGCACATGCAAGGTGAAATGTTCGGCGCCGCTTTGCGCGCTTTCACTTTCCGATTCGATATGTACGAATGCCGCACCGTTCAGATCACCCAACGAAGCCGCATCCTGCGTCGCATACACGACCGTATGTGCTGCCGCAGACGCGTCAAGAGCGCGCAACACAGCCAGATTCCCTTCGTCGTCACCGCACATCACCACCGATTTGATGGCGTGCTGAACATGGTTCACGAAAGCCGCCCGATAGTTTTCCTGCGTTCCATAATGGTCAAGATGGTCAGCTTCGGAATTGGTGACAATCGCGATTTCCGGATGATATTTGGCAAAGCTTCCATCGGATTCGTCGGCTTCCGCCACAAGCACATCGCCTTGGCCTGCATGGCCTCCGTCAAGTATCACGCCATCCTTGCCTTGGATGGATCCGCCAATGGCATAACTTGGATCAGCCAGATTTCCCTCACCGGCATGGGTGAGAATATGGGCGAGCATGGAACTGGTTGTGGTTTTGCCATGGGCTCCCGCAACCGTTACCGCACGTTTCGTATTCATCAGCAACGAAAGAATGTCGCTGCGGTGCACGATGCGTTCGCCCGCCGCATGCGCTGCGACGATTTCCGGATTGTCAGGCTTGATGGCACTGGAAAAAACAATAGTTTGTTTGCCTTCGACGTTTTCCTCGCGCTGCCCGAATTCGACGGCAATGCCAAGCCCCTGCAAACGATCGGTTTTGGCGCTGGGCTCGCGATCCGAGCCATCCACCTCCACACCCTGCTCGTGCAGCATCTCGGCAAGTACGCTCATGCCCGCTCCTCCGATGCCGATGAAATGGGTGACCCCCAAATCGTTCACGCCTTCCTGCTGGCTGAATGACACATGGGTTGGATCAAGAATAATGGTACCGGCCTCACGCTGGTTGTCAGTCACGACTGCTCCTCTTGCATATTATGTTTAGCTTGTTCCATTATGGTCTCACCCATGGTCTCGTACTTGGTCGATCATGGGTGAGATTCGGAACGCGACTTCAAATGCGACGGACACACCTGCCGCCGCTACGGCTTACCTTTCGTCAATCATGGAAAGTACACGCTTGGCCATGACTTCGGCGGCATCTCGAATACCATATTTCCAAGCGTTATCGCCATACCTGGCAAGCGCATCCGAATCGGCTAGCAGATTCGGCACATGACGTTTGACCCATTCGGCAGTGAAGTCAGCGTCCGCCACCATCAGGCCACCTTCCGCATCGACGACCGGCTGAGCGTTGAAACGCTGCTCGCCGTTGCCGATCGGTAATGGAACATAAATCGCAGGAAGTCCCAAAGCAGTCAATTCCGAAACGGTGCCCGCTCCGGAACGGCAGATAATCAGATCGGCACAAGCGAACGCAAGGTCGATACGTTCCAAGTAAGGCGCGACTCGATAATCACCGTCGTTGGCATGCTCTGGTCCAAGCTCACCAAGCACCTGCTCTCCGGCACTCACCGACACCAACGAACGCACCTCATCGTCTTTGCCTTTTCCCGTCAGGTGAATCACCTGCGCATGTTCCAGCAATTCCTTGGCGGAAGCCGCCACCGCACGATTCACGTTCACAGCACCCAACGATCCTCCGGTCACCACCACCAGAGGACGGTTCGGATCGACTCCCAGCTGCGCTGCAGCCGTTTGCCTTGTGGCTGCACGGTCATGTTCCATACCTTCGGCTATTGCCGCAATTTCAGCACGCAACGGCAATCCCACACGTTCGGCTTCAACACCCTTGCGTGGTTTCAAACCGGTTTGCGCGTACGCGGTGCCGATCATGGACGCCCAGCGTGCACCCAGCTTGTTGGCCATGCCGGCACGGGCGTTCTGCTCATGCATCGCAATCGGAATGCCCATCTTGTGCGCAGCCGCATACACGGGAGCCGACGTGTATCCACCGAATCCGACGACCACCTGCGCCTCGTGGCGGGTGAGAATATCACGTACCTTGGCCGTTTCAGCCTTCCACTGCGCAGGAAACTTCAATGCCGCCATATTGGGTCTACGGGGGAAGGGCACCTTTTCAATGGTTTCCAGCTCGAAGCCCGCTTGCGGAACCAACTCGTGTTCCAGACCGACTGCAGTGCCCACCACCGCAATATCGGCATCCGGCTCAAGCTCGCGAATCACATGTGCCACGGCGAGCAGAGGATTGACATGACCTGCCGTGCCACCGCCGGCTAGAACGATATGCTTCTGATTGCTCATAATGTACGAGCTTAGCCCCACGGTATCCCGGCACACCATGCGCCATACCGATGCTTACAAGGATACTCACATTTCATCTACGTTTGATTGCCACCGCATGCGACAGCACCCCGCAGGCAACAGTGGCTTTTCAGACTCTCTGAATCTCCGCTTGGATCTGCGGCTGCTGTTTCATCATGCTGATGGTCACGCCCGCAGCGCCCAAACACAGAATCAACGACGAACCACCGGCCGACACGAAAGGCAAAGGCACACCCATAACAGGGAACAGCCCCACCACGACACCAATGTTCACAAACGCCTGGCCGACGATCCACACGGTAATATTGGCCAGCACCAAAGTGATATATCTGTCATGCGCTTGGATAGCCACCACCAGCATGCACCATCCAAGCACAAGGAACAGCAGAATCACCAACGAAGCGCCGACGAAACCCGTTTCCTCACCAATGATGGCGAAAATGAAATCGTTGTGCGCTTCCGGAAGATATCCCCATTTTTCTCCGGAATTGCCGATCCCAACGCCCAGCAAGCCTCCGGAAGCCATGGCGTATTTGCCATGCACCACCTGATAGCAGACACCCTCCATATCAGCTGCGGAACAAGTCTGATATGTAGCCATGACGCGGTTAAGTCGGTTCGGACTGCTGATAACAAGACCGCCGACCAAAGCCAGACCGCCACATGCCACAATAGCCAGCCATTTGCCAGGAAAATTTCCCAGCAACAACGCGGTTCCCGCAATCGCAAAGAGAATCATGGCCGTACCAAGATCCTTGCCGCCCATAACCAACAGCAATGCAAGACCAAGCCACGTAATCAACCTGCGATATGCATTGACCGGCCCCACCTTACTTACCCGCTTCTGCGCGCTAATCAGCTCCCGAGGCAGCCATACGCATAGCGCAAGCTTGACGACCTCAGCCGGCTGGAAGGTAAATCCAAAAAGACCAATCCAACCTTTATTACCCTGAGCATCAACACCTAACGGCGTAAATGTCAACGATTGCAAGAACAAGGCGACGAGCAGAAAAGCGAAACTGACCCTTCTGATAAGCTCCGCCGGAACCATCATGCAGGCCACGCCCACAATAAGTCCGAGAACGCAGAATGCGCCCTGCTTAATCGCTTGTGACCATGGAGATTGGTCATTGGCAATCATATACACCGAAGAGCTGGAAAACACCATGATCACACCGAAAATGGTGAGGATAACCACAGAGACCCTAAACCCGTGAAAACACCAAATCGGATTAAGCATGCTTCGCAGACCGACATAACCACGAAAATCGTCGACCCGTTCTTCAGCAGCAGCCTGCCTCTTCTGACGGGTACCGTCACTCTGCTTGGTTTTAGGCTTCTCCATGCTCATTCACCCAACGCTGAGCCTGCTGTGCGAACTGGTTTCCACGATCGGCATACGACTTGAACTGATCCATGGACGCACAGGCAGGCGCCATCAGCACCACATCGCCGGATTGGGCATATTCACCCGCAGCATCGACGGCCCGTTCCATAATGACGTCATTATTCGCCGGATCGATGATGGTCAACGGAATGTCGGGAGCACTTGCTGCGAACGCGTCCAAGATGGGCTGCTGATCTTTGCCAATGACGACCGCGGCTTTGATGGTGTGCGACTGTTCTGCCACCAACTGTTCGAAACGGCTGCCCTTGGCCAATCCGCCAGCGATCCACACCACGGATTTGTCTGCAAAACTATTGAGCGATGCCTTGGCTGCATGTGCATTGGTCGCCTTGGAATCATCCACGAAACGAATGCTGCCCCCATCTGGCGTGGTGGCGGTGGCGACAGTCTGAATGCGATGCCCGCCTGGCGTGAATTGTTCCAGAGATGCGATGGCTTTCTCTTTGTCTGCGCCAAGCCCCAGCACCAGCGCCAATGCGGTCAACGCATCAGCAAGCAAATGCGGGTACACCGTGCCATCAGGCTCAGTCAGATGCGTAAACTCAGACACCTTGGCGACCTGCTCTGGCATTCCAAGCTCGCCACCTGCGATGCCAGACATATCGACGATCCAACCGTCCTTCACGCCGATCTGACCATCTTGCGGCTCAGACAGAGTGAATCCGACCTTGCGGCAGCCTTCCGCCGTCTCGGCTGCGAACGCCAGCCTGGTCACACGCTCGTCATCGGCGTTATATACCAAAGCCTTCTTGACGCGGTGGAAGACCTTCGCCTTATCTGCCGCATAATTTTCAATGCCGCCATGCCAGTCAAGATGATCATCCGCGATATTGGTAATCGCAGCGCAATCCAAAGCCAGCGAATCGGTGAAATGCAACTGGAAGGAACTCAGCTCAACGCATAGCACATCATTTGCCGGATCGACCACGGCATGGGATACCGCCTTGCCGATGTTGCCGACAGCCGGTGCCGTCAGGTCACAAGCCGTCAGCATTTCCGAAGTCATTTCCGTAGTGGAGGTTTTGCCGTTGGTGCCGGTGATGCCGATCCATTGTGCTAGTTCGCCGGTGGAATCGCAATTCACTCGCAGCTGCCAAGCAAGCTCAACCTCGCTCATCACAGGAATGCCACGACGCTGCGCCTCAAGAATAAACGGAGTCCTCGGATTGAACACCGGCGAAGTCATAACCAAATCAACATGATCCCAGTCGATGCGATCAAAGGAGTGCAAATCAGCATCGGGCTTCTTTTCATCCACGCCAAGCACTTTTTCGGCGCGGGACCCCAACACTTCCATCATGCTTTGGCCAGAAACTCCAAGACCCGCCACAATCACGGTCTTACCGCTCATATCCATATCCATCATCCTTCGATTGTCGGCACCTCATATGCCTTGATATTCCTTACAGATCACAGTCATGTTGCAGCCGTTCACATATCAGCGGAACGCAACAGCCGTCACAGACCGGAACGGGAGACCCAATCGCCGTAGAAAATCACCAACGCAATTAACACGAACAGCAATTCAATCATCCAGAAGCGAATTACAACCTTGACTTCCGGCCACCCCTTCAATTCGAAGTGATGATGGATCGGAGCCATCTTGAACACACGCTTGCGAGTCATCTTGAAATAGCCGACCTGAATAACGTCGCTCATGGTTTCAATCACAAACAGGCCGCCAAGGATAATCGCCAGGAATTCCGTATGTGTGGCGATTGACATGGCCGCAAACAAGCCGCCAAGCGCCAGAGAACCGGTATCTCCCATGAAAATGGATGCTGGATTGGAGTTGTACCACAGGAATCCGAAGCACGCCATCGCCGCGCAGGCCGCGATGATGGTCAGATCAAGAGGATCGGACACCGCGTAGGCGAAGCCTTCATGTCCCAAACCCTTGAGGTGGTAGAACTCCCAAAAAGTGATCACCGCATATCCCATGAATGCGATCATCGAAGAACCAGCAGCCAATCCGTCAAGACCATCGGTCAGGTTGATGGCATTGGTCCATGCGGTCATCAGGAAGTTCACCCAGATCACGAACAACACGATGGCCACGGCTTTGCCTGCGAACTCGAAACTGAAAAACGGCTCTTCAATGAAGCTCATGCCGGCCTGCGCGCTGGGGAAGCCGGAATTCGTCGGCAGAATCAACGCCAGCACCGCATAGATGGTGGCGAGAACGAACTGGCCGATGAATTTGCCTTTGACCGTCAGGCCTTCGCTCTGCTTTTTGCGAACCTTCGCGAAATCGTCGATGAATCCCAGCATACCCATCGATAGCATGGCGAACAGCACCAGCAGCGCCGACCATGACGGCACCTCTCCCCTGGTGATGAAGCGATACAGTGCCGACGAGCCCCAACCCAACACAACCGCCAGATTGATGACCACGCCACCCAACGTAGGCGTGCCACGCTTGACCAGATGGGACTTCGGACCATCTTGGCGTATGTACTGCCCGTAATTAAGCTTGTGTACCAAACGAATCAGCAGCGGTGTTCCCACAATCGTTACGACCAGCGACACCACAATTCCGATGATGAGCGAAATCACCTGATGTTCTCCGTTTCAGTCAGACATTCTTCAGATAACGTCGATTATTCAAATCTTGCCAAATGCTTTTGTTCTATTGTGCAGCCAGGGCCTGCCAACGTTCGGCCAGAGCGCTCAAGCCGGAAGCGTGGGAACCTTTAAGCAGCACCACGGCACCTGGATGTTCGACGGCGAGTCGCGTCACAAGACTATCGGCCTCATCGATATCGTGAACCCAATCGACGTGAGAAGCGTCTCCCGCCGAGGATGCGCCGTCCGCCATGGCACCTGCCAGAGCGTCCAGGGAAGCATCGGATGCACTGCCAACCGTCAGCAGCGCATCAACCCCGCCTTCCAACGCATACCGGCCGATGCCAACATGCAAATCCTTTTCATCCGGACCGAGCTCAAGCATGGCGCCCAACACCGCAACACGGAATGGCTGGCTTTCGGAACCAGCCTTCCAACGCAGCAATCCGTCAAGACCGGCTTTCATGGAATCAGGATTGGCGTTGAATGAATCATCGATCAACGTGAATGACGTTTCCTGCTTGTTCACGATGGAAACAGCCATGCGATGGGGACTGATGGCCGTCACATCCGACAATGCGGATGCGACATCGCCAATCGACATGCCCAAACGCATCGCCACTGAAGCGGCGGCAAGCGCATTCATGACATTATGCTGACCGCAGATGCCCAAGGTGACTTCGGCATGCTCGCCATCACCATTGTCCAAAATGAAGCTCGGATGGTCCAATTCGTCGCAATGCACATGTTGCGCGCTGATTGCCGGCTTGCCGTCATTGTTCTGCGGAAGTCCGAACCACATCACGTCGCCCGGAGCGATGGCGCTCATCGCAGCCACATGCTCGTCATTCGCGTTCAGTACGGAAAGACCACCTGGAACAAGACCACGGATGATTTCCGATTTGGCTTGTGCGATGCGTTCCGGCGAGCCGAATTCCCCTAGATGCGCGACGCCGACTTTCAACACGACCGCAATATCCGGCG
Source organism: Bifidobacterium pseudocatenulatum DSM 20438 = JCM 1200 = LMG 10505 (assembly GCF_001025215.1). Classification (NCBI taxonomy): domain Bacteria; kingdom Bacillati; phylum Actinomycetota; class Actinomycetes; order Bifidobacteriales; family Bifidobacteriaceae; genus Bifidobacterium; species Bifidobacterium pseudocatenulatum. Next base: position 1,523,036 of record NZ_AP012330.1, read on the forward strand.
GCACCAGCGACGTCAAATTCGCGATTTCCCCAACATGATTGGCACCCATTTCCGCAACCAGAAAGCGAGTTTCCGCATGTACTTTGAGCGAAGTCAACGGCAGTCCGATTTCATTGTTGAACGATCCGACCGGCGCAATCGTCGGTCCTATGTGCGCCAGCAACGCCTTCATGAGATCCTTGGTAGTGGTTTTTCCGACGGAACCGGTGATGCCAATCACCGTAAACGGCGTTTCCAACGCACGCCGGCGTTCGATATTGTGCTTGGCCAACGCGCCCAAGGCAAGCACCGTATCTTCCACCACGATCTGAGGCACTCCGGCACCGTCGATCTCATGGTCGACTATTGCGGCAACAGCGCCCTGAGCGCCTACCTTCGACACATAATCGTGGCCATCCACGCGTTCTCCGGCAATCGCCACGAATACCGATCCTTCAACAATCTGTCGTGAATCAGTGAATGTGCTGGTGGCCACAGGCGTATCAATCGCCGCGGTGCCGGCAATCAGCCGTCCCTGAACCGCCTGGGCGATTTCCTCCAAGCTCATTGGCATCATGGTCGGGCTGCTCACTCTGATTTCTCCTCTGTGTTGATGTACTGCATATTGTTCACGTTGTTTACGATTATCACTATTCGACGTCCGCATCCGTTCCGATCGAGACTAGTTCAGATCTCGAGATACACGCAATGCGCTTTTAATATTGGCTTTACGTACGCCGGCCGCAAGCACCATGGCGATGGACAATGACAACGCGCTGCTGTCCGTCTGCCCGTATGCCTCCGTCGCTTGCGCTGCGAGCGCATCGGATTCCTGCGTACGACCTGCGATGTGGGTCTGCTTGCCGACAGTGCATCCAAACCGTGCGACCGACTTGACGATCTCAGCCTCGCTGAGACCCTTGTCGTCGCAGCCAAGCACATCAACATTCACCGACTGCAACGCATCGTCATTCAACGTTTCCTCGCTGAGCGCAAGGATCACAGCGGCGGCGCCGTCTTCGGCGCACACAGCCATCGTACGCTGCACGTCAAGAATCGACAATGGATAGTTCAGATCAAGGAATCGTTCCAACGATTGCGAATTGCCGGCACTAATCACGCCGACCGGATTGCCGAGCATGTGCAGGAAATCCGCGAGATCCCTCACACCCTGTTCCACCGTTTGCGTATTGCTGCCAGCCACGGCGAACACCGCCAGCGAATCGGATGGGCTGCCCGCCATCTCGCTGGCAAGCTTGCCCAACTGTTGCGCAGTCGGTTCGGCATAAATCAAAGGAATCTGAACGCCATCCGTTTTTCCTCGCAACGCATGCGGCACCACCGCACCATACGCACCAAGCGCTTGCACCTGCCGTAACTGTTGCTCATCCACCTGCATGGACGGCATGAACAACGCTCCCGGCCGCACCGAATCGATGTCGTCGGCAATGGACGTGACCGTCACTTCGGTAGCGAACGCGGGATCAAGGTCAAAGCCATATCTGCTGGCAAGCAGACCCAACGTCATTCGCCTATTCATGGATTCGCTGACCGCGCTCATCTTTCCGCCCCTCCGTTCTTCATGCTCACACACTCACCAAGTCACTGGAATAGCATCAGTTCGCGGACTTGACGCCGGCACTTCGTACTTCTGCATAAGGAATTCACCAATCTCCGCAGTGACCGGGCCTGCCGTCAGACCACCATAACCGCCTTGCGGATCTTTCAACACCACCGTAACGACGAAACGAGGATTATCCGCAGGAATAATCGCAGAATAATCGCTGATAATCGACGACAGACGTCCGTCCGCACCGGCAACTTCCGCGGTACCGGACTTTGCCGCGACACGGTAACCATCCACTTTGACGAACTGGGAATAGTGGTCGGACACGGATTCCATGGCATTCATCACCTGTGAGGCCACCTGCTCGTCAATCACGCGCGTCGCTTCGCCTTCAGGCTTCTGCTCTTCGGAATGCCCTTCGGCATCGCTGATCGCCTTGATGATGCGCTGCGGCTTTTTGACGCCCTTGTTGGCGATCACGGCAACCGCGTTCGTCAACTGGAGCGCATTGGTCGTATACGCCTGGCCGAACAGCACGGTGTTCTGGGTTCGCAGATCCCATTGATCGGCCGAATACAGCAGACCATCCGCTTCGCCGGGAAGACCAAGCCCATTGTCTTGTCCGATACCGAATTTGCTGATGAACTCATATCGCTGCTCGTTAGACATCTTCTCCGCGGCGATGATCATGCCGACATTCGACGATTGCTCGAGAATGCCTGCCAGCGTCCAATGCTCATCGCCGTGGGTCGTCGCATCGCTGTAGGTCTGCCCGTTCGTCGTAATGTGGTCCGGCACCGTGAATTTATCCGATGCCTGGTGCAATCCAAGCTGAATCATGCCTGACATGGTGAAAACCTTGCCGATGGAACCGGGTTCAAACGTTTCGCTGACGGCCCTGGAAACCGTCATTTTCGCCTGGTCGCTGCCGGCTTCGATTTCGTCGCTATCGGCGAGCGCGAGAATGTCCCCTGTTTGTGTGTCCTGCACCACGGCGACTCCCCACGGTGAACTATATTTCGTGCAGCTTTCCTTCAGCACTTTTTCGACGTACCACTGCACGTCATGGTCGATGGTCAGTGTGACATCGGAGCCGTTGACCGCGTCTTTTGATTCGGTCATGGTTCCGGGGATTTCGACGCCGTTGTTGCCTTGTTGGTAGACTTGGTACCCGTCTTCGCCTGTCAACGTCTTGTTTTCCATCTGTTCGATGCCCGCTACGCCTTTGCCTTCACCGTCGACACCTCCCAGCAGTGCGCCCATCAGGGTTCCGTTGGAATAGATGCGCTCGTTGCTGAGTTCCGCGTAGACGATACCGCCCAGATTGAGTTTGGAGATCTTGCGCTTAACGGCCGGCGTCACATCTTTTTTGAGTACCGCATATTGGCCTGTTCCCGAAAGCATGGCACCCAATTCGGTGGCGTCCATGTCCAGTACCGGAGCGAGGAGTCTAGCTACCGCCGCAGCTCCGGTAGCACCTACCGGCTTGCCATCGATCTGATGGCAGTTGTCTCCGGTCTGTTTGGTGCAGGTTGTGGGAGTGAAGGCCTGTGCTTCCTCGGGGTTGCCGATGATGGTGTAGCGCTCCACGCTTTGCGCGAGAATCGAGCCGTTCGTGTCCATGATTTTGCCGCGCCGTGCCTTCAAAGTCACGGTAATCGTGCGGTTTTGCGCCGCGGCCTGCGCCATGGTTTTGCCATTGATCAACTGGATGTTGGCCAATTGAATAAGGCAAGCCGTGCCCATCAACGCCAGAATGACGCCGATGGCCATGGTTTTCGTAAGCAGTTTCTTGTGGAAACGTGCGTAAGTGCGGTGAAAAGGATTCACTGAGCGTCGTCTCCGCTTGGCTGGTAGCCGTTCAGATCAATCGTTAGAGCGCCTTTTTGGGGCACCATGCCCATTTCCTCGGCCTTGCTCGGCAGCGAGGCTTCAAGTTCGTCAAGCTTGGCCTGGTCATCTTCCACGTCTTGGGTCAGGCGGGTAATGTTCGACTCAATCTGGTTCGCCTCGAAGGAATGCTGCACCATTTGGGTACGCAGCGTTAAGGATCCCAGAAGACATCCGCCGAGGAACACCACGGCGATAACCAGATGCAACAATGGAGTGCTTCTGGTGCGCGTCCATGTGATGAGATGTTCGAATCCTCGCTTGACGCTGTTGCCTTCGGCCCGCGTTCCTTTGACGACGTGCAATTCAGGGCGAGTGGTGCCAGCGGTTTCGGTTTGGTCCCGGCGTCCTGCGGGAGCCGCGTTTGATGCGATCGTTCTTGGTGCGGCCACGTTCAGCCCCTCCTTCCTTGTCGTTTCATGCTTGCGTAATCATTGCCTTGGTCGAATCGTTTTCGCCAGCGTTCAGGAATTGGTCTGGTCAGTTCCACTGCGCGCAGTCGCACAGAGGCCGACCTTGGATTCATGGCGATTTCTTCCTCGGCCGCTTTGATGGCGCCTCGCGTCAGTTCTTTGAAGAACGGCATCATATCCGGGGGTATTACCGGCATATCTGCGGGCACGTCAGCTTTCAGACCTTGATTCATAAATGTTTTGACGGTCTTGTCTTCCAGCGAATGGTACGACTCCACCACCAAACGTCCTCCCACCGCAAGATGGTTGGCGATCTGCGGTAGCGTCCCCGCCAATTTGTCGAGCTCGCCGTTGACTTCAATACGTAATGCCTGGAACACACGTTTCGCGGGATTTCCCGCAGGACGGTGCGCTTGCGGCACAACCTCATCCACCAATCGGTTGAGCTGCCCCGATGTGGTCAATGGTTCGATCTCACGCCTACGCACGATTTCGCGGGCTATCTGCTTGGAGAAGCGTTCCTCACCATATGTACGGAAAATGCGTACCAGATCAGCGAACGAATATTCAGCAAGTATCTGTTCGGCGGTCAATGGCTGGGTCACGTCCATACGCATGTCCAAAGGCGCATCGTGAGAATAGGAGAATCCCCGCTCCGTCTCGTCAATCTGCAAACTCGACAATCCCAAATCCATGAACACGGCGTTTACCTGGTCGATCCCCTGATCATCAAGCACTTGCGCGAAATCGTCGAATGCGGCGTGCACGGGTATGAAGCGGTCGGCAAGACCTTCCATCCGCATTCGCTGCGTGGCGAGCGAAAGCGCCTCCGTGTCTCGATCGATGCCGATCAGACGCGCTTGCGGACTCGCTTTGAGAAAAGCCGTGGAATGCCCCGCCAAACCAAGCGTGCAATCCACCGCAATCGACCCTGGCCTCGCCAACGCCGGGACCACCAGATCCACGCAGTCGCGCAGCAACACTGGCTGATGTATGGTCGTTACATCTGTCATCAGAATTCCACCGCCGGTAATACGTCATCGGCAATATCGGAATATCCCTGCTCCTGTTCGGCGAGATATTCCTCCCATGCCTGCTTGTTCCAAATCTCCGCTCGGGTCCCCACGCCAATCACCACGATGTCGCTTCCCAAATTCGCGTAATCGCGCAACATCTGCGGCACGAGCACACGTCCTTGCCTGTCTGGCTCCTGATCAACCGCGCCGGAAAGGAACACACGCAAATAATCACGTGCAGCCTTGTTTCCCATGGATGTGCGCTGGATCTGCAATGCGATCCGGCGAAATTCCGATTGGGGCAACAGATAGACACATCGCTCCTGACCACGGGCCATCACCATGCCCGGTCCCAGCTGGCTGCGAAATTTTGCAGGCAATGCCATACGTCCTTTGGCGTCGATTTTTGGAGTGTATGTTCCCAACAGCAGCGGAGGCAGTCCAGCCATCACACCGCTCGCTTGCGTCGAACCATCGTCGGAGAAGGGCTCGGTTTCAACGCTTTGAACCATCGCCACACCTCCTTACATGATGCGCGGGAACACCTAGACCCAAAACTCTTTCCCCACTTTACCCCACGCATCACCATAAATCCCCACATAAATGGAAAAAATCAGCAAATGCTGAGGTTGATTTTCCCCACATTGAACGAATGGCATCAAATCAACTACCGTAAATTCATCCTTGCTTCGCTATGTCGCACTCGCCCTCGTCGGTTTTCGTAGAAGCCTCGGGGTACATTGGAGTGCCTAAGTTTTGTGAGGAAGGGATTGTAGATGTCGAGTTATTCCGCCCAGTTGCGTGAAGAACAACAGGCCGTCAGCCGCGCGTATGGCCGCTTGGACGACCTACGGGCTCAAGCTCGCGCCCGTCTCGACACCGTGCGGGCAGCGGGCTCGCACGGTTCGCCCACGCAACGCACCGAACGCGACTCCTTCGCCACCATGTACGAGGACCGTCTCACCCAGTTGCGTGCAGTCGAGGACCGTCTGGTGTTCGGCAGGCTCGATGATGTTCACGGCACGCACCGGTATATCGGTCGTATCGGATTGTCCGACGAGCACCATGAGCCGATCCTCACCGATTGGCGAGCCGACGCGGCACGCCCGTTCTATGAGGCGACGCCTTCGCACCATGGCGATATCGTAATGCGTCGCCATATCACGCTGAGTTTCCGTGAAGTGGTCGGTGTCGAAGATGAGGTGCTCGATGTGCATTCCGACCAAGTAGGTCAAGCGTCCTCGGACGGCACGCTAACCGGTGAAGGCGCGCTACTTGCATCATTGAACGCCAAACGCACCGGCAAGATGACCGACATCGTGGCCACCATCCAAGCCGAACAGGACCGTATCATCCGTGCAGACCTCAATCAGGCCGTGGTAGTGCAGGGCGGTCCGGGTACCGGCAAAACCGCCGTTGCCCTGCATCGCGCCGCATATCTGCTCTACACGCATCGAAGAATGCTCGAACGTTCCGGCGTGCTGGTGGTTGGTCCGAGCTCCACGTTCCTGCATTACATCGACCAGGTGCTTCCCTCCCTTGGTGAGACCGGAGTAGTCAGCCGAACCATCGCCGATCTGATCCCCGGCGTGATCGCGACGGCGCATGACAACCCGTTCGCCGCGAAATTGAAGGGCGAACGTCGTATGTCCAAAGCCATCGCCAATGCCGTTGCCGCACGAGAACGCGTCCCCGCATCATTGCCGTCGATCCGCATCAACGGATTCGCAGTGCCCATCGTGCGCGCGGATATCGAACAGGCCATCACCGATGCCAAGCGCACGCGACAGCAGCACAACAAAGCACGCGAAACTTTCGTGCATAGCATGTTGATCGCCATGCGCAACCGTTATGTGGACAAGCTTGATTACGAGCCGGAGCAGGCGGAGTTGACGGATGTGATGCAGCAGTTGCGCATGAATGACACCTTGCGCAAGACGTTGAATCTCGCATGGTTGCCGATGACCGGCGAATGGCTTATCGACCAACTGTTCTGCAAGCCGCAGCAGCTTCGTCGCTTCGCACCATGGCTTGAGGAACGCGATATCGAAGCATTGGTTCGTCCCAAAGGGTCGCCGTTTACCGTCAGCGATATTCCGCTGCTGGATGAAGCCATGGAACTGCTTGGCCCCGACCCCAAAGCGGTCGCCCGCCAAAAGGCGTTGGACGCCAAGCGCGCCGAGGAGGAGCAGTTCGCGCAAGATACGCTGGCTCAGGCTGGCATCGGCTCCGGCATCGTCACTTCGCAGATGTTGGTCGACAATATCAACGGGATGGACGCGGAACTCACCGCGCAGCGCGCCGCCGCAGACCGTGAATGGACATATGGGCATATCGTTGTCGATGAAGCTCAGGAACTCACCGCCATGGATTGGCGCATGCTCATCCGCCGTTGCCCGTCGCGTTCGTTCACCATTGTGGGCGATGTTGCGCAAACCTCCGCATTGGGCGGCACCCGTTCGTGGCGGCGTATGATGGATCCGTTGTTCGGACCCCACAATTGGCAACTCAACGAATTGACGATTAATTACCGCAATCCGAAGGAAGTGTCGCAGCTCGCCTGTGATTTCGCGGCAACGGAGGGATTGTACATCTCCACCGTCAATGCGGTGCGTGGCGTGCCGGATTCGGTCAAGCGCCTCACTCTGGCCGACGACAGTCTGATTGCCGATGCCGTGGCACAGCAGACCGTCGATCTGGTCCGCGCATTCGTCTCCTCCGATGGCACCGGACGCGTGGCCATCATCGCACCTGACGATATGGTCAAGCCGTTGCGCAGGCGGGTGTACGAACAGCTTCGCGAAACATTGACGGCGAAGGAGTTCGACCGTCTCGATGCGCAGAGCTCTTGGGATGAACAGGTCACCGTTTGTTCCACGCAAATGGTGAAAGGCTTGGAATACGACGCAGTGATGGTGGTGCAGCCGGGAAGCATCGAGGAGAATGCCCCCTCACGCATTGTGGCCGCAGCCGATTTATACGTCGCCATGACCAGACCGACACAACGTCTGCTTATAGTCCGGACAAATGCAGACGAAAAACTGCTCAAGCTATAAGGTAGGAACCATGCCTAAAGCATTGTTACTTGAAAATATTCATCCTGACGCGGCACAGTCACTGCGTGACCACGGCTTCGAAGTCGAGTGCCTCAGGGGCGCCCTCAACGAAGATGAACTCATCGACGCCTTGGAAGACGTTGATCTGCTGGGCATTCGCTCCAAAACCAGCGTGACCAGCAAAGTCATCGACGCACGTCCGACGCTCACGGCCGTCGGCTGCTTCTGCATCGGCACCAATCAGGTCGATCTCGACTATGCGGGCAAGCACGGCATCGCCGTGTTCAATGCCCCATATTCCAACACTCGCTCCGTGGTGGAACTGGTTATCGGCGACATCATTTGCCTGATGCGCCGCATTCCTGCGCACACCCATCATATGAAGCACGGTATGTGGGACAAGTCTGCTTCCGGCTCTCATGAAGTGCGAGGCAAGACGCTCGGCATCATCGGCTACGGCAATATCGGATCTCAGCTTTCCGTCATCGCCGAGGCACTTGGCATGCGCGTGGTGTTCTACGACATTGAAGAGAAGCTTGCCATGGGCAATGCCCATCGTTGCTCTACACTGAACGAACTGCTCGAACAGTCCGATGTGGTCACACTGCATGTCGATGGCCGCAAGTCCAATACCGGTTTCTTCGGTGAGGACCAGTTCGCGCATATGAAGCAGGATTCGATCTTCATCAATCTTTCCCGCGGTTTTGTGGCTGATTTGGACGCTCTGAAGAAGCATTTGGACTCCGGCCACATTTCGGGCGCCGCAGTGGATGTGTTCCCTGTCGAGCCGAAGAAGAGCGGCGACGAGTTTTTGACGAGCCTTGCGGATGAAGACAATATGATTCTGACCCCGCATATTGGCGGGTCTACGCTTGAAGCCCAGAAGTCCATCGGACAGTTCGTCTCACAGCGTCTTGAGGATTATTGGTTCAGGGGATCCACCATGTTGTCCGTGAATCTTCCGCAGATCACACTGTCTGATATTCGTTCGAACTTCCGCATCGCGCATCTTCACGCGAATTTGCCTGGCGTACTTGCCAAGGTGAACCGTGTGCTCGGAGAAGAGAATATCAACATCGCGGCACAGGCACTGGGCACCGAAGGCGAAATCGGCTATGTGGTCACCGATGTGGCCCAGCGCCCCAGCCAGAAGGCTTTGGACGAACTCGCAGCCATCGAAGGCACGATCCGTATGCGTGTGATCAGCTGACGATCCCAATCCGGCAAACGCCACTACGATACGAATGCATTGTGGGGGTTCCAATCACTTATTGGCTGGAACCCCCACAATGCATGAACCCTAATGCCGTTTGCCGTAATCGCCCAGTTTTGCGCTACCAAGTCCATTTCAGCCAAAACAAACGCATTATCATATGCGTTCGCAACCGTTCGAACCTACTTCAGCGCATCGGCCTTCAGCTCGTCGATCGCGTTCTGGAAATCCTCAAGATTCTCAAAATTCTGGTATACACTGGCGAATCGCATATACGCGACCTCATCAAGATCACGCAACGGTTTCAAAATGGCCCTGCCGACCTCGTCGGATTTGACTTGAGCCAGTCCTCGGGCACGAAGATCCTCTTCGACCTGCTGGCCAAGAGCCTTCAAATCGTCTTCCTTGATCGGACGGCCCTGGCATGCCTTGCGAACACCAGAAATCACCTTGTTCCTATCGAACTGCTCAACGTTGCCGGAACGCTTCACCACCAACAACATAGTGGTCTCTAGCGTGGTGAAACGCTTGGAGCATTTCGGGCATTCACGCCTACGGCGGATGGAATGGCCGTCATCGCTGATGCGGGTATCGACCACCTTGGTATCTGGATTCTGACAAAAAGGGCAATGCATGGTGTCAAGAATAGCCTGAACCATTGAACTAGGCCAATCTTGCGCGGGTTCATACCTCGTCGGGAACGATAAGTCTTTGACCGGCCCGAAGCGATACTGAATCCAGATTATTCAGTCGTACCAGCTCGTCCACAGTATCCGCAACATTGCCACCATCAGGCGTAATACGCGCAGCGTACCCCCACAACGTATCGCCCGGCTGGACGGTATATACCACCACCGGCGTCGCTCCGGGATCTGACTGCGCGCGTGCAGGCATCATCAATCCAGCCAAACACCATGCGAGCACCATCAGCATCATGATTACGGCCAGTCGATCCGCCCAGACTTTGAAATCAACGCCATGAGCCTTCGGCACACGATCCATCACGCCACTCCTTCTCGAACAGCTGTTCTATCGAACGCATGTTCTGAGTATGGCACAAATGTTCGATAATTGCAGACACACCTCGAACAGATGTTTGATTTTCTCGGCGTTTCGCGTTATGCTTGCCTAAGACCTGAAAGGAGCCCACCGTGAGCACCGTCCCATTCACGCCCAAAAAGGATGCCGAGCGTCCGGATGAAAGCACGCTGACCGACCGTCAGCGCAAGGTGCTTGGCGCCATCAAAAAACATCTCGTCGAGCAGGGGTTCGCTCCCTCATTCCGCGAAATCGGCGAAGCCGCAGGGCTTAAAAGTCCGTCATCCGTCAAACACCAGTTGCAAGTGCTTGACGACAAGGGCTTCATTCGCATGAACGCGAACAAGGGCAGAGCCATCGAAGTCGTGAGTTTCGACGATGACGAGGTTTCGCCCGGCAAAGTAGCGCAGGTCATCCCATTCCCGAGCCAATCTGATTCCAGCGGATCCATCATGGCTTCCCGCGATGTCCCCTTGGTGGGACGCATCGCGGCAGGCGTGCCCATCACCGCCGAGCAGCATGTGGACGATGTGATGCGTCTGCCGGAACGTCTCACTGGCACCGGCAATCTGTTTATGCTTGAAGTGCATGGCGACTCCATGATTGACGCGGCTATCTGCGATGGTGATTTTGTGGTGGTACGCGAGCAGAACACCGCGGAAAATGGAGATATTGTGGCGGCGCTGCTCGACGATGAAGCCACGGTGAAAACGTTCCGCAAGGATCATGGCCATGTCTGGCTCATTCCGCACAATCCCGCCTACTCCCCTATCGATGGCACGCATGCTGAGATCATGGGCAAGGTGGTCACCGTGCTCCGCAAAATCTGACGTTAGACTATTCAACGCCATTGAAATCGCGCCCACAAAGATGAAGCCATAAACAAAGACTCCATCTTTGTGTGCGCGATTCTTTTCCGGTAAACGCACCGGTCATTTAAGAATGTTTAGGAATGCATTTCGGATTTGCTGGTCGAACTGTATCCTTCCGGTTCGAGTTGGAAGGTGGTATGAGGTACGGATACGGGGAAATGTTCGCGCAGGCAATCTTGTAGTTGTGCGAGTATTTCCGCCGCTTCTTTCATGGTGAGTCCTTGTTCGACCACAACATGCGCCATGAAGATCGGCATGCCTGTGGATACGATGCTCGCGTGGATGTCGTGTACCGCCACAACATGCGGCACTTGTTCCAAGTGGGAACGCACTTCATCGAGATCAAGACCGTTGGGGGTTTCTTCGAGAAGCACGCGAACCGCGTTGCGCAACAGTTTGATGGCTCGCGGGATCATCATGAGTGCGATGATGCCACCTGCCACAGCGTCGAATCCGGCCCAGCCGGTGCAGATGAGCACGCTTGCCGATACGATTACGGCAACGGACCCTAAAGCGTCATTCATGACTTCAAGGAATGCCGCTTTCATGTTCATGTTGTCTTCGCTTTGCGATGCGAGGATAAAGATTGATCCGATATTGGCCGCGAGGCCGAGTATGCCCATGAAGAGCAGCAATCGCACGTCGTTTACTTCGTCGGCAGATCCGCCGAAAAGTCTCATGCCGGCTTCCACAAGCGCATAGATACCTACGATGAGGAGGATGAGGGCTCCGACTGCCGCTGTTAGCACTTCGAGCCTTGCCCAGCCCCAGGTGCGTTTGTTGCTGGGCTTGCGTTGCATCAGTATTGCGGTGACGGTTGATGCGATGAGTACGGACATGTCGGTGAGCATGTGTCCGGCATCAACGAGCAGCGCCAACGATTCTGTGATGACCGCGCTGATGACTTCCGCTATGAATACCGTCGAGGTGAGACCGAGCGACATCATGAGCCGTTTTTGATGTTCCGCTCCTGTGTTCGCTATCGATCCGTGCGCGTGGTCATGTGCCATATGCTTAATCTTTCAGCCCGATTAAGAAACTTATTGAAATTGTTTCTCAATACCATTTTCATTGCTCTCAAAACGCAAGAAACCCCAGCCATAGGCCGGGGTTTCCTTTATTTCTTTTTGCAGTCTAACGACTGATCAATCGCCTGTCAATACCCAAGCAACCAAAAAGCGGTAACGCAGCTGGCACTCCGTTACCGCCAGAAAACAATAAAAAACGCGGTAACGCATGTGACAGCAAGGCGCACGGAATGAAGGCGTACAGAGGTACGTCGAATTCCGTGTAACGCAGCTAGCACTCCGTTACCGCGTTTTTATCAGAAGCCGAACTGGGCAGCGGTTTCCTTCAGCGTCTCTGCGGAACGCGTAAGGGCTGCAAGCTCGCGGTCGGACACCGGGGTGTTGATGGCGGTGTTGACGCCGGAACGGTTGAGGAGGGTCGGCACGGACATGCAGACGTCGGAGATGCCGTGGAAGTCGTGGAGCATGGAGCTCACCGGCAGGATGCGGTTGGAGTCGCGCATGACGGCTTCGATGATGTCAACGCCGGACATGCCGATGGCGTAGTTGGTTGCGCCCTTGCCGTTGATGATCTTGTAGGCGGCGTTCTTGACGTCCTGGTGAATCTGCTCACGAACTTCGGCGTCGAGCGGAGCGTGACCCGGCAGCGGGGTCCAGTCGCACATCGGGACGCCACCGATGGTGGCGGAGGCCCACAGCGGCACTTCGGAGTCGCCGTGTTCGCCAGCAATGTAGGCGTGCACGTTCTTGACGTTGACGCCGGTCTGCTGGGCGATCAGGAAGCGCAGACGTGCGGAGTCAAGGTTGGTACCGGAGCCGAAGACCTGGTTTGCCGGCAGGCCGGAGATCTTCTGGGCAACATGGGTTGCGATATCAACCGGGTTGGTGATGAGCATGTAGATGGCGTTCGGAGCGACCTTCACGAGGCCAGGAATGATGGCCTTGAGAATGTTGATGGTGGCACCGACCAGTTCGAGACGGGACTGACCCGGCTTCTGACGCGGACCTGCGGTGATGACGATCATGTCGGCGTCGCGGCAGATTTCCGGATCATCGGAGCCTGCGATGGACACGGTCGGGAAGAAGCTGGAGCCGTGCTGCATGTCGAGTACTTCGGCTTCGACGCGTTCCTTGGCAATGTCTTCGAGCACGATCTCACGTGCGACGCCACGCTGAGCGGCAGCGAAAGCGAGAGTGGAGCCGACTGCACCGGCACCGATGATAGCGAGCTTTGTGGGCTTGATTGGTGAATCCACCATGTGCTTACCTCTCTTATAAGAAAGAATGTCCCGCTGGTAGCAGGTTTTCTCTTAGAATTTCATCTTTACTTTATCCACACAGCATGACGTTTCAAGGCGTTATAACACGACTTGCAAATAATGAAAAGTGATATGCATCACAAAAGATGTGAGCGCTCACAAACGCTGTGTTCGTTGCGTTGCACTGTTTTGCAAGGTTTTCAGCCGATTGACTGTTCCACGATTTGCGCAGCCAAATGATCGTCCACTTCCGCTTCGAGCATCATACCGTCGTCACGGTATTCGACGTTGATCACTTTGCCGTATTCACGTACGCGCGACACCAGCGAACCGGCAGTGTATGGCAGCAACGCCTCGACATGCACGTTCGGCGTCGGCAGCATGGATTCCACCTGCATACGCAGCTCGTCGACGCCTTCGCCGGAAAACGCCGATACGATGTACGCTTCCGGCATCAACGCCTCGATACGCTCGCGTGTGGCCTCATCCATACGGTCGGCCTTGTTGAACACGATAATCGTGGGAATGGTTTCGACGCCGTCGATGTCGGAAAGCACATCGTCGACCGCGTCGATTTGCGAGAACGGGTCCGGATGCGATCCGTCCACCACATGCACGATCAGATCGGCTTCGGAAACCTCCTCCAGCGTGGATTTGAACGCTTCAATCAGCTGCGTAGGCAGTCGACGCACGAACCCGACGGTATCGACGTACGCATATTGACGTCCATCTTTGGCACGCGCCCTGCGCACTGCGGTGTCCAATGTGGCGAATAGCGCGTTCTCCACCAATTCCGCTGATCCGGTCAACCGATTCGTCAACGACGATTTGCCCGCGTTCGTATATCCAACCACAGCAACGGTCGGCAATCCGAAACGACGGCGAGCGCCACGTTTGACGTCACGCGCGGGAGCCATCTGTTCGATCTGTTTGCGGAGTTTGGCGATGCGGCTTCGGATCACACGGCGGTCCATTTCGATTTTCGTTTCGCCAGGTCCTCGCGAGCCGATGCCCGCGTCTCCTGCGGCGCGGCCACCTGCCTGTCGCGACAGTGATCCGCCCCAGCCTCGCAGTCGTGGCAGCATGTACTGGAGTTGTGCCAGTTCCACTTGGGCTTTGCCTTCGCGTGAGGTCGCATGTTGGGCGAAAATGTCGAGGATCACGGCAGTGCGATCCACGACCTTCACTTTGGTGGCGTCTTCCAAGGCGCGGCGTTGGCTTGGCGGCAGGTCGTCGTCCACAACGATGGTGTCGGCTTCCTCTTGCGCCACGATTCCGGCGAGTTCGCGGGCTTTACCGGAGCCAACGTATGTAGCTGCGTCCGGCTTGATACGATGCTGCAGCAGGCCGTCGCATACCACGGCGCCGGCGGTTTCGGCAAGCGCGGCAAGTTCTCTCAATGATTCTTCGGCCTGTGCCTGTGTGGTTTCACGGCTGGACCACACGCCGACGAGCACAACGCGTTCGAGGCGGACTTTTCGGTATTCGACTTCGGTGACGTCTTGCATTTCGCCGAGTCCGGACACATGCTTCAACGCATTGCGGGATTCGCGTTCCTGCCATTGTTCGTCATGGGATTCGTTGAAATGGTTCTCGCCGTTGGTATCAAGCAGCACCTCGGACTGGTCGGCGAGCACGCCTGACACGTCGTTGGCGCTCATGCTATGCTCGATGTCGTTTTCTTGGCTCAATGGCACCTCTCACGGTTAAACTATGGTGTCTTTATTATCATCATTCTCTAGAGACATGGGTATCGGGCATTCGCCACGTGGATGAGCGCGGCTTGCGTGATGCCGGAGGCGAGCGTTTGCAAGGAGTGGGTATGGCACAGGCCGAACAGTATTTCGCGGCTGATCCGCAGTCGAAGGATGTACGTAAGAGGCTGCATGTTGTGTTGCGAGGCAATGAGGCCGATGTTGAGGTTTCCAATGGCGTGTTTTCCGGCAATCGCGTGGATTTGGGAACGTCCGTGCTGCTTCGTCAGGCTCCGGAGCCTCCTGAGGAGGGTACGTTCCTTGATCTGGGTTGCGGTTGGGGCCCGATTGCGTTGACACTTGGTTTTGCTTCGCCGAAGGCTGATATTTGGGCGTTGGACGTGAATGAACGCGCGTTGGATCTGACGCGTCGCAATGCCGAGCTCAATGGTGTGAGGAACGTTCATGCGGTCACCGCCGATGAGATCCCTTCGGATATGACGTTTGATCTGATTTGGTCGAATCCGCCGATTCGTGTTGGCAAGGATGTGCTGCATGAGTTGTTGATGACGTGGCTGCCGCGTTTGAATGCGGGTGGTACCGCCTATTTGGTGGTGCAGAAGAATCTGGGGTCGGATTCGTTGATTCCGTGGCTTGCCACGCAGCTTGGCGATGGTTATGAGGTAAGTAAGTACGCGAGTTCGAAGGGCTTCCGCGTTATCGAGGTTATGAAGGCATGAAATTCGAATATCCTTCCCAACTGCCGGTTTCCGCTGCACGTAGCGATATTGCCGAGGCGGTGAAGTCGAGCCAAGTCGTGATTGTGTCTGGTCAGACGGGTTCCGGTAAGACCACGCAGCTGCCGAAGATTCTGTTGGAATTGGGCCGTGGATCGCATGGCAGGCAGATTGTGCACACGCAGCCGCGTAGGCTGGCCGCTCGTACCGTGGCCGAACGTATCGCCGCGGAGATGGGCGTGCGTTTGGGCGACGAGGTCGGCTATCAGGTGCGTTTCACCGATGAGAGCTCACCGAAGACCCGTCTTCGCGTGGTGACCGACGGTATTCTGTTGGCGCAGATTCAACGCGATCCGAAACTGATGCAATACGATACGATCGTTATCGACGAGGCGCACGAACGTAGTCTCAATATTGACTTTCTGCTCGGTTATTTGACTGCGCTATTGCCGAAACGACGTGACCTGAAATTGGTAATCACGTCGGCGACGATTGATTCGGTGAAGTTCCAGGAGCATTTCGAGCACGCTTTGCATACGAAAGTGCCGGTTATCGAGGTTTCGGGACGAACCTACCCCGTGCAGGTCGTGTATGAGCCGCTGGGCACCGCTCCCGCGTTGATGCGTTCCGTACCCGGTTTTGAAACTGGCGCGATGCCGGGCGATGCCGACTATGAAACGTTGTCGGCCGCTCCTGACGCGAAGGATTCCCGCGAGCCGAACGTTGACATGCCGACGGCGGTGGCGCGCGCCTGTGCCGAGTTGGTGATTCATTCGAGTCATGACCGTGGACCGCGCGATATTCTCGTGTTCGCCTCGGGCGAGCGCGACATTCATGATTTTGAGAATGCGCTGCGCCATCATTATGGTCCGCGTGCCATTGATATGCGTCGTCCTGATGCGATTGAGATCGTGCCGTTGTTCGCGCGGTTGTCCTCCAAGGAGCAGCATCGCGTGTTTGAGCCGCATGACCATCAGCGTATTGTGATCGCTACGAATGTGGCCGAAACGTCGTTGACGGTGCCGGGCATTCGTTATGTGGTCGACCCTGGCACCGCTCGTATTTCACGTTATTCGAAGAGCGCGAAAGTGCAACGGCTTCCGATTGAACCGATCAGTCAGGCGAGCGCGAACCAACGTTCGGGTCGTTGCGGCCGTATTGCAGATGGTATTGCGATTCGCTTGTATTCTCGCGAGGATTTCGAGACGCGCCCGGAATTCACGGAGCCTGAGATTCTGCGCACGTCGTTGGGTGCGGTCGTATTGCATATGCTGTCGGTGGGTGTGGCTCGTACCGCGCAGGATGTTACGGATTTCGGCTTCATCGATCCGCCTGATATGAAGGCGGTGTCTGATGGTTTCAATGAGTTGACCGAGTTGAAGGCCGTGGCGCGCAAGCATGGCGAGGTTGTGCTGACGCACACGGGTCGCATGCTTGCACGCATTCCGATCGACGTGCGTTTGGGCCGTATGATCATCGAGGCTGCGAAGTCGACCACGCCGAACACGTTGGCCGCAGTGCTGGTGGTGGTCGCGTTCCTAAGTTTGCAGGATCCCCGCGAACGTCCGGATGAGAATCGTGAGGAGGCCGACCGCATTCATAACCGGTATGCCGATCCGTCCAGTGATTTTCTGACCGCGTTGAACTTGTGGGATCGCGTGTTCCAAGCTGATGGCGAGCCGAGCAATTCCGCGCTTCGTAGGATTTGCAAGACTGAGTATTTGAGTTGGCTGCGCATCCGTCAGTGGAAGGATCTGGTCACGCAGTTGCGTGAGATGTGCAAGGAATTCAAGTTCAAGGTTGGCGATCCGATTCCGGCTTCGCGTCCGCCGCTTGAGATTCGTCAGCTTCCGTCGAATCAGCAGGCTGCGCATTCGTTGTGTTGTTCGTGGGATGCGCAGGGTATTCATACGTCGATGCTTTCGGGCTTGTTGTCGATGATGGGCATGCAGATCGTGCGTGAACCGAAGGCATCTGATTTCGCTGGCTTGAAGGGCGCTGCCCGTGCGCGTGCCATGAAGCGTGCGCAGAAGATGGCGAAGAATGATTATCAGGGTGCGCGTGGCACGCATTTCGCATTGTTCCCGGCTTCCGCGGTCGCCAAGTCGACACCGCAATGGGTGATGAGCACGGAGTTGGTGGAAACGAGCCGCTTGTGGGCGCGATATTCCGCCCAGATCGATCCCGCTTGGGCTGAACCGTTGGCGGGTTCGTTGACGCGAACCACGTATGCGGATCCGCATTGGTCAGGCTCGCGTGGCTCCGCGGTGGCGAGCGCGAAGGTACTGTTGTATGGTTTGCCGATAGTGCAGGATCGTACGGTGCAGTGGGGTCGTATCAATCCGCTGGAGGCCCGTGATTTTCTGATTCGTCAGGGTTTGGTCGAGGGCGATATTCAGCAGCGGTTCTCGTATGACGATTTCATTGCGAAGAATCGCGATGTGCTGGAGGACGCCGCCGACGATGCGAGTCGCACACGTCAGATGGCGCAGGCGGTCAGTGATGAGGATCTGTTCGATTTTTATAATTCGGTGATTCCCAATACTGTCACGTCGGTTGCGGATCTTGCGAAATGGTGGAAGTCAAAGCATGATGAGCAGCCGGATTTGTTGGATTTTGATCCGGAGAAGGTGGAGCGTCTTGCTGATGCCGAGTCAGTGTCGTTGGCTGATTATCCGGATCATTGGCATACGTTGGGTACGGACGGCTCCCCTATCGATTTGCGGTTGAGTTATGTGTATGATCCGCATGATCCAAACGATGGCGTGACCGTGCATGTGCCGTTGAAGGTGTTGTCTCGTTTGACACCGGAACAGTTCACGTGGAATGTTCCCGGATTGTTGGATGAGTTGATTGTCGGCATGATCAAGTCGTTGCCGAAGACGTTGCGCGTGCAGTTTGTTCCCGCTCCTGATACGGCTCGTAAGATTCGTGCGTGGATTGATGAGAGGTATCCGGATCTGCCTGGTTCCGGTAACCAGCAGAAGCCGAATCTTGCTCCTACCAATGCGGAGGGTGTGGCCGCGTGGCCGGATTTGCCTCATACGTTCACGCAGGCGGCAATCAGCATTGTTGGCGCGCAGATTCACCCTGAAGTGTTGACTGGTGAATTGTGGAGCAAGCTCATGCCGTATTTGCGCGTGACGTTCTCTGTGGAGCAGCAGTTGCCTCCGAGTCGCAAGAGTCAGCATGGCAGGCGTCATGCGCGGGGCCCTGTCAAGGTGCTTGGCTCGGGCAAATCGTTGGTGGAGTTGCAGCGCAAGTTTGCGGAGCAAGCCGAGGCTTCCGCACGGCAGATGGTGAAGAAGCAGGCGGAAAACGCTGGAAATCAGGGCAAGCTTGTGGAGCAGGCCAATCTGCTGCATAAGGCTGGTGCCACTACCGAAGCTCGTTCCACCATGCTGTGGCGCGGTGCACTTGATGTTTTGCGTATGCCGAGCGAGCGTATTTCGTCGCGTTGGTTGGGTGCGGAGGCGTTGATGTTGGCGTCCGCACCATATCAGTCCACGAAGGATCTTACTGAGGATCTGCAGTTGGCTGCGGTGAAGCGTTTGCTGCCGAATGTTGACGAATTGCCGGATGATGAGGCGTTGGCGAATGCGGTGCTTGATGTACGTGAAGTGTTCGAAGATACCGTGTATGCGGTTGCGCATGATGTGATCGCTATTTTGAAGCGGTATGCGGAGGTTGATAAAGCCGTGTCAGGCAAGGCCGATCTGCCGATGTTGAGCGTTTTGCAGTCGATTCGTGAGCATATCGCCACGCTGGTGTATCCGGGATTCATTGGTAAGACTCCTCCGGATGCGTTGGCGCCGATTGAACGGTATCTGCATGCTGACGTGCTTCGTTTAGGTAAGGCGAAGAACGACAAGAATCGTGATGTGCGTTGGGCTTGGGAGGCTGATGAGGCCAAGCAGTTGGCCGACAAGGCCATGGCGAAGGCCGAACGTGAGCCTGCAGGTCCGCGTCATGAGGCGTTGATGAAGCAGGCGGTCACCGCACGTTGGATGCTTGAGGAATTCTACGTATCATTGTGGGCGCAGGAACTCGGCACGCCGAAGCCGATCAGCCTGCAGCGCATCAAGAAAGCGTTGAGCTAACGCATCATCATCTTTCGCATTCCATTGCCGTCGATACTTGCGGTTTTCCAGTATCGACGGCAATAGAACCTAATGAAATCATCCTCAATCGAACCATGGTTAGCGGTGTCTAGCGTTGCTTGAAGAAACGGAACAACTGCGTTTCATGTATCGTCATACCGACGAGCACGCTTGATACCATCACTCCAGCGAATATCGCACATGGCGCGCGCATCGCACCCAACCATACGGTCATTGAATCGGCGATGCTCATGCGAACGCAATACGCACCCAACAGCGCGGCCGAAGAGGCACACGCCAAGCCGCTCCAAATCAACGTTTCCACAGCGATTTCCAGCAATTGCGCACCTTTGGACTGCCCTGAATGCAATGCGCCAGCATATTCCAATCTACGACGACGCACGCCGAACGCGCCGAACATCAGCCCCACAGCCAATCCCAGCCACGGCATCCAACGAGTCATACGCTGCCCGTACGAAGCTTGCGCATCGTAATGCGAATCGAAACTCTTATTCACCTGCGTCACGCCGGCATTGGATGACGAACCCGACGCAACCAGCGTGGAAAACAACACATCCTCCGTCTGCCCGCTTTGCGGCCACTGTCTGACCCAACATTCGTCGAACGTGCCATTCGACGCAGATACGGGCACAAGGAGAGCGTAGGCGAATCGCGTGTCACGACCATCGTTCGGCCAATAAAACACGCCTGCGACGCTCATCGTTCCCTGTTCGGTCTGCATTACGCTGCCTTTGGTGAGACCAAAATCCTTGGCCACGTCGGTAGATACCCACACGCCGGACACATCGGACTTCGCGCTCCCGGCGATCATCCTGATCATGCCGGGCGTCACTTCATACGACGATATATCCTTGCCGGGCGTGGCAAGCGGCACAATCTGTTGACCGGCACGCATCGCACCGGCCAAGGTGCCCATCACACCGCCGCCAGCGTCGGCGAGCCTGTCACATGCGGCTCCGTCCACCGTTCCCCCAACGATGGCGCCAACGTCGGCATAGGCGTTGATGCGTTGCACCGCCTCGGTTTCGAGCCCCACCACATTGGCGGCCTCATATCCGCCGAGCAATGTAGACGCGAACAATACCGCTGCAAACATAAGCAGCGCATGACTCACTCCCGCGCCAATATTGCGCAACGCTTCGGAAAGCACCGATCGTAATCGCATAATCGCCTACTCGCAGGTGAGATTGTTAAGTCCGCTGCCGATTTCCACATTGGAGATCGAAGCGATGTCTTCGCTGTCGGCTTGCACGAGGCTCACGCCAAGTTCGCCTCCCACGATCGACACTTTCACGGGAGTGCTGCCATGATTGTTGGATGCGGGCACGATGCAGCCGGTTGAACCGTTGATGCCGAATACCGCGCCGGCGGGAACGCGCAGCACTCGCATCCGTTCGCTCAAGGCCAAAGTGGCGTCAAATCCCGCTTTTCTGGATTCCACGTCCACGGATTGGTAACTGTCGTTCGCTTCGACTTGTTGCAGGAACCCGGCATCCGTGATTTCAGTGGTATTGGCTGGCAATGTTCCCGTAATGCCGAATATCGTCAACGAACGTTCCTGCGCGGATGCAGTGCCGTTTTTGATGGTGAGTTTCGTCAATGATCCGGGGATTTTGCCGATTGCGGTGCCGCCCGTCACCATGGATCCGGCGGTTGCGTTCCACTCGGCAACTGCGACTTCGTGTTCGGGAATCCACAATGTGTCGGCCAATGACAACGATCCATCCGACGTATTACCGTTGTCGGCCATCAACTGCTTCCACCCGTCCGATGTGGCCCACCCGTAGGTATCCGATCCGGGAACGCTGTTGTAGCCAAGTAAGCTGAGTTCATTATTCAGGGCGAGCACATCGCCGCCGATGTCTCCGGTCTTCAAATCGCGATACAAGGGGGTTGCGGTGTTCAACGCCACTACCGTGCGATCGTTCACCTGGTAGGCGCCTTTGCCTGAGATCAGGCCGTCGCCGGACCAGTCCGCGGTGACCATGCCACTCGCATTGCCGGAAAGATCACGGTCACTGGAAATGGTGGGCACCACAGTAACCTGCTGCATGCCCGTATATTCTTGCACACTGGCGGGAGCCACGGTCTTCTCCACCGCCGAGCTCAGTAATGTCGGCGTGCGGTCAGGCAGCCACAATGCGCAGGATCCGACCGCAATACAAGCTGCCGTGACAGCCGCCAGCAGAGTCCAAGTCACAGCAGTGCACTTCGAACGCTTACCGCCCGTCCTTTGCCTCATTCCGAATCGTCGCGTCATACTCACATATACCCATTCACTCACAGCCAACAAGCACCATCAGCGAACACATCACCATAATTCCCCTGGAATCACTTACCTTCTCACCACAACTGTTCCGTATCGTCGGTCGCATATCCCACGTTGTAGCCGTTCGACACAAGGCAACTGCGCACTTGCAGGTTCTGCATGTCAAACGAAGTATTGCCATCCGTTCCGGAAAACT
Organism: Bifidobacterium pseudocatenulatum DSM 20438 = JCM 1200 = LMG 10505; assembly: GCF_001025215.1. Taxonomy (NCBI): domain Bacteria; kingdom Bacillati; phylum Actinomycetota; class Actinomycetes; order Bifidobacteriales; family Bifidobacteriaceae; genus Bifidobacterium; species Bifidobacterium pseudocatenulatum. Next base: position 1,545,384 of record NZ_AP012330.1, read on the forward strand.
CCTTGTTGAACCGGCTTACGGTATAGTCCTTCGGCACGAGCGAGTCTCTATGCAAACAATCGACCACGGCTTGCGCTTGATCGGCATACAGATTCGGATTGCCCACGATAATGCCGTACACATCCTGCACATCTGCAACATACTCATCGCCGCATTCCGTGGAATCATCGGAATATCGGGATTCCTGAATGGTCGTCCCCTGTTTGTGTCCAGCTTCGGCATAGAGTCCGCTCGGATATTTGATGAGTTTGATTTCCTTATATCCTTTGTCGATCATGCACTGCCGGTAATCAGACCAGGCTTTCTCATAATCCGACGTCGAAATCTCACCCGTACTTTTGGCTTTGTCCAATATCGTTTTCTGCGATTCAGCGATATTACCTTGCGATTCCCGCTGTTCAATCCATTCACTCAACGACGCCGCCAATTTCTGTCCGCCCGCCGACCCATTTTCGGATGATGATTCCGATGTGGCAGAATCAGAAGATGCGCCTGTGGCATCCCCATTAATTGAGCATCCCGCCAAAAGCATTGACAATGCGACGGCAAGAACGCAAGTCTTGCAAAATGACATCCAAGAAGTCACCATCTTCACCCCCGTACTAATGTATCACAACGAGTGTAGCACCGCATGATAATGTGCATAGCAGGCGGCATTTCCGAAAAACTTACTTGCATATACGCAAATGAGGTAGGGTGGATGTTGCGTGGTTGCGATTAGGGGACTACAAATGATTGGCAAGGGTGCATCGGTAAGGTGATTGCCTCGTGAAAGGTTGGCTATGCGCGTTGCGGTTGAGGGGTTGGCTCATCGATTTGAGGGAACCGATCTGCTGTTCGAGAATTTGAGTTTCGTGGCCGAACCTGGTGTGACCATTGCGATATGCGGTCCGTCGGGATGCGGCAAGTCAACATTGCTGTCGATTCTTGCAGGATGGGAGCAGCCTTACGCTGGCACGGTGACGCGAGAAGGTGTGGATCGTGTTGGATGGATGTTTCAGAATCCGTATGGTGTTGCGGAACGCACAGCGCTCGACCATGTGGTGTTTCCACTGCTCGCCAAGGGAATGAGCCGCCGCGAAGCGGAACCAAAGGCTTTGGAAGCGATGGAACTGTTCGATCTGGAATATGCGGCAGACAGGCGTTTCTGCGCTTTGTCCGGAGGCGAGGCGCAGCGTCTTATGCTCGCGCGTGCGGTATGTTCCAGGCCGAACATGCTGCTGGTCGACGAGCCGACCGCCCAGTTGGATACGCGTACATCACATTCCGTAAGCCATGTGCTCGGCAATCTGGCCGGTCAAGGCATGATCGTGCTGGTGGCAACCCATGATCCGGACACGCGGGACGCCTGCGATCGCGTAATCGATCTAGCCGACTACGCTCCGCAAGTCGGCGGGTCCACTGCCCAGCCCGCCAACATCGCAGTCCACTAATCGCTTTCCGCAATCTCAACGAATTACAGATAAAACTTCTATAACTTTGCCGCTTTCAGAAACCGCTCGTTCAAACCCGACCAAATGCCATCAGGCTTGCTGTTTGGCGTAGAAATCGCGTTCTCGAGCTGCGAACGGGCGCAGCAGGGTTGTGGTGCCAACCGCACACAGCAGGAAGATCGCGCCCACAGGGCCAAGCCACATCAGTCCCAAATGGGCGTTGACCAGTCCACCAACCGCGGAGCCGACCGCGATGCCGATGTTGAACGACATGGAATTGAGCGATGCGGCCAGATTCAGCGATCCCGGATGCGACTGAGAGGCAACATCCATATATAGCACCTGCGAGGCGGAATTCTGCAGATACATGAACATGCCAAGCACCACCAGCAGCAACGCACCATACACCGGCACCCAATGCGTTACGATCAGCGATGCCATGAGCACGGCGTGCGCGCAGTAGATCGGACGAATATGCGTCAGTGGTTCCACTCCCCCGCCACGGTCGGCAAGCTTGCCGCCATACAGGTTGCTCCACAGGCAGGCCGCGCCGAAAATCACCAGGCCGACGCTTAAATACTGTTCGGGAACATGCACTTCGTCTCGCATGATCGGCGTCAGATACGTATAGAACACGTAAGTTGCCGCCGCGCCAAACACCACGGCAAGCACGCCCAACTGAATACGACGGTCGAAAAACAGGCGGAACTGCGGCAGAAAACCAATCTTCACAATACGGCTGTTGCGCGGCAACACCATCACCATGAGCACAATAAGCACCACTGTGAGCACGTTCACCAAATGGAACGCCCAACGCCAGCCGAACGTGTTCGCAACCCACGTGCCAACCGGCACACCCACCACGGATGCGATGGAGAAGCCGGAAAACACCCATGCGATGAACTTCGTGCGGTACTGTTCAGTTGTTACATCGGGCGCGTACGTCATGGCAATGGCCACCAGCGTGCCGGACACCAGCGCGATGAGAATTCGCGCCACCACGAGCACGCCATAATTCGACGCGAACGCGCACAGCACGTTGCCGATAAGGAACACCCCAACCAGCGTCAGATGCGTGGCAAAACGCGGAAAACGAGCCGACAGCGCCGATCCGAGCGGCGTGACCGGCGCATACACGAACGCGAACAGCGACACAAGATTGCCGACCGTCACCTCCGACACCTTCAAGCCAGCCGCGATATCCGGCAGAACGCCAACGACAATGAACTCGCTCATGCCCAGCATGAAACTCAGCGAGATCAGCACAATCACAGGCAGATTGAAAAACCGTTCCTTCGCCACATCACTCTTCGCCATACACTTCTCCTCCATAGCCCCTCGAACTCCCCACGCCTCGCCAAACTCGCATTGTCATTAAAGCTTCTCACGTCAATCGATTGACGAATCAATCGTCAAACAAACGATAAGCCAAACGCGATACAATGACGCGCGATGACACGCAAAACAACCACCACAGCAAAAAACAACCGCAAACCCAAGAAAAACAAGCAGCCAAGCCTCACCAAACTCCGTAACGCCTGGAAAAAAGCAAACACCCCAAAACGCATCCTCATAGTCGGCGAAACACTGATAGCCAGTATCGTCGCGCTCGCGTTGATCGTTGGATTGGTGCGATTCGTCGGTTGGCGTGTGCAAGTGGATGAAGCGGTCGCATCGCAGGAACAATTGCAGACGCAATACGATTTCAATCCGGGCAACATCATTTCAGATGGTCTGTTCTTCAACGGGAACGCGTTGAGCGAGCAGCAGGTGAACGCCATCATCGAAAAACAGGGTGCCGCATGCAGCGGCGAGAAATGCTTGAAATCCATGACGTTTAGCACCGAATCGCAACCCGCCAACGAATACTGCGAAGCATATGAGGGAGAGCCGAACGAAAGCGCCGCGGCGATCATCTACAAGTCGGGAAAGGCGTGCGACATCAGTCAAAAAGTGCTGCTCACCGTGCTGCAAAAGGAGCAGCATCTGCTTACCGCCACCGATCCAAGCGACTTCCAATTCAAGTCGGCCATGGGATTGAGCTGCCCGGACGACGCGAACTGTGACCCGGAATATGCAGGTTTTTTCAAACAGGTGTATGGCGCGGCGAAACGCTACCAGTATTACGTGCAACATGAGGATCGCTATGGATACCATGCGGGCACGCTCAACTATATTCAATACAATCCGGACGCCAGCTGCGGTGGCAGCAACGTGTACATCGAAAACAAGGCGACTGCACTGCTGTACATTTACACGCCTTATCAGCCGAATGCAGCCGCATTGGATGCGGGAGTCGGCGAAGGCGACGCCTGTTCGACTTACGGCAATCGTAATTTCGCAATCATCTACAATTCGATGTTCGGCTCTCCTCGAGGCTGATTTTTCGATACAATTGCTCATGGAAGGGACTGACCAGAAGGAGCCTTTCATGGGCCTACTCAACAACAACGACTATATCGACCCATTCAAGGGTTCCGATTACATCGATCCCAGCAGCAACGCCGAACGCCTGTCTAATCAGGTGAACCGTGACCATGCACGGCGTGAATCCTATGTCCAGCGGCGATATGTGAAACCCGCGCAGAGCGATCAGGCATCGCGCGACAGGCAGGCCCCACAAAACACCCGATCCAAGCAAGACGGTAGATCTCAACAGGCGCAAGGCGATCAGTCCACACGAGGAGACACGCTCCAAACCATGTTGAACGACTGGTCCACGCAAACCATGCGGTATGCCCAGTCCATGCAGCAAAGCTTGCAACAGGCGTTGCGGCAAAATCAGCAAAACCCGCAGAACCCGCAAGGACGCCCATCGCAGCCCTATAATCCGCCGCGCATACAAACGGAACGAGCCACACGCGAGTTCCAATCCACTTCCGACAAGAAGCAACGCCGCCATAAAAACGGCTTCGTCACCGTTTTGGAGATCGTTATCATCATCGCTGTAATAGCGTCGATTGGCGGAATGCTTTCTGACAGCATGTCAAACATCATCTCCGATTTCGATGGATCCACAAGCCAGTTCGAGGAGCTGTCCACACAGGAAACCGTCAGCGAAGACGTTGGAAAGCTCTACTCCACCGGAGGAAAAGCATTGGAAGTGAACATCGAAGGCGTGCAGACAGGTCCGGAGGATTTGAACGGCGACGCCACGCTCACGGTTTTGCTCACCTGCACGAACATCGGCAAGAAAACGATGTATCCTCATGCCGTCGCAGATCTGATGGTCATGCAAAACGGCATCGAGCTTGCCCCTGCATTCACTTCCAACGAGGATTCCGACCGCACGGAGTTCTCCGGCGCCGAAATGAAACCGAAGAAAAGCTCGCAGACCACCAGCAGTTTCGTTCTTACGGACACCAATTCACCAGTTGTGGTTCAGCTGATGAATTATTCGCAGCATAATGTTGTTCGCGCCGCGTTTTCCTTTGACGAAGTCGACATAGAAGGATCCTTGAAACATATTGATTATGCGGCCGTCCCTCAGCCCGAGCAAGTGGACGCTTCGAATTTCGACGAAGACGGATCCGTAACCGATTATGACGAAAGCACCCTGCATTTCCGCGTAGACTCCATTGAGAAGACAAGCCCCTCATATGCCGATCATGACATAGCGTTCGCACGCATATCCTGGTATGTCGAAAATGGAAGCAAATACCGGGCTTTCCTGAACTATATGGATGTTTCCGCGACCCAAGACGGCACTGAGTTGCATAGCACGTATCTTGACGATGATAGCTATTCCACAACACGCAAGGTCACTCCCGGCGTGAAAATGACGACGACAGTCGCTTTTGAAACGCAAAGCAACTCGCCTGTGACATTCATATTTTCTGACTATGGTGATGAGATTCTTCGCAAAACCGTTAATTTACGGTCAATTGAGTCATTGGAACTTTAATCCGATACTTGCAGAAACATCAAAAGAAGATTCAAATAATCATTCGGAAAGCAAAAGACCGTTGTTGCAATCAGTTTTCTCATGATTGCAACAACGGTCTTTGATGAAACGATTGCGGTTCGCTTACAGCTTCGGCAGGTACTTCTTCAGTTCGAAAGGAGTGACCTGCTTGCGGTATTCCTCCCATTCCTGACGCTTGTTGCGCAGGAAGTATTCGAAGGCATGCTCGCCGAGCACTCCGGCCACGAAGTCGGACTTCTCCATAACCTTCAACGCCTCGTCAAGAGACTCCGGCAATGGCTGGATGCCCATGGCCTGACGTTCCGCATCGGTAAGCTCCCACACGTCGTCGCTGGTCGGCTCGCCCAACTGCATCTGCTTGTCGATGCCGTCAAGGCCTGCTGCCAAGAGCACCGAATATGCGAGGTATGGGTTGGCGACCGGGTCGAGCGCACGGAATTCCATGCGGGCGGAATTGCCCTTGCCTGGCTTGTACTGCGGAATGCGCAGCAGCGCGGAACGGTTGTTGTGGCCCCAGCAGATGTAGCTCGGAGCCTCGTTGCCGCCCCACAGGCGCTTGTAGGAGTTGACGTACTGGTCAGTGACCGCGCAGATTTCAGCCGCGTGGTACAGAATGCCGGCCGCGAACTGGCGTGCGGTGACGGACATGTTGAATTCCTGGCCCGCCTCGTAGAACGCGTTGGCGTCGCCTTCGAACAGGCTCAAGTGGGTATGCATGCCGGAACCTGGAGCGTCGGAAAGCGGCTTCGGCATGAAGCTGGCGTGAATGCCGCGCTCCAGCGAAATCTCTTTGACGACGGTACGGAAGGTCATGATGTTGTCGGCCGTGGTGAGCGCGTCCGCATAACGCAGATCGATCTCGTTCTGGCCTGGACCCGCCTCATGATGCGAGTATTCCACCGAAATGCCCATCTGTTCGAGCATGTTGACGGTGGCGCGGCGGAAGTCCATGCCTGGGCTGCGCGGCACATGGTCGAAATAGCCGCCCTCATCGATTGGGGTTGGCGTCTGGGACCAATCATCCTGTCTTTCGAACAGATAGAATTCGATTTCCGGATGCACGTAGAAGGTGAAGCCTTTTTCCTTGGCTTTCGACAGAGCCTGCTTCAGCACATGACGCGGATCGCCCAACGACGGCTCGCCATCAGGGGTAAGCACGTCGCAGAACATGCGCGCGGTGCCTTGCGGGCCTCCACGCCACGGCAGAATCTGGAATGTCGACGGGTCGGGCTTGACGATCATATCGTCTTCGGACACACGGGTGAGGCCTTCCACTGCGGAACCGTCGAATCCGAGCCCTTCCTCGAACGCAGCTTCCAATTCAGCCGGTGCGATAGCCACGGACTTCAGCGTTCCCAACACATCCGTGAACCACAAACGAATGAAGCGCACGTCGCGTTCTTCGACTGTGCGCAAAGCAAACTCTTGCTGTTTATCCATAGTGCCCCATCGTTCCATGCGCATGTTACGAAAGTCGTTAACACGCGCCGAATATGACGAGACCGTCCACGTTGTGGACGGCCGTATCGTCATGGGTTTGCGAACAATGCTCAACGTGCGACTTCAAGCGCCTCTTCCAAAGTGAAGGCGCGCGCATACAGCGATTTGCCGAGAATCGCGGAATCCACGCCCAGATCGGCAAGTTCCTTGATGGCGCGCAGGTCATCGAGCTTGGAAATGCCACCGGACGCGGTGACCTTCGCATCAGTGCGTTCCGCAACCTCACGCAGCAGATCGATGTTCGGACCGCTCATCATGCCGTCGCGAGCCACGTCGGTGACCACGTAACGAGAGCAGCCAACGGAATCCAGGAACGCCATGGTTTCGAACAGATCGCCGCCTTCCTTCACCCATCCGCGGGCTGCGAGGGTGTGGCCGCGCACGTCAAGGCCAACGGCCACGCGATCGCCGTACTTCTTGATGACGGAAGCGGTCCAATCCGGATTCTCAAGCGCTGCCGTGCCAATGTTCACACGGGCGGCGCCTGCTTCCAAAGCTGCGTCGAGGGATGCGTCGTCGCGCACGCCACCGGACATTTCGATATTGACCTTGTCGCCAAGCTCCTTGACGATGGCGCGCAGCTGGTCACGGTTGTTGCCCGTGCCGAATGCCGCGTCAAGGTCGACCAGATGAATCCATTCCGCACCGGACTCGACCCACGTGCGGGCAGCCTCCAGCGGCGAACCGTAATCGGTTTCCGAACCGGATTCGCCTTGGCGCAAGCGAACGGCCTTGCCATCACGAACATCGACTGCGGGAAGCAATGTCAAAGACATGTCTGTACCTCTCTGTGATCAACCGACCGCCACTAAACGGCAATCGCAAATAAATGTACCAAGTGGTCGTTTTAAAAGCGTATATGTCAAAGCATCGTCGAAACAATCATCGGCGATCTCGCACCATCAGAACGTCGCAATCCAATTGCGCAGCAGCTGCGAGCCCGCTTCGGCGGATTTTTCAGGGTGGAACTGCGTGGCGAACAGCGGACCACGCTCGTAGGCCGCCACGAAACGGCTACGTCCGTACGTGCACCAGGTCACGCGCTCCTCGGCGTCACCGAAATCAAGCTGGTCGCCGGACGTGTCGGCGGGAGCGGCACTCATCGCGGCGAAGGAATGTACGAAATAGAAACGTTCACCTTCCACACCCTTCATGAGCACGGAACCTTCCGGCGCCTCGACGGTGTCCCATCCCATGTGAGGCACCACATCGGCGTCAAGCAGTTCCACGTCGCCCTTGATCAGGCCAAGGCCCGGAGTGCCGGTGCCGTGTTCCATACCGCGTTCGAACATGATCTGCTCGCCCACGCACACGCCGAGCACCGGTCGCCCGGCACGCAGACGATCCTTGATCACGGTGTCTCCGCCCACCGACTTGAGTCCTTCCATGCATGCGCCGAAAGCGCCCACGCCGGGCACTACCAGACCGTTGGCTTCCAAGGCCTGCCGATGGTCGGAAGTGAGGGTCACGTCAAGGTCGAGATCAGCCAGTGCACGAACCATGGAACGCACGTTGCCGAAACCATAATCGAAAACCACCACGGAAGTCATGGGCGTTCTCCTTCTTGTGTCATTCGTTGTTCTGTGGCGCGAGTCGTCTTGTGTCGCATAACGCATGTTCGGCAGGATGACTCGCGTTTACCGTCGTTAACTGATGCTTGATGTGCCGCGTCCGAACCGCGTATGCTCGGCGATAATGCTCATCGCCGCATCCCGATCAAGGTCAGCGGAATCGAAAATGGTCATATCCGCCTGTTCCAGCGCGTTCATATCGGTGATGCCCAGCATGAGATCCTCAACGAACGGCGCGGTGGAGGTGAATAGCACCGGCGGAGCGAAGGTTTTGCCCGCTCTGCCTTCCACGTACATCGTCGCTTCGAGCTTGTCCGCACGGTTGACGGCAAGAATCGCGGGCATGCCGGCAACGACGATCGTCATGTCTTTGACCGCCGCTTCCGGACCGTCTCCGTCGAGATTGCGCAGCACCGCGACAGCACCTTGCGCCGATCCGATGCATTGCGCGGAAATGTCGGACAATTCACAGAATGCCGACAGCAATCGTGGCGAGGTCAGTCTGGTGATGATCACCGCCACTTTCGCGCGATTGCCAAGCAGTCCCTGCAGCTCGTCTTCGAATTTCAACGAATCCTCAGCCGCGTTGAGCATATCGTCGACTTCCGAGGATTCGGAGGATTCGGAGGATTCCGCGTTATCGGAAGCTTCGGAGGAATCGAAAGCTTCAGATGGCGGATTGTCCGCCCGCTCATGCTTGGACGCTTCGGCATCCTTGAATTCCTGCTCGAAGCCGGCCATGGCCGCTTCCAGTTCCTCTTCGCTGAAATGCATGCCGTCGGCGTTGAGGTCACCGAAATCGTTTGATCCATCGAATCCTTGGAAATCGTCGAAATCGTTATTTCGATCGTCGCTCATCACAGAGCGCCCTTCGTGCTCGGAATACCGTCGACACGCGGATCCGACTCGATGGCGAAACGAAGCGCACGTGCCAAGGCCTTGAACTCGGCTTCGGCGATGTGGTGCGGATCACGGCCGGAGATCACCTGCAGATGCAGGCAGATTCCGGCATGCATGGCGATGGATTCCATAACGTGACGCACGAGGGAGCCGGTGAAATGGCCGCCGATCATGCAGTATTCGAAGCCTTCCGGCTCGCCGGTGCACACGCAGTACGGACGCCCGGAAATATCGACCACGGCCTTGGCAAGCGCCTCGTCCAACGGCACGGTCGCATCAGCGAAGCGACGGATGCCGCGCTTGTTCCCCAGCGCCTGCTTCAACGCCTCACCGAACACGATGGCGATGTCTTCGACGGTATGGTGCGCGTCGATGTCGGTGTCACCCGTGGCCTTGATGGTCAGGTCAATCAGCGAATGCTTGCCGAGCGCCGTCATCATATGGTTGTAGAACGGCACCGACGTGTCGATGTCAGTTTTGCCGGTGCCGTCGAGATTCAGGCTCAGTTCGACCTTGGATTCGCTGGTTTCACGAACGATGGTTGCGGTACGCGCCATGTTGCGACTCCTTTTGGAAAATGTTCGGTCCTGTTGTGTTGGTTCAGTCCCGTATGTGCTCAGTCTTGTTCCACAATACGCAACACTTCGACCAAGGCTTCACGGAAACGCGCCATTTCCTCGTCGGTGCCCATGCATACGCGCATCCAGCCGTCAGGGCCGACGGTGCGGATGAGCACACCACGCTTGAGCAGTTCGTCGAAGATGCGGTCGCGATCGTCGAAATGACCGCCGAACAGAATGAAGTTGGACTGCGTCTCGGCCACTTCGAGCGGCTGGCCCTTGTAGGTTTGTTCCTTGAGCCATGCCGCGGTCTGATTGCGGGTGTCACGCAGGTGCGCCACACGGCTGAGCTGTTCGTCGGTATGTTCGAACGCGGCAAGCGCGGCTGCCTGGGTGACGGCCGACAGGTGGTACGGCATACGCACGATGCGCACACAGTCGATAATGCCCTTGTTGGCGGCCAGATAGCCGACTCGCGCGCCTGCGAAGGCGAACGCCTTGCTCATGGTTCGGCTCACGGCGAGATTCTCATACTCGCCGATGAGTTCGAGCGCGGTGGGCGTGCCCGGATCACGGAATTCGATGTAGGCTTCGTCCACCACGACCACCGGATGCACGCCTTCGGCGGCACCGGCCACTTCAGCGGTTTCGGCGGCGCCGAGCACGCGCTTGAGATCATCCATCTTCAGCGGTGTGCCGGTCGGATTGTTCGGGCTGGTGAGCACGATCATGGCCGGCTTGACGTCTTCGATGGCCTTGATGGTGGCGTCGACGTTCAGCGAGAAATCCTCGTTGCGGTGCGCAAGCTTCCATGTGGTGAACGTGTCGCGGGCGTATTCCGGATACATCGAATACGTCGGATCGCAGCCGAGCGCAATGCGTCCTGGACCGCCGAAAGCTTGGAACAGCTGCAGCATGATCTCGTTGGATCCGTTGGCACCCCACAACTGGTCGACTTCCAGCTTGACGCCGGACTCGCGTTCGAGATAGTCGCAGAATGCCTGACGCAACGCGATATGCTCACGATCCGGGTAACGGTTGAGCGTCAGAGCGATTTCCTTGACTCGCTGCGCGATGGTTTCGACCACTGCCGGTTCCGGCGCATACGGATTCTCGTTGACGTTGAGGCATACCGGCACGTCCAATTGCGGCGCACCGTACGGCTCCTCACCGATCAGATCGTTGCGCAGCGGAAGATATGCCGGAATGGCGTTGCTGGAAGTCTCACTCATCGAAGGCCTGCCTGCTCTTCCTGTTCCTTGATGGTTTCCTTGTTGTACGGATCGTCGATGAAACGGCTCAGCACGCTTTCACCGTGTGCCGGCAGATCTTCGGAAACGGCGAAGGCGTTCACACGAGCAGCGAGGGTCTTCAATCCCTGCTCGTCGTATTCGATGACTTCGACCGGCTTCATGAAGGTGTGCACGCCCAGACCGGAGGCGAAGCGTGCAGTGCCGGAAGTCGGCAGCACGTGGTTGGAGCCGGACATGTAGTCGCCCAGCGGCACCGGAGAGTACGGGCCACGGAAGATGGCACCGGCGTTGCGAATCTTGGCGATCACGGCATCCGGGTCGGCGGTCTGGACCTCAAGGTGTTCGGCGGCATACGCATTGGCCGCGTCAATGGACTGCTCGATGCCATCGGTGAGGATGATGCCGGACTGGCGTCCGCGTAGCGACGTGTTCACACGCTCGGAGTGCTCGGTGCGCGGCACACGGTACTTGAGGTTCTCCTGCACCTGTTCGGCAATCTCTTCGCTGTCGGTGATGAGCACGGAACCGGCGAGTTCGTCATGCTCGGCCTGACCGATCAGATCGGCGGCCAGCCAGCTCGGGTTGGCACCCTTGTCTGCGATGATGGCGATTTCGGTCGGTCCTGCCACGGCGTCGATGCCGACGATGCCGGACACCATGCGCTTGGCGGTAGCGACGAAGATGTTACCCGGACCGGTGATCTTGTCGACCGGATCGCACAGGATTTCGCCGTCCTGCGGTTCGGATCCCTTGGCGCCGTAAGCGAACATGGCCACGGCCTGAGCGCCGCCGACCGCATACACTTCGTCAACGCCGAGAATGGCGCAGGTGGCGAGAATGGTCTTGTCAGGCAGACCGTCGGCATTGTTACGGCTCGGCGGGGTTGCGATGGCGAGGGATTCCACGCCGGCGGCCTGTGCCGGGACCACGTTCATGATGACGGAGCTCGGGTAGACGGCCTTGCCACCCGGCACATACAGGCCGACACGCTGCACCGGAATCCAACGCTCGGAAACGCGCGCGCCTTCAGCCAGATCGGTGTGGAACGGCGCCGGCACCTGGGAAGCGGACACGGCGCGGGAGCGGCGCACGGATTCTTCGATGGCGGCACGCACTTCCGGATCCAACTCGTCGACGGCGGTCTTCATGGCTTCCACCGGCACGCGCAGGTTCTCCGGACGAATATGGTCGAATTTCTCCGCGAAGTCACGCAGGGCCGCAGCACCGCGGGCCTTCACATCGTCAAGGATGGGCTGCACGAGATCGGTGGCCTCGTTGGTGCCCATCTCGGCGCGAGGCATAGCCTCCAGCATTTCAGCTCGGGTCAGCTTCTTGCCACGCAGGTCAATGATTCGCATATAGTTTTCTTCGCTCATAACGCCCCATGGTAACAACGTGATGTCACGAGAACGCCCGCGCGTCTCAAGTTCAGCCGCATAGTGAGATATTCGGCTGAACTTTCGGCATCATCCCCACGACCGGTCATCCCAAAGGCAGAGAACTGGGACCGAAAAGGATTTTGATTTCGGCGAACAGACTCGTGTCGCGGCGTACGCGGAAACGGTCGCCGAACGTCAGTACCTTGGCGTTGCCCTTATCGTCCATCAAGGCGAGCTTCACTTCGCAGGGTCCAGGATGATTTGAAAGAATCTGCCCCAACTGCTGCACATGCGATTGGTCAAGCGCTATTGGCGGCAGCATAATCGTCACCGGCTTCTCATCCTGCGCTTCCAACGTCGGCACGTTGAATTCCGTGGCACGCATGCTTACCGTCTCATCGCGTTTCTCAACCTGTCCGCGAATCTGCACCACCGTGTCGACCGCCAGTTCGGGAGCGGCGGTCTCATACACTTTGCCGAAGAACATGCACTGGATGGAGCTTTCCAAATCCTCGATGGTCACAATCGCCCAAGGATTGCCCTTCTTCGACATACGACGGTCCACGTTCGTGATCAAACCCGCCACCGTCACCTGCTGGCCGTCAGGCATATTCGCCGCGCGATCGATCAGATGCGCGATCGACATTTCACGCAACGACACCAGAATCGACTGCATACCGCTCAACGGATGGTCGGACACATACAAGCCAAGCATTTCACGTTCGAAATTCAGCTTGGTTTTCTTATCCCACTCCTCCACATCGGGCACATTCACCATGGCATCGCCCATGCCCGCATCGTCTTCGCCGGCATCTTCCAAATCGGAGAACAAATCAAACTGGCCTTCGGCCTGCTTGCGTTTCAAACCGACCACCGAATTAATCGCAGCCTCATGAATCGTAAACAAGGCACGACGGTTCGGATCGATCGAATCAAACGCACCGGCCTTAATCAACGATTCAACCAATCGACGATTCAACGCCTCCATCGGCACACGCCTGATGAAATCAGGGAAATTCACATACTTGCCATGATCGTTCTCACGTTCCTTGACAATCGCATCAACCGCAGCCTTGCCAACGTTACGGATGGCGCCAAGACCGAAACGCACCACATCGCCGACAGCGGAATACTCGTACACCGACTCGTTCACGTCAGGAGACAACACCTGGATGCCCATGCGACGAGCCTCGCCCAAATACAACGCGGTCTTGTCTTTGTTCGTACTCGCACCCTGCAGCAACGCGGCCATGAATTCCACCGGATAATGCGTTTTCAGATATGCAGTCCAATATGAGATCAAACCGTATGCGGCCGAATGCGCCTTGTTGAACGCATAGCCCGAAAACGGCACAAGAATATCCCACACGGCCTGCGCCGCCTCCTGGGAATACCCATGCTCCTTCATGCCCGCGAAGAACGGCACCTTCTCCTTGGCCAGCACCTCGGGCTTCTTCTTGCCCATTGCTCGACGCAACACGTCTGCCTTGCCCAACGAATAACCCGCCAGAATACGCGCGGCCGACTGCACCTGCTCCTGATACACGATCAGACCATACGTTTCGTCAAGCACTTCCTTCAACGGCTCGGCCACTTCAGGATGAATCGGCGTGATCTTCTGCAAACCATTCTTACGCTTCGCATAATTCGTATGCGAATCCATATCCATCGGACCAGGACGATACAACGCGATCAATGCGGAAATATCGTTGAAGTTATTCGGCTTCAACGTTTTCAGCAACGAACGCATACCATCAGAATCCAACTGGAACACGCCAAGCGTGTCACCTCGCGACAACAGATCGTACGTGGCACGATCGTCCAATGGAATCTTCGTATGGTCGATACGCGTCTTGCCATTCGCCTCGATATTGTTCAACGTATCGCGAATAACCGTCAAGTTGGAAAGACCAAGGAAGTCCATCTTGACTAAACCAAGCGTTTCACACGTATGATACTCCAACGTGGTCGTAACCGTACCATCGGTACGTTCCAGCAGCGGCGACGTATTCGAAATCGGCTCGCTACCCATGATCGTGGCGCACGCATGCACACCGGTCTGACGGATCAAGCCTTCGATACCCATCGCCTCATCCGTGACGCGCTTCACATCCGGATCGGAATCATAAAGCTCACGGAATTCGCGGGCCTCCGCATAACGCTTCGAACTCGGCTCGAAAATATCATGCAGCGGAATATCCTTGCCACCCGTCTGCGCCGGCGGCAACGCCTTGGTGATGCGCTCGCCCATGGAGAATTCGTAGCCCATGATTCGTGCGGAGTCCTTCAGCGCCTGTTTGGTTTTGATGGTGCCGTAGATCACGCATTGCGCGACCTTGTCTCGCCCGTACTTGTCTCCGACATAGTCAAGCACGCGACCGCGGCCGTCCGGATCGAAATCGACGTCGATATCAGGCAGCGACACACGTTCCGGGTTAAGGAATCGTTCGAAGATCAAGCCGTGCTTGATTGGATCGAGTTCGGTGATGCCCATGGCATACGCCACCATGGCGCCTGCCGCGGAGCCACGGCCAGGCCCGACCATCACACCATGCGATTTGGCCCAGTTGATGTAGTCGGCCACCACAAGGAAGTATCCGCAGAACTGCATCTGACAGATCACACCGCATTCGTAATCGGCCTGCTTGAGCACTTCGATCGGCGGATGCCCGTCATAACGCCGTTCCAAGCCTTCCTCGACTTTTTTCAGGAACAGCGACGTCTCATCCCAACCTTCCGGGCAGTCGAATTGGGGCATGAACGCGCCATCTTCATGATCGTCGAACATGACATTGCAGCGTTCGGCGATTTCCAACGTATTGTCGCATGCTTCGGGAATGTCTTTGAACAGCTCACGCATTTCTTCGGCGGATTTCAGATAGTAGCCGGTGCCGTCAAATTTGAATCGTCCCGGCTCGTCAAGCGTGGATCCCGAATTGATGCACAGCATGGCATCCTGAGAGCCGGCGTCTTCGGCGCGCACGTAATGGGAATCGTTGGTGGCGAGCAGCGGCGCGTTCAGTTTTTTCGCAATGTCCAGCAGACCGTCGGTCACCTGTTTTTCGATTTTCAGACCGTGGTCCATGAATTCGATATAGAAATTGTCACGTCCGAAAATATCCTGCAATTCGCCTGCCGCACGTAATGCCTCGTCGAATTGGCCGAGCAGCAGTCGCGTTTGGATGATGCCCGACGGGCATCCGGAAGATGCGATAATGCCTTTCGAATATTTGGCAAGGATTTCCTTATCCATTCGGGGGTATCGCATGACACGTCCCTCGAGATTCGCGTCAGTGGACGCCTTCATCAGATTGACAAGGCCCTCATCGGTTTCCGCCCACATCGTAAGGTGGGTGATCAGGCCACCGCCGGATACGTCGTTGGGGTTGCGCCTGCGATGTTGCGGATCGATATCGGGATTCCAGTTGGTATCCCAGCTGACGCGGGTTTGATCTTGGCGTGCGGTTTCCGGCGTCACATACGCTTCAATGCCGATAATCGGTTTGACGCCTTCCTTGACCGCAGTGCTCCACATTTCGTATGCGCCATGCATGTTGCCGTGATCGGTGATGCCGACGGCCGGCATGTTGAGTTCTTTGGCGCGCCTGACCAGATCCGGAATCTTTGACGCCCCGTCAAGCAGTGAATAATGCGTGTGATTATGCAGTTGCACGAAATTTCCGGAAGTAGCCATACGTTCCAATCTACCGGTGATTGGTGACGTGCGATCACACTTCAGGCTTGTCTTGTGTGTCGTGCCTGCCACGCATCACGTCGAGCGCATGCTGCAAATCAGCTGGATAATGCGATTTCACCGTGGTCCACACATGGGTTCGCGGATGGCGGAATTCAAGTTGCTTGGCGTGCAGCCACTGCCGTTCCAATCCCAATGCCTCACCCAACTGCGGATTGGCACCGTACATGGCGTCTCCCGCAAGCGGATGCCCGATGGACGAGAAATGCACGCGGATCTGATGGGTTCGACCGGTTTCCAGATTCACGGAAACCAACGTCGCCTCACCGAAACGTTCCATCACATCCCAATGGGTGATGGCTTCTTTGCCGGCGGGCGTAACGCAAAAACGAAAATCGGAGACTTTGGCACGTCCGATCGGCGCTTCGATCGTGGCCTTGTTTTCCTTGAGATTGCCTTGCACGAGCGCATGATAGGTTTTGACGACTTCATGTTCGGCGAACTGCCTGCGCATTTCCACGTAGGCGAGGTCAGATTTGCACACGAGCATCAATCCGGATGTGCCCACGTCGAGGCGGGATACGATACCCTGACGTCCCGCGGCGCCGTAAGAGGTGATGTGCACTCCCCTGTCAAGCAGACTGCCGAGCACCGTCGGACCGGTCCAACCGACGGAAGCGTGAGCAGCCACACCCACTGGCTTGTCGACCACTATGACGTCATCGTCTTCGTAGACCACTGCCATATCTCGTGCGATCGGTTCAGGCTCGGTCCGTTCCTCGACAATATCGAATTCGACGGTTTCGCCTGATTGCAGAGTCGATGATTTGGAAATGTCACGACCAAGCACGCGCGCCTGTCCACTTTCGATGAGTTCCGCG
This sequence comes from Bifidobacterium pseudocatenulatum DSM 20438 = JCM 1200 = LMG 10505, assembly GCF_001025215.1. NCBI lineage: Bacteria > Bacillati > Actinomycetota > Actinomycetes > Bifidobacteriales > Bifidobacteriaceae > Bifidobacterium > Bifidobacterium pseudocatenulatum. The sequence goes on from NZ_AP012330.1 coordinate 1,562,480, forward strand.
GCCTTGGCTCGGGAGATACCAAGCATCTTGGCCACGGCCACATCGAATCGTTTGCCGACAAGCGCGTCGGGTGCGGGAACAAGACGGCTCATGCGTTCTGGTCTCCGGTCGTCTGTTTCGTCTGTTCTGCGGCCTGTTCGTCAAGATCCTTCTGGCTGAAGGGCTCTCCGACAAACAGCAGTACGACGGCGGCGACGCCCGCCACCATCAGGAAAATATCCGCAACATTGCCGACCGACCATCCGTAATTGAGGAAATCGACGACCTTGCCATTAAGGAAACCTTCGGCATACATCACACGATCGATGAGATTGCCCAATGCTCCTGCGAAAGCAAGAGCGAACACCACCGTCCATTTCATGGAAATGGTACGGATTGCCAGTACGGCCAACGCCACGCACGCCACGATGGCAAGCAACGAAATCAACCAGGTCATGTTGGATCCCATGCCCAAGGACGCACCCGGATTATGCACCAGCGTGAATGAGAGGATGCCCGGAATCACACGTACCGTCTGCCCGTCGGCAAGCGCCGACTGCGCCCATGCCTTGCTGATCTGGTCGAGTACCAGTGCCACAACGGCGATACACGCAAAGACGGCCACGCGGGTGCGCAGCCGTCTTTGATCATTTGTCATGATGTCAGACACAGCCTAATCTCAGTCGTCCTGGGAGTCCTGATCATAGTTGTTCGTGTCGGACACCTGGGACACGAGCTGGCCGAGGAATTCGGTAAGACGTGCACGGTATTCGGTTTCGAACTGCTTGAGGCCCTGAATGTTGCCTTCGATGACCTTGGTCTGCGCTTCGAGATTGTCGCGGACCTGCTGGGCGTAGTCGTCGGCTGCGGTACGGGTCTTCGAATCGTAGTCGAAGGCGCGCTTCTGCACTTCGGACTCGTATTCGTCGGCTTCGTTGTGCTTCGTGGAGAAGTAGGTATCACCATCCTGGGTCTTCTGAGCAAGGTAGGCGTCGCCTTCCTGAGTCTTCTGATCCAAGTAGGCATCACCCTCCTGCGTCTTCTGAGCAAGATAGGCGTCGCCTTCCTGAGTCTTCTGATCCAAGTAGGCATCACCCTCCTGCGTCTTCTGAGCAAGATAGGCGTTACCTTCCTGAGTCTTCTGATCCAAGTAAGCATTACCTTCCTGAGTGCGCTGCGCCAGATAGTCATCGCCTTCCTGAGCACGCTTGGTCAGATAGGCATCGCCTTCCTGAGTCTTCTGGTTCAAGTAGCCATCAGCCTTGGCACGAGTGTCAGCCAAATACTGATCGGCTTCGGAACGGGTGCCTTCGGAGTAGTTGTCGGCTTCGGTGCGAGTGCGGTTGGAGTAATCGTTGGCATTGCCGATGAGCTCATCGTACCTACGCTGGGACTCGTCGGTGATTTCCTTAGCCTTGGCTTTGCCCTTGTCGACGTACTGGTCGTGCAGCTGCATAGCCAGGGTCAGCATGGCGGTGGCACGCTCCGGCTCCGTGTTGGCGCTGGCTGCGGCTCCTGCAATCTTCTGCAGGCTTCCGGTTTCGGTACTCGGTTCGACCTTGGCGACCTGCTCGCGCAGCTGGGCTTCACGCTGCTGCGATTCCTGCAGCTGCTGTGCAAGCTGCTGAATCTGCGCGGCCTGCTGCTGGGCACGCTCATCCTGCTGCTGGGACTGTGCCGCATGCTGCTGCGTGAGCTGCTGAGCTTGGGCGACCTGCTCCTGAGCCTCTTCAAGCCTTGCATTGAGCTGCTGGATCTCAGCCGCCTGCTGCTGGGCCACCACAACCTGCTGCTGTGCGGAAGCCAGCTGACGGGACAGGTCTTCGGTCTGTGCACGGAATGCGTCGCGCTCATGCTGCATGGAGGTCAGCTGTTCGCCCAGATCCGCCTGGCCTGCAGCTTCAGCCGCCTGTGCGGTGAGCTGGTCGACCTGTGCGGACAGGCGATCCACCTGACCCTTGAGCTGTTCGTTCTGAGCCGACAGAGCACGGTTGCTTTCCTCAGCCTCGGTGAGCTTGGCTGCTGCGACCTGTGCGGCCTGAGCTGCCTGATCACCAGCGCCAGCTGCCTGCTCGGAGGCGGACTTCAATGTCGCGTTCTCCTGCTGCAGGGACTGAACCTGGGCGCTGAGCTCGGAAATCTTGGAGTTGAGCCCCGCAACATCCGGGCCGAGGGACTGAGTAGCCTGGCCGCTGGCAACCGCCTGCTTGCCAAGGGCCTCCACCGTCTCGGTTACCTGATCGAGAAAATCGTCGACTTCATCGACGTCATACCCCTCCTTGAACCTCACGGTCTGGAAGGTATGCTCTCTGATATCTTTCGGCGTCAACAGAGCCATAAATCTTACACCTCGCTTTGGGCTTGATGCCTTGCTGTTGTTGCTTTCATTGTTCGACTCTAGCACGGGACCACCGATTTTTTGCGAAAAATCGGCATTTGACATACATTAAATGAGGAAATCAATAGCAATGAGAATGAAATAAAGAACGATGAATGCCACATCGAAGTAGATGGGACCCAATGGAATAGGGCGGATATATTGGCGTAGCCAGCGCAGTGGGGGCTCCGTCAACTGGTAAACCGCGTCGATCAACGACGACACCAACCCCCGTGGACGCCATGCCGATGCCAACACAGCAACCCAATCGAGAATCATGCGAATGAACAGCACCAGAATGTAGGCATTCACCAAAAAGTGGACGATGCTACCGATCAAAGACAAAATCATGGGGCACCACCTTAGCAACAGAACATAACAAAGCCCCCATCACGGGTGACGGAGGCTTCATGCAGTCTGCTTTCGCAACGGCTTTCGTCTATATCAGTCGGCGAACAAATCGTGCGACGAGTTATTCGCCTGCGGTTCCTCAACCTTGATGTTCACCTGAGCTGGGCTCAGCAGGAACACGCGCGGAGTGACACGTTCGATGGAGCCACGCACGCCAAAAACCACACCCGCGGAAAAGTCCACAATGCGATACGCCACGGCCTCGGCCACACCGGTCAGGTTCAGCACCACCGGAACGCCGTCGCGAATGGCACGTCCGACCAGCTGAGCGTCCTCATAGGATTTCGGGTGAATCGTGGTGATACGGCTCACCCTTCCGCCTTGGAACGGGTTGGCTTTGGTCTGCTCGCGCGGTGCGGACGTCGCGGCAGGAGTCGAAGCCATCGGGGTCACGGAATGGTCGGAATCGAACGAGGTTTCGCTGCTCTCAGCCTCTTCGTTGAAATCCTCGTCACCTTCGGCAACGTCGGTCATGCCCAAATAGGACATCGCGCTTTTCATAAAACCTGCCATGAACGATCCTTTCGCGTCTTCGCGTTGCTTTTAGCGCAGGAAATCCGGAATATCCAAATCGCCGGCATCGTTCGAAGACACCACTTCATGCTCGGTGGTCTGGTCGAATGACGGAACGACGGGTTCCGGAGTGGACGGAATATAAGTGGACAGCGGCTGCACCTTCGGGGCTTCCGGAGTCTGAATAAGCTGAGGCTGGGGCTGCTGCGGAACCGCCGCTGCCCTCGGGGCTGCGGACAACGCCGACAGCGGCACCGTGCTTTCCGCAGGCTCTGCCTGCTTCTGGGCTTCAGCCTGAGCCGCCTTCTTGGAGTTGGCATCAAAGCCTGCTGCGATAACGGTGACACGCACTTCGTCGCCGTAAGCGTCGTCGAGGGAAAGACCCCAGATGATCTGTGCTTCCGGATGGATGGCCTTGCCCACCAGCTGGGTGGCGGCGGCCGCTTCCTGCAACTTCAGATCGGACGGGCCGGCGATATTGATCAGCGCGCCGTGGGCACCCTCGATGCTTTCTTCCAGCAGCGGCGAGCTGATGGCGATTTCAGCTGCCTGGGTGGCGCGATCCTCGCCTCGTGCGGAACCGATGCCGAACAGTGCGGTGCCCGCGCCACGCAGAATAGCGTTGACATCGTTGAAGTCGACGTGAATGTACGAGTTCGAAGAAATCAGGTCGGTGATGCCCTGCACGCCGGCCAGCAAGGCGGTGTCGGCGGTCTTGAACGCATCGACGATGCCGATGGTGCGATCGGAAAGCTCAAGCAGTCGATCGTTCGGAATCACGATCAGCGCATCGACTTCCTTGCGCAGATTCTCAATGCCAAGTGCTGCGGAAGCCGCACGCTGGGGACCTTCAAAGCTGAACGGGCGGGTAACCACCGCAATGGTCAGGGCACCCTGCTGATGCGCGGCGCGAGCCACGATCGGGCTTGCACCGGTACCGGTGCCACCACCCTCACCGCAGGTCACGAACACCATATCGGCGCCCTTGAGCGATTCCTCGATATCGGACTGATGATCCTGAGCGGCCTTGGCACCCTTCTCCGGGTCGGCACCTGCGCCAAGCCCGCGGCTGGTGGCATCGTTCAAGGAGATCTTGACATCGGCGTCGGAACGCATCAGGTCCTTCGCGTCGGTATTGATCGCAATGAATTCAACACTTTGAAGACCCTCGGCAATCATGCGATTGACGGCATTACCGCCAGCTCCACCAACACCGACAACCTTGATATTCGTTTTGTCGTTGAAATTGTCAGTCTGGGCAATCTCGCTCACCATAGTCTCCTGTCACTCGCGTTTACGCACAACTTTATCGCAGACACGCTGCAGTACGCGCACTTTTCGCCGTGTGTAACGGCGTTTTTTCACTTTTTTATTGCTAACGTGTTCATTTCGCCTGCGATTTACCCTCTTTCGGTGCCCCCACGACGATTTAACCACATCAGCATGTCATATTCAATAGCTGGCGTCCATAGGGTCATCCCCAAACAACGCCTGACGTTCATCATGCGTTGTTTCCCGTGATTCCAACCATCCGTAAGGCAGATGCACTTTCTTTGCGAAGCGCACGCGCCCCCTTGGCTTGTCGACCACTCGCTCGGGAAAACGGATGTTGGGATCCAGCTTGCCTATTTCGGCTCTGACATCCTCAAGATTTTCACATTCCATGAACGCGCGACGGGTGGAGCCTCCAACGGGGAATCCCTTGAGATACCACGCGATATGCTTACGCAGATCATGCACGGCCATCTGCTCATCGCCATCATAGAATTCGGTCAACAGTTCCGCATGGCGTTCAACCACACGGCACACATCTCCTAACGTGGGGTCAACACGCTTGTCGCTGCCAGCGAACGCATTCTTGATATCGGCGAACAGCCATGGCCTGCCTTGGCAGCCGCGGCCAATCGCAACGCCGGCGCAACCGGTTTCGGCAACCATGGCAAGCGCATCGTTCGCACCCCAAATATCGCCGTTGCCGAACACTGGAATGTCAAGCGCTTCGACCAGCTCGCCAATCCGGCTCCAGTCGGAGTGCCCGCCGTAATATTCGGCGGTGGTACGCGCGTGCAAGGTCACCGCCTTGCAGCCTTCCTCCTGCGCGATATGGCCCGCTTCCAAGAACGTTTCATGCTCATGGTCGATGCCGACGCGGATTTTAGCCGTCACCGGCACGTTGGCAGCATCGCAGACCTTGACCACACGCTGGATGATCTCGCGAAACAGATCCGTCTTCCACGGCAAAGCCGATCCGCCGCCGCGTCGGGTCACTTTCGGCACGGGGCATCCGAAGTTCAGATCGACATGGTCGGCCATGTTTTCGTCGATGACGATTTTCGCGGCCTGTTCCACGATCGCCGGGTTCACACCGTACAGTTGCAGCGAACGGATTTTCTCGCTCGGCGCGAAATGGCACAACCGCAACGCTTTGGGATTGCGTGCGACCAACGCGCGCGCGGTGATCATTTCGGCCACGTATAGACCGTCCGGTCCGTAGCTTTCGCAAATCACGCGGAACGGCCAGTTGGTAACGCCCGCCATAGGCGAAAGCACCACCGGGGTTTCAACGTGTACCGGCCCTAAATCAACAGGCTTCATAACCGGAGGAACCGACGGCCTCACCGCGTCGGTACGCGGGTCGAGCACGTCGGATTCCTCGTAAGCAGTCACAATGCTATCTGGCATAAGAACGCTATGGTAACCAGTATCCAGCTTTAATACAAGCCACCGGCTTCGGCGATCTTGACGGACTCAGGCCAAGCCTCGCCGCCCATCTCAACCGGCACCTGCGGGTAACGTACATGCTTCTCGCCAATACGTGCGGCCACATAATCAGCCACCTTGTCGAGTGCGACGCGCTCCTGCTGCATGGTATCACGTTCGCGAATGGTGACGGCCTGATCGTCAAGCGTGTCGAAGTCGACGGTGATGCACAGCGGGGTGCCGATTTCGTCTTCACGGCGATAGCGACGACCGATCGCACCGGCCTCGTCATAGTCGATCATCCAGTCATGCTGACGCAAATCGGCGGCCAGATCGTGTGCCACGGTCTGCAATTCCGGCTTCTTGCTCAACGGCAGTACAGCGGCCTTGACCGGAGCCAAGCGCGGATCAAGGCGAAGCACGGTGCGCTTATCGACGCCGCCCTTGGTATTCGGGGCCTCGTCAACGTCGTAGGCGTCAACAAGGAAGGCCATGAGGGAACGGGTCAGGCCGGCGGCCGGTTCGATGACGTACGGCACGTATTTTTCGCCGGTGGCCTGGTTGAAGTAGCTCAGATCCTCGCCGGAATGCTTGGCATGCGCGGAAAGATCGAAGTCGGTACGGTTGGCGACGCCTTCAAGCTCGCCCCAATCGGAACCCTGGAAGCCGAACTTGTATTCGATGTCGACGGTACGCTTCGAATAGTGGGCCAGCTTCTCCTTCGGATGCTCATAATGGCGCAGGTTCTCCGGCTTCACACCAAGGTCGATGTACCACTGGGTACGCGCGTCGATCCAGTACTGGTGCCATTCCTCATCGGTGCCCGGAGCCACGAAGAATTCCATTTCCATCTGCTCGAACTCGCGGGTGCGGAAGATGAAGTTGCCCGGAGTGATCTCGTTACGGAAGGACTTGCCCATGTTGGCGATGCCGAACGGCGGCTTGGAACGCGAAGAAGTCATCACGTTCTTGAAGTCCACGAAAATGCCCTGTGCGGTTTCCGGACGCAGGTAGTGCAGCGAGTTCTCGTCTTCGACCGGTCCGAGGTGGGTGCGCAGCATCATGTTGAAGTCGCGCGGTTCGGTCCAGTTGCCACGGGTGCCGCAATCCGGGCACACAATGTCTTTCAGGCCGTTTTCCGGCAGCTTGTCGCCATGCTTTTCGGCATAGGATTCCTCAAGCTTGTCGGCGCGGTGGCGCTTGTGGCAGTTGAGGCATTCGATCAGCGGATCGTTGAACACGGACACGTGACCGGAAGCCACCCACACGGCCGGCGGAAGAATAATGGACGTGTCAACGCCCACCACGTCGCCACGGGTGACGACCATGGAACGCCACCATTCGCGCTTGATATTGTCTTTCAGCGCAACGCCGAGCGGACCGTAATCCCACGCGGAACGGGTTCCACCATAGATTTCACCGGCGGGAAAAACAAAGCCACGACGCTTGGCGAGGGATACGACTTCATCGAGTTTGGATACAGCCACAATGCACCTTCTGGTTTGAACGGTTTGGGGTCTTTACAAGCGCAAAGCCTACCTTTACGCGGTGACAGAACACCACCCGCGTTACTGTTTCGTGGCGTTCTCGTCTTCAACCGTGTCGTTGTCGAGCAATAGCGACCAGATCTTGCAATCGATCACCACGGCATTTTTCGTTTCGTCACCGTTTCTGTCAAGTGTGTAGGTCACATTTTCCGGCACGGCGATACGGTTGATGTTCTGCACGGATGCCACGAAATTACGCATGGCATCATAGCTTCCCGTGGCGGTAATACTTACCGACACCTGCACCAGCTGACCGGCTTGAATGGTACCTTGCATTTCAGCTGGAATGTCGGCGTCGACCGCATCATCGAAATTCACCGATTTGATGGCGACGCCGGTTCCCGCAGCGGACGCATCCAACGAATTGATGAATTCCTGCTGGTTATAGCCGTCTGGAATCTGCCGCTGCAACTGGCGCAAACGGTCTTTCTGCAGGCCGATCGTTTCGCTGGCGATGCGTAATGTTTCGATTTCGTCGCGTGTTTCCTTATTGTTCTCATCGATTTGCGCAGTTTGCGCGTCGGATGATTTGATATGGCTGATTTGCGGGGAAACGCCGACCAGCCATGTCAGCATGATGACGAAGACAATACCTGCGGCCAATGCGATCCATGCGATTTTATGCTTGTTCATGATTGCTCCCGATCATTCATTGGATGTTTCGTCAGTTGCGGTCGCGCTGTCGGTAGTATCAGTCGACTCCCCTGCCGCGGCTTTGTTCAGGCTGTCGCGTAGCTGCTGCTGCAATGCTCGGTTGGCTTCGTCAGCACCGGCCGCGTTGTCGCTTCGTGACGTGGTATTGGTATCCATCTTCAACGACACCGTTCCCGTGTATGTATAGGTGGTGCCGTTTTCATCGCTGTTTTCGGTAATGGAACTCACATAGCCTGTTTTATAGGTAGGAATTGCAGCAAAATTACCGATAAAATCTTTTGCAGATATGAAATCTGGAGAAAGAACGGTAAAATCAACGGAAATCACACCATTCCCAGACCATACTGAAGATGTAGCGCTATGCGAAGAAGCGTCAGACCCGCCAATCTGGAAGCTGCTCAACGACAGGTTCGTGTACTGGCCTCCGGCTGGCAGCGCGCCATTGAGCGAATCCACCACCTTCATCCAATCCATTTCGTCGTAGAGCGCGGCGATACGTGACCTTTGCGAATCGGACAGCGAGTTCAACGTGTCTTCCACGTCTTTGAATTCCGCCTTTTCCTTCTGCAACGACAGGGTTTTCGCCTGTGCCTCCTCCACGCGATGGTCGGCCCAGCTCACGCGCACCGCCATGCCCGCGCTGATGGCAATGGCCGCAACCACCACCACGATAAGCACGTATGACAGCAAGTATTTGATGGCACGATCACGGTTGAGCGTCACGATGGAACGTGGCAGCAGGTTGGCGCGCACATTCCATTCGGCGGGCAGATCAGCCTTTTTGGAGGTTTTCGAACTGCTCGCACGCAGCGCTTTGCCGATGTCGGAAATATTCATCGACAAAATCGAGGTTTTCTCGCCATCACTGGTTTCAGGATTCGGATTATCCTTGATTTTGCCGCGTCGACCGCGGTGGGAGCTGCCGATCTGCTTCATGCTTCCGTTGTTTTTTCTGCTCATCGTCCGTTCACCTCGGCTTCTTTCCGATTACCAGTCCAAGCACTGCGCCCAAATCGATCGCGTGCGCCATGATGTTCTGCCGTTCCACTTCTTTGGAAAGCCGGAAACGGATGAAGGGGTCGCCGATCCGCACCACTTTGTTGATGGAACTGGCCAATACCGGCGGCAGTCCGATCAGCCGTGCGCCGGTTCCGGTAAGCACCACGCCGCTGATGGTGCCGCCCGCATGGTCCACGTCGTACAGGTTGAGCGTATTGCGGATGCCGACGATCAGCTGCGCCGTGGTTTCGCGGATGACTTCCTCGGCTTTTTCGAGTCGTTCGTCGCCGGTCACGTTTTGCAGGCCGATCTGGTTTTTGATGCGTTCGGCGTCTTCGAATGAGATACTGAGCGCGTTGGCGATGGCGTCAGTCACGTCATCCGCGCCGGATGGCACGACGCGCATGTAGGCGGGCTGCCCGTTTTCGAGCACGATCACGTCGGTGCCGTTGCCGCTGATGTTGACCACCGCTTCGGTCTGCTGCTGGTTGGTGTCGGCGAACAGTCTGGCAAGCGCGAACGGGCCCGCATCGATCGATGTGATCACAAATCCCGCGTCTTCGGCTGTGCGCGCGGTTTTTTCCAATCCGTTACGCAATGTCGCCACGAGTATGCCGTGCAACTGTTTGCCTTGTTCGCTGTCGATGACGTTCAATGGCACGAAGTCGAGCTCGGATTCCTCAATAGGCAGCGGAATCATGCCTTTGGCTTGGAAAGGCAAGGTGGATTTCAGATCGTTCAGCGACATGTAGGGAAAGTCCGTCTCGCGAAACACCATGCGTCGGCTGGAGTAGACGAGAGCCGTGTCCTCGCGGGGGAATTTGAATCGCTTCACCAGTGTGTTCAGCAGTCCGGCCACCACATCATGGTCGACCACTTCGCCATCCACTACGGCTCCGTTCGGCAACGGGATCGCCTGGAAATGCTTGATGGTGGGCAGATCCGAATACGGGTCTGCTATGACCGCCGCACGGATGGCGTCGTTCGCGATCGACAGCGCCGTTATTGATCTCATGCTCTCTCCTTATATATAACGTGTTGCAGGTTGGCTGGGGATTGGTTCAGGCGAGTCCCGTCACTTGCAAGTACAGTGTGGCGATCGGAGCCCCGACGAATATGCCAAGCCATATGCCGAGCAGCATGGACGGTCCGAACGGTATGCCTCCATGCATATCGACTTTTTTGCCGATAATCAGCACAAGACTTAAGAATCCTCCAATAAAGAAGGCTGCGAACGCCCCGATGATGAATTGCGACCATCCGAGCCAGCCCGTAATCAAGCCAAGTATGAACGCAAGTTTGATATCGCCATCGCCCATGCCACCTTTCCATATGATGGAAAGCAATAGGTAGAACGCGCCGAGCACTATCGCACATATCACAGCGCGACCGAGCCTGTTCCACTCATTCGTACCGAGTGATGCCAAAGCCAGCAGTGCCAGTGTTGCAATCAGCGTTGGCAATAGCACAACATTGAGGATCAGATGATGGTCGAGATCAATGTATGCGATCACGATCGAAACCGCTGCGAATACGTAGAGTTCCGGCAATATCCATGGCGAATACGCGCCGAATAGCGCCCCCAAGGTGACGGCGAGGAACGACAGTCCGCCCAACGCTTCCACAATCGGGTAGCGTACGGCGATCGGCTCTTTGCAATGCCGGCATTTCGCGCCGAGCACCAGCCAAGAAATGATGGGAATATTGTCATACCATGCGATCGGGGCTTCGCAGTTCGGGCAGAAACTGCGTTTCGGATTTACCAAGCTGATGTGGTTGGGCACGCGCCAAATCACCACGTTCAGAAACGATCCGAAAATGCAGCCGATTACCAGCGATGCCACGAGTAGCAGCACCACAGTTGGCGTATCGTTCACAATGCTCATGTTCACATCCATCTCGCGCAGCGCTCACCATGCGATAGTGGACGGGTTCAGTTCTTTGGATGTCACGTAGCCTTTGGTGGAGGATGGCTCCAATGTGGTAGAACTACCACCGCCATAAATCACGCCGCCGCCTGAGCCGCCTGTTCCGAGGTTAACCGAGGCATTCCACACCTGCGATTTGATTTCTCGGTTCAAAAAGTCTCGTGACGATCCGCATTTGGCCATAATCACGTCGGCATGCCCGTCGATACGTCCGGAGTATGAGGGATTGCCGTCGATTTTGTCTCCCGGATACACTTCCGTCAGGCATTGACCGTTGAGTTGGAACGTACCTTTACTGTGCTCGTCAGACGCTTTTTCGTTGTATCGGGTGAATGTTGGCGCAGCCGAGCATTCCATAAGTTGGAATTTGCCCGAACCGCCGAACCCATAGCAACGCTTCGACCCGTTCACCATCGTCCAAATCTGCGTGTTCACGCCACTGCCGTCACTCGACGTGTCTTCAACATATTCGGCCTGATCGGTTTTACGCTTGGTGGAATCGGACACCCCGCAGTAGTCGATCTGATGCAGATCGGAAGATGATTGCGCCGGATTGCCATTGATGGTGTTGTGGTAGCAGTATGGGTTGAAATCACCGCCACCCACTCGGCAGGTTGACGTGTATGCGTCGAATCCGTCTTGCGATGACGAAATGCAGAATCCGGACGTTTCATTGACGATCTGCTTCGTGGCATAGCCGGCTTCTCCCGCCTGTCCGAACGATGCGGTGGCGTCTTCGAAATCACCGTTCACGTCGAACCAGGATTTCACGTCGGTGAGCGAATAATCCCACTTCGACACCATCAGGAAATGCGGAGTCAAATCGACAGCATCATCGACGTTGGACGCCCAGTGACCGCCGCTCAGATATTGAATAGTGGCGCCCACATTCGCCTTGTTGGAAACTTCCAGCACTTGGAAGCGCGTCTTCTTCTGCATTTGCACACCGCCAACGGCATAGCCTTGCGATTCCGGTAGAGACGCATCATACTTGTTCGCCTCATCGCGCACGCTATCTAGCTCGTTGTAGTAGCCCGCATTGATGAAACCGTTATAGAACGCCCACTTCTGGTATTTGTTGAGCAGGCTTGACGGATCGTTCTTTTCGTCTTGCTGCGCTTTCTTGTCAGGATCGGTGTAATAGTCGCTTTGGTAGTTGGGGCCGTACGACTCGCCGCATTTCTGCAATGTGGCGGCTCCTGCAGTGCCTCCGCCAACATGCGTAATGTCAGCTCCGGTAACGCACAATGTCAGATTGGATGCAGGGCGAATGGAATCATCCTTCCAATACACCCATGTGTTCAGGTCTTTGTAGGCGCCGTTGGCTTTGCACTGTTCCGTGTAATACAGGTCGTCGCTGCTGGAGTCTTTCTTATGCGCTTGCATAAGAATCACCAACGCCGATCCTTCCACCGGCTTGCCGTTCGGGTCAAGCATGGCGTCAAGCGTTTCGACCTTGTCTACAGGCTTGGTGGTGGCAAGCATGCAAGTTTGGTTTGCCGGATTCATAGTGATGGTATTGCTCATAGCGTCGGCCGCATTCTTGGAGCCAGGCTTGTTGACATAGTTCACCATGCCGGTCGGATCACCGTTCTCATCGACATCATATGAGGCGATTTCCTTCCAGGTCGGCTGGTTGGTACGGCGCTCGTTGTTTGGCGCTGCCGCGTAGAAGCCCATACCGAGACGTCCACCCTTGGTGGAGATCACGTAGCTGTCATCACCGCTCGCTGTCTCGAATTGGTAGATGGCGCTCATGGCTCGGCGCGCGCTGGTTTCCGTACCCGCGCTTCGCCCATTCGGATACCTGTTGATATACCCGTAGGAACGCACCCACGCATATTTCGCGTTCTTCAGCTCGCTTTCGGATGTGAGTCGTTTGGCCGGCGATGAGCTTGGATCGTCGTCATAATATCCGATTTGCACTCGGTACGAGATATCGTCTGGAGTGAACGAGCTCACGCCCGTTGCCGACACGTCGTTGCTGACTTCCGCATTGTTGAGCAGCACCGACCCGTCCGATGCTGTAGTGAAGGTCTCATCCAAGCTGGCATTGCCAGTGTTTGATGCGGTCGACGGTAGCAGTTTCTTATAGTCCTTGCTTGCTTCCGCTTCGCGCAGGAAACTCAATGCCACTTCGAGTCCAGATTCGGCGGCATACCCGACTTGCGCGTTCTCCTTATTATTCCTGTACGGCAATGCTTGCGAAAGCAGTATGGTCATTACCAGTGCCGACGTGGTGAGCACCACCATTACGAACAGTACCGCGAGCATCATGGCCGCGCCCCGCTCCCCCATGCGTTGGCGTAATCTGGCACGATACCTGCGGTTGAGTCCGGCCCACAATCCGTTCTTCATGTTCAACCTTCCCGTTTTCGCTTACGCTTGCCCGTTGATGGCGTCGAACATGGAGAACATCGGCATGTACAATGCCACCACCATGAAGCCGACCACGCTACCGAGCACCAGAATCATCAACGGTTCCAGCAGCGAAGTGAGCTGTTTGGCGATGGATTGCGCTTCTTCGTCATACGCTTTGCCCGCGCTGGCGAGCATCTGGTCGATGGCGCCGGAATCCTCACCGATCGCCACCATCTGCACCATCATGTTCGGGAACACTTTTTCGGTACCCATACTGTCCGCCAGCCTATAGCCGCGTTCCACGAGTCGAGACACTCGTTTGGACGCTTCGTCGATTACATAATTGCCGGATGTGGATCCGACAATGTCAAGCGCCTGCAGAATGGGCACGCCCGAAGCGAGCATGGATGTGAAATTGTTGCAGAATCGCGCCAATGCCACATTGGTGGTCAGTTTGCCGAACACGGGCGCCTTCAACGTGAACGGATCCCACCAGGTACGAATGATGTCTTTGTTGCGATTGCGCTTCCAAAACATGACGAACGCCACCGCGCACACAATGATCACGGGAATGCCAACCGGTGCGGTCTTGCCCATATCAACCATGATCTGCGTGACCCATGGCAGTTCCGCGCCCATCGACGCATACATGCTGTCGAACATGGGCACGATGGTCAGCAGCATCACGCCCACCAGCAGCACAGCAATGCCGAGCACCACCACCGGGTAAGCCAGTGCGCCTTTGATCTGACCTTGCAAACGCACGTCCGCTTCAAAGCTGTCGGCCACGGTAATCAGGGATTTGTCAAGGAAGCCGCCGGTTTCGCCGGCCCGCACCATGTTGATCATAATGGGCGGAAACAGATGGTCGGGATTATTGTCCATTGCTTCGGAAAACGATGATCCCGCCTCAACCTGCTGCATGCAGTCACGTACCGCATTGCGCAGTTTCACATTTCCGATTTGTTCAGTAACGATATTCAGTGCGCGAATCAGGGAGACGCCTGCCGCCACCATGGTGGCAAGCTGACGTGACATAACCGCGAAGTCTTTTTTGCTTGGATATTTTTCGAATGCTTTGATTTCAATATTGGTATTGAGACCGGTGCCTGCGTTCACGTCAACAAGTTCCGTTGGAATCAGACCGAGTTTATTCACGCGATCGATGGCCTGATCTCGCGTCTGCGCTTCGATAACGCCCTTCTGCTTGGTGCGGCCGTCAGCGGAAACACCCTTGTAACGCCACTTCTTGGTGCCGTTTTGAAATGCCACTTGCGCCTGTTCCCTGGCCATTACTCCCCCATGGAATGATTGACGAACAATGGAACGAATATGGATACGGAACAAGGTATCGGAGCGATACCTCATACGCTCCGATACCTTTAGTCCCACGCGAATTATTCGCTATGCCTTTTATTATTTAGTACCAGTCTTAGAGACGACACCGTTGGCCGAGTCATACAGGAAAATCGCTGTACCAGAGTTCTCGTTCTCGCCCTCGATAGTGTAGGAGTTATCTGCTTTACCGGTAATCTTCAGGGTAACACCCTCAGTTACGGTAATCGTATTGCCTCCAAGCGTGCAGCCCGTATTCTGGCTCTTACTGCACGTGGCCGTTGCACCATTAATCTCAGACGGAAGCTTGCCATTGTTGGCAGTGGACGCAGTTTCAACCACAAGGCTGGCGTTCTTGACGTCGGACTCGGTCTGGGAGTTCCAGGCCGACTTGCGCTGGTTCAGGTAGATCGGCACGGAGATGGCGGCGAGGATGCCGATGATGATGACCACCACGAGCAGCTCGACGAGGGTGAAGCCCTTTTCGCCCTTGGCGCGGCGGTTGAGTGCGTTGCGCACGCTCTTCATAATTGAATCCTTCTTTCCTTCGGGAAAGGTCGCCGCTCGCATCCCACGATGGAGCTTCGCGGCGTTCTTCTATCGATCGTCCCCTTATGGGGGCTGCTGGCTCACATAACCAACAGTCCTAACTTTATCCGCATTGACATCGTTTGCAGAACCATTATTCCGGCGTCAATCGTTTTACGAGCGTTTCATTTTCGATTCATTTTCCCCTCATCCTTCATCCGCACAAAAGCGCTTTAGTTTACCCCACAACCCCCTTCACAACCATCAAGCAAATCACACTTTTTCAAGCGGACACAAAAGGTACAACACAAAACCAAAATCGTGCAACAAAAAATACAACACCACAAATAGCTTGTTTTTCAGTACAATCGCTCAGCAAATCTTTGCAGTCACGTTTTTTTGAAAAAACTGGAATAACCACCCTTTTCGGGCGTGTCGCAGGGTGCTGACGGGGCGACAAAAACGGCTGGCTCCGTAAGGAACCAGCCGTCTGCCGCAAGACCTATCGGAACACTCAGACACACGGAGTGAAATCGATTGCAGTTCCACCCGATTTCACATTGCGTGCGGTGAACGACGTGGACGTATTCGACGTGACCGGCTTGCCGCTCACATACGACCCCGTCACCGGCGAATAACGCACCACCCGATTGGTGCCATCCACCGTGAATAATCGCGAGGCGAACATCGAATCATCAGACGTGCCTCCCGACTCGTTGTTCATTACCGACCCCAACACCGCGCGCGTGCTCCATGACGTGACGGACGCATCATACGGCTTCGTTTTTACCTTCACGCTACCGTAATCGCTTACCGTACCGTTCTTCCACGTGGCGTCCTGGTACGTGATCACCACGCACTGCTTCGCACCAGAATCCCCCGGAGTGACCATGGTGATCGTATGGTTCGTGGCGTCATACTCAACACCCTCCGCGTAGCGCACATACCGGTCGAGGCTTTGCACCGACGTGGCTATTTCCGTGGAAGACCTGCTTCGTATCGCATCCGCGCTGGTGGAATGCAGGTATTGCACGATCGCCGTGGTGAACATGGTGGAGACGATGGCGAAGATGAACAGCGACACCATCATCTCCACCAAGGTGACGCCGCTTTCACCGCGCGCCATACGTTGCGCGACGGCGCGAATACGCAGTTTTCCGCTTGTTGTTCCGCTCATTGCAACCCCTCACTAGATGATGAGCTTGTTGTCGACACCAATATCCAGCAGTTCCGACGTGGTGTACAGGCAGGTTTTGCCCTGATGCATGTTGTCGTCCCAGGTGACACCCACCACCACGCGGATCATGGGCATATACGTGTGCGCACCGAACGTGAACGCGCCCGATACCGTTTTGCCCGGATCCAGAATGTCGGCCGTAGCGCTTGTTGAGGTATTGGCCGTATAGCTCGTTGCGGAACTACGGGAAATGCCCAGCTGAGATGCGGTCTTGCACGAGATCTCGCCGCTGGCACGGAAACAGCGCTCCACCACCGTGTTCACCGTGTATTCGGTATGCTTGGCGTCCTTGCCCGCAGTGGCACGAACCGGCTGAATATACTTGCTCTTGTCTGGATCAGGCGAACTGGTATAGCTCAGATCCGCCAATTGCGACGCGATGGCGCCAACGTCGGAAAGATTCTTTTGCGCGGCGGTGACGGACGTTTCCCCCATGCCTTTGATGAGTTCATCGAGATATTGGTTGGCGTCTACATTGGCGATCTGCGCACGCATTCTTTCCATGCCGTCGTCGCCCAGCGACACGGCGGTGGACCGCTGCTGCTGCGCATATGACGTGCGAATGGCCGTAATGGCGAACTGTGCGGCGGCAAGTCCCGTAATGCTCAACACCACGATCGCCACCAGCACTTCCACCAACGTGAAGCCGGACTCGCCACGTTTTGGCAATCGATTGACGCGACTCGCCGCAACCCCTGAATCGGGGGCGTCTCCCGCTGTGCGCAAGCTGTACTCCATGAGCAGCTCCTTCACAAGATGCCACCCCATCATTGGAAGCGGCAGGAATTCGGCACGCAACCAAACGCGGTGCCATAAACATGAGTTACTGTATCACGATATTCTGCCAACGTTTTCACAGCAACATATTTCTCAAAAAACTTTGCCCCGATTAGCTTTTACCTGTTTTTGCGGCTACAATGCTGATTTAGCAGTACACAATACTGCAATCGTTGTAGCTCACATGACTTCGAACAACTGAACATCAGCCTCCCCACAAATGCTGCCGTTTGCTTGGGGTTTCATGTTATGCCGTATGACAGGCGCATAAGCGCGCATGCGGTGCAGGAGGTCATTATGAGCGACGCCGGTTCGGGAGGCCGTTTCCCCTTCCTCAGGCGAAACAAAAACAGCGACACGCCGAACGCTTTCCCGCAAAGTATGGATCCGATCGCGCCGACAACCGGCGAGATCCATCAGGTGTTCACGCCGAGCACACCACGCCATGCGGCAATGACAAGCGACGCCACCGGAGATTTTCCCGCCATGCCAACGTCCACCGAAGGCATGGACGAACAGACCGAACGCCAATATGCCATGGCGTTGGCGCAAGGCATGAGCCTGCCGTTCGTGGACCTCAATGAATACCAGATCGACAAAGAAGTCATCAGCATGGTTCCCGACGATCTGTGCCGACGCAACCAGCTTCTGCCGCTTTCCATCGTCAACGGGCGCATCGCCGTAGCCATGGCGAATCCGAAAAACTTCGCCGCGGTAGACGATGTTTCCGCAACAACCGGCATGCCCGTCATCGCCATGGTCGCCATGCCATCGCAGGTACGCGACTGCATCAACCGGTTCCTGCGCGCCAATGCGGAGTTGACCGAACTATCGCACGAGATCGCCGCGACCGCGAAAAAAGAAGTCGACCTTGAACAAGACGACAGCGAAGACGCCTCCCCCGTGGCACGCTTCGTAAGTCTGCTCATCAACCAGGCCATCGACGACCACTGCTCCGATATCCATATCGAACCGCAGGAAGACGGTCTGCTCGTACGCTACCGCATCGACGGCGTGTTGCATATCTTCCAAAAAGCGCCACGCGCCATGACCCAAGGTGTGATCAGCCGCATTAAGGTCATGGCCGAAATGGATATCGGCGAGCGCCGCAAGCCGCAGGATGGCCGTATTACCGTACGTCACAACGGTCAGAAGGTTGATCTTCGCGTGGCGGCATTGCCTACGGTGTGGGGCGAGAAAATCGTCATGCGTATTTTGAGCACGCCTTCGGGCAATCTCAAAGTGGAGGATCTAAATTTCAGCGAACGCAATTTCGATGTGTTTTCCAAAGCGTACAACCGCCCGTACGGCATGGTGTTGGTGACTGGTCCGACCGGTTCGGGTAAGTCGACCACGTTGTATGCGACGTTGGGCGATGTGGCCCGCCCGGAAATCAACATCATCACGGTTGAAGACCCTGTGGAATTCCGCATGGAGGGCATCAATCAGGTGCAGGTGAACAATAAGGCGGGTATGACCTTTGCCGCCGCGTTGCGTTCGATTCTTCGTGCCGATCCTGATGTGGTGCTGATCGGTGAGATTCGAGACGAGGAGACGGCGACCATTGCGATCGAGGCTTCGCTGACGGGCCATTTGGTGCTGTCCACGTTGCACACCAATGATGCTCCGAGTGCGGTGACGCGTTTGACGGAAATGGGCGTGGAACCGTTTTTGGTGAGCTCGTCGCTGGCTGCGGTGATGGCGCAGCGTCTGGCGAGGCGCCTGTGCAAGAAATGCCGGAAAGCCGATACGGCCACTCCCGTGGAGTTGAAGATGATGGGTGTGCCATATACGCCCGGCTCTCCGTTGCCGACCGTGTACCGTGCGATGGGTTGCCGTGAATGTTCCAACACCGGATATCACGGGCGTGTGGCCATTCAGCAGGTAATGGGCGTGGACACGCAGATGGAGGATTTGATCGCGCGTGGCGCCACGTCGCTGGAAATCGAGCAGGCGGCCAAGTCGAAAGGCATGACGTCGCTTCGTGAGGATGGCTGGCAGAAGGTTCTGCAAGGCATTACTTCCGTGGATGAAGTGCTTCGCGTGACCGTGTAGTTGTGTAATCGTGTGACCGCGTTTTCAACATATGTAAAGGACAATGATGACCGATATTGAACAGCAACCCGAGCTGAAAACCGAAATGAACACCGCGACGGATCCCGATGCGCAGCCGACTTGGGATGCGAACACCGATTTGTCTGGTTTGAAAGGTGTGACCATTCCCAGTACCGCTCCTTCATTCAACGAGGATCCGCGTAGGGGACGCCATTGGTCGCCCGACAATGCGATTCAGGCTGACGATGACAGTTTGCGCAGTATTTTCGCGTCGCTTGACGCCATGCCCGCGTTGCGGCATGGTTCCGGTACCGTTCCCGACCCCATGTCTAAGGCCGCGGTCGAGCAACAGCCGGCGGCCGAGCCTCAACAGAGCGCACAGCGGCAGTCTATGCAACAGTCAGCTGCCCCGCAAGCCGTTGCATCACAATCTGTAGCGGAACCGCAGCCCGCTCCGACACGGCCTGCGGAAACACCGCTCATTGCAGAACAACAGGAACTCTCCTACGACACCGCTTTTCCGGAAACCCCGGAAAACGAAGCCGTGGATCAGCAGAATCTGCAATTCGACGATGACGTGACGGAAGTCACCCCTGCATTCGAGTATCATGGACCGATCCAGCAAATCGACGGCGATCCGCCATCATTCATTCCAGGCGGCACGCCGTTCGCGCAACAGCCGGACGACTATGCGGCGTACGAGGAGAACGCGCAGACCATGCAGCCTTCCGCCATCAACCATATTGCGCAGCCTACGCCCG
This sequence comes from Bifidobacterium pseudocatenulatum DSM 20438 = JCM 1200 = LMG 10505, assembly GCF_001025215.1. Taxonomy (NCBI): domain Bacteria; kingdom Bacillati; phylum Actinomycetota; class Actinomycetes; order Bifidobacteriales; family Bifidobacteriaceae; genus Bifidobacterium; species Bifidobacterium pseudocatenulatum. The sequence goes on from NZ_AP012330.1 coordinate 1,582,642, forward strand.
CTGCCAGACCGCAACCCAATATGAACAACAGGCTAATCGTGGATTTCATAGTGCCCGAAACCAATGATTCCGACGAGGACGCTGTTCCCGGACAACGCAGAATCAAAGCGCACCAGGTCAAAGAAACATTGCATGCCGAACATCCCGATGCGGATCCGGAATTCGTGGCTGCCATATGCCAGCTGGTGGAATTGAACGCGTCCGATCTTCATCTGGTGGTCAACGATCCGCCAATGCTGCGCGTGGATGGCAAGCTGCGCCCCGCCAAAGGGCTGAGCGTGTGGAACAAGGACCGCACGTATGAAGCCATCAAAGTGATGACCAACGAGCTGGAGATGGAACGGTTCAAAGACGATTTGGAACTTGATATTTCATTCTCCATCGGCGATCTGCTGCGATTCCGCGTCAACGTATACCGCGACCGTTTGGGCGTGTGCGCGGCATTACGAACCATTCCCACGGAAATCAAAACCGCGCAGGAGCTTGGTCTCGACCCGCATATCGCCGATCTGGCGTTACTGCCGCGTGGACTCGTGCTCGTATGCGGTCCGACCGGCTCCGGCAAATCCACCACGCTCGCCGCGATTGTCGACAGAGCGAATGCCGAACGCGCCGACCATATCATCACCATTGAAGACCCGATCGAATTCGTGCATCAACACAAGCGTTGCGTGATGAGCCAGCGTGAAGTGGGAACCGACACCAAAAGTTTCGCGGAAGCGCTTAAACGCGCGCTTCGTGAAGATCCCGACATTATCGAAGTGGGCGAGCTTCGAGACCTCGAAACCATTTCCACCGCGTTGACCGCCGTGGAAACCGGCCACTTGGTGTTCGCCACCCTGCACACGCAGGACGCCGGTTCGACCGTGGACCGTCTGATCGACGTGTACCCGGAAAATCAGCAGCAGCAGATTCGCGTGCAGGTGGCCTCCACTCTGCGCGCGGTGGTCGTGCAAACCCTGATTCCACGTGCCAGCGGGCATGGCCGCGCTCCTGCCACCGAAGTGATGATCAACACTCCGGCCGTGGCCGCGTTGATTCGCGGAGGCAAGGCGCATCAGATTCGTACCGTGCTGCAATCCGGCGAAAAGGAAGGCATGCATACGCTTGACCAAGATCTGGCGAGACTCGTCAACAAGGGCGTCATCACCTTCGAAGACGCTCTTGCCAAGGTGCAGGTCCTCGAGGAATTCGAAAAACTCTGCGGCGCCCGCTCCTCCTTCTAACCTCGCCGTACCCATACACCATCTTTACACCTATCATGAGCAACACAGCAGAAACACCAACCATCATCCAGCCCGACGTTTCGGCGAACCGCGTGACGAACCTTCGAAAAAGACTCTTCACCTGGTTCGCCGAACAACGGCTGCACTGCATTGTCTTCATCGCCTACGTGACAGTGACCGTCACCGTGTCGTGTTTTCACGAACCATGGTTTGATGAGGCGCAAGCTTGGCTGATCGCACGTGATTGCTCATGGAAGGAACTGCTTACCGTACGCACCCATTACGAAGGACACCCACCTCTTTGGTGGATGCTGCTTGCCATTCCCGCCAAACTTGGCATGCCTTACGAAATAGGATTGAAATCCCTCAATCTTATGTGCGCCGCGCTGATGATCTGGCTTTTGGAATTCAAAACGAAACTACCAGAATTACTAAAGGTAATACTGCCATTTTCCTATTTTCTTTGCTACCAGTATGGCGTAACTTCCAGACCATATGCGCTTATGATCGCCGCAATGCTGCTCATAGCCATCAATTGGAACAACCGCAACACCAAGCCATGGCCAGTCATACTCAGCATGATGCTGCTATGCGCCACGAGCTCTTACGGATTGGCAATCGCCGGCATGCTTGCCTTGAATTGGACGATTCAATTTCTCTGCGGCGAACGCTCGCTTATAAAAAACAAGCAGCGTTTCGCGGGACTTGTTCTGCTACTGGTATTCGCCATTATACTGCTCCTCAACGTACTCCCCGCACCCGGCACATACCACGGTGACTTTGACATACATGGCACTGCAACAACATCACCCGCATGGGTTTCCGTATTCAACACCTGGCTGGTAATGCCTTCCGAGACGTTGTTCACTTCAACCCTGTCGGATGGCAATATGCAGTTCATCGCTCTCACGCCAAGCGAGCTGTTTATGCCGTGCGTAATGTCATGCCTGATGTGGTGTTTTCTTATTCAGATTTGCCTACGCCGGAAAACCGCATCATTGCTGCTCACCACATACTTGGGTATAAGCGTTGCGTTCACCGCGCATCTTTCCATGCATCATGCGGGAATCATCTTGGGATTCTTCATCGCCATTCTCGCCATCGATTGCGATATCGAAAAAATCAATTCCAACGATTGGCCTCAGTGGATCCGTAATCTCAACAACCGTGTTATGACTCTTCTTGGACCGAAGAAAACGGAACGGTATCTCCGTTTCTTCAAAATCCTCGGTCTTATCTTCATGCTTGTCAGCGTGTATTGGACGGCAAGCGCCAGTATTTGCGATATTCGGTACGACTATTCGTCTTCCCGGGCGGTAGCGTCTTTTATCAAAACCAACCATTTGGAGCAATACCGTTGGATGGCAGGCTGGACACGCGTCAGCAAGAACGACACCGCTTCCAATCCAGAAATCAACAAAATCATCGACAAAGGCGGATATTGCGGCGGCACCGACTGCATCGACTACACTTCTTGGTACGGCAGCACCCTTATCGATTCAGCCCCTTACTTCGACCATACGCTTCTTGCCAATGCATACAAGGGACGAAGCTATTCGTCGTGGGAATGGTGCGTTGACCCCTATGCGGGAAAGAAAGACATCGAAACATGGAAATCGTGGGGCGAACCCGAATTCTACGACACTCTGTATCAGCCATTTTTCTTCTCCGACCTTGGTTACGACAGAAACCATTACACGAAAATCAAAATCGCCGAAACCAAGACACCTTGGAAAAGCACATGGTCGGAAGGCGCCTGCGAAATTTACGTGCGCAACGACATTTACGAGAACGTATTGCATTCGCCCGATCCTGGAATCGACTGGCCCGACGGCGCAACGCGCAGATAACAAGTGGACCGGCATCCAACTGGAACGTGTCGATTGTTCGTTTATGCAAAACGTGCCACTGTCAGCACCTTTGTATAGGTTAGATATGTTATGTACATGCAGGGGGGCTTCCGGCGAAAGCGGAAGCTGAGATAGGCAAATGCCTGACCCTTTGAACCTGTTGGTTAGGACCAACGTAGGGAGCAGACAATGGGCGATGACTCATATGCAGCTGCATTGCGTGAACAGATTGCGCAGGCAGTAAACGACGTACGCGAAACCACACCTTTGGCACAGTCGTTCACCAATTTCGTAACGATGAATCTTGTGGCCAACGCGCAGCTGGCCGCCGGCGGCACCGCAGCCATGAGCTTCCTGCCTGACGACGTGATCGACACCGCGGAAATCGCCGGATCGAACTACATCAATGTGGGCACACTCCTGCCGTTCTTCAAGGACGCGCTACCGGAAATCGCCTACAAACTGCACAAGAACGGCAAGACGTGGGTACTTGATCCGGTCGCCGCGGGCATCGGCAAAACCCGTACCGCCATTCTCGAATCGTTCCGCACATACCCGCCGACCATTGTGCGCGGCAATGCGAGCGAAATCATCGCGCTCGATGCGATGTGGGGTTTGGCACAGCATGATTCCACCGTTCCCGGCACTCGCCCGGCAGGCGTGGAAGCCGTCGACGAAGTCGATTCCGCCGTTGACGCGGCCAAACGAGTGGCTCGTCATCTTGCGAAATACTCCCCTGTTGGAGCCGGCGCGGTGGCCGTTTCCGGAGCAGTCGATCTGGTGACTGACGGCGAGCGCGTGTTCCGTTTGCCCGGCGGCAGCGCGATGATGACGAAGATCACCGGCGCCGGCTGTTCGCTCGGCGGCGTTACCGCAACGTATCTGGCCGTGGCCGAACCGCTTGTCGCCGCGATTTCGGCATCATTGCTGTATAACAGGGCTTCCGAAATCGCCGAAGCGAAATCGTCCGGTCCCGGATCTTTCCAAGTGGCGCTGCTTGACGCGCTTTGGAACGTCACCGCCGAGGAAGTCGCCGCTTCCGAAATCATCATCGACTAGGCTTTGCCGAACCCTGCATGGTATTCGGCATATCATGCGGGGTTCGGCAATTGCGTATATGGAAAATATGGACGATTGCCGGTTCACATTGTAGGTTTTCTGAATCACTTACCGAGAAGGGTTGATTATATGAACAATTATTCATATGCATCGATGCGCGATACATTCGATATGAGCGCCTACTTTGTGGTCGGCCCGCAGGATTGCAAGAGCCGTACTATTACCGGTGTGATTGAGGATGCGTTGCGCGGGGGTGCAACGTTCATCCAGCTGCGAGCCAAGAACACCGACGCGAAAGACATCACCAGCATGGCACGCGATATCGCGCAGGTTATCGAGAACAACGGCAAATCCGATTCCGTGGCGTTTGTGATCGACGATCGCGTGGATGTAGTTTGGCAGGCACGTCACAAGGGCATCAAAGTTGACGGCGTGCATATTGGGCAAACCGACTTGGAACCGCAGGAAGCCCGCGCGTTGCTTGGGGAAGATGCCATTGTGGGCTTGTCTGCCGAAACGGAAAGCCTGGTGAAGCTGATCAACGAGCTGCCTGCCGGCTGCATCGACTACATCGGGGCCGGCCCGTTGCACGTGTCCACCACCAAGCCGGAAGCTTCCGTTGGTGGCAACGATGGTTCCGGGCATACGCTCGACGAGGCGCAGATCAATGCGATCTGCGATGCGAGTGATTTTCCGGTTGTGGTCGGCGGTGGAGTGACCGCCGACGATATGGAGATGCTCGCACATTCGAAGGCGGCCGGCTGGTTTGTGGTGTCGGCCATTGCCGGCGCAAGCGATCCGGAAGAGGCGACCCGCAATATGGTTTCGCGATGGAAGGCAGTGCGCGGTGATGCAAAGCATGGGCACGTACTGCGCAAATAGCAATCACGGATCACGAATATTTCAGAACTTCGCATCATAAGCAAGCAAAAGCAAGTAAGGAGTCATTCATGACCAGCACTTTGGCACCGGTATTGAGCATCGCGGGATCGGATTCCTCCGGTGGTGCCGGCATTCAGGCGGATTTGAAAACCATGCTTGCCAATGGCGTGTTCGGTATGACCGCCATCGCGGCGCTGACCGCGCAGAACACCACAGGCGTGACCATGGTCACGAACACTCCTCCGGAAATGCTCGCCGCGCAAATCGACGCAGTATTTGAAGATATTCCGCCGGTCGCGGTGAAGATCGGCATGGTGTCGAGCGTGGAGCTCATCAACGTGATCGCCGACCGTCTGATTGCGCATGATGCCACGAATATTGTGCTTGATCCGGTGATGGTGGCAACATCCGGTGCGAAGCTTATCGAAGGCGACGCGATTGCGGCACTGACTTCCAAGCTGTTCCCGCTGGCCACCGTCATCACGCCGAATATGCCGGAGACCCAGGCGCTGTGCGAGCTGGCCGTCGAACAGGGTGCCGACGCGATCGACTACGAGAATGGCGAAAGCATCTCCAGTGAGAACGACATGGTGACGGCAGGCCATATGCTCGCCGGCCATTTCGGCTGCGCGGTGCTCGTCAAAGGCGGTCATGGCACGCAGGATGCCAGCGATGTGCTCGTTGAACCGAGCGGCAAAGTCACTTGGTTCCGCGCGCGTCGTATCAATAATCCGAACACGCATGGCACCGGATGCACGCTGTCTTCGGCGATCGCATCGCATCTGGCGCTTGGCGAGACATTGCCGGAAGCCGTCGATAGTGCAAAACTGTATCTGACGGGCGCCTTGGAGGCGCAGCTTGACCTCGGTCACGGATCCGGACCGATGGATCACGCTTGGAAATGGCGCTGACAGCCAAATCCGCACCAGCCAATCCAAGTCGTATCAGGCCGATAGGAACGCAACGAAAGGAACGAACATGACCCTTGATCGCAATGCGGAAAAGCAGGAAGTGCCGATCAACCCGGAAACCGGCAAACCGTATATCAACACGCTTGCCGCAGTCGCCATCTCCCCCGCCGGCGCAAGCCCTGAAAAGTCCACGTACGTGGCGCAGGCGGTCGACGTGATCCGTCAATCCGGATTGCCGAGTGAAACCAACGCCATGTTCACCAACATCGAAGGCGACATCGACGACGTGCTCAAGGTGATTCGCGACGCCACCATGAAGCTGGCTGGCCAGGGCTATCGCACCGACGTGGTGATCCGTCTCGACATTCGCCCGGGTTTCGAAGGTCAGATCCACGCCAAGCAGGCACTTGTGGACGAAATCCTGTCGGAATAAATCAGGCAATAAACTGTTAGATCGTCAGAAAAATCGAAAAGCGCGCTATTTATAAGGAATGGCGCGCTTTTCTTATTGATTTGGGTATAGTGTAGCGAATATGACTACGATGAAGGAAATTGCCGAAGCGACAGGGGTGTCCATTTCCACTGTTTCCCTGGTGCTTAACGGCAGGGATGAAGGACGTGTGAAAGCCCCTTTGGCCGCGCTCGTACGCGAGAAGGCAGACGAACTCGGCTACACGGTCAATCCTCTGGCGCGCAGCCTGCGCACTTGCCGCACGCGAATTCTCGGCTTCATCAGCGAGGAAGTTGCCACCACGCCGTACGCAGGCGGCATCATTCTGGGCGCGCAAGACGCGGCAAGCACCTACGGGTACATGATCATCACGGTCAGCACCGATGGCAGGGCGAGCGAAGAGAACGAAATCGCCACGCTGAAACGGTATGGCGTGGACGGTTTCTTCTATTCGAAGATGTCGAATCGCATTGCGAGCGTGCCAGCCTCGCTCGGCGATTATCCGGTGGTGATGGTGGATGCCACCGATGCCGACAACCAGATTCCCAGCATCGAGCCGGACGAATTCCAAATCGCCTATGATGCCACGAAACGGCTGATTCAGGCCGATTGCAAGCGTATCGCCTACATCGGATGCTCGGAAAACATGATTGCGCAGGATGGCCGTTTTGCCGGGTATCAGGCGGCATTGCAGGATTCCGGTTTCGCCTATGATCCTTCGCTGGTATGCAATGTGCTCAATAATGGTCCTGCGTTGCGTGCCGTCGACAAACTGTTTGACGAACGCAATCCCGACGGTTTCTTTTGCTTCAATGATGCGCGTGCATGGTATGTGTACGAATGTGCGGCACGCCGCGGACTGACCGTCGGCAAGGACGTTTCCATCGTCGGCGTCGACAACCACCGCGTGTTCGCCGAAACGCTGGAACCGCAGCTGACCACGGTGGAACTGCCCCACTATGAGATGGGTTATTGGGCCGCATGCAAGCTTATTTCGATGATCGAACGCAAGCCCGTCGACAGTTCGTCTTGGCCGAATACCACCGCTCCCATGCCGCCGTTGGATTCGCCGATTCCTGCGAAGATCCATTGCGCGCTGATAGAAAAGGGATCGGTTCGCAGCTAAGTTTCGCGATCTAAGACCACATGAAAGGCCTGTTGACGTGTCCGTTACGACACGCCGAGAGGCCTTCTTTTTTCATCCCCCATTTCGGCTTAATTCCAACACTTCCGAAAAGCGTTGGAATTACTTACGTCAATCGATTGACGTCAATCGTTTTACGCACTATTATTTAACCATGTTCATCCACTTGGCACGGCAGCTGGGTGAATGACGGCATAACACAACATCGGCACACAACCGAGGTGCCGCGCGGCAGCGGCACAAACAAAGAGAAACAGAGAAACAACAACATGGCAAGTACAACTCGATCTGCATGGAAGAATCCTTCCTACCTGCAGAGCTCCTTCGGCATCTTCATGTTCTTCTGCTCGTGGGGCATCTGGTGGTCCTTCTTCTCCCGCTGGCTTACCGACCCGGCCCACGGTCTGGGCATGACCTCCGCCGAGCAGGGCCAGATCTACTCCATCAACTCCCTGGCAACCCTGGTCATCATGTTCGCCTACGGCGCCATCCAGGACCAACTGGGCATCAAGCGTAAGCTCGTGATCTTCGTCTCCGCCATCGCAGCGCTCGTCGGCCCGTTCGTGCAGTTCGTGTATGCCCCGATGCTGACAGCCGGCGGCACCACCCGTTTCATCGGCGTGCTCATCGGCTCCATCGTGCTGTCCGCAGGTTTCATGGCCGGCTGCTCCCTGTTCGAGGCACTCACCGAACGCTACTCCCGCAAGTTCGGCTTCGAATACGGCCAGTCCCGAGCTTGGGGCTCATTCGGCTACGCCATCGTGGCGCTGTGTGCAGGCTTCCTGTTCAATATCAACCCGCTGCTGAACTTCTGGGTCGGCTCCATCTGCGGCCTCGGCATGCTGTGCATCTACGCTTTCTGGGTTCCGGCCGAGCAGAAGGAAGAGCTCAAGAAGGAAGCTGATCCGAACGCGGCTCCGACCAACCCGTCCTTCAAGGAAATGATTTCCGTTCTGAAGATGCCGACCCTGTGGGTGCTCATCGTTTTCATGCTGTTCACCAACACCTTCTACACCGTGTTCGATCAGCAGATGTTCCCGAACTACTACGCTTCCCTCTTCTCCACCACTGAAATCGGCAACGCCACCTACGGCACCCTGAACTCCTTCCAGGTGTTCCTCGAGTCCGCCATGATGGGTGTCGTTCCGATCATCATGAAGAAGATCGGCGTGCGCAACTCCCTGCTGCTCGGTGCAACCGTGATGTTCCTGCGCATCGGCCTGTGCGGCGTGTTCCACGATCCGGTCAGCGTCTCCATCGTCAAGCTGTTCCACTCCATCGAGGTTCCGCTGTTCTGCCTGCCGGCATTCCGCTACTTCACCCTGCACTTCGACACCAAGCTGTCGGCAACCCTGTACATGGTGGGCTTCCAGATCGCTTCCCAGATCGGCCAGGTGATCTTCTCCACCCCGATGGGCGCCCTGCATGACGCCATGGGCGATCGCCCGACCTTCTTCACCATCTCCGGCATCGTGCTGGCAGCCCTGATCTACGGCTTCTTCGTGATCAAGAAGGACGACCAGGAAGTCGGCGGTGATCCGTTCTACACCGACAAGCAGCTCAAGGCCCAGGCCGCTGCAGAAGCGAATGCCTGAACGCAATCGCAAGTCCAGCCAAGAACATAACTGAATCGTGCTGCTCGAAGCGTTTCCCCTTTTTCCGCTTCGGGCAGCATTCTTACAACTTTTACTCAAAACTCAATAAGCAGCAATTCAACAATCACAAGAAAGGCTATTCAACGATGACTGGCTTCACCCCGGACGCACCCGTCCTTCACGAAATCAAGAACCACAGCGAAGCCCTGGCACAGGCGGAAGCAGGCGTTGCAGCCATGGCCGCCGAACGCAACAACCGCTGGTACCCGAAGTTCCACATCGCATCCAACGGCGGCTGGATCAACGATCCGAACGGCCTGTGCTTCTACAAGGGCCGTTGGCACGTGTTCTACCAGCTGCACCCGTACGGCACCCAGTGGGGTCCGATGCACTGGGGCCACGTCTCATCCACCGACATGCTCAACTGGAAGCGTGAGCCGATCATGTTCGCCCCGACTCTCGAAGAGGAAAAAGACGGCGTGTTCTCCGGTTCCGCAGTGATCGGCGATGACGGCGAGCTCAAGTTCTACTACACCGGCCACCGCTGGGCCAACGGCATCGACAACACCGGCGGCGACTGGCAGGTGCAGATGATCGCCGAACCAGACAACGACGAGCTGACCAGCGCCACCAAGCGCGGCATGATCATCGATTGCCCGCTCGATAAGGTCGACCACCACTACCGTGACCCGAAGGTATGGAAGACCGGAGACAAGTGGTACATGACCTTCGGTGTCTCCTCCGTAGAAAAGCGCGGCCAGATGTGGCTGTTCTCCTCCGATGACATGGTTCGTTGGACCTACGAGCGTGTGCTGTTCGAACACCCGGATCCGAACGTCTTCATGCTTGAATGCCCGGACTTCTTCCCGATCAAGGACGCCGAGGGCAATGAGAAGTGGGTCATCGGCTTCTCCGCCATGGGCGCAAAGGCCTCCGGTTTCATGAACCGCAACGTTTCCAACGCCGGCTACATGATCGGCACGTGGACCCCGGGCGAGGCGTTCCAGCCGGAAACCGAGTTTCGCCTGTGGGATTGCGGCCACAACTATTACGCTCCGCAGTCCTTCAACGATGGCGAGCGCCAGATCGTATACGGCTGGATGAGCCCGTTCGTTGAGCCGATTCCGATGCAGGATGACGGCTGGTGCGGCAACCTGACCCTTCCGCGTGAGATCACCCTGGGCGCCGACGGCGATCTGCACACCGCTCCGGTTGCCGAAATGGAGGGCTTGCGCGAAAACACCACCGATTTCGGTGCGATCTCGCTGGACGTCAATGGCGAGCAGACCATTGCCGACGATGCCGAAGCCGTTGAAATCGAAATGACCATCGATCTCAACGCTTCCACCGCGGAACGCGCCGGTCTGAAGATTCACGCGACTGAGGATGGCTCTTACACGTATGTGGCGTTCGACGATCAGATCGGCCGCGTGGTGATCGACCGTCAGGCCGCAGCCCAGGGCGATCGTGGCTACCGTACCGCGCCGCTTTCCGCCGAAGAACTGGCTTCCGGCGAGCTCAAGCTGCGCGTGTTTGTGGATCGCGGCTGCGTGGAAGTGTACGTAAACGACGGCCGTCAGGCCATGAGCTCCTTCAGCTACGCTTCCGAAGGCCCACGAGCCATCAAACTTGTTGCCGAATCCGGCACGCTTGAGGTCAAGTCCTTGAAGCTCCACACCATGAAGTCCATCGGACTGGAGTGAAGCTAATCCAAGGCAGTAGCAAGGGGTAAAGAGTAAGGCGGGTTTCGTGTCGAATGAGATACGAAACCCGCCTTTCGTTTTGGTTTGGAACGTGGTTTAGGGAGTGCTTTATACTGGCACCCCGGTAATGAACTTTTCTGACCGGAACGCGGGCAGGCTCCTCACCTTACTGATTTCTCGCCACCGGTCACGTGCGCGCCCACTATGGCGCAGAAAGCAAGGTGAACGATGGCGGTTTCGCACGTTCAACGCAGGGATTCGGCAACAGGATCCATACCCTCAAACACGAGTTCGCACATGGGTTCGGGCATGGCTGCGAACACGAATTCAAAAGCCGGCATTGTCGCAAAACTTCTCGAAGCTTTGTCCGCCTTTGCTCACGTTTGCAAACGCCGTATTCCCACGGTTATTGCAGTAGTGCTGTTGCTGGCGGTATGGGAGGCGTGGGTCCGCATCGGCAATGTGCCCAGCACCATGATCGCCGCGCCAAGCGAAATCGCACAGGCCACCGTCGAAACATGGTCGACGTTATGGCCTGCCACGCAAGTCACTTTGCTTGAAGGTACCGTCGGATTCCTGTTCGCCGTACTGTTCGGCATTCTCATCGGCATACTGCTGTACTGCTCATGCATTGCGAACGCCGCATTGCTCCCGTTGCTTTCAGCTGCGCAGACCATGCCGTTGATTTCCATCGCTCCCCTATTTTTGATCTGGTTTGGCTTTGAGATTTCCGGAAAAATCGTGATCGTAACGGTATTCGGCTTATTCCCGATTGCAGTGCAGACGATTCGTGGGCTTGAAGCGGTCCCCCAGTTTTATTCGGATGTTGCGCTGACTTGTGGCGCCACGAAAGCGTGGACACTGTGGCATGTGAAGCTGCGTGTGGCCGCTCGTCAGATTTATGGCGGCATCCGCGTTTCCGCCGCATACATTTTCGCCACCGCCGCCACCGCAGAATATTTGGGCGCGCGCAAAGGTCTTGGCATTTGGCTACAGGCCGCCTACAACTCGTTCCGCACACCGCTGATCTTCTCGGCGACGCTGGTCATCATCGCCATCACCGGCGTTCTGGTGTGCCTGGTGAACCTCAGCGAACGCGTCCTGCTCGGCCCAGCTGATGCCGACGCCGATCCCGATGCAGACCAGTAAGTCAAACACGCCAAACATCATCGGCCTTCTGCAAACGCAGCATTCGCAGCATTCGCCACTCCGCATTGCATGTCGGTCACGCTGCCTACGTATAATAAAATCCGCTGTTAAGCCAATGTGTGGCAAACCGGCAATATTCCACGCCTTTCACTAGGCACCGTAAGGAATGTCGGGGGCATTGGACGAGCGGGGGCCTGAGGCCCTTCGTATCGTTTTCTGCCCGAACTCCGCTCGCAGCATATCCCTAGAAAACGATAGAGAATACAGATTCAAGGGAAATCGCTTTATGAGCATCTTCAGCAGGCATGACGCCACCGCACGTACTCACATCGCAAGCACAATAATCGCACTCTTCAGCGCAATCGCCATGTTGTTCAGCGTTACCGCATGCGGACAAAGCAACGATTCCGCAACAAGCACAGCATCTGGCAGCAGCGATCTGACCAAAGTGACCTTCATGCTGTCCTGGGCGCCCGACACCAATCATATCGGCGTATATGTGGCGAAAAACAAGGGTTATTTCAAAGAGGCAGGTCTTGACGTTGATATCGTGGCCGTGGCACAGGCCGGTGCCGAACAGGCCGTGAACAACGGCGTGGCCGACTTCGCATTGTCGAATCTCACCAACGTAAGCACGTACGCTGTTAAGGGCGCAACCATCAAGCAGGTGCTGCAGGTACAGCAGAAGCCAAGCGCCATCTGGTGTTCGCTCGCTTCCAACACTGAAATCAAATCCCCGAAGGATTTCGACGGCAAGACTTTCGCCACGTTCGGATCCAACGAATCCGATGCGGTGATCCGTCGCATGATTCAGTCGGACGGAGGTAAGGGCGAATTCGACAAGGTGACCGTCGGCACGTCCACGTTCCAAACGCTGTCCAGCAACAAGGCTGATTTCGGTGGTTTCTATGCCACTTGGGAGGGTGTGCAGGCCGACATGTACGGTCCGAAGCTCAACTGCTTTACCGAACCGGATTACGGCGTTCCCGGCAATGCCGACACCATTGGCGTGATCACCAGCGACAAGACGATTTCCAACAATCCCGAACTGGTGAAGAAGTTCGTACAAGCCACCAAGAAGGGCTACGAGTACGCATATTCGAATCCTGACGATGCAGCGAAGATCCTTGTGAAGGAAGCTCCCGACGCGAATCTCAAGCTTGATTTCGTCAAGAAAAGCATGAAAACCATTGTGGACGGTCAGTATTGGGGCGATCCCGCCAAGATCAAGGATGGTTCGTTCACGTTCGGTACGAACGACGTTGAAGGCGCCCAGCAGTATTTCGACTTCCTCGCTCAGGAAGACGCCTACACCGATTCGCATGACAAGGTGGTGCACGACGCTCCGCAAGCCAAGGATCTCGCCACCGACGAATTCCTGAAATAATCGGGTTTGAACGAGTAGGTTTGTAACCCGTTCAGGTACGAATAATCGAAAATATTGGAATACGGCATCCTGCATTTTTATTTCATGCCCAACACTGCTTGCTCAGTTCGGGTTGAACATGGTTTGTGGGATGCCGCACCATTATGCGTTGCATTTGGCTTCATTGCACGAGTTTGATTAAATACAAATATGACACGACTGATTCTTGATGTGGACACCGGTATCGACGATGCACTGGCGTTGGCATACCTTGCGACGTTCGACACTGTTGACGTGCTTGGCGTGATCGGCACGTACGGCAATGTTTCCGTCGACACTGCGGTTCGCAATACTTCGTATGTGCTGGAACGGTTGGGGCTTCGGCACATTCCGGTGATACGTGGATCGTCGCATCCTTCATGGGCTCGGTGTTTCATTCCGGATGCAGGTTGTGCGCAGTTTCACGGCACGGACGGATTGGGAGGATTCGGCCCGGCTTGCGATAGTTCGTCTTCGGATACTGCTTTTTCAGATATTTTTTCGGATAATTCCGGTTCTGATACTGTTTTTTCTCGTGATTATCGTAGTCTGATTTCCGTTGGCGGATATGCGTTGGATGATGTTCATGCGAATCCTGCGGTTGATTCGTTTGAATTGTCGCTTACTACGGATTCGGCTTCTTTTATTCATGCTGATGATTCTTCCGCCGACTCGGTTTCCGAAGGCGTGCAGTTCATTATTGATCAGGTTCGCGCTTATGGTTTCGACGTCACTGTGGTTACGACCGGTCCGCTGACCAATATTGATGCTGCGATCGCGGCCGCACCGGATATTGCCGGCAAACTCAAACTGGTGATGATGGGCGGCACGTTGACGCAGGAAGGCAACTGTTGGGATCTGACTGCGGAAACGAACATCATTCAGGATCCGGAAGCCGCAGATCGCGTGTTCCATTCCGGTGCCGACATCACCATGGTCGGCTTGGACGTAACGCTTCAATGCCTGATGGGTTCCGATGCGACCCGTGCTTGGCGTGAAGCAGCGAATGCTGACACACTTACCAGCTCGACCGCATCCCAAGTCGCTGATTCACTTGATGGTTCAGCTGGTAGTTCAAATGCAGCTTCAGCTCGAACCTCGAGTGTGGCTGCAAGCCCATCTGCTTCCGATGTGCGCGTATTCCTCGCCGACATGGCTGATTTTTCCATTGCCGCAAACCTCAAGGCCGACGCGCGACTGTTTTCACAGGGCATGCCATTACATGATCCGCTGGCCGCCGCCGTTGCCGTGGACCCGTCGCTGGTGACCTGTATCGACCTACCAATGAAAGTCGAACTCGAAACCGGCGATTTCCACGGCACCCGAGGCCGAACCATCGGCGATCCCGCCGGACTGATCGACTCCAACGCACCCCGCATCCACGTAGCCTTCCAAGTCGACTCCTCCCGTTTCGTCCCCACCTTCACCACCCGAATCAGCACGTTGTAACAAACAAAACGGGGAGAACATTATGTTCTCCCCGCAGTTAACCTAATCAACTCAGCAAAAACTACTTTTTGACGCCGCCGAAACGACGGTCGCGGTGAATGTAGTGGTCGATCGAACGCCATAGCACGTCTCGACCGCAATCGGGGAACAGTTCCGGCACGAAATCAAGTTCGGCATATGCCGCTTCCCACGGCAGGAAGTTCGACGTGCGCTGTTCGCCGGAAGTACGAATCACCAAATCGCAATCAGGAATATCAGGATTGTACAGGTGCTCGGAAATCATTTTTTCCGTTACGCGATCGCCGGAGATCTTGCCGTCACGCACTTCCTTTGCGATTGCCGCGCAAGCATCCGCGATTTCGGCACGTCCGCCGTAATTCAGGCAGAACACCACGTCGATGGTCGTGTTGTTTTTGGTACGTTCCTGTGCTTTTTCCAATTCGTCGATAACGGATTTCCATAGTTTCGGACGTCGGCCGGACCAGCGCACGCGCACGCCCCACGCGTTCATCTGCTCCACACGACGGTGGATGATATCACGCGAGAAGCCCATCAGGAAGCGCACTTCCTGCGGGGAACGCTTCCAGTTCTCCGTGGAGAACGTATACAGCGACAGGTAACGCACACCGGCTTCGATGGCACCTGCGATGGTGTCGAACACCACCGGTTCGGCAGCCTGATGCCCGTCGGTGCGAATCAGCCCACGCTGCTGCGCCCAACGACCATTACCGTCCATGATCACGCCGATATGGCGCGGAACCTTGTTCTTCGGAAAATCAGGAATAATCGACGGGTCAGAAAATGGTGCCGCCGGAATGTCAAGGGACTTGTAATCCACGTTCTCAAAAGCCATACCCGCTAATCTAGCAAGCGCATGGAACGAATCGGACGTTCCAAATAGTATTCACCCCATTTTTCCACCATTTGTCGGGTTTCCGGAAGCAACGCCGTACCGTCCAGCTCTCCCCAATCGCCGTCTACAAGCGCCTGCAGCTGGCAGATCGCATTCCACGAAACATCAAACGATTCACGAATATGATCGGTCAAACACATTAGTCCGCCCGCGGAAATCGAAAAGAACCATGGACGATCAGCAGAAATCGGCTCCCCGCACACCACGCAGGCACGCAAACGCGGCGTCCAGCCAGCGATCGCAAGAGCACGCATCACGTAGGAATCGCCAATCGCAGCAGCCTCATGCGCATGCTTGGAAAGGGCATTCAACGCTCCCAACACCAGCCGATACTGTGCCACGGAACGCTCCTGCTCCGTCACCACCAGCTTGTCAGCGGTTTCGCAAATCACATTCGCTGCGGTATACGCCTTGAAATCGGTGCAGATGCCTCTCGCATACGCCGACACCGACTCGGCTTGGGAAATCACATCAAGCGAACGCCCTTCCGCAATAAGCAACGAGACGCGCATGAAAGGCTCCAAACGACCTCCGAAACGCGATTTGGTTCGACGCACACCTTTGGCGACGGCGCGGATTTTGCCATGGTCACGTGTCAGCAAAGTGACGATACGATCAGCTTCGCCAAGTTTGACGGTACGCAAGACCACGCCCTCGTCCTGATACAACGGCATTCACACACCTCCTTCGCCTCGACTCGTTTTCTTAACTGAACTATCTATACTTTCCGCACGTTCTCGCGCCAGCCGCACTCTCCCGCGATATCAGTAAATAAACAATCCCCAGAACGCGAACACCAACAGCACATACAGCATGGTGACCGCCGTGATCCAAAACATCACACGGCCGAACCTCGTCGACGCGAGCACCGGCTGGCGGCCACTCACAATCGCGCCTATAGCCCCCTTACGCGGTGGCCATTGTGCAAGGCCACGATTCGTCGCCTCCTCGATAAGACGCACGAACACGCGAGACCACGCCCACACCACAACAACACACACCATTTGAATAACCGGCCAACTCCAATACATCATGCCCGGATCCTCGGCGGGAGCGCCACCCCACGCTAGCTTGACCACGCCCATAACCACTTCGCCCAATCCTGCACCAAACAGCACAAAAGTGGCCATGGTGGCAACGGCAAGCGTAATCAACGCATTTTTGAACACAGGTCTCAGCCCCAACACATATCGGCGTCGATGCGCATGCGCCCAAATCTTACGTACGAGCACAATCAGCCACAGCACGCCGATCACCAGCAGCAACAGCACCATGCTGGCATGCAGCACCACGAGATAAATGGTCAGCCCGCTGTTCGCCTGCAATTCCAACGGCACCGCAATCGACTGATACAAGTTGGTACCGGCCACACGCTCGCTGGTCTGCTGCAGTCCCCGCGTGATGCCGACAGCCCAACTGATTACATCATCCACGTAGGCGTCGGCGAACGGAGTGCCGCTGTTGGATTCGTCGCCGAGTCGGAGCACATGGTTGGCGATGGGGTATGTGCGCACGGTCACGTCCCAATTGCCCGCCTTATGCGCCATGTCGATGATTTTCTCCGTACCTTCCACCTGCGCGGTCATCACGTCTTTGGTGCCGTATGCCACAAGCGTGGGAATGGAATAGGCTTGGGGATTCAACGTGTCGAGGTCGAGATTGGTCAGGCCGAACAATTCCGCATCGATGTTGAACGCGCGGCGCACAATGGACTGGTATCCATCATGCGCTCCGACCAGCGCGAAATCCTGTGCGGCAAGGAATCCCAACGAATGTCGTGGCGAATACACCATTGGGCTCAGCAACACCTGGAATGCCACGTCGGGGTCTTGATCAAGCAGATATGAGGAAATCCAGGTGCTTTCGGAAGTCGCGTAAATGCCGACATTCGAAGCGTCAACGTTGTCGAGATCACGCAACATGGTGATGACCTGATCGTAAATGGCCGCGGAGCCCGGGTAATCACGGGTCGCATCGTTGGTGGACCATACCGGCTTGTCGAGCACGGCCGTCACGAAGCCTGCGGATGAGAGATCGGTGGCCATGTCTCCAAATGAGTTGTCACAGGTGCCATATCCGGCACCATGCATGAACACCACGCCGGGCCGATTGTTTCCCGCGTCTTTCGGCTCTCGAATCAACACTTTGACCTGTTGTATTTCACCGGTTGACGGCTGTTTCGCCTCAATGGTGACATATCGTTGCGTCACTTCGTAATCGCCTCGTTTGGCAAGGGTTTTGCCGGAAGGATTATCGAAGGTCACTGCCGTGTCGGATGATAACGTTTCGATGGTTTGACCGGTTGGCTCGTACTCCCATGACGATGCCGTCAAATTGGATACCGACACCAGAATGCCCAGCAGGATGATGAAGATAGGCAGACTGACCATCAGCCGTCTGCCCCTCGTCCACTGACTGGATTGGCTCTCCGCGCTGGACATGACTGACTGACGTTCCTGATCTGACACGCCGTTCATTGTACCGACTCCAGCTGAAATGGCAATCGACAACCAGCAAAACCAGCGGGCGGCCGATCACAATCTGCAATCGACCGCCCGCGGTCAGCGAAATCAACAATTACCTTGCGCCACCGGCACCACCACCGGTCCTGTGGCGTTGACGGGCACCTGTCCGTCCGCTTCCATCTGCGCGGCGATCTCCTGCGCTTTGACCAGCAGCGTTTCCACAATCTGGTCTTCCGGCACGGTTTGAATGACTTTGCCCTTGATGAAAATCTGTCCCTTGCCGTTGCCGGATGCCACACCCAAATCGGCTTCACGGGCCTCGCCCGGACCGTTGACGATGCAGCCCATAACAGCCACGCGAATCGGCGCGGTCACATCCTTTAAACCTTCGGTCACCGCATTGGCCAACTGAATCACATCAACCTGGGAACGACCGCAGCTCGGGCAGGAGATAATGTCGAACTTGCGCGGACGCAATCCCATGTATTCCAGCAGCTTGCACCCGACTTTCACTTCTTCGACGGGCGGTGCCGACAGCGAAACGCGAATCGTGTCTCCAATGCCTTCAGCCAGCAGCGCACCGAATGCCAAACAGCTTTTGATGGTGCCCTGCCATGCCGGTCCAGCTTCGGTGACACCAAGATGCAACGGCCAATCACCCTTGGAAGCGAGCAGACGATACGTTTCCACCATGGTGATCACATCATGATGCTTGACGGAAATCTTGAAATCATGGAAGCCGACGTCTTCGAACATGCGCGCTTCCTTCATGGCGGACGCAACCAGTGCCTCCGGCGTCGGACCGCCATATTTCGCATACAGTTCCTTATCGAGCGAGCCCGCGTTCACGCCGATGCGCAACGAAATGCCCGCGTCCGTGGCGGCTTTGCAAATGGAAGGGCCAACCTCGTCGAATTTGCGGATGTTGCCGGGGTTCACACGCACCGCAGCGCAGCCCGCGTCAATGGCCTGGAACACGTATTTGCTTTGGAAATGAATATCGGCGATGACCGGAATCGGTGATTTCTTTACGATTTCCGGCAATGCGTCGGCATCATCCTGGCTGGGTACGGCCACGCGCACGATATCGCAGCCGGCTGCGGTCAGTTCCGCGATCTGCTGCAATGTCGCGGGAACATTGGCTGTCAGCGTATTGGTCATGGATTGCACCGAGATTGGCGCTCCCCCACCGACTGGAACGGGGCCGACCATAATACGGTGCGATTTGCGGCGCGGATGCAGCGGGCTTTCGCTAATGGCTGCCTCACCGGTTTTACGGAACGGCTTTTCGATTTCTGGCATACGTCAAATCCTTGCAATAACAAGGCTCCCGACTTAGGGAGCCTTGCGTCACTTACGTTTCGTCTGTTTGTTTTGTTTCGTTTTCCGTTACTTGTTTATCAGGTCGTCGGCTCGACGACGGGCTTCCAGCTCGAGTTGGCTCATTTCCTCCACGGAAGCGAATAGCGGATTGCCGCGCAGTTCCGCATCCATTTCGTCCAACACTTCCTTGACGGTATCGACGATGCCGAGATATGGCAAGCGATGTTCGAGGAAGGCGTGAACGGCCTGTTCGTTGGCAGCATTCAGCACGGCCGTATGCTTTTCGGAAGCTTCCAAGCAATGTCGAGCCAAGCTCACTGCGGGGAATGCCTCATCGTCAAGCGGTTCGAACGTCCACATGGCGGCTTTCGTCCAATCACAGGCCGCTGCGATGTTGCCAAGTCGTTCGGGAGCCGATAGGCCAAGCGCGATCGGCAGACGCATATCAGGCGGTGAAGCCTGTGCGATGGTGGCGCCATCGCGGAATTCCACCATGGAATGCACGATGGATTGCGGGTGCACGGTCACGTCGATACGGCTCGGAGGCACGTCGAACAGACGGCTCGCTTCGATGACTTCAAGCCCCTTGTTCATCAACGTGGACGAGTTGATGGTCACCACCGGACCCATATTCCAAGTAGGGTGGTTCAACGCCTGTTCAGGCGTGATGTCGGTCATCTGCTCGCGTTTCCAACCGCGGAACGGACCTCCGGAAGCGGTGACCACGAGTTTCGACACTTCACCGTGCGTGCCCGAACGCAACGATTGCCAGATGGCGGAATGTTCGGAATCAACCGGATTGATCTGCTGCGCACGAACCTGTGCGTCGAACAGCAGATGACCGCCGGCCACAACGGATTCCTTGTTGGCGAGCGCCAGCTGCGATCCTGCCTGCAGTGCCGCAATCGAAGGTTCAAGGCCGATGGATCCGGTAATGCCGTTCAACACCACGTCGGCACCGGATCCGGCCATGGCGATTACCGCTTCCGGCCCGGCCATGATTTCCACATGGCTTGCGCCGGCTTGGTTTAGCGCATCTTGGAGCGCATGGACCGCGTTTGTGTTGAAGATGGCGACTTTCGAAACGTGAAATTGGACCGCCTGTTGGGCCAGAAGTTCCACGTGGGAGCCGCCTGCCGCAAGTCCGACCACGTTGAAACGGTCGAGATGGCGGGAGATGACGTCAAGTCCTTGGGTGCCGATGGATCCGGTGGATCCCAGAATGACTACGGTTGAGGTTTGCATGGGTTATGCGTGTGCTCCGTATTTGTTTTGGATTATTCGTGTGAACGCGAAAACAGGCTGACGGTCACGTCAGCCTGTTCAGTGCGATTGCCTATTCAAAAGAGGGGAACGACAGGTCGGGAATATCGACATCCAGATTGCTGTTGGATGCTTCGAACATCGGATTGGTTGCCGGCTTGGTTTCGTTCTTCTTCTCTTCCTCTGCCGGTTTCGCCGGTTCAACGGGAGTTGCCGTTGTCGAGTGATCTGCGGAGGTTGCTGGTTCCAGCGTGAAGGAGGGTGGGACGGTCGGCAAGGTTCCGAGATTAATCGAGTCGGTATTGACCTGCGGAAGGTTCGGCGTCGACAGGCTTGGCATGCGCGGAGTGAACGTGTCTTCGACCGGATCGGGAGCGTCGATGTTCTGGGCCATCTGCGCCAAGGCAGCCAACGAAGAATCGGGAGCGATGTTGATGCCGTGAGATTCTTCCGGCTGATGTGCGACCGAAGTGTCTGGAATCACAGGAGCCGCAGGCGCGGCCGGAGCGTCATAGCTCAGCGCGCCATCATCAGAAAGCGGATTGAACGCTTCGGTTTCCGTTCCTGCGGAAGATGGCTCCTCGGCAACCGCATTGGACGCTTTGAACAGGTGTGCCAACGACTGTTCCGGAGCCGCTGGAGCAACCGGAGCGGCCTGAGGTTCCGGCGTTACAGGAGCTGCCGGAGTTACCGGAGCCGACGGGGTGCTGATGGTTGGCTGGAACACAGGCGGAACCACGGGAGCATACGTCGGCGCAGCGGTTTGAGTGGCCGGAATGCTCACCGGGGACGTTGCAGGCGTGGTGAAAATCTCACGTTCCGCCTTATTCAAAGCGTCGAAGGAGTCAGTGCTGTTTTGAACCTGAGCGGGCTGCGCAATAGGTTCTGCGGAAACGGCTGGAACGGCGAATAACGGCGAGACCACCTGCGTCTCTTGGGATGCCAGACTGGTTGCGGACGGATTGGCTGCGGTCATCGCGCTTTCGGAGGGCTCGCCCACGAAGTCGGCCACACGAGCATAGGATTCGAGTCTGGTCAGCAGCTGCACGCATTCGTTCAGGTAATAATCCACCTGACGCTCGTCATAGCCACGCTTGCCCTTGCGCTGGGTGAAGATCACATTCGCCACGGTCTGGGAGTTCAGATCGACAAGTTTCTTGGCATCGTCTTCCGACACTTCCTCAACGCCGAGCTCGCCAGCGGCCTTCGTCAGGCACTGATCGACGATGCGATCCACTTGCTTGCGGTCATAGCTCGGTTCCTTGCCTTCTCCTGGCTTGAAACGTTCGCCGTGCTCACGTTTGGAATGGGCGTCAAGCTGGCGGAACAGACTTTCGGTCTGCGCTTTCCACGCCACACGACCGTGCTGCGAAATCTCCCATGTGGTCTGCTTGTCCACCACGGCGCGCTCCAAACGAGCAAGGGCCGCGTCCACTTGGGCGATCACATAGCCGCCTTTGACCAAATCGAAAGAAACATTCTGAATATCATGCTGGGTGAGTTGCGCTCCCTCACCTTCGTACAGCATGTGCGCACGCTCAAGAAAAGCGTCCACCTGTTCGGAATCATACCCCCACTTGCGCTTTGAAGTACGAGCGATCCCCGATGCGTTCCTCTCGGATTCAGGTTCCTGCGCCATTGGCTATCGACCTCCTACTGCACTACTCAACGTCCCCACTCTACGTGATTGATTCGACGCTTTTGGCTTTCTTGTGGAAAATTCAGCGAATCGACACTCAAATCACACCATTTTTCACGCATTTACTATGGAAGGAACCCCTATTGGGCAGCGCGACACACGTTGAAGCTGTCGCAGGCAACGAATACTGTACAGTGGAGCTTTGCGGGCGATTAGCTCAGTTGGTTAGAGCGCCACCTTTACACGGTGGATGTCGGGGGTTCGAGTCCCTCATCGCCCACCTTTTGTTTCCGCAAAAATAAGCCGTTCCGACTCTTCTGATATTCCCAACTATCTCGTGCGCGTGTCAGCAAAATCATGACTTTTGTCAATATAGACAATTTCATGGAAACATCTTCTTCGACTGCTTCCGCAAGCAAAAAAAGGCTCGGAATCGTGTGATTCCAAGCCTTTATATGAGCGCCCGACCTTGGCCATGCGTGCCAAGGCAGGTAAAACGAATACGATCAGCGGCCTTTGCCGAATGCGCGCAGACGGATGCCGTTCCAGTCACCGCTGACGGTCAGCGGCGTGGCTGCATTCATGCCGGCGGTCTTCGCGGCGGACTGCACGGTGCTTGAACTTGCCGCGCCCGGGCGCCCCGGCTTCGGGGTGAGCACCCACAATGGACCATCGTCTCCAAGGACCGCATACGCATCGACGATGGTGTCAGACAGTTCGTCTTCGTCATCGCCGTCGCGCCACCAGATAATCACGCCATCAACGGCGGAATCATAGTCCTCGTCGACCAGCTCTTCACCGGTCAGCTCCTCGATCTTGGCGCGGATCGAGTCGTCCACATCATCGTCCCACAGCCATTCCTGTACCAGGTCGCCGGCGTGGAAACCGAATTCTTCAGCGTTATCAGATGCCGTTTGATTCACGTTCGTCAATATACCAACACTGCTCGAACATATACGTTACGAACCGTGGAATTGCTCACTTTGCGAGATTGTTTTTTCTTATATCTCGGAATGCGTCACTCTCCCGCGGAGCATTGCGGCAGGGATGCACCCTTGCCGTCTCGGACGGCAACCAGCGCATCGTACGCCTCCTGCAAAGTGGACACCTTCACCACGTTCAAACCTTCCGGAATATGATCCACAACGCTGGAACAATTGGATTCCGGGGCAAGGAACCAAGTTGCTCCGTCGCGTTTCGCTCCGAGCATCTTCAAACGGATGCCTCCGATTTCACCGACTTCACCTTTGTCGTTCATAGTGCCCGTTCCCGCGATGATCTTACCCCCAGAAAGTTTTTCACCGGTCACCTTGTCGATCAGACCAAGCGTGTACATCATGCCCGCCGACGGCCCGCCGATGTCGTCCACATGCATGGACACCTTCATGCCGGACACGTCATAACCATGCTCTTCCAGGAACTTTTTCGCCGCTGCGGTGGCGGAATCCTGCGATGACGTCATCTCCTTGTCGCTGGACTGCTTGTATTCCTCTGCGGTCTGCCCAACAGGAACCACCGCTTCCTGAGGCATCACCGTGGATTTCGAATCGGCCCACGCCACCAATGCCTGCGCGTTCGACACCGGGTACCCTGGCACGCCTGAAGCATTGACCGTGACCAACAGCAGTTGGCCTGAATCCTTATACGTTTTCGCACCGGAAACGGCGATGACCTGCTTGCCGGAAACCTCCCCGAGCACATTCTGTGTCGGGCCGGGCACCTGCACCACATACGCGCTGGGCATAATCAACACCAATACGCACAGTACCGCCACCAACGGTCCTGCAAGATAACGCCATGAACGCGCGGACAGCCAACCTTCCGCGCCTATCAGCCATCGTTTGACACGTCCCGGAGCGCCGCTACGTGTGTTTTTGCCGTGAATTCGTCGTGTTTCCTTCATCTTGGGCATACCTCCCATAACATAGTATGGAACCAACCAAACTTGAAAAAACGCTTAGGAAAAGGCAGGGCCGGCATGGACGAGAACGCGATCCGCCAATGGTTTATCGATTGTTTCGGACCAATTCAAGGCGAGATGGCATGGAACCAGTTTTCCAACATGCCGGAAGAGTTGCGCGACCAGTTGATGAGTCAGGATGTGAGCAAGCTTCCCAAGCCGGCCGAGGTCAGGTCGATGATGCAGGCGTTCACTGCGGGCGGGCTCAACACTTTCGGAGACATCCAGCACATCACCGAGGAAGGTCCAATCAACGTCAAACTGGCGAAATCATTGGCATTGCAGCAGGCCAATGGCGAAGGATCGGAAACCAGTGTGAGCGCGGAGTACGGCGAGATGGCCCGGCGAGCCATCAGCGAGGCGAATCTGTGGCTTGACACCGCTTGCGAATTCAACCCCGCGCAAGGCGAAACGCAGGTGCTTACCCGCGCAGGCTGGGTGGAAGGATGCATCGATTCCTGGGCGCAGTTTGCATCCCCGATTGCCGAGTCGATGAGCGACGCTCTGGCTTCGATTTTGTCACAGCGTTTCGGCGATTCCGAATTCCATACGGAAATTTCCGGCATTTTCGCCGGTCCGGTGCAGATTCCGATTCCCGATGATATGAAAGATCCGGCAAAACTCATGCGTTTCGTCGGCAATACGTCGTTCGCCATGCAGCTGGGACGTGCCGCCGGCGATTTGTCGCATGAGGTGCGCGGCAGTTTCGACCAAAGCATTTCGTTGCTGAAGAATCCGGCTGGAGGCCTGATCGTGCAGAATGTCGTCGAATATGCGAAATCCTTGGAAATCGACGTGAACGAAGTAATGAGCTATCTTGCACTGCAAGAGCTCGCCCATTCGCGCCTGTACGCTTCCGTGCCGTGGCTGATGCCACGCTTCGAGGCGCTGTTGGGCAAGTATGCCCGTGGCACCAGCATCGATTTGGACGCCATGGAGGAGCAGATCCGCGATGCGCAGTCCGTCGACCCGGATTCCATGGCCGACGCGGTGAACATCACCAAGGTGGCGTTCCCTGACACGCCTGAACAACAGCAGGCCATGAAATCGCTGGAGAATCTGCTCGCCTTGGTAGAGGGTTGGGTAGACACCGTAGTGTGGCGCGCCGGCATGGCTCATATTCCGCATATCGAACAGCTTCGTGAGATGCTCCGCCGCGAGCGCGCCATCGGAGGTCCCGCGGAACGCACCTTCGAAAGCCTGATCGGCTTGCAATTACGCCCGAAGCGCATGCGTGAAGCGGCCGCATTGTGGGATAACATCTGCGCTACGGAAGGCGCGCAGGCACGAGACGCGAAATGGTCACATCCCGATCTACTGCCGCAACTGCCGAATGATGACGATGACAACACCTCACAGTCGCAGAACAACGGATCGTCGGAAAACACGGAAAATACGACGTTCGCCGCTTCCAATGCCACCGATATGGCGTCGCAGCCCCTTGGCGACGCCGATGGCATGACCATCGATTGGGATGCCGAACTCAGCAAGCTGCTTGACGAGGAAGAGCACAAGGGCGGCGAATCCGATACCAATGGCAGCGACTCTGACGATTCCGCAGAATCCGGCAGCAACAACGATACCGACGCCGAGTAATCGCGCTATTCCGTTCGCAGTATCAGCGGAAGAAGCGCGACACCCGTCGTGCCCTTTCACCCTCATTGCCTTCACGGGTACGCGCATATGAGACGTCAAGCGTGTCTTCGGCGCGCGTCACGGCCACATACATGAGCCGGCGTTCCTCCTCAAGCACGTCGTCATCCTGCGGCAACCCATACGGTATGAGTCCTTCCGAGCAGCCGATAAGGAACACGTGCTTGAATTCCAAACCTTTGGACGCGTGGATAGTGGAAATGGTCACGCCGCTCAGATCCGCGCCGACGCCCAATGCCTCCAACATGGCCAGTCTGGTCTGCGTGTCGTCGGAAAGTGCGGAATTCTGCCATCCGCTATCCCTGCGCACGCGATATCTCAAATGCTGTTCGGCCAATGCCTTGCACAGGATTTTCTGCTGCGCGTTGACTCTGGTGAGAATCGCGCAATCGGCCGGCGACTCCCCCGCATCCACCAGTTTGCGGATGCGCGCCGCCACACCTTGCGCTTCCTCCCAATCGCTGCCATATATGGTTTCCACGACCCTCCGTCCTTTGCTCCTTTCAGAGCTGAGCTTCAGATAATCGGCCCGTTGCGGCGATGCCGCAAGCACACGATTGGCATAGTTGACGATCTGCGGCGTGGAACGGTAGTCGTTGTTCAGATTGATGTCAGCGGTGAGCGGACCGAATTCCGAATCGAAGTTGAGCAGACTGTAGCTACTTGCGCCCGCGAACGAGTAGATGGTCTGCGCCGGATCGCCCACCACGCAAATATTGCGGTTTGAGCCGAGCCATCGGGTGAGCAGACGGTGCTGCAATGGCGAAACGTCCTGGTACTCGTCGACGGTAAGCCATCTGATGTTGGAGCGGATAGCTGAGGCCACTTCCTCGTCGCTTTCCATCAGATGACAAACGATCAGCAGAATATCGTCGAAATCGATTTCGTTGCGGTTGGTTTTTTCTGCCTCATACGCTTTGTATACGTCTACGAATTGGCTTGGTTCGAGGCCTGATGGCGGCTGTCGATGCGTTGCCGCGCAAACCCGCGCGTAATCTTCCGGTGCGATCAGTGAGATTTTGCACCAGTTGATTTCCGCTTGCAAGTTACGTATGGTGTCGTCATCCACTTGGAAGGCGGTGACGCGGCGCAGCGAGCGCTCCACCAGTTCACGTGGATTTCTGGAAATGAACGGCATCGGCCCCTCGCATACGTCCGGCCACACTTGGCGTAGCTGATGGAGGGCCGCGGAGTGGAAGGTGGCTGCTTTGACGTCGGCTGCGACATCGAGTTTCGATAGGCGGCTACGCATTTCCGCCGCCGCTTTGACGGAGAATGTGACTGCGATCGTGCTTCGTGGATTCCACGCTTTGGTGGCGCACGCATAGGCGATTCTGCGGGTAACGGTTCGCGTCTTGCCCGCGCCCGCGCCCGCGATGATGCGCACTGGACCGTCCACGGCCGTTGCGGCCGCCCTTTGCGCCTCATCCAATCCGTCAAGAATCTCTTCCGCTGTTGCACTCATACGTTCCATTGTGGCAGATTGCCGTCGCCATGTGACGATTTGCCCGCGGTTCACCTGCAGTTTTACTGGCAAGTCGGCAACGCTTCGCCCCTATTGTGTATTAAGGTTGGAATTGTGACCGAACGAAGCAAATTTATGATAGCTGCCCTGACGAGTGCGGCGATGCCGAACGCCGCCATTGCGGGCGCGCGTGCCAGCGAACAGACCAACCCGACCGACGAGGGGTACGGCGTCGACCATGCCGTGGTTCAGGATGCAGCGGGCAAGCTGTATGACGTGTTCGCATCCAACACGCCTGAAGGCCGTAAGCGTCTTGCCGGTCGCGTGCGCGCTGCGCAGACGCTCTCGCAAGCCCGCGAATTAGGCGGATTGGGTTTTGCCGTCGATAGCATAGTAGCTTTTTCAAACGGCGATTTGAAGCATTCCGCCACTGGAGATACGTCCGTGCTGGTGGCCACCCACCATGTGGGTCAGGCGCGGCCGTTGGAGCTGCTGACTTTGGATGATTGTTCCAGCGTAGGCACCGCTTTGGGCGCGATTCATCGCCTTCGTCCCGACTTCCTGCAGGAAGCGGGCTATCCGACGTTTGTCACCGGCCAGATTCGCGCTCAGCTGACCGCTTGGATCAAGCGCCTGCGTCAGGCTGGTCATGTTCCGCAGGAGATCACCACTAGTTGGGCGAATATTCTTGAGACCGACGGCCTGTGGTCGTTCTCCACTTGCCCGGTGCATGGCGGGTTGCGTGACGGCGATGTGCTTTTTTCCGGTTCCTCCATCACCGCGGTCACGAATTGGCAGGATATGCAGGTCAACGATCCTGCCCGCGATTTGGCTTGGATTTTCGCCAAGCTTGACGAGAACCACCGCAATGCCTTGCTTTCCGCATACGGTCGCATGTTGGGCAATCGTTTGGATGATCTGATTATGCTGCGGGCCAATCTGTGGCTGCAGATGGAGCAGGTCGGCGATTTTATTTCCGCTTTGAACAAGGCAGACAACGCCAAGATTATGCAATTCAAGGCGCAGGTGGAACGCCTGGCCCACCAGTTGGGTGTCGCCACAGCGAAGAATCGCGTGCAAACTGAAACGAAGCAGGAGTCCAAGGATCGCCCCCAGCGCCCGCCGAGCACAATCACCGTAGGCACGTTGCTGAACGAATCGGAGCGTCGCCGTAACGCGGCCGCACAGCAGAATGATTCCGACACGACCGGCGAACGTCATGTTGACGCTGTGGATATGGATGATTCCACTGGCGATTTCGACGTGACCGGCGATTTCGACGTGACCGGCTCCCAGCCGGTCCGCAAGACGAAGGAAATCGTCAACGACGCGACGGAAGCGTTCGTACCGGCCGGAGCCCAGCCATCACAAGCACCGTCCGGCAATACGAATGAACATGAGGCGACCTCGGTCAGCACTTTCATTCCGGAACATTCCGCAAAAGAACGGCACGAATCCATGCCGTCAAGTTCCACCATGGTAATCAGCAGGCTGGAAACGGCCGACGACAACGACGATACGAACGAGGAATCGATTCCCGCATCGCACAGCGAGGCCGCGACAGTACTCATTCCACTGTTGGAGCGAGATGAGGCGACCATGCAGAAAGCGCAGGCGCAGATCAATCAGTGGGAGGCGGAAGACGCCACCGATGAGAAGCTACGCGTAGAATAGGCGCACATAACCCGTACATACACGTGCGCATGCATTGCGCATTATCACGAAGGAGCATCCATGGATATTGAACTCGGCATTCAGAATGTGGCCCGCACCGTCACCTTCAGCACCGAACAGAGCGCCGATGAGGTCAACACGGCCATCGCCGACGCCGTGGAGAACGGCAAGACCATCAATCTGACGGACGACAAGGGCCGTCGCATCGTGGTGCCGGCAGGCTCGCTCGGCTACGCCATCATCGGTTCCGAAACCAAGCACGCCGTCGGTTTCGGCAACCTCTGACCCGTTCGCATCACCAGATTTCAGCTTCGAACTGAAACACACGTTTTCGACGTCACAAGAAAAGCCAGACGTTCACGTCTGGCTTTTCCATTTTGGGCGATCAACTCGTTCCTGGTTTCATATCGCGATTACGCATCGATGATTGCGTTTCGGTTTTTTATTTTCGCCTTCGACGATTCTTTGCTCAAGTGAACGCCTCGATTGATGATTTCCTGAACCGTTTCGTCGCTGGTGAGGTTCTCCCCCAGCGCGTTCGGCTTGCCTTTGCCGTGCCAGTCGGATCCGCCAGTCACCAGCAGATCGTGCCGGCGCGCAATGGTGAGCAGACGTTCACGCTGTTCTGATGGATTGCCGCGATGCCACACTTCCAAACCGTCCAAGCCTTCGGTGATGAGAGATTCGATTTGCCGGTCGGTCAGTAATGTCCGATTGCGCCGGGGGTCTCCGGCGTGGGCGATAACCACCACCCCGCCCGCACCCTTGACCGCGGCCACCACGTCGTGCGTGGTCGGTGATGGCGTGGGAATGTAATATTTCGACGTTGCGCTCACCGCATCGGCGAAAGCGTCGGATCGTGTTTCATATACGCCGGCAGCCACCAATGCGTCGGCGATATGCGGCCGGCCTATCGTGGTGCGTTTGCCTTCACGCACCTGCGCGAGCACATCATCCCACGTAATCGGAAAATCCTGCGCCATCAGTTCGACCATGCGCTTGGTTCTACGCAGTCGCGCCTCGCGGGTGGACGCGAACATCTCGCTGATATCGGCGTTCAGCGGATCATATTGGAATGCGAGCATGTGCACGGATACGCTCTCATCGACGGCAGTGATTTCCGTACCGCGTAACAACGGCAATCTGACCTCCCGCGAAGCAGCCAACGCATCCTGCCAACCGGAGGTCGTGTCATGATCGGCAATCGCAACACCATGCAATCGCAATGCTCTCGCTTCCTGCAACAACGCACGCGGCGTTTCCGTACCGTCGGAAAAAACGGTATGGCAGTGAATGTCCCAACCTTCAGCGGGCGGTGCCGCAGTGCCTACGCGAATCATGTATCCATCGTAAGCTGTTTTTGGCGCGACTCGGCACAATACCGCGTAAACTAGGCGATGACAACGTTTGTATTTTGATTCAAGGATGCACGATGAGCGATTTTTCCGGCGAACAGGTTGCCGAAGCCACTCTCGACGATGATTATACGAAGCCGCGCGGTTGGCGGCATACCGCGACATGGACGTATCTAGTCATGCTGATCGCCTCGGCGGTAGCGCTGGTCGTATCGTTCGTGCTTTCCGCCGAGACACTGAAAATGGCGCGCAATCCCGGTCAGAAGCTCAGCTGTGATGTGAATGCCGTGATGTCGTGTTCCGCGGTTGCGGAATCGTGGCAGGCTGAGGTTGTGAAGTTCGCCGGTTTGAGTTTCCCGAATGCGTTCTTCGGCATCGCCGCGGAATCAGTGTTCGTAACGATCGCGGTGATCGGTTTGACGAAGGTCGCCGTGCCCCGCTGGTTTGCGTCGTGCACATGGCTGGGTGGATTGGCCGCGCTGGCTTATTCGTATTGGCTGACCTCGCAGTCGTTGTTTGTGATCAACGCGCTATGCCCGTGGTGTCTGTGCCTGATGTTCTCCACCACCGTGCAGTTCATGGCGTTGTCTCATGCCACGGCGGTGGTTCAGGAGATTCCGGCCAAGCGCGAGGGCGTACGCACCTACTACCGTCTTAATTACGATCTGATGGTCGATGCCTTATGGATCGTGACATTGATTGTGATCATTCTCGTCGAAGACGGCCCCCTGCTGTTCAGTTGACGTCAAGTAACGTCCAATCAGCAGTAGGGATTCACTCGCCTACAAGAGAAGCCGACTGGAAACAGCCGGCTTCTTTCTTTTGCGTATCCGCAAATTTCAGTGTTATGCGCAAAACCTTACAGCAGTTCGATTTTGCCGACGATGGTGGCCGATCCGGTGAGTTTCACGTCGTTATCGGTCACGTCGACGCGCAGGGTGCCGCCACGCACGGTGATCGTCCAATGGTCGATGCCGGTTTTGGCACGCAACGTGATGGCGGTGGCGCACAGGCCGGTTCCGCACGACAGGGTTTCGCCGCAGCCGCGTTCGTTGACGCGCATGGTAGCGTTGCCCTCGTTGTCGCCTTCGCTTTGCTCGTCGATGCGCACGAACTCAACATTCTGGTCGCTTTCGATTCGGGGCGCGACCACCGGCTTGGTCACCAAATCAAGCTGTTCCACCGTCGGCAGGCTGGAGAACGCGTCTTCGATGACGGCCACCACATGCGGATTGCCCATGTCCACGAACGTGCCGCGTGCGGAACCGGCCGTGCCGGGAATCGTCACTTCGTATCCATCAAGATCGCCACGCTTCCATGAACCCATCTCAACCTGGAACACGTCCTTGCCAAGAGTCGGCACATCGCCAAGTGAAGTCAGAACCTTCACACCGGCACGGGTGCCGAGACGGAACGGTTCACCGCCCGGCTGACCGGCAATACCCTGCCGTTGCGCGAACAGAGTGATCGCACGCGTGCCGTTGCCGCACATCTCAGCCAACGAACCATCCGCGTTGCGGTAGTCCATGAACCAATCCGCATTGTCGGCAGCACAAACGGCAATCTGCTTGTCGTTCAAATCGGACACCGCCTGCGGATGAGTAAGGCGGATCAAGCCATCGCCACCGATACCGAAATGACGGTCGCACAGGAATCGCACTTCATCGGCGGTAGGCTCGTACGTGCCTTCGGCGTCCAGATACACCACGAAATCGTTGCCGGTGGCGTGCGCTTTGTAAACAATGCTTGGAATGCTCATACCGATTCACTCTACACGCGGTAGGCTATTGAAGAAGTTGGACGCAACACGTGTGCATTATGTTGCAGTATGTTGGCGTGCGGAACAAGGGAGGACGTATGACTTCAACGGCACCAATCGGCGTTTTCGATTCCGGTTTGGGCGGGATTTCCGTGGCGCGCGAAATCCGCCGCGATATGCCGAACGAACGCGTGCTGTATTTTGGCGATTCCGCGAACGCTCCGTACGGAACCAAATCACCTGAACAGGTACGCAAGCTGTCCGACGCCATTGTGAAACGTTTCGTGGAGCAGGGAGTGAAAGCGGTTGTCATCGCTTGCAATACCGCCACTTCCGCCGCAGCCAACGAGTTGCGCGACAAATACGACATTCCGATCATTGGCATGGAACCAGCGCTGAAGGTGGCGTGCGATCGAGGCCATGGCAATCGTCAGCGTGTCATCGTCGCAGCTACTCCCCTGACGTTGCGGGAACGCAAGTTCGCCGTGCTGATGGATCGTTTCAAAACAGACCATACGATCTTTCCGGAACCCTGCCCCGGTTTGGTGGAGATCGTTGAGCACGGCCAACTCGACGATCACGATGTTGTGATGCACACGCTGCACCAGTATTTCGACCAGTATGATTTGTCGACGATCGATTCGGTAGTGCTTGGCTGCACGCATTTCGTGTTTTACCGCGACTATTTCCGCGAACTGCTGCCCGACACAGCGGCAATCATCGACGGCAACGAAGGTACCGTGCGCCATCTTGGCGTAGTGCTCGAATCGTTGGGCAAACTCTCTCCGGAAGACGCGGACGGTGGTATCGAGCTGGCCAATTCCGACACTTCCACACAAATCGCGCAATTAGCGCAATCGCTGCTTGATCGCTGAGCGCGAATGTTCCGATAGACCGCGTAAAGTCGATTGAAACCCGCAAAAACTGCTCAACCGTTATCAGACGTACAACGACGAAGTGGCGCTGGCCAAGGAATACGAGCAGGACGGCCGCGTGCTCATCCTCGCGCCGGAAAGCCTGTACGGCCTGAACACGTTGAGCAAGTCGTTCGAAGGTTTGGAACGCATGTACCGCGCGGGCTATGCGGCAGTCGAGGCCATCCCCGCATTCCTAGAAAGCTGAAGATAACGTCCATATCCAACGCCTGCCAGCGGTTCGTTTTCAAATTGAGACATGACACGAAAATTTTATAAAACTCTCATATTATGTCCTATTGTTTTTTCGTCGACATAATCGGCGGAAAAGTCGACATTAAAGGAGAATGAAATGAAGAACAACACATTCCGGCGTCTGCTGGCCATGGCCGCGGCGGGTGCCATGCTGACGTCGATCGCCGCATGCGGATCGTCTTCCAACGATGACACAGCCTCCAACGGCTCCGATAGCACCTCGCTGATTTCAGTGAACAACAGCGAACCGCAGAACGGTCTAATTCCAAGCGACACCAACGAAATGGGCGGCGGCAGAGTTATTCGATACCTGTTCGAAGGTCTGGTGAGCTTCGACGCAAAGGGCAAGCAACATCTCGAAGTCGCCGAGAGTATCACCCCGAACGAGGATGCCACCACGTACACAATCAAGTTGAAGAAAGGCTGGAAGTTCACCAACGGCGAGGCGGTAACCGCCCATTCCTTCGCCGACACCTGGAGTTTCGCCGCCAACGTGAAGAACGCGCAGAAGACCGCAAGCCGATTCTCCACCATCAAGGGCTATGACGAACTGCAGGATCCGAACGTCGATCCGAAGGCCACACTTTCCGGTCTTTCCACCCCGGACGACTACACGCTGGTCGTCGAGCTGAACAAGCCTGATTCCGTATTCCCGACCAAGCTCGCGCACCAATCCATGTTCCCGCTGCCAAGCGTGGCATTTAAGGACATCAAGAAGTTCGGCCAGGCTCCGATTGGCAATGGTCCGTACAAGTTCAAGTCCTGGTCCCACGACAAGAACATCATCGTCGTACCAAACAGGGATTATAAGGGCAGCCGCAAGGTGTCCAACAAAGGCATCGAATACCGCGTCTACACGAATGAGGATTCCGCTTACTCCGACGTGCTGTCTGGCAACCTCGACGTGATGGATCAGATTCCACAGTCCGCGGTGAAGACCTTCCGTCAGGATTCCAGCGTGATCGCCTACAGCCAGGCAGGATCCTCGTTCCAGTCCTTCGTCATTCCGGAACGTCTTGAGCATTTCGGCAACGACGAAGAAGGCCAGTTGCGTCGTCAGGCCATTTCCATGGCCATCGACCGCGACCAGATCGTCAAGAAGGTTTACAACAACACGAAGACCCCGACCACCGATTTCACTTCACCGCTCGTCCCCGAATATGTGAAGAAACTGGAACAGAACGGCAGCAACCTGAAATACAACGCTTCCAAGGCCAAGGAACTCTGGAAGAAAGCCAATGCCATCAAGCCGTGGTCCGGCAACTTCCGAATCGCCTATAACGCCGATGGCGGCCATAAGGAATGGGTCGATGCCGTGTGCAACCAGATCAAGAACACGCTCGACATCGACGCCGCTGGCGAGCCGTACGCCACGTTCAGCGACGTGCGTAACCAGGTGACCAACCGCACCATCAAAACCGCGTTCCGTGCCGGCTGGATGCTGGATTACCCGTCCGCTGAAGATTATCTCAATCCGCTATATGCCTCCAGCTCCGCTGACGGTCATGGTTCGAACGATGGTGATTACAAGAGTGCGGAATTCGACGAGCTCCTGAATGCCGCACTTGCCCAGACCGACGTAAAGAAGCGGACCGAGGACTTCACCAAGGCGCAGGAAGTGCTGGCCAAGGATCTTCCGGTGATTCCGCTGTGGAACGACAACGTCGCCGCCGCGTCCGCGACGAACGTGAAGAACGTGTCGTTCGATTACACCAATCTGCCTACCTACAACACCATCACTAAGTGATGTTTCTGGCCGGCGGACGAACGATTCGCCGGCCAGAAAGGGAGCTAAAGCACAGCGGGGTTCGAATCCTTCATGGATTCGAACCCCACTGTACTTTTGTGGCTTGTTTTGCCGGTTTGCCACTACAGCATCAACTCTGCACGTAGCTGCCCTTCGGAGACTTCCAACCGCAGTTCATCATCTCGCTATTGAACACCATTGCGCCTTCACCATGAGCCGGAACGACGATCATACCGCCATCTCCATGATGACGGGCGACACCATCCAGCGCCGCCTTCGCAGCCTCGATCGGCTCCTCCTTGGCGTACAGAACACGATCGGAAACCTGATGCGCAGCGACTTCCTTGACGAACGCTTCACCGATGCCGGTGCAGGAGATCGCGACGGAATCGTTGTTGGCATAGGTACCACAGCCCGGCAGAGGCGAATCGCCGACGCGTCCCGGCATCTGGTTGGTGATGCCACCGGTGGAGGTGCCGGCAGCGATGTTGCCGGACGAGTCACGGGCGACAGCGCCGATGGTGCCATGCTTCTCCCATTCATCGCCGTTGGATTGCGCCTCGCGCAAGGATTCCTGACGTGCTGGAGTGATGAAATATTCACTGTCGCACAGTTCGATTCCCCACTCCTTGAGCAAATCATTACCGGGCTTGGCAAACATGACATGCTTGGTCTTTTCCTTGATGGCACGCGCTACGTTGATCGGATTCTTAGACGTGGTCAGACCGCACGCGGAACCAACCTCGCCATCGACACCAGTCATCAGGCAGGAATCCATGGATACGATGCCTTCACTCGTCAATGCAGCGCCACGACCAGCGTTGAACTCCGGAGCATCCTCCATAACACGGATAGCCGCGCACACGGCATCCTCCGCCGGAGCCCCCTGCTCCAGCAACGCATAGCCAGCTTCAAGAGCCCTGTTCAAATCCTGCTCCACCTGGGCACGACGTTCCGGCGTATCCTTTTTGCCACGATTGCCGGCACCCGCGTGAATCACCAGCAGAATCCCGTCCGGATCAGCTTGGGCGATGTGGACCGTCGACTGAGGCAGTGCAGCTTCGTTCATTGATATCTTCTCCACTCCATTTTTATTGATTATTCGCAGATATCTTACGTCGTCCTTCGATAAGAAATGACCGAACACGCAAAAATACGTCAATTAGACCGCGTAAAGTCGATTGAAACCCGCAAAAGGGACGAACGGCGAAAGGACGGGACGCATATGGCTCACAGGACGGCAATGATCGACGTCGGCGGCGGTTTCCGCGCGATCTACGGTGCGGGCGTGATGGACCGCATGCTTGAGGACGGCATCAGCGTCGACCACTGCTATGGTGTTTCCGCCGGCAGCGCCAACATGGTTTCGTTCATCGCGAAGCAGCATGGGCGCAACCACACGTTCTACACGCAGTACGCGTTCCGCAAGGAATACGCGAGCTTCGACAGCTATGTCAAGAACCATAATTTCGCCAACCTCGATTACGTGTATAGCACGCTCAGCAATCATGATGGCGAAAATCCGGTTGACTACGCGGCTTTCGAAGCCAACCCGACCGGTTTCACCGTGGTTGCGTGCAACGCCGAAGACGGCTCCACGAAGTATTTCGGCAAATCCGACGTGGGCTACGACAATTTCGACATCCTGAAGGCGTCATCAGCGGTGCCGGTAGCTTGCGAACCGTATGCGATCGATGGCATTCCCTATTACGATGGCGGCATCGCCGATCCGATTCCGGTGCAGAAGGCCATCGATGACGGCCACGACCGCATCGTGGTGATACTCACCCGTCCGA
Organism: Bifidobacterium pseudocatenulatum DSM 20438 = JCM 1200 = LMG 10505; assembly: GCF_001025215.1. Classification (NCBI taxonomy): domain Bacteria; kingdom Bacillati; phylum Actinomycetota; class Actinomycetes; order Bifidobacteriales; family Bifidobacteriaceae; genus Bifidobacterium; species Bifidobacterium pseudocatenulatum. The sequence continues at coordinate 1,619,647 of NZ_AP012330.1, forward strand.
AAGACACCGTACGCGAACAGAAGAGGGATATCGGCCCCGCCAGGATTTTGAGGCGCACGCATCCACAAGCCGCGGAAAAACTGCTCAACCGCTACCAGACGTACAACGACGAAGTGGCGCTGGCCAAGGAATACGAGCAGGACGGCCGCGTGCTCATCCTCGCGCCGGAAAGCCTGTACGGCCTGAACACGTTGAGCAAGTCGTTCGAAGGTTTGGAACGCATGTACCGCGCGGGCTATGCGGCGGCCGAGGCCATCCCCGCATTCCTAAAAAGCTGAGCACTACCCTCATATGAACACTCCAGCCGATAGCAACACGCGTGAAAACGCCAACACGAACACCGACATCAGCATCACCGCGAATGCCACGGGATTCAGCACAAAAACACTGAACCCGCAGATTCTGGTGACCTTGTGGAACGTGGAGCGTTTGGGCTCGTTCTCCGCGGTCGCGCGTGAAACCGGATGGTCGCAACCGGCCATCAGCCAGCAGATCCGCAAGATCGAACGTGAACTTGACGCAAAACTCGTGCAGCGCACGTCGCATGGCGTGGAATTGACTCCGATCGGCCGTATTCTGGCACGTCACGGGCAGCTTATCGACAATCGCGTCACCCAAGCCGTCAAAGATGTGGAAGAGTACCAGCGCAACGGATCGACGCATATTCGTTTGGTCGCTCCTCCATCGGTATGTTCGTCGTTCGTGGCACGCGTTCTCGTGCATATCAGCAAAACGTCCGACATTCGCGTGAGCCTCATGCAGATGGAGCCGCCTGAGGCCATGGAGGCGTTGGAACAGGGGCTTGCCGATTGCGCGATCATCTTCCAATACAATTCACTCCCCGCTTTGGCCGGACCGGACGATTTGGAAGTCGCTCCTTTCGGCGTCGATCCGCTGATGCTGCTGATCGGCGCGAACAATGCGATCGCGCGCCAGTACGAAAGCTCGCACCTGCCGGTCCAATTGGTTTCGGCACGCAGCGAACAGTGGATCGCCGGCTGCGAAACCTGCCAGGCGAATCTGGTGTCGTTGGCGCGTGCCGCCGGCTTCACACCGGAAATCACACATTCGACCGACGATTTTTGGGCCACGCAGAATCTGGTGGAAGTTGGCATGGGCGTCTCGATCGTATCTCGCTTAGCCACAACCGCTGGAATCCAACCCGATTTGGCCGCACTGCCAATCGCCGACAACAACGCATTCCGCACAGTCTGTTTCGTCACAAGAAAAGTGGACGACCGACCGGCAGTGGCCCGCGTCAAAGACGAAATCGAAAGGGCGTCACACCAGTATTTGGAAAACATTTGATTCATCGTTTGATATCCGTGCTTATTCGCAATCGCGGAATACTGCAGCAAACAATTGTTTCCAGTATTTTGCTATATCGTCATAATCAGATTAATAATTGAATAGCAAAAGCATCTGATATAAGAAAACTTCATAACAGTCTTTGCTTTCAGTACAAGAACACACTGTTCGTGCAAGCATCGGTACGTCATGCTGGAACCATGGAAGAAATCATGGAAATGAAGCATCGTACCGGTTCCGGCTTTGACGCCGACGCCATCGACCACACCACCGCAGCCGATCTTGCCGCAGTCGGCTCCGACAAGTGGACACGCTACCCCGGCTGCATTGGCGCGTTCATTGCCGAAATGGACTACGGCTTGGCTCCCTGCATTCAGAAAGCCATCGACAACGCCTGCGACCATTGCAAACTCGGCTACATTCCCGAACCCTGGAAACAGCGCGTGGCAGAAGCATGCGCAGGATGGCAACGCTCGCATTACGGATGGGATGTCGATCCGAGCATTATTCGCGTGGTTCCCGACGTACTCGAAGCGTACGAGATTTTCCTGCGTGAACTGGTCGGTGCGGGCAACAGCGTGATCGTGCCGACGCCTGCCTACATGCCGTTTTTGAGCGTTCCGAAACTGTACGACGTTGACGTGATCGAAATCGAAATGCTGCAAAGCGGCGACGCCGAAACCGGAGAGGCGCAATGGGTGTTCGACTTCGACGCCATCGAACGCGCGTTTGCGGCCGGATGCCATGCGTTCGTGCTCTGCAACCCGCACAACCCGATCGGCAAAGTGCTCACCTTGGAGGAGGAGCTGCGTCTGAGCGATCTTGCGGCACAGTATGACGTGCGTATTTTCAATGATGAGATTCATGCGCCGTTCGTGTTTGAGGGCAAGCACATTCCGTTCCCCACCATCAGCGAGCAGGCCGCATTACAGTCGATGACCGCTACCAGCGCGTCGAAATCGTTCAATATTCCGGGCACGAAGTGCGCGCAGGTGCTGCTTACCAATCCTGCGGATCGTGACATGTGGGCGGTCAAGGCGGAGTGGAGCGAACATCAGACCGCCACCATCGGCGCAATCGCCACCACCACCGCATATAACGAAGGCGACCTGTGGTTCCAGGATGCGTTTGCCTATGTGTGCAGGAATTTGGCGTTGTTCGACGAGCAGATGCGTGAAAGGTTCACCGGCGTCGGCTATATCAAACCGCAGGGCACATATATCGCATGGCTTGATTTCTCGCCGCTTGGCATCGACGATCCGGCCGCATACTTTCTTGAGAAGGCGCAAGTGGCGTTGACCGACGGACGTTCATGCGGCGAGACCGGTGCCGGATGCGTGCGCGTGAACATAGCAATGCCGTATCCGCTGCTGGTCGAATGCCTGGACCGCATGTTCAACGCATTGCACGCCGACGGATTATTGTAGGCTTCGCCACATATTCAGTGTTTTCCTCAACCAACGGCAGCATAACGGTGAACGTCATGCCCTTCCCCACTTCGCTGTCCACCGTTATGGTGCCGTTGGAAATCTGCATACTATCGACATGCGATGGGAGGTTGACATGCGTTTGAACGTGAGTACCAGCATTGAGACGGCCGCCTGCGAAATAGCCGGCGATGATCTGCTGTTCTTGGGATTTCATGGATTCAGCAATGATGAAAATGAGATGATCCGCATTATTGATGCGATTTATGATGTTCCGAAGCAAGACGCATCTTCAACGGACAACTCCATTGCTCCTGCCCAGCATCCGAATTATCTGTCGTTCCGAGGCACGTACGAACGTCCTTACATCGGAAGCTACTACTGGTATCCGGATGGATGTTCCGTAGGAGAGCGTCGACGCGAGTGCAGTGCCGTAGGCGACGCCGTCGTACGATTGCTGGATTCGCCCGCATACGCGCATTTCCGCAAGGTACTGATCGGGTTTTCGCAGGGCGGATACCTATCGTATCGCATGGTTGCGGAACATCCCGATGCGTTCGACATGGCGATTCTGATGAGCCCATCATTCAAAGGCGAAACCGCTGAGCCTTTGCCCGCGACCGGACGCACGCGATTCGCACTCTGTTACGGCAGCGAAGACCGCACAATTCCACTATCCGACCAACAGCGTGCGCGCAACAAACTTGCGCAAACCGGCAATCTCACGTATTTCGAATATCCGGGAATGGTCCACGGCATCTGCGATCAGGAAATTCGTGACCTACGCGCCTGGCTGGGATTGTGATATGCGCTGCGTGAGGAGTTCTGCGCATCTGAGACTCCGCACGCGTGCCCATAAACTCGTTTTCACCCCCTCGGATTGTCATTGAAACCAACTCGGAACTCTTGATACACCCTAATCGTCGAAATTTATGGACATACACCCAGTTCATCTGAACTGAACCGCGATATCTGGCTTATATATGGCAGATTTGGCATCTTGACCTGAAGTTTCTCGCTCATATATGGCACATGCCCTTCGAGAAAAGCCACTTAGGGGGCATGTTTTTGACACTTTTCGCACGAACACCTGCCATATATAAGCGAGAAGCCTCCGTACGAACCTCAAAATCTGCCATATATAGGCGAGATAGGCGGCATAATTAAGCATTTTCCCTCACTGATGAGCCGCAGAACAAACCAGACGACCGAAGTTTTACGATGTTATGTACGTCAAGCTCACCACGAACATCTCTCCACATATGTCGCAACAATATGGTCAGCGATCGCCCTTTTCCAATGCTCGGGCGGTCACTGCATGATGGTCGTAAAGTCAAGCTTATGCGGGTTGGATTGTCAGCCTGCCGCCGAGAGCGTGCACGATCCCTTCATAATGGTATGGAAGCTCGGGTTGACATTCCTGTCGAGGCTCTTGTAAAGACTTTCACGTCCCACACCCGCCTCCTTCGTGATCTGCCCCATACCCTTCGCTTTGGTCATATCGCCGATTACGGCCTGCCGCAACGCCGAATCGTCAAGCTCGGCCACCGATAAAGCAGCAACATGAGCGAGTCGCTCTTCTGCGCGGAGCAAACACGGTAGCCGGGACCGAAATTGAACCTCAGCGCGCTGGCCCCGTCACCAACCGTATGCAGGTCACCCACCGGCCGCCCCATCTAGAAGCGCAATCGGAGTCTCGCGCTGATTCGGGCTTTCGCGTTCCGGTCCTTTATCCGGCTGAACCATTGGCGATATTCGCCAGTCATATGTATTTCCATATGACATGTTGCATCCCATGAGACACAATATGTCTAGCTTGACGACCACTCACGAGATGAACGACCAAAGTAAAACAGAAATTCGACAGGTTAGCCAATTTCTCGTGCATCCGCACCCACCCGACCGTTTTCACATACACTATTTCTTTTACATAGCTTTCAGAAGCGACCCCATGCGAAACACCCAGTCGCAGTTCCTGCTCGTATTACCGTTGAAGTCGCCCCGAGCGGACAAAAACCCTGGTTTTCCGTTGCTAGCAGTCCCGCACATGTGGAATCCCGCATGTGCGGGGAACACTGGACATAAACAGGGAAAGCAACATCCACGCGGCGGCCGGAACGATGCAGACACCGATTTCAATCCACGCTCTCCATGAGGAGAGCGACTGATACGACGCTCGAAAATCATCTTAATCGTATCATTTCAATCCACGCTCTCCATGAGGAGAACGACCCCTTGTACGGCGCGAACGCACTGCTCCCAGCTATTTCAATCCACGCTCTCCATGAGGAGAACGACGGGGATGCGGTCGAGGATCGGGCTGACCTGCGTATTTCAATCCACGCTCTCCATGAGGAGAGCGACATATCCGGCGTCTGCACGGTGTGAACAAGTGTATATTTCAATCCACGCTCTCCATGAGGAGAGCGACCGGTCATGACGTCATACTCCCCATTATTTTTTAATTTCAATCCACGCTCTCCATGAGGAGAGCGACCGCCGCCCTGCTTGGCGATTGCCACGTCGGTCAGATTTCAATCCACGCTCTCCATGAGGAGAGCGACACGACGACAATCAGGTTTTGCGCTTGGGGATTATTATTTCAATCCACGCTCTCCATGAGGAGAGCGACTTCCATGTAAGCGTTACCCAACTGGATATCGTGTTATTTCAATCCACGCTCTCCATGAGGAGAGCGACTTATCCGATTTTCGACGAAAACTATAGAGCGAGCCTATTTCAATCCACGCTCTCCATGAGGAGAGCGACCGGCGCGTACGGGGCGCAATGCTGGGATTTATGGGCATTTCAATCCACGCTCTCCATGAGGAGAGCGACCAAAATCATCACGACAAAAACGCAGATCTGGAATATTTCAATCCACGCTCTCCATGAGGAGAGCGACGAGACTGATTCCAGCTGACGTGCTCGAAGCCATATTTCAATCCACGCTCTCCATGAGGAGAGCGACTCATGTCAAAGGGCTCGGCGTTAATCCCGATGAATTTCAATCCACGCTCTCCATGAGGAGAGCGACAGAACCGTCTGGGCACGTCGAACCGGAACGCAATATTTCAATCCACGCTCTCCATGAGGAGAGCGACCAACCTCGCGCCGGAAAATCAACCTCGGGTGGAAATTTCAATCCACGCTCTCCATGAGGAGAGCGACAGAACCGTCTGGGCACGTCGAACCGGAACGCAATATTTCAATCCACGCTCTCCATGAGGAGAGCGACCAGTTTCAGCAACCTCGACATCGGCAAATACCTATTTCAATCCACGCTCTCCATGAGGAGAGCGACGCAACGCCTTCCACGATGCGATCACCTCGGGTGTATTTCAATCCACGCTCTCCATGAGGAGAGCGACGTATCCGCCGGAATTGTTGACCGTCACGCGACTATTTCAATCCACGCTCTCCATGAGGAGAGCGACGATAAGTTCATCCAGCAAAAAGCGCAGGTGACTAACATTTCAATCCACGCTCTCCATGAGGAGAGCGACGTCGGCGCTGAGCGGGTCGCCGTCCTGCATGAGATTTCAATCCACGCTCTCCATGAGGAGAGCGACATGGCGTTCTGGTAGTCGCCTTGCGCTGCGTATATTTCAATCCACGCTCTCCATGAGGAGAGCGACTTAATGATTTGATGACTAAGAACAATGTTCTGACGATTTCAATCCACGCTCTCCATGAGGAGAGCGACTGTTGGCCGTGTCCGTAATAGCGGCATGCGGAATATTTCAATCCACGCTCTCCATGAGGAGAGCGACCGCCTCGAACGCTGATACCCCTCGCTATTATCTCGATTTCAATCCACGCTCTCCATGAGGAGAGCGACAATTTGTTGTCGTCCCTTGTGATTGCGAAATACGATTTCAATCCACGCTCTCCATGAGGAGAGCGACTGGATGCCATACGCATTTCCTCACGGAAAATGTTATTTCAATCCACGCTCTCCATGAGGAGAGCGACCTTGTCGGCCCAGAGGATGGCGCTCGCGAGCAGATTTCAATCCACGCTCTCCATGAGGAGAGCGACGCCGCGATGCCATCTCACGGTCAAGTTTCGTGACATATTTCAATCCACGCTCTCCATGAGGAGAGCGACCACCAACATCCTACCAGTATGGGGGTACGAGGGCATTTCAATCCACGCTCTCCATGAGGAGAGCGACAGTGCAGCTGGACATTTTTGTCCGCTTTTTGAGACGCAAGCCAGCTGCCTAGCTTTAAGCATATCAAACAACACCGCCGATACGACGAACAACATGTCTAAAACGAGCAACTGGCTTTCTGTCTCATTTTAATGTCCATTATTTAGTTTTCAAAACGCCCCACGAAAATCACAATTCGGATTTCGATAGTTTTTCAGGTGCGAAAGACGTCCCTTATCATGAGCGCTTACACTTCGCACAAACACCATTCCAAGACCGGCCACCTTGCCGAAAACACAATACTGCTGGCTAGAAAACACACTCTGAATACCGGACGGCACACTCAAACGCTCAACCCAGCATACCCCACACCATATCGTTATGGCACCATGCCATTTTGCCTGTGCTATATCATCATCACATCATTAACCGGCAAACTCCGTTCACGTCCATAATGCTCAATCCTATCCGCATATCGAGCGCCAAGTTTATAAAAGCGCAGGCTGTCCTCATCGGTATTGGCAATCTTCAGCAAATCGTGCACCAACACCAGATAATCGGAAGGACTCACCGAGCATTCGAAAACACTGTTCTGCACACGCTGTCCGTATTTCACGCATGTCTTCGCCACCAAACGAAGACGACGCTTCCCCTCAGGGGTTTCCGTACTCACATCGTACGCAACCACAACCATCATGGTTTTTCACCTCCAATAACGTATCACCACGAATCATCGCATACCGCCACACACAGCTACGCACCTTTTACTTCCACATAAATGGCGGGTAATCATCAAGATCACCCCGCAACGATCGAGCTAGCAGCAGCGCTTGCACATACGGAACCAACCCCCATGAAATTTTTTCTTGCAGGAACGGATGAAGAATCTGATCGCTCTTCTTTTTCTGCCACGCCGTAAGCACTTTCTTCCGCCCGGAATCAGACAGCAGCACACCACCATTCTCCCGTATTTCAAAATCCCCCGGCTTAACAGCGCCTGTATTAACCAATGTCAGCACAAAGCGGTCAGCCAACACCGGGCGAAACTCTTCAACCAGATCCAATGCCAGAGAGGCTCTCCCGGGCCGATCCGTATGCATAAAACCAACATACGGATCCAGCCCCACGCCTTGCAAAGCCGCAATGCAATCATTCGTCAATATGGAGTAGCAAAAAGACAACAATGCATTTAGTCTGTCCAGCGGAGGCCTCCTCGACCTATTGGTGAAAAAGAAATCATCTTTATTCTTCAGGACCAAATCGTCAAAAGCGTAGAAATAATCTTTGGCAGCAAGCCCTTCGACACCCCTCAACTCATCAACCGTCAAACTTTTCCGAGCTTCTAACAATGCCGCCGACAATTTGCCACTCTGCTCGGCAAGTCGGTCAATATTTACCCGCAAAGCATGATCACGTTTCGTACGTTCGAGCACCCATTTCGCATTGTAAAGTTTTCCAACAATGAAAGATTTCGCGTAACACAAAGATTTTTGTTCGTCATCCGCGACTCGAAATTGTTCACGGCGAAGTAGCACATTACGATTCTCCTCCCCTAACACGGAACAGTAATAATGGCCTCTCGGTGAATAGAATGCCATAGAAACGCCCAGTTTGCCGCAGCGCCCCATAAGAGCAGGCGAAGCACCCTTATACGAGAAACACATGATTCCCTCAATTGACCGTAACGGCACTTTCGCCAAGGTTTTGTCATTCTGATGAATCACAACATTGTCGTTCTCCAAAGCAAGATAGGCATCTTCCGTCATCACAAACAGCGTGTTTAACAGCTGCTTCATCACTCCCCGCTTTCCTTGAGCCGTTCTTCGATATATGCTTTTGCCGATTTCACCTTCCGTAATTCAGGCAGGCACAAATCCCGTAGAGAACATGACGAACACGATCTGGTCTGTTTCACTTTAGGAGTCCATCCGCGGGAGAAAAGATCATGCATTTGCAAGAAGTCAGCTTCGACCATGTTGCGAAGATCTTCGTCCAATTTTACCCGCTCACGACGTTTTGTCTGCCGATAGAACAAAGCACCTTCAGGAATATCACACGCGAGCATTTCTTCCAAGCACATCGCTTCCGCGCATAGCTGTAAACGATCAGCATCAATCGTTTTGTATTTGCCGTGTTTGTATTCAATCGGATATGGCAACCACAATCCATCTCTTCCGTGAAGCGGAACACCATCATTAGACTTATGGAATTCCACAACATCACAGGCTCCAGTTATGCCGAGCGCTCGCGAATAGACTCTCAAATCCCGCATGATCAGCGTATCGCCGCGAGATTCAGAAGTCGCATAATCGTGGGCGCGTTCATGTTCCAGATGCCCAGCTGTGGTCAAATAATTCTCTGACCACAGCTGTTCGATATGGATAAGAGCCCACTGTCGTTTGCAGAATGAGAAATGCTGGATGCCCGAAAGGGCCAGCCAATCTTCTTCCGGATATCCTTCTGGCCCTTTCATGCAACACCCCTTACTCTCTCAATTCCAAACGCTTCAGCGTCCTTCAATCACTTCGTACCGCAAGTCGGGAATAGAAGATCCATTCACTGCCACCGTTCCGTCCACATTAACGGAAACGGAACGATGAACTTTGGCGGAAGAGTATTGCCCTGACTTGCTGTTGTGCGTGAACCACACAACGTCCAACACTTCCATGGACCCCGCAGGACGAGCCGAACTTTCATCATTCTCAAACAACGTGACGAGAGCTTCCTTGATTTTTTCGGCGTCTTCTGCAGTAAACCCGGTTTTTTCGGCAAGCTGTGGGCTGATGCTGCCATACGTCGCATACACCGCACGGCCGGAAACACGGTATTTCATTCCCATGGTATCGGAGGATTTCTTACCGGTGTCCGTGGTTTCACTGTTCACTGACTTAGTGATCTGCACGTCGTCAATGGCGATGGGTTCAACCGAGAACGCAGCCTGAATGGAAACCGGACCGCGCACGCCCAAGGAAACTTCGTCAACATCCTTAGCTTTTTTGAATGCGAATACTTGTCCGAACGCACGTACGTCAAGCCACTGTTCGCACACTTTCTGGAACACCAGGTTCTTCTGTTTCTGCTCTTCTTTCGGCAAGGTTTTCAAATATGTGTTGAAACGGTCCGACAATGATTTTGCGCCGTCATCGGAACGGTCATCGGACTGCACGAAAATCGTTTCACCAGCATCTTGCAGGCGATTGCGAATCTTCCTTTTCAGTGCAACGTCAGAAACCTCGCCCAGCCCTTCCGATGTGGTTCGTGGACGATTGCCATTCAACGGATCACCATTAGGATTGGCATTATTAGACGCAAAAACGACTGCGAAATCAATCTTGTTTTCCAAAGCTGCCATGATATGACTCCTTAACTTTTTCTTTGATAATCAACGTCGATAACTTCAAAAACTAAACACTAGTTTTCTTTGCTCTTCTGGGATGCTTCTTGCGCTTTACGCATAGACTCCCTTCGCTGGCATGAATAACCGAGCAGAAAGAGCGGTGAAAGTGCACGGTTATCTTCGAAGTCTCCTTCTTTGAAAAGCGCCATGACCTCATCCACGCTGTTCTGGAACCAGGGCGCGCCATTCGCCGATTTCAGGTAGGGCATCAGTTGCTTCCACAGCGTTCCCCATGTTGTAAACGGCTTTGCGACGAAATTGCTCATGAGCTTAACGGCATTGGTCGGACGGGTGTCACTGATTCCTTGCTTATACAGGACACCGTTTTCAAAGCGGTCCGCGAGTGCCAGCAATCTCCCGTATAAGTAGTCGCGGTCATTTCGTGTTGGTTCAAGGTACATGGATATCGTGTCCTCCTGTTTGTTTTGCTTCCTCGCGTCGTCAATGTAATGTTTTTTCCATAGGCTGCATGCGATTTCAAAATCTCTTAGCCATGCTCCTGGAGCGTCATATCCCATAGGTTTAGTGACTCTGTGGTATGTGGCGTCCAATATGAAGCGGGGAAGCGATTCTCCTCCGAACATGCATTCTATAAGCTGCTTTTTCGTGTTTTTCGCAAAACGTTTATAGGCTTTGCTGCTTCTGTCTGACACGTCATATGCGCAGCTGATGATGTCGGCAAATGGTGGCGCACCTTCATATGCGACAAACTTCTTTTTTTCTTTGTCGTACATTTTCAACGGCCATGCCGCATCAACATGCCACCGCAGGATACTTTCGACATATTCGTCTTTTGAAAGTTCACGGTAATATGTAACGCTCAAACGCCCTGATGTCGCCGCATCCAGAATGACAATCATCATTGGGTCGGCATGCTTTTTGAGTTTGTTAGCATTGCCATATCCGCGTAGTACCTTCGAAAAAACTTGTGCGTATTGAAAGTTTGTTGCGGTCAGCGCATCTGCAATATCGTTGCGGGGAGCTTCCGGCTCGTCCACATCCGATGAGAACAAAGAGCCAAAATCATAAGAACCTTCCTGAGGGTCAAGCTTCGGCTTTTCGTTGGGGTTTTTCACCGAGCAGATGACTATGGCCTGGGTATCGGTAATCGTTCCATGATTATTGACCAACCATTGCAGCGTCGAATGTATCTTCTGCGATGTTTCACCATCGACTTGCAAAGCCTCCTCTTTGGATGCGAAGCGCCCTCGATAGGTGAAATTCGTTGAATCGTTTGCCGATAACAGTTTGGCGTTGCCATTTACGCTGACAATTTTCTTAGGGAAGTTCAATATCGGAGCATATAGGTCCTCTCCGAACATATCCTTCCCTTTTTTCTGTCGATCATGGTACAAATAAGAAATCCATTGCGCCTGTATATCGGGATCGTTCGAGACATCTGAGTTTTGCAGCCCAATTTCAACTTCGAAGCAAACACCTGCTTTCCGGTCTTTTTCGGTTATTTCCACATTGAATCGAGCGGCTTCTTCGCTGATGCTGTGTTCCGAAACGCATCGATAGATGGCATTGAGTTTGACGTTGTCGCCTTTCCAAGCGGCAAGCTGCTCCAAATACATGGAGGTTTTCTCCTTGTCGAAATGCAAGTCGAGATATTGGAGCTGATCAAACAGAGGATGCGGTACCGGCTTGATGGTGCGTCCCATGGAACTTTCTGTGCACGGGATAACAATCGTTTGTTTTTCCCTCAGAAGCCGTAGTATCTCACCATTCTCGTTTACCCCTAGCGTCAATAGTGTCGGAAGTGTCGTATGCCCCGGAGGAATCAAGGCTTTCCTAATGTCAAGCGTAGAACCGTCGCCACTTCTCGGAATTTTTCCGGCGGCGTTGTGCACAGATTCGTTGATAAGCAACAGATTGTTCGACAGGCTCATCACTCACTCCTCTCCCACCGGCTGCAGATTGCTCCCCAAAGCGAATTCCTTGACGCTCTGGTTTTTCCTGATAATTCGTCCATCCAATTTCGTGGATTCCGGACGCTCAAATTCGATGATGCCGTCGGACATAACAGGCGACCAGAATCGGGCGATAAAATCGTGGTCCTCGTTTTCATCCGGATACGTGAATCCATGGAACATGTATCCCATATTCCACTCGCCATAACCGTCATAAAACCCTTCGCCAGATCCGAACTCACATGGTTCCACATACCCCTGGCACTCGCGCGTCCCCAAGAATATGTCTCGGCGACCGCCTTTCTGAACGGATCTCAAGGCGATATTATGATGTTTGTTTTCGTCGCGGTCAGCGACAAGATCTTCACGCTGATCATTCCATTCGAAATGAGCCAAAACCTGATAACGCACGTCTTTGAGATACGTGTAGTACGAAAGATCATTGCCACCGCTCATTTTGATGGGTCGAATTCCCTTTCCTTCAGTCTGAACTCTGTTCATCACACGAACAGCGTCAATAACCCACATAAAAGTTGGCTTCCAATAGATGCTTTCCGTAATGCCTTTCAAAGCTTGGTACGTTGGCACCTGATACGAAAATTTCTCACCCCCAACACGTGTTGCTGCTTCCGAGAACAACGCATATCTGCCTGATACCTCATATTCAATTGAGTTGCGATGTCGTTGCATATAACTCCTTCGTTAATCGTTCCCTCAACCAGCCACTGTCAATATAGCACATTTTACGCTTATTGTACATAGAACTCTTTGAGTGTTTCTCAATCAACAATCAACCAGTTATTCTTGTATAAGTAGGTTTTCCTACTGTCGCCACATTCATGGCGTGGATTGAAAATATGTACAACATGCGTATTTACCAAACGAAACTCTCCTGCAGATTCCCATCGACCTGCAGGAGAACCACTGCCCTTTCATATCATCAACAGAGACATGTCCGTCTCTGTCACCACGCCATATTCGCCTTTGTAATAATCTCCATTCAGAACGCAAATATCGAAATCCTCGCTAGCGATGGAAATCGCATGTTTTTCGTTCAAAATCTTGTATTCGTAATCGAAAAGGGAAACCGTGTATTCCTGTAGCCGCCGCAGAATCGCAATCTTCTCCCTCAACTCACCGTGACCCAACATATCCAGTAATTCCATCGCATTGCCATAGGGAACCACAACATTGTGCGTGATTTTCGGAATCACACGATATTCATTGCCGACCGTTTTGAACGCCTGGGCAAAAAACGGATTGTATCTCTCCCCCATCGTATTGTTCTCGAATTGCTTACGTTGGCTTTCGTTGTATGCCAGCAACTCATAAATCGTTTTTCCAGCGTTTTCCTTTTTCCAAAGCGGACCATCCAGCAAACTATTGCCGCCATCTCGATCCTCACTTTGAAGCAGCATGCCATAAAACTCATTGAGCATGCCAGTAGAAAGCAGATCAGCATCAGGATGCTCACCCATAATCTGCAAAGTGAGCTTTTTGCCTCTGTGAATCTCTGGAAGATAGTCCTTGAACCTTTCCTCACCTTGCAACGGATAGACATACACATCCTTGATTTCTTTCGATTCACCATTCCTGTTGCACCTGCCAGCCGCTTGCATAATGCTATCCAGACCAGCCATCGCCCTGACTACGCATGCGAACGAAAGGTCCACTCCCGCTTCGATAAGCTGCGTGCTTACGCAAATCACCGGTTTGGAATCATGAGGATCAGTTAACACCTTTATTCTCGCTAACTGGTCTGCCCTATGTTTGCCACACATGGCAGTACTCAAATGAATCAACTCAAACTGCCCGTCAGCATTGAGCTCTTGCAAACACTGATACATTTTGCGCGCTTCACTCTTCGTGTTGACGATAGACAGACAATTGCCGTTCCGAAGTGCCTGCTCATATATGATGTTCGCAAGTTCCTCGCAACTCTTGCTTTCCTGTGAAGCAATAATCCGGGTACGCTTGAGCTTCTCTTCGTAACCATCAGTATTGTCGATAAGATCAGGCTCGTCTGACAGACGCAGATTCTTTCGCGCCGTTCGTTCCAATAAAGGCTGCGTAGCTGAGCACAGCAGAATAGTCGAGTCCAATATCGTCGAAAGAAAACTCACAACTTCATTAAACGGATTGATGATATTCAATGGAAGCGACTGAATCTCATCAAAAATGATGACGCTATTGGCCATGTTGTGGAATTTACGAAGTTTCGTACCACGCGCCGACATAACCGTTTCCAAGAATTCGACCATCGTAGTCACGATGATCGGATTATCCCAACGTTCAGACGCCAGTTTACGTTGACGTTCCTTCACATCCTCTTCCTCACTTGTGCCGATAGATCCCGTGTTACCGGAATTCTGAAGGCCCGCGGTGGAGTAATGCTCCAGCACAATATTGCTGTCAGCATCCAGACCAAGCATATTCCGGAATGTTGCCACGGTCTGTGACGTAATAGACAAGTACGGAATCACATAAATGATTCGTCTTTTCCCTGTTTCCAAAGCATGATGCAAGGCGAAATTCAACGAAGCCAACGTTTTACCGCCTCCGGTCGGAACCGACAATCGGTAAATCCCTGTCTCTCTGCTCCCAGCTTGACGGCACTGTTCCGTAATCTGTTGACGGATTTTATTGATTTCGGATGTCGAATCGAATGATTTCATGCTTTCGTCAAGACGGCGAATCAGTTCCGATCAATCCGCCTTGATCGGATGATATTGCTCTTTCGTCTCAAAATAAGCCGTATCTGTTCTATCGGCATCAATCAAACGAGAATAAACGTATTTAACTAGTAATCCCGAGTAGAAATAACGACTATCTTTCGACAATTTCAGCAATTTAGTTCGTCCTACAAAATCGAAAACATCTTTTTCGGCCTGCTGGAAGGTGTCTTGCAAGTCGAGGTCCAAATCATGTAGCCCCTGTTTGATTTCCCCATACGCATATTTAGGATTCTGTTTATCTGCTTCCGTAAAACCTGTGAGAAAAGCCTCATCACCGATTTCATTGATGCAATCAGGAAGCTCTCCATGATGTTTTGCAATAACAAGTTCAAGAATCTCTTTCACGATTTCCGCTGCCGAATTCGAAATCGGCAGGTCATTGACGACGAACGCACCCTGCCTCGCATGAGGAATCTCACCACGACGTCCCTTGCCTGATATCAGATACGTTTGAAACTGTTGCGCGACCTTTCCAACATCATGCAGGAGCGCCGCCATTCGCGGAATCTGAGAAAACTCCGATTCATAGCTTTCCGCTAAGTCACCCGCATTGTGAAGATGGTCACGCAACGTCTGCACACCGCCATCCGCGTCCTTGTGCGCCAGCAAAGTCATAATCTGCTCCTTCACAGATATGTTCAAGCACCCCTACATTACCATAGCGTTACAGTTCTCACGAGCATTGCAACGAGGTTCGGCATATAGAGACAGAAGACTTTCAAGTGGAATAATCCGCATATACGCATACTCATTGGTATACCTATTCATATCTTTCCATTTTCAATTCCAAATGGAAAGATATGAATATTTTTTGCGTTAGCTACACTTAACCGAATAAGTGTAGCTAAATTCCGCGTTAGCCACATTTATTCGCACATAGAAAAAACCGGACAGCGGATTCTTGGAATCCACCCACTTGGGCGAACCCGTTGAATCCGCCGTCCGGCGGCGCGACTGCTTCTCAAGAATGTGTGCTTGACTCACATGGATGGTACTGAGAACCATTCGCTTAACGATCTGTTTCCGTGCGCGCCAACCGCGTAAGGAACGCGGCTGCGCGGCACGGACACAAATCAAGTCTTGAGTGGACTCGAGCCGCGGTGGGCAACGCCACGGCGGCTCGAAAGCCAAGGGATTACTCTAGCCGCAGCTTGGAATAATCGCAAGCCGACTGAGCTTCGTTCAGTTCAGGCCTTGGCAACCTCCACGCTGAGCTCGGAGCCGCCTTCCTTCACGTTGAAGGAGGTGGCGAGCGTCTCGGAAGCGATGAGATCCTTGAACTGCTCGACCTTCGCCACGTCATCGGCCGGCACGGTCAACGTCAGCGCGATGCGGTCGGAGATTTCCAGATCAGCGGCCTTACGGGCGTCCTGCACGGCGCGGATCACGTCGCGGGCGTAGCCTTCGGCGATCAGATCATCGTTCAGCTCGGTGTCGAGGATCACGAAGCCACCGGTCGGCAGCGCGGCGGAAACGGAGTTGGCGGCCTCTTCGGCGTTCTTCTCCTCCACGCTGTTAATCAGCTCGTATTCGCCTTCCTCAAGCACGATCTCGCCGTTCGGCGTCTCGCATACCGGAGCGCCGTCTGCGTTCACATGCCATGCGCCGGACTTGGAGGCCTTGATGGCGAACTGTACGTCCTTGCGCAGGCGCTTGCCTGCCACGCGAGCGTTCACGCGCAGCTCGTTGATGATCTTCAAGCCTTGGGCTTCGGCATCCTCAAGCGTGCACAGTTCAACGTTCTTCACGTTCAGTTCGGATTTCAGAATCTCGTCGTATGCGGCCACGGCATCAGTGTTTTCCACCACCACGGTCAGCTTATGCAGTGGCTGGCGCACGCGGATCTGCTTCGTCTTACGCATCGACAGGGTGCCGGACACGACCTCACGCACCTTCTCCATCGCGTCAACCAGAGCCGGATCGTCAACGAGCACACGGCCCAGTTCGGTCGCTTCGCCGGTCTGTTCGTCGGCAAGGAACGGCCAGTCGGCCAGATGCACGGATTCGCCACCGGTCAGACCACGCCACACGGCTTCCGCTTCCATCGGAGCGAGCGGTGCGATCACGCGCATGAATGCTTCAAGCACGGTGTACAGCGTGTTGAACGCGTTCGCATCCTCATTCCAGAAACGGTCACGATTGTTGCGGATATACCAGTTGGTGAGCATGTCGATGAAATCAGACACTGCTTCGCAAGCGTCGGAGATCAGGAAGTTGTCCAGCGAGCTTTGCGTCTTTTCGATCAGACGGCGGGTACGTGCCAGCAAGTAGCGGTCCATTTCCGGCAGTGCGGCGACCTCATCGGCACGCAACGCACGAGCATCGAAACCGGCACCATTATTGGCGGCGTTCGCATACAGGGTGAAGAAGTAGTACGAGCTCCACACTGGCAGCATGACCTGACGCACGGTGTCGCGAATGCCATCGGCGGTCACGATCAGGTTACCGCCGCGCAGGATCGGCGAGCTCATGAGGAACCAACGCATGGCGTCGGAGCCGAAATCGTTGAACACACCGTTCACATCCGGGTAGTTGCGCAAGTGCTTCGACATCTTCTGACCATCGGAACCGAGCACGATGCCATGGCAGATCACGTTCTTGAACGCCGGCT
Source organism: Bifidobacterium pseudocatenulatum DSM 20438 = JCM 1200 = LMG 10505 (assembly GCF_001025215.1). NCBI lineage: Bacteria > Bacillati > Actinomycetota > Actinomycetes > Bifidobacteriales > Bifidobacteriaceae > Bifidobacterium > Bifidobacterium pseudocatenulatum. The sequence continues at coordinate 1,637,194 of NZ_AP012330.1, forward strand.
TGTCGAACAGGGCGGTCGCCATGATGTGCAGCACGTAGAACCAGCCACGGGTCTGGCCGATGTATTCCACAATGTAATCGCACGGGAAATGCTGTTCGAACGTTTCCTTGTTCTCAAACGGGTAATGGTACTGGGCGAAGCTCATGGAACCGGATTCGAACCAGCAGTCCATCACGTCGCTGATGCGGTGCATGTGACTCTTGCCGGTCGGATCGTCCGGGTTGACGCGCGTCAGCTCATCAATGTACGGGCGGTGCATGTTGACATTGCCCTCATGGTCGCGCGGATAATCGCCAAAATCAGCCTTCAGCTCGTCCAACGAACCGTACACGTCAACGCGTGGATACTTCGGATCATCGGAAACCCACACCGGAATCGGCGAACCCCAGAAACGGTTACGGGAGATCGACCAGTCACGTGCGTTGGCCAGCCACTTGCCGAACTGGCCGTCCTTCACATTGCCCGGAATCCAGTTGATTTCCTGGTTCAGTTCGAGCAGACGATCCTTGATCTTGGTGACAGACACGAACCACGAGCTCACCGGCTTGTAGATCAGCGGAGTGGCGCAACGCCAGCAGTGTGGGTAAGAGTGTACGTAGCTCTTCTCCTGGAAAAGGATCGCACGCTGCTCTTCCGGAATACGCTCCAGAGGACCGTCACCGGCACGCAGGTTACGCAGAATCGGCTTGTTCGCATCGAACACGTACATGCCCTCATAGTCCGGGCACAGCGCGGTGAACTTGCAGCCCGCGTCGAGCACGTCAACGCTCTTGATGCCCTTGGCGTTGAGCGTGTTCATATCGTCCTCGCCGTACGGAGCCTGGTGCACGAGACCGGTACCTTCAACGGTATCGACATAGTCGGCGGTGAAGATCTGATAGCCTTCCGGACCCGGAACCTTGCCCTCGACGGCGTTCTCGTCGCCTGCGAAGTACGGGAACACCGGGTAGTAGCGCCAGCCTTCCATCTCGGCACCCTTGAGTTCGCGCACGATCTCATAGTTGTCGCCGAGTTCCTTGGCGTAGGAGCCGAGCAGTGGCTTGCCCAGGTAGAACTTCTTGCCCGCGAACTTGCCTTCGGTCGGACGCACTTCCACATAGTCGATGTCTGCGCCGACCACGATGGCGAAGTTGGTGGGAACGGTCCACGGCGTGGTGGTCCAGAACACCGCATAGGCGTCTTCCTCGTCGCGCAGCTTCACGGCCACGGACACGGTGGTGTCCTGACGATCCTGATACACGTCGGCGTCCATGCGCAGCTCGTGCGCGGAAAGCGGCGTCTGATCCTTCGGACAGTACGGCAGCACGCGGTAGCCCTGATATGCGAGGCCCTTGTCGTACAGCTGCTTGAACGCCCACATCACGGATTCCATGTATGGAATGTTCAGCGTCTTGTAGCCATGCTCGAAATCGACCCAACGTGCCTGACGGTGCACGTAGTCCTTCCACTCGTTGGTGTACTTGAGCACGGAGGCACGGCAGGCGTCGTTGAACTTGTCGATGCCCATTTCCTTGACCTGATCGACCGAATCGATGCCCAGTTCCTTCTGGGCTTCAAGCTCGGCCGGCAGACCGTGCGTATCCCAACCGAACACACGATTGACCTTGCGGCCCTTCATGGTCTGGTAACGCGGAATCACATCCTTGGCGTAACCGGTCAGCAGGTGGCCGTAATGCGGCAGGCCGTTGGCGAACGGCGGACCGTCGAAGAACACGAATTCGTTCTGGCTGTGATCGCCGGAAGGACGGCGTTCAATGGACTTCTGGAAAGTGGCGTCCTTCTCCCAATAATCAAGGACGGATTCTTCCAGCTTCGGGAAACTGGGGTTCGGCGCTACATTGGCGCTCTGCTCACCCGCAGCTGCCTTCGGATACACGTTGTTTTCGCTCACCGTATCTCCTCGTAGGTTTTGCTATCTATCTCCTACGAGGACGATGGCCGTAACGTCTGCTGGACGCCGCCACCGCGGTACCACCTCGTTTGCCGCACTTTCAAATATACGTGCGACCGCTTGTATGTTCGGCTATTCGGGCCTTCCCGCCGGGTCTAATAAGTCGCTCACGCGACCGTTCTTCCGGAAGCTCCCCGCTGATAACGGATCATCGCTCGCATTTCGGTTGTCACTATAGCATGCAGCGCGAACTATTTTCGCTTGTTTTGCATGATTATGGACGATTCACAATAGCTCTTATGTAGGATTACATACAACAGAAATGCCGATACTGACAGCCCATCAGTATCGGCATTGTAATCGTATTTTCAATATGTATTTTTAGAACATACTATGTTCGATCATTCGGAGATTTCACCGGAAGCAAGCTTGGCTTCGAGCTCTTCGACAATCTCGTCGTGCATCTTCTCGGTGATCTTCACCTTGAAGAGGAACACGAGCAGGCTCAGCACGATGATGCCCAGCGGCACGTAGAATGCGCAGACCTTGAACATGCCGATGTTCGCGGCGGTCATATCCGCGGCGGTTGCGTCACCGATCATGCCTGCGGCTACGGCGATGAAGCCGACGATACCGTTGGAGCATGCGCCTGCGATCTTGTCGAGCATCGGGCGGACGGACAGGGTGACGGCCTCGTTACGCTTGCCGTTCTTGAGCTGACCATATTCGATGGAGTCGGTCAGCGACAGGATGGCGGTCATCTGAATGAAAGTCTGCGGCAGGTAGAAGAAGACCAGACCGACGATGACCATTGCCAGATTGCTGGAGCCGACGGCGAACAGCAGGTAGCCGACGATCATGAGCACCATGCCACCCAAGTACAGGTAGCGGCGCGGAATGCGCTTGTTCAGGATCGGGTACAGCGGAGCCATAACCAAGCCGGTGATGACCGGGATGACGCCCACGATGGAGTATGCGGCGGTGTTGTCGAGGATGTACTTGAACAGGTACATGAGCACGCCGGTGGTGGCCACGTTGGCGATGGCGTACAGCAGGTAGCTCAAGGCAACCCACAGCAGCTGATCGTTCTGGGCCAGAGCCTTGAAGGCCTGCAGCGGGCCGCCGTTGTCTTCGGCCTTGGCACGCAGCGTGGTGGTGCTTTCCTTGGTGCCGAACGCCACGGAGCACACGGTGAGGATGCCGAGGATGGCCACGATGATGGCGAAGCAGGTCCAGCCGGACTGGCTTTCGACGTACTTGCCGGTGAACACCCAGCTGAAGTAGGTGACGATCGGGATGACCACGATGGTCAGACCGTTGTAGCCGATGGAGCCGCCGAAGGAGCCGAGTGCGGTGTAGGTGGAGCGCTCGTGGGAGTCGGAACTCAATGCAGGGATCATACCCCAGTAGGAAATGTCACGCAGCGAGTAGAACACGTCGAGCACAATGAAGGTGATGATGAACAGCACGATGAACAGGGTAGTATTCACGTTCACCAGACCGAACAGACCAGTGTAGACGAGCACCAGCAGGATGGCGGAAACGGTACCACCGATGAGCTGCCACGGCTTGAAGCGACCCCACTTGGTGTTGGTGTTGTCGATGATGTTGCCCAGCAGCGGGTCGATGAAGATTTCTGCGATACGAATCACCACGACCAGGCCGGTGATGATGCCAATCAGCTTGGTGGCGACGCTCTTATCGACGCCAGAGAACAGCGAGCTCGTCACGTAGACGATGAAATAGGTGCTCAGTGCGTTGTAGAACGCGGACTGGCCGACGTTACCGAACGAGTACGCCACGCGAGACAAGAGGTTCCCGCCTTTGGAACCGTTGTTGCCATTTCCCATCTTTGCTTCTCCTTAGAAGTCAGATACAGGTCCTTCCTTGACCTAACTATCAGTATATCCCCTTACCTAAAGTTAGTAAAATTTATCACTGAACATATCGCCTATCGGCGTGTCATATTTTGTGAGCTTCTGCTCGAAAGATAGCCAAAAACGTTATTTTTTCGCCATTTACACAACAAAATAGGCAAACTGTCGCATTATCTTGTGGCAGCTTTTACCAAAATCGATATTTACGATATGCAAAAGCTTCCACGTCGAAACGAAACCAAGCCAATCTGGAAATAGCCCGATTACTATACAGAAGTAAAGAAATAACCGCTATTTTGCCGGCACAAAACTATCGCGCACCACCAGCGACGTCGACAGGTACGCATGCTGACGAATCGTGCGTTTGCCGGAAATGGCATCACCCAACATCAGCGTCGCCACGCGCGCAAGCTCGTTCTGATCGATGGAGAATGTGCTCAACGGCGGCGAGGTCAACTGCGAAATCGTTTGATTGTTAATGCTGATCACGCTGATATCGCGCGGCACCAGCACGCCAACCGCATTGAACGCCTGCAGCACGCCAACCGCAATCACATCGGCAGCTACGATCACGGCATCAGGCAGCACGCCATTATGGTCGCGCACGAATTGCTCCCCCAACGCACGGCCGTTGCTCACGGTGAACAAGCCGTCGGAATACACCAATCCGTCGGATTGAATACCGAAACGCCTTGCCTCACGACGGAAATATGTGGCGCGATTCTCCTCATCGACCTCATAAAAGTTCATCAGGCAGCCCTTGCCTCCGATGAATCCAACGCGCTTCATGCCCTTGGCAGCACAGGCCGCGACCGCATCATGCATGGTCTGCTGCAAATCAGGCTGCACGGAATCGAACAGATTCGGCGCCGGATTCACGTCAATGAACACGCCATACGGCATGGCCCTATGCAGCCGCTCCAAGTCTTCCTCGCTGATCTGGTCGGCGCCTATCGCCATGAACCCGTCGAATTTGGAACTGCGAGCGATCATATCGTCGAGATTGTGGAACACCGTCATTTCCATGCGTTGCTGTTCCGCATTGCATTCGAGCGCCGAACGCAAATCGGTGAAATAGGAGTCCCGCAACGCCTCGTCGGACTTTTCATTGTCAAGCAATGCAACCTCATGAGGGATGACGATGCGCTTGGTCTGCACGCTATAGCCGAGGTCCTCGCTCGCCTGAATGATCTTGCGACGAGTCTCTTCACGCACCGATAGGGTGGGATCACCGTTCAGAAGTCGAGACACCGTAGCCTGAGAAAACCCGGTACGTTGCGCAATCTCTTTAATCGTCGCCATGTCTCGCTCTCCAATTTAGTAAATCGTTTACCCATGAAAGGATAACCTATTATTGACATAACGACAAACCAAGCGAGATTTATGCAACGATCACGCAAGCCAATTATAATCGCTGCTCATGCAGCAGTCTCATGAACATATGACGGAACCGCCTTCACGGACGGCGGGCTGGCCGCAGCCGAATACCATGCATGGCAAAGACAATAAGAAATCCCTTGCTTCAAAATCGCAATTTCAAAGCAAGGGATTTTCCAGAGGATCCGTGCCGTTCAAAGCCACCGGCCATAAGGGCGGTATCAGCCGACAGGGATCGAAGCGCGGCTAGTGTAGAACGCTAGCGTGTGCTCGCATCGCTCCAATTCAGGAGACTATTAGATTATTCGAGTTCTACGGCACCTGTGTAGAGCTGATAGTACTCGCCCTTCTGCGCGATGAGCTCGTCATGCGAGCCGCGTTCGATGATGCGGCCATGGTCGAGCACCATGATCACGTCGGAGTTGCGCACCGTGGAGAGGCGGTGGGCGATCACGAACACGGTACGACCCTTCATGAGGTTGTCCATGCCGGCCTGCACCACCTCTTCGGTACGGGTGTCGATGGACGAGGTGGCCTCGTCGAGGATCATGGCCGGCGGATCGGCCACGGCAGCACGTGCGATGGAAATCAACTGGCGCTGGCCCTGGGACAGGCCGGAGCCGTCGCCTTCGAGCACGGTCTGGTAGCCGTTGGGCAGCATGCGGATGAAGCCGTCGGCGTTCGTGAGCTTCGCGGCGGCGATGCATTCCTCATCGGTGGCGTCGAGGCGACCGTAACGGATGTTGTCCATCACCGTACCGGTGAACAGGTTCACGTCCTGCAGCACCACACCCAGCGAACGACGCAGATCCGGCTTGCGGATGCCCTTGACGGAAATGCCGTCATACAGGATCATGCCGTCCTGAATGTCGTAGAAACGGTTGATCAGATTGGTGACGGTGGTTTTGCCAGCACCGGTTGCGCCCACCAATGCGATCTTCTGTCCGGGCTTGGCGAACCAGGTGATGTCGTGCAGCACCGGTTTGTCGGGGTTATAGCCGAAGTTCACGTCAGTGAAGCGCACATCGCCCTGCAGGAGGGTGAGGCGACCGTCCGGTGAGGTAATGGCGGTTTCACGGGCTTTCATGGCCACTTCGGCGGCACGCGGGCTCAAGGATTGCGCGGCCTTGAGCGAACGGGTGCCGTCATCGCCTTCCTCGCGCTTCCACGCCCAGTGACCGGTTTCATGGTCAACTTCGGTCATGGTGCGTCCATCTTCGCCGAGTTCCACGTTCACCAAGGTCACGGAACCGCCGTCGTCCTCCGGCTGCTCGTCCATAAGCGCGAAGATGCGGGATGCGCCTGCAAGCGCCATCATCACCATGTTGAACTGCATGGACACCTGGCCAAGCGGGTTCACGAAAGAGCGGGACAGCGTCAACAGCGAGATCAGCGTACCCAGGGTGAGCGGGCCAGCACCGGACAATCCGAAGTTTCCAAGTCCGCTAATCGCAGCAAATCCGCCGAAAATAGCCAGCAGAATGTACAGCAGGTAGCCCATGTTGCCGACGATCGGCATAGTCACATTGCCCCACGTGTTCGCTTCGGCGGAAGCTTCGAAGAGTTCTTCGTTCTTCTTGTCGAAAGTGGTTTGGGTGACGTCCTCATGGTTGAAGACCTTGATGACCTTCTGGCCGTTGACCGCTTCTTCCACGAATGCGTTCACATCGCCGATGGCGATCTGCTGCTTGACGAAGTAACGTCCGGAACGGGAAACGACCTTGCGCACCACCACGAACAGAATTACGGTGAATGCGAGCACAAAAATAGTGACAGGCACCGACAGCCACAGCATCGACACGAGCGCCGCAAGCGCGGACACCGCGGACGAGAACATTTGCGGGAACGATTGGCTGATGGCCTGGCGCAATGTGTCGGTGTCGTTGGTGTAACGGCTCATGATGTCACCGTGTTCGTTGGTATCGAAATAACGGATCGGCAAGGTCTGCTGGTGAGCGAACATGTCGTCGCGGATCTTCTTCAATGTGCCCTGTTCCACGGCGACGATGATCCACTGCCATAGCCAGCTGCAGAAAATGCCGGCTGCATACAGGCATGCCATGAGTGTCAGCGCACGCAACAGCGGCATCCAGTCAGGGTTGGTGGCACCAACCATGGGCAGAATGTAGGTGTCGATCAGCGACTGCAGGAACAGTGACGATCCGGCCTGCGCTGCAGCTCCGACAAGAATGCACACTACTACGAGCGCCACGCGCCACTTGTATTGGAAGATGTAGCCGAAAATACGCTTGGTGGTGCCCGGTGCGGCTTTCTGCATTGGTGGCTTCGGCTGTTTGCTGGCCATGTTGTTGTTTTCCTTGGATTTCAATGCGGAAGTTTGTTCAGTCATCTGTTGCCTCCTTTCACTGCAGTTCCTCAGGTTGAGCCTGATTCTTGGTTTGCGATTCGTAGATGGAACGGTATTCGTCGCAGTTTTCGAGCAGTTGTTCATGCGTGCCGGCTGCCATGATGCGACCGTGGTCCATGACGAGAATCATGTCGGATTCCTGCACAGAGGCCACACGCTGGGCGATGATGATCTTCGTGGTGTCGGGAATCTCATGATGGAATGCGGTACGAATCAGCTGATCGGTTTTGGTGTCGACCGCGGATGTGGAATCGTCGAGGATCAGGATCTTCGGCTTTTTCAGCAACGCACGCGCAATGCACAGACGCTGGCGTTGGCCGCCGGAAACGTTGGTACCGCCCTGTTCGATGTACGTATCGTACTTGTCGGGGAATTCCTGAATGAAGCCGTCAGCCTGTGCAAGCTGGCACGCGTGGCGAATCTCTTCATCAGTGGCGTTTGGATTGCCCCAACGCAGGTTTTCGGCAATAGTTCCGGAGAAGAGCACGTTCTTTTGCAACACCATGGCAACCTGATCACGCAATACTTCCAAATCGTAATCACGCACATCCACGCCGCCGACCTTCAGCGAACCTTCGGTCACGTCATACAAACGTGGCACAAGCTGCACCAGACTGGACTTTGCGGAACCGGTGCCGCCGACGATGCCGACGGTCATGCCGGAACGAATCTTCAAATCAATATCGTCAAGCACCGGCTTTTCGGAAGTGGCGGAATAACGGAAGGTGACATGGTCGAAATCGATATCGCCATTCTTCACTTCCTTGACTGGATTAGCCGGATTCGTAACCGTGCTTTCCTCGTTCAGCACCTGGCAGATACGTTCGGCGGAAGCCTGCGAAATAATGCACATCACGAAAATCATGGAAAGCATCATCATAGCCATGAGGATCTGCATGGCGTAGGTGACCAATGCGGTCAGATCGCCGGTGGTCAAGCCTAGGGCTGCATTGTTGCCGGACGCCACGATCTGCCGGGCGCCCATCCATGCGATGAGCAGCATGGACACGTACACGCACAGCATCATAAGCGGATTGTTGAAGCTCATAATGCGTTCGGCCTTGGTGAAGTCCTTGAAGATGCGCTGCGAAATGCGGTTGAACTTTTCGGTTTCGTGGCTTTCGCGATTGTAGGACTTGACCACGCGGATGCCCTGCAGGTTCTCGTCGACCACGTTGTTGAGCTTGTCGTATGTGTGGAACACACGCTCGAACACCGGGTGCACCAGCACCGCCAGGCCACACAAGCCGATGGCGAGCACCGGAATGCAGGCGAGGAACACCAAAGAGATGGATGGGCTGATGCGGAAGGAGAAGATCCACGCCACAATCACCATGATCGGAGCGCGCACACCCATGCGGATAATCATCGAATACGCGTTCTGCAGGTTGGTCACATCGGTGGTCAGTCGTGTGATGATCGAACCGGTGGAGAAACGGTCGATATTGGTGAAGCTGTAGCCTTGCACCTTCTCAAACTGATCGTGACGCAGATTCTTCGCGAATCCGGCACCTGCGATAGCCGAGAACTTTCCAGCCAAAAAGCCGGATGTCAGCGAAACTACCGAGCAAATCAACAGAATCAAGCCGAATTTCAAAATCGCCGGCATGCTGCCACCGCTGATGCCCTCATCAATCAGCGATGCCATGACAGTCGGAATAAGGATTTCCAGCACGCTTTCCACGGCTACGAATGCCGGGGAGAGCAGACTGACTTTTTTGTATTCGCGCAGGGATTTGCCCAGTGTGCGAATGACATGCTGCTTTGGTTTCGGCGTTGCGGACGCCGTTGCGTTTGCCGTTGTCACTACTTGCCCTTTCCTTTTATTTTTACCTATGACGTGTGTTACTTGCGATTGCGCGCGATCGCCATTTCCTGCGATATCCGCAGTACGTGTGAGACGTACTCATCACGAGCATCGCGATTATTCGAGGCATAGTCATCGCATGTTTTTTGCGGAACCTGCGATTCTTGCGGAACTTGCGATTTGCTTGCGTCCTGTTCCTGTATTTCCAAACTTGGATATCGACTTTCGTCTCCGATCAAACCTGTTTTCACCAGATTCGTCTGCATGACGTCGAGCACGTGCATGAATTGGCGGATCTGATCGTCTTCAAGGCCTTCCAGCAGGATTCGTTCCATGTTCTTCGCATTGTCCCGCAAGACTTCGGCGATATGCCTCGATTTGTCCGTCAACACGATTTTTTTCAGTCGTGCGTCGCGTTTCACCGGTTCGCGCGCGATCAGGCCCTTCTGCTCCATCAGCCCCAGCACCCGGCATGATGTGGATCGGGTCACGCCAAAGCGTTGCTCGATGTCTTGAGGAAAGATTTCCTCGTTGTCATGCCGTGCGAGATACACGATGACGTCAACGTTGCCGTTGCTGATGTCTTCCGCCGCTTCAGGGCGGGTGACGCGCAGATACCGGTTGACCACGTTGTGCAGCGAGCGAATGGCCACGCTGGGGGGCTTTGCCAAGCCGCTTTCCCAGACTTCGAAGAGTCGTGAGCCAGTCGGTTCCTTGTATTGTTCGTTCGTCACTTCCGTCACAGCATACATAGTAAACCGTTGTATATACAACTGTTGCATATGCAACAATTGGCATGTCGTACGTATCCGCTTGCCCTGAAAATCGTCATAAAGCAACAATCCCAGAGCAACCTTCCAACAATGCAAAGGCCGAGGAATCAGGTCCGCACCGGTTCAGAGTAACGGACCAGATTCCCCGACCTTAAGTCTTGAATCCCGCGAAACTACTTGGTGAGTTCAGCGTATTCGGCAAGCATGTATTCGAAGATCTGCTTGCCATCGGCACCCATCAGCACCGACATGCTGTTGATCGGCATGGAGTCGAGGAATAGACGGGTCATGTCATTGTCGGGCACGATCGGCATACGGCCGGCTTCACCTTCGGCACGCAGCTTCTCGAGCACCTGGGAGCCGAGCGGATCCTTACGCCATTCCATGAAGTTGGACCATTCGGTGAGCTGCTGGGTCTTGCCGTCGCCATCGAGCTCCACTACCGCGGAACCGGCAATGTCACGGCTGGACGTGCCGACCTCGATGGCGTATTCGCCGCTCTCCACGTGCCAGTCGTTGAACTTCTCAGACCAGTAGGCGAAGGCGCGATCGTCGAGATCGAAGGAGACTTCGGCGGATTCGCCGGCTTTGAGGAACACCTTCTTGAAGCCTTTGAGCTCGTGCTTCGGGCGGGCCACGTCAGCCTTGCCAGGAGCCACGTACACCTGCACGGTTTCGGCGGCGTCAACGTTCGAGGTGTTCTTGACCACTGCGCTGACGGTTGCGGTGCAGGCACCGGTCTTGACGGCCTTCACGTCGCTCACTTCGAACGTGGCGTAGCTCAAGCCGAAGCCGAACGGGTAGTCGACGGCCTTGTTGTAGGTGTCGTAATAGCGGTAGCCCACAAACACGCCTTCGCCATAATCGACATGCCCCTCTTCACCCGGCCAGTTGATGGTGCTCGGATCGTCGTTGATGTCGAAGGGAATGGTCTGCGCAAGCTTGCCGGACGGGCTCACCTTGCCGAACAGCACGTCGGCGAGCGCCGGACCGCCGGACTGTCCGAGCAGCCAGGATTCGAGGATGCCCTTGGCGTTCTTGGCCCATGGTGCCACGGTGACGACGGAGCCGTTGGAGAGTACGACCACAACGTTCTTGTTTTCGGCTGCGACGGCTTCGAGCAGTGCGATCTGCTTGGCCGGCATGTCGAGGGTCTCACGGTCGAAGCCTTCGGATTCGGCCGCTTCAGGGAGCCCTAGGAACATGAGCACCACGTCGGCGCCCTTGGCAGCTTCGACGGCTTCGGCTTCGAGTGCCGGATCGGCCGGTTCGAGGTCGAGGGTGAATCCTGGGGCGAACTTGGCATCCACGCCGCGTTCGGTGAGGGCGTCCAGGAAGCTGGTCATCTTGGTTGGGGTGATGTGCGAGGAACCACCGCCCTGGTAGCGCGGGGTACGTGCGAATTCGCCGATGACGGTGACCTTGGCATCGCCAGCGACTGGCAGAATGGCGTCATCGTTCTTGAGGAGCACCATGGATTCGACGGCGGCCTGATGTGCGACCTCATCGTGGGCTTCGATGTCGAAACGATAGTTTTCGACGCTCATGGCTGCGCGGGTCTTGTTGACCAAGTCGATCATGCCTTGTGCCATGCGGTCGAGCTGTGCCGGCTGGATGCGGCCGTCGCGTGCGGCGTAGACGATTTGGTCGTCGGTGTAGCTTGGCGGCATTTCGAGGTTGAGGCCCGCATTGAGGGAGGCCACGCGGTCGTGGTCGGCGCCCCAGTCGCTCATGACGATACCTTGGAAGCCCCATTCGTCGCGCAGCACGTCGGTGAGCAGCCAGCGATCCTGGGCGGCATGCACGCCGTTGATGCAGTTGTATGCGCACATGATGGTCCACGGCTGGGCTTCCTTGACGATGTGTTCGAATGCCGGGAAGTAGATTTCGCGCAGCGCACGCTGGGAGATGTTGGCGCTGATGCGCAGCCGGTCGGTCTCCTGGCTGTTGGCGGCGAAATGCTTGAGCGAAGTGCCCACGCCCTTGGACTGCACGCCTGCGACAATGCCAATGGCCTCATGGCCCGCCAGATACGGGTCTTCAGACCAGTATTCGAAGCAGCGGCCGCCAAGCGGGTTGCGCTTGATGTTCACGCCGGGACCGAGGATTACGGCAACCTTCTCCTGAATGCATTCTTCGGCCATGGCTTCGCCGACCTGGTGGATGAGTTCCGGGTTCCACGAGCTGGACAGACCCGCGGCCGGCGGGAAGCAGGTGGCGGGCACGGAGTTGTTCAGATCGACTTCGCCGGTGGTGGCCGAGTTGGACTTGCGCAGACCGTGGGGTCCGTCGGTGATCATATAGCCGGGAATGCCCTTGGCTTCAACGCCTTGCAGATGCCAAGCGTCGCCGCCGGAAGTTAGGGATGCCTTTTCTTCAAGCGTCAGGTCATTGACGGAAGGATAGGTGTTTTCGCTCATACGTTCCTCTTTCGCATCGTTTTCTTGAGTTCGTATCGGTTAACCGGCCTGTGGAATCTCAACCCCGAAATCTTTACTAACCGGTCGGTAGGTACTTTATCAAAATCAACATCACAACACGCCAATCTTCTTTGAAAAATCAGTTAACCGACCGTAAAGTAACTGCAAGTATTTACCACTTGAGAGAAATGGCGATTCATAAGCATTGCAGCGCACATGAACCGCCACTATGAGTGCAAGAAAGGGAATCATCATGGCCAACGAAGAAGTCGACCGAAGAGCGGAGATTCTCAATGCGGCCGTCGAACTGTTTGGAACGCTCGGCTATTACGGCACTTCCCTGCAGAAAATCGCCGATCGCGTAGGACTCACCAAGGCTGGCGTACTGCATTATGTCGGCAGTAAGGAAGGACTGCTCACAGCCGCGCTGGACGAAGTCTACGATTCCGAGACGGAAGACATTCTTACCGACATAGTACGTGAGCCACGCCCATTGATTGCCGACATGTGGCGCAGAATCGTGGCGGTGAACGCACGCAGACCGATTCAGGTGCACATGTTTTCCACGTTGAGCGCCGAAGCGATCGACCCGAACCACCCCGCACACGAGTATTTCGCCAACCACGAACTGCATAATGCCGACACCGCACTCAACATCCGTTGGCAAGTGCCCGAAGGTGTTGATACGCGTCGGCTGCTTAATGCGGGATTCGCCATGATGGACGGCGTGCAGCTGCGTTGGCTGCGCACGCCCGGCCAGGATCTGAACTCCATGTGGGCGGAATGCGAAGACGCCCTGTTCCCCCTGCCCATGTGGGAGGGTTACCGCTAAACCTCTGCCCCGGCACTGCATTAATGTATGGATGCAGACGTAAAAGGAGGCATGTATGCGGATTCTGCTGGCACCGGACTCGTTCAAGGAAGCCGCTTCGGCTGAAGCAATCGCACAGGCGATGACTCGCGGCATTAAGCGTGGCAATCCGCAGGCGGAATGCCGGCTCATGCCTCTTTCCGATGGCGGCGAAGGATTGACACAAGCCTTGGTTCATGCCACCGCCGGCACGTTGCACAATGTTGAGACAGTTGATGCGATCGGCCGCCCGATTACCGCTCAGTTTGGCTTTCTTGGCAATAATCATGCTTCTTGTATTCTCCGCACCGCCGTAGTCGAGTTGGCTTCGGCAAGCGGACTTGAACGGGTCTCCCCCGCCGACCGCAATGCGTTGTCTGCTTCCACGTTCGGCACCGGATTGCTGATTCGTGCTGCGATTGACGCTGGCGCGGATCGTATTGTGCTTGGTTTGGGCGGCAGTGCCACTACGGATGGTGGCACGGGATTGGCTCGCGCGCTTGGATTTCGTTTTCTTGATACGGCAGATCATGATATTCCGCTTGGTGGCGGTTCTCTTGTTGATTTGGAGAGAATTGACGATTCGGAAGTTCCCAATTTTGTAAAAAATGTTCCGATTGTTCTCGCCTGCGATGTCATCAATCCTTTGACCGGACCAGAAGGTGCTGCGCATGTGTTCGCTCCGCAAAAAGGCGCGAACACAGCACAGGTCGAACTCCTCGATCAGGGACTTGCGAATCTCGCACACGCGATCATGCAATACAATGGCCGCGATATTGAGCGCATTCCCGGTACAGGCGCCGCGGGCGGTACCGGCGGCGGGATGCTCGGCCTGTTCAATACAACAGTACGGCCGGGAATCGAACTTATGCTCGATCTTGCGCATGGTCGAGAAGCATGCGCATGGGCCGACGTCATCATCACCGGTGAAGGTTCTATTGACAGTCAAACACCGTACGGCAAAGTGCCGAGTGGCATTGCGAAACTGGCGCAATCGCAAGGAAAACCAACTATTGCCATTGGCGGAACGGTAACCCGCGATCCACACACCATCGAAGCGTTGAACGAGACCGGCATCGTCGCAACGTTCGGTATTGCGCCCGGGCCGGCGGATCTTGCGACGCTGATCGCCAACACGGAACGCAATGTCGAGATTACGTGTGCCGCAATCGCCGGCACACTGCGCGTTGCTTCGGCTACTACAGTAACTGCAGCTACTTCACCTTGCGAATCAGCATGATAAACACCGTGCCCAGTAGCACCGCAACCACAGCGATCGGGAACAAAGCCGTATAACCGCCAGTGGCAAGCACAATCGTGCCGGCAAGCTGCTGTATGGCGTTCATCACCGCGGAACAGTCGGCGTTCATTGACGATGGCAACTGGTTCAACGCATGCGTCTGATCAGGCACCAGTACGAATCCGGAAGCAGCCATAAATAACGCGTATGCCACGGCAATGGTCCATTCATGTGAGCCGCCCACGATCGGCATTTCGTAGGCGGCTCATATCAGACTAGCGTATCGATTATTGGGTTCTGCGACACGGCTTATTTCGTTTCGCTTTTACGCGACGGTGAAGGTGGTGCGCTTCAAGTGTTCGCGACGGCTGGAACGGCCGATAAGCACTTCGAATTCGCCCGGTTCGACGATTCGGTTAGCTTCCGAATCGACGATGGTGCAATCGGAAACCGGAATGTCGAAGGCAACGGTCTTGCTTTTGCCTGGTTCGAGTTCCACGCGCTGGAATGCTTTGAGTTCACGATCAGTCCAGCTGTAGGAGGTCACGATGTCGCCGATGTAGAGCTGCACTACTTCCGTGCCCTTGCGATCGCCCGTATTGGTGAGGGTGATTTCGGCATGCACGGTGTCGGTTTCGGCGAATATGCCGGATTCCGAAACGTTGGTGATGGTCGGATCTCCGTATTCGAACGTGGTGTAGCTCAGACCCTCGCCGAATGCGAATGCCGGATTCTGCGTGAGGTCGGCGTAACGGTTGCCGTGCTGGCCTCGAATCTGGTTGTAGTAGACCGGCAGCTGTCCTGCGTGACGCGGGAAGGTGATCGGCAGGCGTCCGCTCGGTTCGGTTTCGCCGAGAATGATTTCGGCGATGGCCTGGCCGCCCTTCATGCCCGGGCTTGGAGCCCACAGCAGAGCCGAAGTGCCTTCGGCTGGAGTTTCGTCAACAATCACGCCGTTGGTGCCGATCACGGATGCTGGCAACACTTGCGGCTTGGAGCTGACGAGCACCACCACGAACGGCTTGCCGGTTTCGCGAGCCACGTTCGACAGTGCATCGATCAGCGTATTCTGTCCGCCGAGCAGTTCAAGCGTGGCGGTGGAGCAGCCTTCGCCAATGGCCTGGATCACATCGCCCACCACGGCCACGATCAGGTCGCTTTTGCGTGCGTTTTCCACGGCTTCGTCAAGCAGTGCGCGATCAATCTTGGCGGAAACGCCGATCTTCGGGCGAGGCTGTCCATCCGGGTAGAACTCGCCTTCCGGATCGGGCACCAAATCCACGATGTTGGCACCGCGAGAGTACACGACCTCGCAACCTTCCGGAGCGAGCTGCTTGAAACCATCAAGCACGGTGGTGATCATTTCACGCGGGTGGCCGTCAGGCATCCAGTTGATCTGGCCGGAGCTGCCTGCCCAGTCGCCCAGCTGGGTCTGGGCGTCATCGGCGAGCGGACCAACGACCGCGATACGCTTCGCACCGGCCACGTTGAACGGCAGTGAACCGTCGTTCTTCAGCAATGCCACGGCTTCGCGAGCCACTTCAAGGTTGAGCTGCTGATGCTCTTCGGAACCGATCACTGCATCGATACGCTTCTGGTCGGGCAAGCGTGGATCTTCGAACAGTCCAAGACGGAACTTCAGTGCGAGAATACGAGCCACGGCGGCATCGATCAACGATTCGTCAAGCAGACCGGTCTTCACGGCTTCGATTGCACCCTCGTAGAACTTTGGCGTGGTCATCACCAAGTCGTTGCCGGACTTGACCGCATCGGCAGCAGCCTGCACATAGTCAGGCTTGACCTTCTGTTCCCACACGGAACGGCCGACGTTGTCCCAGTCGGTGATGAGCGTGCCCTGATAGTTCCAAGCGCCACGCAGTTTGTCGGAAAGCAGCCACTTGTTGAAGGTGACTGGCACACCTTCGATGGATTCGTAGCCGAGCATGAAGGTGCCACAGCCTTCCTTGGCTACGCGTTCGAATGGCGGCAGGAACCAAGATTCCAGCTTGCGGTGGCTCAGGTCGGCTTCGGAAGCGTCACGCCCTCCCTGTGTTTCGGAATAGCCTGCGAAATGCTTGGCGCATGCGAGGATCGCGTCTTTGGCGAGCGGCTCGCCCGCCTTGGCTCCACCTTGATAGCCCTTGACAATGGACGATGCCATTTCGCCAATCAGGTACGGATCTTCGCCAAAGGTTTCGCCCACGCGGCCCCAACGGGTATCTCGCGCGATGCACAGCACCGGGGAGAACGTCCAATGCACGCCGGTGGCTGACACTTCCTCGGCGGTGGCACGGCCCGCGGCCTGTACCTTTTCGGAATCCCACGTGGTTGCCATGCCTAGCTGTTCCGGGAAAATGGTGGCTCCCGGCCAGAAGGAATAGCCGTGAATGCAGTCGTCGCCGATCACCAGCGGAATGCCGAGACGGGTTTTGGCGTTCACCGTTTCCACGGCTTTCGGCAGATCGGACGGCGAGGTATGCAGGATGGAACCAACGTGCTTGTTGACGATCAGATCGTCCAAATCGCCGCTTCGCGCGTCAAGCTGCATCATCTGTCCGACTTTTTCCTCAAGGGTCATTCGACCAAGCAGATCGGCGATGCGTTCCTCAGTAGGAAGTTCCGGATTCCTATAGGGCAGATTTACAGTATTTTCAGTGGTTTCGGCCATGGATTGCTCACTTTCCTCATTGAAGCGATTTTCTTTAATTACCAATTGGTAGTTTAGTATATCATATGCACATCCGCAACTCGACATAAACCCGTCAACGCAAAAGGCGAGGGACCATCAGACCCTCGCCTTTTCGTACACGCATGCAATGCCAATCTCAACAAGTATTCAAAATCAACGATATGCATCCCACAACGGGGATGGAAACAGCATGTTTTCCATCTGAGCTCACTCTTTGCATAAATCAACTTCAGGCTCGCGCAACCACCATAATTGCACACCATCCATGATTTCCATGGCTTTACGCACCACCGGTCGCATGCTCGACTTCCATGAACCCAATTGCGGAGGAATCAGCCAAGGATATTGCGAATAGTTCTCCCAAATATCGTCCATACGAGCAGTGAATTCATCATGCAACGGATGTTCAGGATTCAACGATTCCACAGAAAGCACGGTAAACTTTGAAACAGACACCCCCAAGTATGCCAAAACCAAGCGTCACTATATGTGGACGCAGCAATGAACAATTCCCCTATGACAACTAGCATGGGGAGACATTATTTGTAAAGCATAAAAGAAGGTCCATTCAAATGGAGAAGCCGAACGATATTAAAAGAGACTCCATATCAGTGAATTACTTTTTGAATACTGCTGCGTACAGCGGTCTCTTCTCCCTTCTTTCGGTTATTCTCACCGGCCAAGTTTCTGCGGCGTCATCGCTATATGTTGGGCTGGCGCTCGGAATTTTATCTCTTTTTTCTAGAGGCAGTACTGTTTTTATAGGTAGCCTGATTGAGCGTTTCTCAACGGTATCCCTCACCGAGGCCGGTTTCGGATTCATGGTTTTTTCACTTTTGCTGCTACAACCGGCAATGGGTGGTTTTATCGGCTTCCTTTTTGCGGATTTGGCTTTGCTGGGACTCGGTCTTTCATTGGTTAATTTTGCCCTACGAGGGCATATCATCGCTACAGTAAAGGATAAAAAAATTCAGGCTTCTTTGTTTGCTTTAGTGACTATGGCAGCCAATCTTGGATCCGCGATTGGACCTCTGGGCTCGAATTACATATATAAAGCTTTCGGACAAACGCTCTTTATTGCAATCATCGTCGGACTCTATGCTTTTTCTGCTTTACTAGCTCCAATAGCGCTGACTCATCATGTCTTCATACGCAATGAGAAAAGCGGCGAGGAAAACACTTCCTCCATCGTGAAGACCATTACAGACTCGCTGAAAAGTCCCGGTACGGTTCTTGCCATCCTGGCGGTGTTCGTGGGCAGTATAATGAATGGTCAGCTTTTTGCCGGAATGGCATTGGAATTCCACTCGTTATCCGATAGTCCAGTCATAAGAGGATTGTTCTATTCCATTGATGCCATATCGGTCATAGCACTGCAAATGCCGGTAAGTAAGATCATCTCGCGCAATATGACCAAAGAACATAATGCCACCTCATTCATAGTCAAAAGCCTGGGGATTTATGGAATTTCCTTCGCACTATTCGCCTGCGGAGTCTCGTCGTGCTGGTGGATATGCATCATTTCCTTGGTTGTGTTCTCCATTGCAGAATGCATCTATGCGCCATTAATCAATATTGCTCTGGTAGAGGCACAGCCAGATAAGCCTTTGGTGGACATTCTGAACTATCGGCTGATAATTGCAGCCATTGGTGAATCGGCAGGCTCATTCCTTGGCGGTTGGATCGTTCCGGCACTACGTCCTGCAGGATTGACGGCTTGGTATTGGTGTGCACTGGCGTTAGTGGGAATAATGCCTGCAGTCGTCACTAATCAAATTAGAAAACGTGGACAAAGAATCATTCGTCATTGAAAGAAAAAGTCTTGGTGAGTACACCGGAAGGGGAATGACATGAAAGTATTATTGCTGCAACAGCCCAAATCTTTCTCAAATTATCCTAAATGGATTGAGGAAATCCAAGAACGTTTCGATTGTTTAGAAGTTATGGTCTTCACCTCGAACGATCGAGCCGCACACCATAGTTGGCCGAGCTCCGTCATCAAGGAAATCGAGGTTTCCGATTATTCCTCTGATAGCGCTACCGCAAAATTCTTTGATATTGTCAGGAAATTTAAACCAGATAGGATAGTTTCCAGCTCAGAGGAAGACGTACTGAGGGTTGCAGAGGCGAGAAGTTTATTTGGAATTCCCGGTTTACAGCATGAACTGGCGTTAAGCTGTCGAGATAAAGTCACGATGAAACAATCGGCCCTTGATGCCGGATTAAAGATTATTCCCTATACCACCTGCCAAGGCTTTGGAGATATTATTTCGGCGTTCGATCGTTGGGAGACGGTTGTTCTCAAACCTCGATGGGGCGCAGGGTCTGCAGGCATTACGATATTGCATTCGAAAGATGACCTGCCTGCTTTAGCTACCAAGCCGGAATTCATACGAAACGTGCATTCAAACCAGTATTACTTAGAGGAATATTGTTCCGGTTCCGTCTACCATGTGGATGTAGTCTATATCAATTCCGGTTCGATTCTGATCTCACCATCACGGTACCTTGTCCCGCCACTGGATTTCGAGAAACAAAACACCGGTTCCGTGATGTTGGATGAGAACGGTGCCGACTATTCCGAGCTGCTCCGACTGACAAAGCAATTAATTGCATCTTTCAACGATCAGACGATTCCGAATGTGATGCATATCGAATTCTATAAGAATGAAACCGGTGATTTCGTATTCGGGGAAATGGCGGCACGCAGAGGAGGCGGTCTCATCAAGCAGGAGCTGGCAGCCGCCTATGACATAGACCAAAGCAAGGCCAACTTCCTATTGGAACTTGGTCTTGTCGATGCGGATGCGAATATTACGCGATCATCTCAGTATGGCATACTGCTGGAAACCGCTGGATTGAACTGGCCAAAGGAAAAAGAAATCCCGGATTGGGCGGTTTTGGAATCTGTGGGCAAGAAAAAAGGTATCGCTCATAACTCTGTTGATTCTGACAGGAAATTTCTTATTTCCGGCAAGAATGAATCTGAGATTATTCAACGTTCTAATTATCTTATAAATAGTCAATATAATGAGTAAAATTAACTTTTTACAGAGGGACAATTGTAACTAATTCTGCAGCAGGTTCTATATATGACGAATTATTATGTAGAATTGGTAATTCTACTGAATCTAGACTCTTCCGTAAAATAATGATACTAGTATCGCTAGGGATGTTGGGAGCCAGCATTGGCGTCTATACGGGAAGCGCAGCAGGTAGTCTGACTGCATCAAAATGGTCGACATCTCAAGAAACCAGCATGTCTCTTTCAGCAAACTTTTCAGGCACTACCACAATAGAAGATAAGCAAAATGAGGGTGGCCGTCAGGTCACCCCCGAACGTATGCGGAACACACATAAAATCAGCGGCATGCATCCCAGAGGGGCGCGGGAAACAGCAGATTCTCCATTTCGGACCATTCCTCACACAAGTCCACTTCCGGTTCGCGCAGCCACCACAGCTGAATGCCATCCATGATTTCCATGGCTTTGCGCACCACTGGCCGCATGCTGCCGGCCCATGCGCCCAATTGCGGCGGAACCACCCACGGGTATTTCGAGTAGTGTTCCCAGATGTCCTCCATGCGTCCCATGAATTCGTCATGCAATGGGTGATCCGGGTTCAGGGATTCCACCGACAGCACGGTGAACAGCTGCACCATCATGCGGCGGCGCGAGTTGTGTTTCACCAGGTAGCGCAGATACGCGGGAAAATGCGGCGCGGACGGGTCGCTGCCCGGCATGCCCGAAGAGAAGAAGTCCTCCGGCGTGCCGGTCTGCCCGTAGTATTCGTCATATACCAGCGCCAGCATTTTGTCTTTGTTGTCGACGTATCGCAACACGCCTTGTTTGGAGATGCCGACCCTGTCGGCCACGTCTTGGATGGAAATGCCATTGAATCCACGCTCACTGATCAGCTGAACAGCCGCATCCAGCACTTCCGCTCGACGCTCCTGCGGTGATTTTCGGATACGTTTCGAAGTCTCTTCCTCTGCCATGATTCCGAGTCTAATGCACCTTGCGTCGATTGCCGTTGATTGACTGCCTATGGCACGTCATCGTGAGAGGTATCCGCCCGAATCCATCCATGACGCCATACGCGAGTCAGATCCCACGCCTCAAGATTGCCGCCGTTGCGAGGATCCCGCGGCGGTTTCCCTTCGCCACTACCCGGTTTCGCGGAGCGCGCAAGCTGGTAGCTCCAATAGATCTGCCCCGCCGACACGTCCCATGCCGCGCGTTGCAATCGTGACACTTGGCGGTATGCAGCCGATCGGTTTTGGCTGTGTAGGGCCCACTGATTCTCCACGCACCACTCGCCCACCAGCACGGGAATACGACGGGCCGCCGAACGGATGGCGATGCCACTCGCGCCCACCAGCATCCGGTACAGCCATGGCAGTCGCCGCGATCGCAGGTACAGCCGGCGTGCCGGTCCCGAAAACAGCGGATCCTCCATCGCGATGAGATACTGATGGGTGTCGAGCATGACGTTGCGCATGCCAGCACGACGGAACCAACCACCCCAGCGGAGCAGTCGGAAACCGTCATGGAATACGATCACGGTTTCCGGACGTAGCACGGCGCGCAACCGGGCGTAAGCGTCGCGGTAGAAGCGCTTCAGAAAACGCAGTGAGACATACGTGCTACCGGAAGCCTCATGAGAGTCTTTCGCCGTGTTCGACGTGCTATGGAACACTGACCAGCTCACTGGTTCGTTGAGTACTTCGATGCCGTGCAGGGCCGGTTCGTCGCGGTATCGGCGAGCCAATCGCTCCAGCACGTTCAGCGTGTACTCCACCAAGTCCGTATTCTGCGCCCATTTGCACACACCCGTCAGACCGCCGTTGTCGAAACCATTCTGCGAGCCGGGCACGGTATGCAGGTCGATCATGATCTTCAGTCCCGTCTCCCGCGCCCAACGGAACGCGCGGTCGAGGTACGTGATGCAGCCCGGATGCCCGGGCCAGTCGCCGAAGATGAAATACGGTATGGGAATGCGTACGAGGTTGATTCCGTGGTCGGCGATGATACGAAAATCCTCCAAGGTGATGTAGGTTTCGCGGTGCCGGCGCAGTTCCTCGGCTAGATTCCGTTCGGACCAGAGGGATACGTGCGTGCGGTGCATCCAGATTTCATCGTCTTCGGCGCTGCGGGTGAACGGTTTCGGATCCATCCATTTCTCCAGCACCAGCCAGTTGCCGAGGTTCACGCCGTCGATTCGCTCGTCGATGCCTAGCACCATGCGTCTCACCGCCCTTACGTTCGGGGGTTGCCCGACTTTTCGTTTCCGCCCATCACAACCCATGGCAAAACCCATTCGGCCCAATGGGCCAAGGAACCGCGCGTCATTCGCAACGTTCCTTGGTCCATTGTATGCGCCCCGCGAGCGGCCACGCGGCCGCTCGGAATCGGATCACAGCCGGATCAGGGTCGTTGAATGATCGTGGTGGCCGGCCGGGCGGGATCAGTCGACGGGCTTCGTCTCGTCCGCCTCGTAGTCGAAGAAGTCGAAGTCGGCGGTCTTCTCGTGCAGAGCGGCGTCGGTGACGGCGATGCCGACCATAGTGCCGGTGAATTCGCCGTACTTGCAGTATTCGTCAGAGAAGGTGGTAGTGTCGAAATCCGGGCCAATCTTGGTCCAGTTCTCGCCATCATAACCCCACTCGAACCAAGTACGACGACCTTCGATATTCAAACGGAAATAGATCGGCTTGTCTTCCACAGCAACGCGAGTGTCAAGCATTTCCGTCTTTTCACCGTTTTCGAGACGCACAATCGAAATCGCGCTGCCGCCAAGCGTCTGTGAATAATACTTGCGCAGGAAAATATTATTCATGTTGTCGTAGTAGATGGTCAAGCCAGCGCTGTGCTGGTAGACTTCCGGCTCGAACTCCATCTTCGTGGTGACGGTGGCGTACACGCTGGTGAGTTTGCGTGCGATCAGGCTCGTGCGGTTGAGCGATGCCAACGATTCCTCGCCGCGGATGCGCAGCCAACCGGGGCGTTCCGTCACGTTGGCGAAGGTGGTCGGCATCTGCCGCGGCGAATAATACCAGTTGCCGATCGCGCCGCCGTCGAAGTCGTCGTGCCCGGGAATCTCCGGCATCGGCGCATCCGGCAGATCCGGCTCTTCGACTTCGAGTTTGGCCAGATTGGAGCCGTCCGCCATGCGCAGCCAGCCGTCATTCGTCCATGTCATCTTCTGAATGGCGGTTTCACGGCCAAGCGTACAACGTAATTCCGGCACAAACGGACGGCTGGTCAGGTGCACAAGATATGTCTCGCCGTTCGGCAGATCCACGTAGGAGCCGTGCCCGGACTTCTGCAGCACGGAATCCGGGTTGAAATAGCGCGGCTTCAAATGATCGTCATCAGCACGCTCGTTTGACTCCTTCGGCTGCGAAGTGACGAGCGGACCATTCGGATCCGGCTCATACGGACCCCACACATTGCGGGAACGGCCCATGGTCACGGCATGGTTGTAGCCAGTGCCACCCTCGGCGCACATAATGTAATACCAGCCGTCACGCTTGGTCAGATGCGGAGCCTCAATGCAGCCACGATCAGTAGCGCCACGCCATATACGCTTCGGATAGCCAACCACATGCTTGGTTTCCGGATCATATTCCACACAGCAGATCACGCCCGGCTTCTCATAGCCTTCACGGGTCTCCCACTCCAAGCTGACGATGTACTTCTTGCCATTGTCATCATGTAAAATGGACGCGTCGAAACCAGAAGATGTCAGATATACCGGCTCGCTCCACGGACCTTCAATGCTCTTTGACTTAATCAGATAATTATTCACGTCGAAATAGCGTGCATTCATGGAGTTCATAACGCCGTAAATCACGTAAAACATGTCCTCTTCCTCACAATACGTGAGACATGGAGCCCAAATGCCCTTAGCGCTCGGCAGCTTGGTGAGGTTCGGCTTCGTATCATCAGTAAGCACGTGGGTGAGCAGCTCCCAATGCTTCATATCCTTCGAATGGTAAATCGGAATACCCGGGAACCATTCGAATGTAGAGACAGCAACATAGTAGTCGTCGCCTTTACGGCAGATGGCCGGATCAGGATTGAAGCCTTTGAAGATCGGATTATGCAGCATTGTCGTTCCTTAATGTTCTTGATATCACGCGTTGCTTTGTACGATTCTTGCGTCCGACGGAATCACTTTTGGACGGGGAACCAGTTTTGGGCGATGCAGCGTCCAAGGTCCCATGCGTCCCAGCCGATCCAGCCGGGAGTGTTGACAGTGTCAGTGAGCAGCTTGTAGTTCCAGTAGTAGAAGCCGCTGCCCTTGCTCCATGCGGCGAGCTGGGATTCGGCTAGGCCCCGGTACAGCGAGCGCTTCTGTTCGGCGGTCAGGGTTTCGACCTGAGCCCCTTCCTCGCCGTTGAGCACGCTTTGGCCGCCGTGGGTGTCCACACCGCAGCCGACGGAGTTGAACAGGCACCACTCCCCCACAATCACCGGGAAGTATTCGCTCATCTCGGCGATCATCGGCGCATAGGTATTCCTCACGAAGTCGTCGTAGCCCTCCGCTGTCTGCGGGCAACCCATCGTTTCGGCGGTCATGAGGTATTGGTGGGTATCGAGGACCACGTTCTTAAACTCGGGCGCGAGCTTGCCGTCGGGGCCGCGCATGAAGTCCTTCCACTGTTCGATGTCGAAACCGTCGTGGAACACCACGACTTTGTCGGTCGGCAACGCGCCCTTGTCAGCGTCGCGCAGACGGTGGTAGGCGGTGATGTAGAAGTTCTTGAGCCAGTCGAATGCGATCGGGCCGGTGCCTTCGGCGAGTTCCGGATCGACCGCCTTGTAGCGTTCGGTCACGTTCGCCATCGGCCAGCAGGTGGTGGTGTTCGGCTCGTTGATGATTTCGATGCCCATCAGCGCCCGACGATGGCCGTACCGCTTGGAGAGGCGTTCGAGCACGGACAGCACGAATTCGACTTCGTCGGGCAGCTGCGCCCACTTGCACACGCCGGAGATGCCGCCGTTGTCGAAGCCGTTTTGGCTCATCGGTGCGGTGTGCAGATCGATAAGGATGGTCAGGCCGTATTTCTCGGCCCAGTTGAAGGCCTTGTCGAGTTCGTCGATGCAGCCGATGAACGGCGCGCGGTCGCCGAAGATGAAGTACGGCACGGGGATGCGCACGGAGTTCAGTCCCCACGATTTGATGGTGGCGAAGTCGCGCTCGTTGATGTATTCGGCGCGGTGGGTCCTGATACGGGCCTCGTAGACGGCCGGATCAAGTTGCGTCGGCAGATAGTATTCGTCATCGGCAGTGGTTCCATCGAATAATGCCGGGTTCATCCACTTTTCCAGAACCAGCCAGTTACCCAGGTTCACGCCCTTGATGTAATTAAGGTCCATATGCACTCCTTCGTACGCTTTCAATCATATTTTTTATTACTTAGTAATTACTAAGTTAGATGATAGTACATTTTTCTCCTCCCCGCAACTCGTCTCGGACATCTCTCCGAACCGCTGTCGCACTATTTCGCATAAAGCACCCTTTGCGAAAATCGTGGGACCGACAATCAAAATCGTGCAGCAATTTCACAGAATCATGCGATTAATCATAAGAAAAAGCCTCTTTCTTGCGGGAAGAAAGAGGCAACCTGCAGCCGGAGAGACGATTACTGCTTATCGCTGGCGAATCGTTACGTGCAAGGCACTCACCGAGGCAGCGGGCAACGTTACCGTCAGCTCGGCACCGCCGGCAGATTCGTGCACGCTCACGGCACTATCCACGTCCACGGCATGAGTGCGCACCAGATCCGAATGCTCCACTGTGTTGCAATCATGCGGATCTTCGGAAGCAAGCGTTTCCATCGAATCAACCTGAGCGCCGCACGGCAAATGCAGCCGCACTTCGGCACCATCGTTCATATGCGCATTGGTGAGATTAATCAGCAGCTGAGTGCCGTCTTCATTGCGTGACGCAAACGTATATACGGCGGAATCTTCGGAATCGTTGCGATTCACATCAAGTGCGATCATGCCACGATGCGCCCTGTACATCATGAATACGTCATAGTTAGGCGTAAGGATGGTACGATCGCCTTCAGTCAAAATCAGTGAGTTAAGCACATTGATGGTTTGCGCGTTGCACGCCATGGACACCTTGTCGCAGTTGCGCTGCAGCAGATCCAACGTAAGCGCGGTAGTGATGGCGTCACGCATGGTCACCTGCTGCTTAAGCGCCGGGCGCGCAAAGAACGCGGTCTTATGCCAATTGCCCCACTCACCGATAATCAGATCGACATGCGAAAGCTTGGAATCCATCGCCACTTCCGGCTCATGAATAAGCGCCAAACCATCGTTCATCAAACGCCACTGATCACACAGAATGTCTTCAAGCTCAAGGCAACCCTCAATCACCGTGTTCCAGCCGTCTTCATCGAACTCGGTCGGAGTATCAGCATCGTTATCCACATTCCAGTTGTAGAAATGCAGATCATAACCATCGATTTTCGGCTGACGATATTCGACAAGACCACGGAAGAAGTCCTGGGTCCACTGCACGCGTTCGCGCGGCTTGTTACCGTCAGGACCGCTCGCGATGGCATACATTTCCGTCGGCGCGAACACATCGGTGGTGAAGCTTGGCATAGCGGATGCGAACCTGCGGTATTCGTCAAGGTAGGTTTGCGGCGTCATGGTACCGCCTCCAGCCCACACTTCGTTGCCAATGCCCCAATATTTCACACCGTACGGTGCTTTATGGCCGTTGGTCTCACGTTCCTTGGCCAGATCGGTGGGCTGCTCACGATTGCAGTATTCCATCCAATCCTTCATTTCGGCCACAGTACCGGAAAGCATGTTGATATTGATCCACGGTTCCGCGCCGAGCATTTCGCACAAACGCAGGAATTCGTCGGTGCCGAAGCTGTGATCGTCGAGTTCGTACGTGGCGAAGTTTTCATTAAAGGTGGTTTTACGTTCGCTTTGCGGCCCCACGCCGTCACGCCAATGGTAGGTGTCTGCGTAGCAACCGCCAGGCCAACGAATAACCGGCGGCTGCAATGCACGCAAAGCATCCAATGTGGCCTTGCGGTAGCCATGCTCGTTTTCAATCGGGGAATCCTCCCCTACCCACAGACCTTCATCAATGCATTCGCCAAGGAATTCAATGAATTGGCCATGCAGTTTCGGATCGATACGACCAATCGTACTGTTCGGGTCAATGCAGACAACCATGGTTTGCTCCTTTGCAGTAGTACTCACATCTGCAGTGTTCGTAATTCGTACAGTTCCTGTAGTTATTGTGCCGCACAATATGTGCGAAATGGCCGAAGATCCCAGGAGAGATAATGAAAGGATCTCCGGCCAAGTTATTTCGGAAAATGCCGACGCTACTTCACCTTTTTAATCATCAGAATGAAGACGCAGGCGAGCGCCACCATCACGATTGCCGTCGGGAACACCATGGCATAGGAGCCGGTGGCCACCACGATGGCGGAAGTGACGATCGGGCCGACCATCTGACCGAGAGTGGTTGCGATGTTCAGAATGCCTAGATCCTTACCAGCCTCTTCCTCGTTCGGCAGCACGTCAACGTTGAGTGCCTGGTCAACAGAGCCGTACATGCCGTAGCCGAAGCCGCCGATGGCGGAGAAGAGAATCATACCCAGCGCATTATGCATGAGCCACGGCAGAGCATAACCGATGGCAAGCAGCACGCTTGCAGCCACAACCGGAATCTTACGGCGGCCGATTTTGTCGGAAATCGGACCTGCGGAAAGCGCGGAAATCAGGGAGACAACCATCAGCACCAAGCTCATGGTGGAAATGGTGACTGCGGAATCTTCAACGCTTTGACCGATATAATCCTGCAGAATATACAGCTGGTAGTTGAGGATCATGTAGTAGCTGAACAGCAGCAGGGAACGACCAGCGAATGCCAGCCAGAAGTCACGAGCGCCCTTGGTCGGCGGACGGAAGCTCATGATGATGCCCTTGAAATCGACCTTTTCCTTAGGCATGTCCTTACTGGACTTTTCCTTCGGCCAGAAGATCACGGCAAGCACACCGGAAAGCGCCATGGCCGCACCAGCGACGATGAAGCCCGGGAGCTGCAGGGTGATGAACTGCGCACCAACAATCTGGCCGAGTGCGGAACCGAAAAGCGTACCTGCGGAGATGAATGCAGACATGGTGCCGCGCATATCTTCCGGAACACGGTCGGATAGGGATGCGATGACCGGCGCGATCATCATGTTCAGACCGACCATGGAAATGCAGTAGCTGACACCGATGCTCACACCGTCCGGCAAAATGCCGATGAGGAACAGCGAGATACCAGCGACAATGCCGCCCGATGCAATCCACGGCGTACGACGGCCGAAGATCGAGCGCGTACGGTCAGACATGTTGCCGACCACAAGGTTGGAAATCAGCGAGGCGAGTGCCGTTGCCGAATTAAGCACACCAAAGATGGCGTCTTTGCTGTCGGGCGCGATATCGGCCAAACGCTGCGGAAGCAACACTGCAGCAACGATCTGCAATGCCAGCATCCACGCGAATGAGAACACGAAGAACGCTACGCAGAAACGCGTTTTGTCAATTTTGGAAAGCGTGCGAGTGCTTTCCGCGGACTGTGCGCCAGTCATGCTTATCTCCTTATCTTTCTTCTTCGAAATCAGCCCCACGTTTTTGCCGAATCTTCAACGATCGCGCAAGCAAGAGAGGCGTTGATTGAAGTCGATGTCCGTCGGCTTCGTCAGTTATCTTATATCTTATAAGTATAAGATAACAAATCGGCGTGTCGAACAACTACCCACTTGCAAACACATCAATCAATTACATAACCGCAATATCGAAACCACACGAAAACACACGTGGGCAGCGGCAATAGTATTCTTCAAAGCAGTATGGAATCACAGGAAAAAACATCAGCAAACAGCATCAAGAGCCGTCCAATCAACCAAAGAAAACGACTCTCCCCAACACAACGACGCAAACAGGTCGCACAAGAAGCGGTAACCCTGATCACGCAATACGGATCATATGGCTTCCCCATGCAAGCCTTGGCGGACGCGGTCGGAATGACACTGCCAGGACTCAACCATTACGTCAAAAACCGCGAAGAACTGCTCTCATTGGTCATCGAAACGTTCTACGACTCCGAAGAAAGCAATGCACCCACGACATTGGGCGCAACCATCAACCACTGCGACCAATCAGATTCAGCAACCAAAGAATGTCGACATTTGCCCAGCGCACTGCACGAAACCGTATGTTTCAACGCCAAACGTCCTGAACTCGTCGCACTATTCATGCGCCTCGCAATCGAAGCATCCGACCCGCAACACCCGGCACACGAGTTCTACCAAAACAGGCACGGATCAATCCTAACCGACATGACCAGCGTGGACTGGGAACTACCGGAAGAATACCGAGATCCAGAACGCCTGCACGACCTCATCGTCACCGCATTCTTCGCCATGGACGGCGTGCAAATCCAGTCGCTGACCAACCCAAACGAATCCATGATGCAACTTTGGGAACGCGCCGAACGCATTCTGTTCCCCTCCCCCACCTGGGACGGCTACCGCTAAACAGAGCGCGACAAGCAAAAACACTGCAAAACAAGAGCACAGCAAACAAAAAAGGCGTCTGTCTGCGGCGACCAGTAACCAATCACCACAGGCAAACGCCCTGCAACACAGCACCGGCTTGCGAAGGTGGCAGGAAGAGAAGGGAAAACCCACCACCCGGCATTCAACAAACCGTTGCCACAACCAAGCCGACGCGTTACGCACACATTCGCATCAGCCAAGCAGCTCCTGTTAGTCCAGCACAAACGTGTTGAACGAACGCGGAGCAAGCGTCACTTTGATACCGCGATCGGCATTGCAAGGATCGGCAAATTCAAACGGACGCTCCTCTTCGAGAGCGTTCTGGGCCACCACCACAATGGTGCCATCCGGATTACGGAACGCAATAGCCATCGAATTGAAATGCCCCGTAGTGCCAAGCACATGCGCACCCGGCTTGACGAAATGCGAGAAATGACGCATCACATAATATTCCGGATTACGACGAACCTCATGCGTATCCGCAGTAATGGTGAACAGTGAATTCTGCCACCATCCCCACGTGGAATCCTGATCGTCAAGAATCATATTCCAATACGTGTAGGCAGTCGCGCCATTACGCAAATAATGGTTGATCAAGTGGAAAATATACTCCGCATATTCCCACGTATTATCGCCCATACCACATTCGGATTCGGACTGAATCAGCTCAATCTCCGGCCAAGACTCATGCGTACGTGCAATGCAATTCTGGCCAGCCCACTGGTAGGCAATGCCCTTGATATACTTGCGAGCACCATCATCGAACAGAATATTATCGACGAAACGGTTGTAATTATTCAGCTTCATGCCGTAGCCGCCGGTCCACGCCATATCTTCCGGACCATTGAGCGTGCCCAGCCAAATATCGGTGTCAAGACCAGCCTCCTCAAAAGCAGGTCCAAGATAATCGCGGATGAACACTTTGAGCGCTTCGGCATCCCACAACGCACTCGGGAACTTCTGATCGGCGAACACCTCATTCTGCACATGCAGCTGGTTCACGGTAATGCCATGCTCGGCATAAGCCTGAATGTACTTGACGAAATACTTCGCATACGCCTTCAGATTCTCAGGAGTCTGCACCAAACGGCCATAGTTGTAAGCCTTCGGACGCTTCATCCACGTCGGCGGGCTCCACGGGCTGGAGAACAGCTGCATGTTCGGCTGCCATTCCTGCGCGCGATGAATATACGGAATCAGCGTCTGCTCATCATGCTCGACGGAGAAATGCTCCATCTCGTAATCGCCGTCGGTCTCGTTATAGCTATACCAATGATCGGCGAAATCATTGGCGCCGACCGGCGCACGATTGAAGGTGAAGTTCATCTCATCCGGGCTGAACAGTTCCTTGATGATCTGATCGCGTTCTTCCTCGATGACCGTCTGCAGAGGAAGCCAGCCAAGCTCGTTGAAGCAGCCGCCGAAGCCGCGCAACGCCTGATATTCGTTGCCGTCAAGCTGCAGATCGGCAGCGGAAGTGGCATGCGTGGATTCGATTTCTGATGATTTGTCGGCAAGCTTGTTGTCTTGCGTTGTTGCGATCCAAGTAGTCATGGAAAGTCCTTAGTATCGTCGTTGATTCTTTGGTTTTATTTTTATTCGTTTTTGAGTTGTTTTTTATTTGATTATTGGGATTTAGTTATCGATATTGAGTTTTGAGATTGAATTATTGAGATTGAATTATCGGCAACGCAATTTCATTTCAGTAAGTGCAAAAACCGCAGGATGCCGCGATAATCTATTCACGGCACGCTCCAGGCCGCTCTGGCCAAGTCTTTACGGTCTTAAACAGATTATCGCGGCATCCTGCTCGTAACGCTATGACGTTACGTTTGCACTGTTATTTAGTTTTGGAAAAACTCCCCATTCCCTCTCTCCCTCTCCTCTCTCGAAATTGAGAGGAGAGAGGGGAGGGAGGTGTGGTTACTTGACCTTCTTGATGGCCATGATGAAGAAGCAGCCGATGATGGCCAGGGCGATGGCGGTCGGGAAGGCGAAGTTATAGCCGAGGGACACCACGATGGTGGACATGACGACCGGGCCGCACATCTGGCCAAGGGTGGTGCCCATGTTCAGAATGCCCAGATCCTTGCCAGCTTCTTCCTTGTTCGGCAGCACGTCGACGAGCAGAGCCTGGTCGACTGCGTAGTAGACGGCGTAGCCGAGGCCAGCGATGCCCGCGAACAGGTACATGCCCAAGGTGGACGGAATCAGCCACGGCATGGCGATGCCGATAGCGAAGAGCACGGAAGCTACGACAACCGGGACCTTACGGCGGCCGATGAGATCAGAAACCGGTCCAGAGATAAAGGAGCCGACCAGAGACATGACCATCATGATCATGGAGACGACGGACACGGTGACGGCTGATTCCTTAACGGACTGGCCGATGTAGTTCTGGATGATGTAGAGCTGGTAGACGTTGATCATCTGGTAGCTCATGAGCATGCAGAAACGGCCGGCGAAAGCCTTGTAGAAGTCGTGGGCGCCAGCGAACTTCGGCGGGCGGAAGGATACGAGGATGTCCTTGAAAGAGCCCTCTTCCTTCGGCAGGAAGTCAGCGGAACGTTCCTTGGGCAGAATGATCACCGCAACGATGCCGCCGAGGAACATGAGCACGCCTGCAACAGCAAAGCCGACAGTCAGGTTCTCGATGAAGAATGCACCGATCATGGTACCAATCGGGGCGCCGATCGTGGAGCCTGCACCATAGAAGGCTGACATAGTGCCACGGATGCCGGACGGCACGCGGTCAGACAGCACGGCGACCAGCGGGGCAATCATGCAGTTGAGGCCGAACATGCAGGCGCAGTAGAAGATGGTGAGCAGCACCGCGTTGTGCGTGGTGCCGGTCAGGAACAGGGTGACGCCACCAAGCACCGCACCGAAAACGATCCACGGAGTACGACGACCGAACCTGGAGCGGGAACGATCGGAGAAGTTGCCGAACATCAGGTTGGCAACTAGGGATGCCACTGCGGTGAACGCATTGACGATGCCAACGAGAGCATCCGGATCGGCGCCTTCGATGGTCTTGTAATGCATCGGCAGAAGCACGGCGGAGACGATGCCGAGACCCGACATCCACAACACGCCGAACAGCAGGAAGCCCGCACCGAAACGGATGGTGTTGACCTTGCTCAGTGGCTTGCCGGTTTCAGGAGACAGCTGCGGATCCTTGTCTGCAGCGGCGATGTTGGCGTTATAACGCACCAAACGCTCCTCTTTGCTTGCGATTGCTTCACTCATGAAACTCTCTCCTTCGATTCATGTTTCAGTAGTGTTTTCTGTGATATTCCTGTTTTCCGATAGGGCTTCTCTGCCCAATCAACTAACTACCACTTGGTAACTAGCTGGTTTTCATCATAGATACCCTTTCGAAAGAACGCAAGTCAGACGCGAATTTTTCCAACGGCAGCGTTTTTTCAAATAGCAATCCACAACGATTCGCCCCATACGGCAACTTCAGTTTTTATTACTTAGTAACTGCTTAGTTAAAGCATATTACAATCTCTTGTATCTGTCATTTTCCGGCGTGTCCCAACGTTTCCAACACACTTCCTCTCCCCCTTCTTGTAACTTAGTAAGCACAAGAAAGGAAAACGCATGCGTCGCCACATCGAAAGCAAAACCAAGAAACGAATGAGCGCAGAAGACCGCAAGAAAGCGATTCTCGAAACCACGGTCTCTTTCATCTCACAATTCGGATTCTGGGGATTTACCATTCGCGACGTGGCACAAGCTCAGAACATCACCGAAGCAGGCCTCCTTTACTACTTCAAATCCAAAGAACAACTCCTTGAAGCGACACTCAAATACGCCGATCGCACTAACCAAATCGCCATTGCAGAGCATCTTGGCGTCGAAGGCGTGACCGGCGAAGTCTTACAAGACGGCATCGCATACCATTGCGATCTCGGACTCAAGGCCATCTCCACGGGAACCGTGGAAACCAACGCAGGCCGACCCGAAATGGTTCGCCTCTACACCCTGCTCGAAAGCGAGGCCCTAAGCAAAGACCATCCGGTGCACGAGTATTTCGAACAGCGCGAAATCAATCTGCTGAAGGAATACACGTTCGCAGCCAAACGAGATGGCGTCGTCGATCCGGAACGCACCGCACTGCAGGTGCTATCCGCCATGGAAGGCTTGCAATTGCGGTGGCTCAACGAATCTCACGATATCGATTTCGTTGGAGAATGGAAGGCCCTGATCGGCCTTCTCATTCCCTAAACGTTCTCTTCTCGAGCTCTCTTATCGCAGATTTCAGCCGGCGATCACCGCAACATTCCAGCGGCCGATCGTCAACGGATCACCCTGCTTGACGGCTGCACCTTCCTTCAGCACGACTTCAGCATTTGCAACCTCATCAATACTGCCGTCGGTGGCGATGACGACCGGAGCGACCACTACTTCACCCTCAATCGGGCTTGCAACAGTAACTTCGTCGGCGGAATAGTTGAGCAGATACGTCACGTTCTCGCCACGGGCATTCACACCCTGGCGAACCGCGACCTGTCCCGCGAGCGCGGTTCCAGCGCCCTCGACGCCGGCATGCTCCACGGCCTCTCGCATAACCGCACGAATGGAATCGGCGTCAAGCAGTGTGGCGACCCACTCGGCATCGCCTTTGCCGAATGCGTGACGGGTGACTGCGGCGTAATCCTTCCAAGCGTAGTGTCCATAGGATGCGAGCACCTCAGTATCGGCGTCGGCGTTCAACAGTTCGATCAGCGACTGAGCATCGGTGGACGCGGTTTCGGCGAGCGCACCTGCGAATTCCACGGAAACGTGGCCGTTTGGGCGGGTGAACTGGTTGTACGTCATGCCGAACACGTCGGTGAGGTTGTGCGGCGCGCGGTCGTGCCATACGGTCACCTCGTCGTCGGTCACGAAGGAGCGCATGGTGGAGACGAGGTGTCCGCCGTTTTCAACGAACGCACGCAGGCGATCCGTAGTTTCCTGAGATGCGCAGTAGAGCGCCGGGGTCACGATCATCTCGTATTTGGCGAGACGTTCGGCCGGAGCATCGGACGGCACGAAATCGCATTCGACGTTGAGCTCGAACAGCGCGTCGTAGACATTGCGCACCACGTCGTTGTATTTGAGGGTGCCGCCGAATGGGAAGCCGGCTTCGATGAGGAACCAGTCGAGCGCGGTCAGCGATTCGTTGCTGACCATGATGGCTACTTTGTTGTGCTTCTTCAGGTGGACGAGCCGCTCCCCCACTTCCGGTTTGGCGATCTCGCGACCGAATACGCCGGCTTCGCAGTACGTGGGGTTCGGTTCGAGGTCGTGGCTCAGCAGGCCCTTCCAATATGTTTCAAAGGAATTATGGATGGAGTGCCAGTGCCAGTATTCCACCATGTCGGCGCCGGAGGCGAGGTGGGAGTAGGCCTGCAGGCGCAGCTGGCCGGGGAATGGCACCCAGCCGTGCTGGCCTTGGGCCTCGGTTTCGAGCACCAGGTAGTTCTGGCCGTTCTTGGTGGAGCGGGTCATGTCGCCGCCGAAGGCGATCTCCTTGCCGGTCAGGTCGTCTTCGGTCGGGTGGTAGATGTCCACGCCGGTGATGTCCACTGCGGTCGCGGCCTTGAAGTGGTCGACGGCCGGCTGCACGCCGTAGGAGTATCCGCGCCATTCGAAATCGAAGTTGTGGGTGATGAACTGGTCGTCATGCGCGTATTCGCGCACGATGTCGGCCTGCCACTGCAGGAAGGCGCGCACCTGATCGCGGCGGAACTTGTCGAATTCGCCGCCCAGGGACTCGTTGATGGTGGCAGTCACGTCCGGGAAGTCCTCCCAGGAGTCGATGCGGTTGGACCAGTAGTCGAGGCCGAAGTGGTGGTTGAGCTCGTTCAGATCGCCGTGGAACTTCTCATGCAGATACTTGACGAACAGACGCTGCATGTCGTTGGACACGGAATCGTAGTACTTGGTTTCATTATCGACTTGGTAGCCGATCACCGCCGGATGGTCGGCAACGTGGGAGATCAGCTTGCGGATCACGCGCTCACCGTAGAAACGGTAGGTGGCGTTGACGATGTCCATGATCTGGCGGGCGCCGTACTTGCCTTCGCCGTTCGGAGTGACCGCGAGCACGCTCGGATCGATTTTGACGAGCCAGCTCGGCACCGCGTAGGTTGGAGTGCCGACGATGACATCGATACCGACACGCTGTGCCGCGTCGAGAGCACGATCCACATAGGTGAAGTCGAACGCACCCGGCTGCGGTTCGCAGGTGCTCCATGTGGATTCGGCAATACGGATAACGTTCAGTCCCGCTTCCTTCATCATCCTCATGTCTTCATCGACACGGTCGATGCCTTTCATCATGAGATATTCGTCGTAATATGCGGCACCGAAAAGAATGTGATCTGCCTCGTAACGACCCATGGATCCTCCATCGTCTTCATTGACTTGTTACTGATTGCTACTGTTTCTGCGTCTAAGGCTGTTCTTCTGCGATATCCCTGGGATATATCCTTGGATGCATCCTCGGAACTCTCATATCTAACAACCATTAGATATAAGAAATATAAATCTTCTAGATTCACTTGTCAAGAACCGCAAAATTTCATGGCGTGTCTTACCTAACAACCATTAGATACAGCGTTTCCCCTTGACCAAAACCAACCAATCACCGCACGCCACACAAAATGCTATCCCAGCAGGCAAATCCATCCAGCCACTGGAGGAACCCTCCCGCAAACATGCCTCCAAAAGTCCAGATCCATCCAGCCACTGGAGGAATCACCCCGCCCAAAACCTTCCAAAAGTCCTGATTCTTCCAGCGAGTGGAAGAATTGGGACGCGAAAGGCTATAGAAACACAGCCCGCAAGAGAGTTGCACACGGCTTAGCGGTAGCTGTCCCAGACAGGTGAGGGGAAGATCATCTTTTCGAAGGCGAGCCATTCATCGTAGAAATCGATGGGCGGCTTACGCGTCCAACGCAGTTGAATGCCGTCCATCGCTTCCAAGCTTTGACGCACAATCGCACGCATATTCTCCCAACCACCGATTTCAGGCGGCAATTTCCATGTGTACTGGGAATAGTGTTCCCACACGTATTTCGGACGATTCTCGAAATAGTCGTGCAACGGATGGCCCTCGCTGAAAGACTCGGTTTCCAGCACCATGTATAGCTGCAGCAAGCTACGTCGACTCTCATTGTAACGTACCAAAAAACGCAGGTATGCGGGAAACAACATGCCTTCCGGATCGCTGCCCGGCAATCCGGATTTTGCAAAATCAGCCGGAGTGCCTTCCTGATCATAATTGTCGGTGACTAGCAGCGACAACAACCGTTCCTTATTGCCGATGTAATGCAGCAGTCCAGGCTGGCTCATGCCGATCGCATCAGCAATGTCTTTCAATGACGTTCCGTAATACCCCTTTTCCCCGATAAGACGGCTCGCCGCAGCGATGATTTCCTTCTTACGTTCCTCAGGTGATTTACGAACACGTTTCTTCCCCTCATTACCCATAAGGAACAGTGTACTATCTACCGTTCATTAGACAGGCAAAATCGTATCGGACCGTTGCATTTCCACTCGCCACACAAAAACGAGCCGATCTTCAACAGACCAGCTCGAAATCACATTCAGTCAGCCTCGACCAACCAAAAATATTCGAAAAGCAATTTTACTTCTGGAACACGTCAGGGTGTTTCGGATCACCAGGTTCGTCGGCGAGGACGCCCTCGAGCCCGAGGAACTCCTGCCAGAATTCCAGCGAATTGCCGTACGGAGCTGCCTGATGGCCGCGCGCCTGCAGGTTCGCCTTCGCCTCGAACACATCCTCCTCGCGGATGCCATCGAAATACGATTCGAGACGCTCACGGTTCGTCGGATCATAGAACAGCGATCCGATGATTTCCGTCAGTCGTTCCGCGCGCGCTACCGGCAGTGAATCCCAGTGACGGAATTCAATGAAGTTCTTCAGACGGACATCGTTGAAATGCGTGGAAATCACATGATTGATTTCGTATGCGTTGAGTTCTCGATCAGGATACACGTCGTTCGCATTCTCATAGAATGCAGGATGATGCAGATCAGTTCCGGGAGTTTCCAACGCTTCCGGAGTGTGCGTCAGATCAGCGAACATCATCGGCGTGCTCAACACGTCGACCGCATAATCTTCCCAACCGAAGCGAGGATCAAACAATCCCGGAATAACGTTCGTGCGCTGCAAATCCAAATAATCCCACATGCGTTGGCGCAGCAGCGGATACGGATTCTCCTGTCCCTCGAAATACGGGGTGTTACGGAAGAACCATGCGAGAATCGGGCCGACCACCGTACCCAACCGCAGTTTGGAAATCGCGTCCTGTTCGGAAACATAGTCGATGCTGACCTGCGTCGAAGCGGAGCAACGCATCATGCACGGACCGAACTGGCCGACGCGCCCCAAATACGCGGTCATCGCCTTGTAACGGTCCTTCGGATTGACAGGAATGTCGGCATAGCCGGACTTCGGCTGATACCCGTAATTAACCAAGCGGAAGCCGAGATCGTCAAGCACAGGATCGACTTCGCGGCGGAACGCACCATAGATCGTGCATAGATCTTCCGGCTTGTGCAGAATGCCCAGCGAGCATTCCAGCTGACCGCCCGGCTCAAGTGACACGGAAATACCTTCGCGGCCAAGACCAACAAGCCTGCCGTTCTCCCAGTATTCCTTGCTTTCGTCGTAATATGGGCGAATGCGGTTCAGCAACGCCTCGATACCGTTCTCCTCGTAATAGTTCACGGCGGTATCATCGCTGTTATGCACCGGCAGATGCTCGATTTCCACACCGAAACCACCGGTTCCACGCTCTTGGCAGCCTGATTCGAAGAATTTGACCAGACTTTCCACATGCTTCGGATTCGGCTCGGTAAGCAGGTGCGCATAAGAAATTCGTGGCGTTGTCATGTTGGCAATCCTATCGAAACTCGTTGATGAGCACGGCGCGATTGCTATACGAAAAACTGATAGCCAACTCTTGCGTATATCGAATCGAATACACATTTTCGGTTAAAACAGACATGCTCTGCAAAGCCGACCAATAATAATTAACAGCTATTAATAAAGTCAGAAGCAATTACCACTATTCGAAGAATTGTTTGTACATATCGAATAAAAATACCGACGCTGAAGATGTTGTCAGCGTCGGTATTTTAGTCAATTCCGGTCAGTGCTTATTGATTTATCCGCCTATGATCAGGCAGCTTTTTCGCTTTGCGCCGTCTCACCCTGTTACGCAGCCTTGTGGGCCTTCTTGGCGGCTGCGATCATCAGTTTGATGCGGTTGAGCTGGTTCGCTTCGGATGCGCCAGGATCGTAGTCGATGGACACGATGTTGGCTTCCGGATGCAGGCGGCGAATCTTGCCGAACATGCCTCGGCCGGTCACGTGGTTCGGCAGGCAGGCGAACGGCTGCGCACAAATCACGTTCGGGCAGCCGGATTCGATGAGCTCAAGGATTTCCGCAGTTAGCAGCCAGCCTTCACCAGCCTGCACACCCACGGAAGTGACCTCGTCGGCCTTCTTCACGAGTTCCGGCATCGGCAGGTCCTGGGAGAACTTGCCGTGTGCCAAATCGATCGCCTTGCGTACAGGAGCGTTGTACAAGTCAAGCGCCTTGCGCATCAGCGCGTAGCCAAGCTTGTTGCCGCCCATGCCGAGGTAATGCTCGTTCCAGTCGGAAATATACGGGCGGGTGGTCATGAATTCCATGATGCCCGGCACCACAGCCTCGCAATTCTGCGATTCGATCACGTCGACCACATGGTTGTTGGCGTCCGGCTGGTACTTGACGAGAATCTCGCCCACCACGCCGACGCGCACCTTGCGCGGTTCGTCCTTCAACGGCAGTGAGTCGAACGATTTGACGATTTCTTTGACGAGCGTCGAATATGGCAGGTATCCCTTGCCAATGAACTTACTTGCCGTCTTCGAGCGACCGTGGTTCTCGAGCGTTTCACGCACGATGGTGTTCCATGTCTTATACAGCTGATTCGCACTGCCCGGCGTCACCTCGTACGGGCGCACGCGGTACAGACATTTCATCAGCAGGTCGCCGATGATGAGCGCCTTGATGACGCGATGAAGCAATGCCGGCGTCGCTTTGAAGCCCGGATTGTCTTCAATGCCCTGCGTGGAAATGGCGATCACTGGAATTTGCGGATAACCAGCATCGATCAGCGCCTTGCGAATCAGACCGAAATAGTTTGTGGCTCGGCACATGCCGCCGGTCTGCGTGATGGCGAGCGCGGTGTGTTCCGGATCGTATTTGCCATCCAGAATCGCGTCCACGAGCTGGCCGATAACCATGATGGCCGGGTAGCAGGCGTCGTTGTTGACGTATTTGAGGCCGGTTTCCACGTTTTCGCGGCTGGCGTGTTCGAGAATGTCGAACTTGTAGCCGCC
The DNA here is from genome assembly GCF_001025215.1 of Bifidobacterium pseudocatenulatum DSM 20438 = JCM 1200 = LMG 10505. NCBI lineage: Bacteria > Bacillati > Actinomycetota > Actinomycetes > Bifidobacteriales > Bifidobacteriaceae > Bifidobacterium > Bifidobacterium pseudocatenulatum. The sequence continues at coordinate 1,677,493 of NZ_AP012330.1, forward strand.
GGAGCGGATCACGGATTCCACTAGGGAGAAGTGAATCGGGCTCATCTGCGGAGCCACGATGGTGTAGTCCTTCATGTCTTTGCCGAATGGCACGCGGTTGGCGTATTTCGACATGGTGGCGGAATTGTGTGCGGACTTCTTCGCTTCGCCGACGCCGTTTTCCGCGGCACGCTTGGATGCGGCTTTAACGGCTTCGGTGAGTTTCGGATTGGCTTTCATCACGGTGTCAAGCATGACTTGACGGCCCGGAGTCGGCGCCTCAGACCCGGTCTTGCGGAATTCGCCCTGCTTGTTAGGCGCACTGTCTTGTTTGTTAGGCATGACTGCGGCGATTCCGCGCTGCTTGTTGCGTTCGCGTTCTTCGACGGCTGCCTTGAGCGAGCGCAGTCGGATTTTTGCCGCTCCCAAGTTGGAGACTTCGTCGATCTTCAGCATGGTGTACACGTCGGCCTTGTCGGCGAGGATTTCGCCCACCTGGTCGGTGGTGATGGCGTCGAGACCGCAGCCGAAGGAGTTGAGCTGTACGAGTTCAAGTCCCGGATAGGAGGCCACGAAGTTTGCCGCCGAGTACAGGCGTGCGTGGTAGGCCCACTGATTGGTGACTCGCAACGGCATTTTGGTGACCTTGCGGTCTTCCACATGACGGAAGCCGTCCGCGTTCTTCTTGCGCGGATCGTCTTCGTCCGCGGCGAGGAAATCACTCAGGTTGAGCTTCTCCCCCGGCTGCAGTTCGCAGATCGAATCTTCAGACAATACCACCATGCCGAGCGAGCAGATGGTTTCCGGAATGCCATGGTTGACTTCCGGATCGATGTGGTACGGGCGGCCTGCGAGCACGATGCCTCGGCAGTCGTGTTCCTTCATGTAGGCGAGTGCCTTGAGGCCTTCCATCTGCACATCGTGCTTGAAGACTTCGTTTTCGGCATAGGCCGCTTTGACTGCGGTTTCGGCTTCTTCACGGGTCACGTTGGCCCAAGCGAATTCTTCGACGATACGGTCGACCATGAGTTCATGGTTGGCCATGTTGAAGTATGGGCGCATGTAACGGATGCCCTCTTCGCGCAGTTCCGGCATGTTTGCGCCGATGACCACGGGATAGTTGGCTACTACCGGGCAGTTGTAGTGGTTGTCGGTGTTGGGTACCAGGTTCTCTTCGTAGCTGACGCACGGATAGAAGATGGTTTTCACACCCTTGCTCAGCAGCCATTTGATGTGTCCGTGCACAAGTTTGGCCGGATAGCAGATGTTTTCGGATGCGATGGATTCGATGCCTGTTTCGAACAGTTCATGCGAGCTTCGTCCGGAAATCATCACTTTGAAGCCCAGCGAGGTGAGCAGTGTGAACCAGAACGGATAGTTTTCGTACATGTTGAGTACGCGCGGAATGCCGATTTCGCCGCGGGTTGCGTTTTTGTCGGTGAGTCTGCGGTAAGCGAAGCAACGCTTGTACTTGTAATCGTAGAGGTTCGGGCGATCGGAACGCTTCTTTTTCGCGTCTCCGCCTCGTTCGCAGCGGTTGCCGGTCACGTAGCGGGATCCGTCTTGGAAGGTGGTGATGGTGAGCTTGCAGTGGTTTTGGCACAGTTTGCACACGTCTCGTTCGGAGGTCATCGACAGGTTGTCGAGTTCTTCGCCGCTCAAAATGTTCGATGCGGTATGGCATACGCCTGCGATCACCGCCTCTTTGGTGTCGGTGGTATCGACGTCTTCGTCTTCCGCTTCGTCGGCATAGTGCATGCGTGCGGTCAGTGCGGCACCGTATGCGCCCATGAGTCCTGCGATGTTCGGTCGGGTCACTTCACGGTCTGTGAGCAGTTCGAATGCGCGAAGCACGGCGTCGTTGAGGAACGTGCCGCCCTGCACTACCACGGTGTCGCCAAGTTCGCCGGAATCACGCAGCTTGATTACCTTGTAGAGGGCGTTGCGCACTACGGAATAGCACAGGCCTGCGGCGATGTCTTCGATGGACGCGCCTTCCTTTTGCGCCTGCTTCACGGACGAGTTCATGAACACGGTGCATCGGGAGCCCAAATCGACCGGATGGGTGGAGTTGAGCGCCGCTTGGGTGAATTCCTGAATGGTCAGACCCATGGAAATGGCGAACGTTTGCAGGAACGATCCGCAGCCGGACGAGCATGCTTCGTTCACTGCGATGGAGTCGATCACGCCATCGTTGATGGCGAGATATTTCATGTCTTGGCCGCCGATATCGATGACGGCGGTAACGCCCGGGCTGACCATTTCGGCACCGCGATAGTGAGCCATGGTTTCCACTACGCCTTCGTCGAGGTGCAGGCCGGTGGTGATGAGGCCTTCGCCGTAGCCGGTCGCACAGGATCGTGCGATCCATGCGCCTTCAGGTAGTTCGGCTTGGATTTTTTTGACGATTTGCACTGCTGCCGTCAGCGGGCTGCCTTCGTTGGTCGCATAAGAGGACCATACGATTTCTCGATCGTCGTTCACCAACGTCGCTTTGATGGTGGTGGAACCGGCGTCTATGCCCAGGAAGTGCGGTCCTTGGGCTCCTTCGAGCGTGCCTTGATGGATATGCTCGCGATGATGCCGTTCGTTGAATGCGGTGCGATCCGCCTCGGTAGCGAACAGCGGAGGCATGGTCGGAGTGTTGGACGGCAGGTTTTCCAGTTCGTCCAGTCGTGCCAGAAGGTCGGCGCAGGTTCGTGCTTCGTAATGCTTAGTCAAGGTCGTCACCATCCTGATCGGCCTGCAATGCGGCACCGTATGCCACATACAGGTGAGCGTCGGTCGGAACAATGAATTCGTCCACTTTGCCGTCGAGCGCCCGCTTGAACGCGGCTCTCAGTTCGGACATGAAGAACAACGGACCACCCAGGAAGATCACGGTTCCGTGAATCGGGCGTCCGGAGGCAAGGCCTGCAATGGTCTGCGTGGCCACTGCGGTGAAGATCGATGCAGCCAGATCCGGCTTGGCCGCACCATCGTTGATAAGCGGCTGCAAATCGGTTTTGGCGAACACGCCGCAACGTGATGCGATCGGATATAGGGTTTCGTATTGCGTGGCCATTTCGTTCAGGCCAGCGGCGTCGGTGTCGAGCAGTGTTGCCATCTGGTCGATGAATGCGCCGGTACCGCCTGCGCAGGAACCGTTCATACGCTGTTCCGGAGTCGGCTTGAGATACGTGATTTTCGCATCCTCGCCACCAAGTTCGATGATCACGTCGGCCTGCGGATATTCCTTGTCGATGGCTTCGGTTTCGGCGATGACTTCCTGAACGAAGGGCACGTCGAGGCTGTCTGCGAGGGCAAGACCGCCTGAACCGGTGATGGCCAGGCGAATCGGCTCGTCACCTCGGCCAAGCTTTTCCAGCTCCTGGTGGATGTCGGCCAATAGTCCGGCCACGGTGGCGCGCACGTTCGCGTGGTGACGCCGATAATCGGAGAACAGCGCGTCCATGAGCGCGTCGGACTGATCGAGCACCACCGCCTTCACAGTAGTGGAACCGATATCAAGACCTACACGCAACGGCTTTGTGCCGTGCGTTTCGGTCACGGCTTCTGCTGCTTCAACCATGTCTCAACCTCTATCGTTCTATCCGCCGGGCTGCATTCCATGGCAGGCATGGAAGCCCCTGCCCCGGGTTATCCAATCATGTAATCGTAGTCTGTGCCCACGCCTAAGTGCTTTGTAAATGCTCGCAATCAGCATAAAATGCACGACACAGCGCACAAATTAGACAACTAATCCAGTCAACGTGCCTAATTATGTATCTGGACGCTCGACGAATGTCGAGATCGCAAACCCTTCCAAGCATTTCCATGTCAGGATGCGCTGCCTTCCCCTGCAGAACGGTCTTTGCCGTATATTTCGGGAATGAATCGTGTTTGATCATGTAGTTTCGGCCAGATCACCACTTGTCCGCTTTCCAGTGATTTCGGCACGTCGATGATGCGTTGGTTGCTGCTTCCGCGGAATTGCAGCAGGGAATCATGTAATTCTTTGATATAACGGCCATCCACGAGAATGTCGATCAGTTCGAGCAGCTCGCGCTTGTCGGGGCTTTCGCCTTCGCGCATGAGCTCTTCCCACGTGTAGCCGGTCCAGCACCAAATATCTTTGGTATTACCGAACCGTTCGCGTATTTTGCGCGCAAGGGGCAACAGCACGCCCGTGTTGAGCAATGGTTCGCCTCCGAGGAAGGTGATGCCTTGCACATACGATTGGCTTAAGTCATCCATGATTTGCGCTTCGAGCTTGTCGTTGTATTCGTGGCCGGCTTGGAAATCCCAGATTGACGTGTTGTAGCATTCCTCGCAATGGAACGGGCAGCCGGACACGTACAGCGAGCATCGGATGCCTTCTCCATCGGTCATGAGGAACCGTTTGTAGTCGGCGATCATATTGCGGCTCATGCGGTTGGTCCATTGCCCTGCTTTGGGATTGTTGGAACGAGTTGTGGGGATGAAAGGTCCGCGATTGGTTTCGTCCGCCGCAAAGTCACGACGTTGAATTGCTGGATTCGCGCTGCTGATCATACGTTGTCCCTTCACGTTTTGCCGTTACGTCGCGTTTTTGCGATTGCTGCTTGCCTCATGATTGTCACAGAATGAAAGAGGGTGGAAACCCACCCTCTTTCATATTTCGTTTATGTTTGCTACCGACGCGGCCCTTACTTGGCTTCCTCGAACCATTCACGTTCGGAACCGTCACTCAAGGTGACATGACCGGTTTCGCCGCTCATATGCTTGACGCGGTGCGCGATCTCCTCGTGACGTCCATGCACCATCGGGCGCTGCACCGGGTTGCCCAAGTAGCCGCAGGTGCGCTTGGTCACGTTGCAGTGGTCCGGGTCGGAGTTGCCGCACTCCGGGCACTTGAAACCTTCCTCAGTGGGCTCGAAGTCGCCTTGGAATCCGCAATCGTAGCAGCGGTCGATCGGCGTGTTCGTGCCCAGGTAGCCGATGCCGATGTTGTAGGCGTAATCCCACACCGCTTCGAGTGCCTTGGGGTTGGACTGCAGGCACGGGAACTCGCAGTAGTTGATGAAGCCGCCGGACGCGTAGTACGGGAAGTCCTTCTCGTAGTTGAGTTTTTCCATTGGGGTTGGCTGCAGCCAGACCGGGTAGTGGAAGGAGTTGGTGTAGAAGTCGTGGTCGGTCACGCCTTCCACTTCGCCGAACTTCTCGTGGTCCATACGGTTGAAGCGGTCGGTGAGGGATTCGGCCGGCGTGGAGTACACGGAATAGTGGTAGCCTTCCGCGTCGCTCCATTCCTTGCACAGCTCGTTCATGCGCTTGACGATGGACAGTGCGAATTCCTTGCCTTGCGGATCCCAGCCGTGATCGCGCATCCAGTTCTTGCCGTAGAACACGCTGGTCGCCTCATACAGGCCAATGTAGCCCAGGGAAACGGTGGCACGTTCGTTGCGGAACAGCTGGTCGACGCTGTCGTTGGCGCCGAGTCGACCGAAAGCTCCGAAACGGAACAGGGTCGGCGCATTGACCGGCGCGGCCTGCTTGCAACGCATGATACGGAATTGCAATGCCTGATGAGCCACGGCCATACGCTCGTCGAAGATCTTCCAGAAGCGATCCTTGTCGCCGTGGGATTCCAGTGCGATGCGCGGAACGTTCACGGTGACGACGCCAAGGTTCATGCGTCCGTCTTCCACGTCCTTGCCGGTCGCCGGATCAATCCAACCCTGCAAGAAGGAACGGCAGCCCATCGGGGCTTTGAAGGAGCCGGTGATCTTCACGATGTTCTCGTAGAAGATCACGTCCGGATACATGCGCTTGGTGGCGCATTCGAGGGCGAGCTGCTTCAAATCGTAGTTCGGATCGCCCGGATCGGCGTTCACACCATGCTTGATGGTGAACACGAGCTTCGGGAAAATGGCGGTGTGATGTTCGGAACCGAGGCCGCGGATACGGTTCAGGAAGATGGCACGCTGAATCTCGCGGGCGAACCAGTCAGTGCCCAAACCGAAGCCAACGGTCACGAACGGGGTCTGGCCATTCGACACACGATTGGAGTTGATCTGGTATTCCATGGTCTGCATGGCATCGTAGATGGCCTTGCGGGTCTGGATCTTCGCCCACACCTCACGCAGCTGCTGCAAACGGCTGGCATCCTTATTGAACGGCTCGTCCATCGGCAGGGCCGGACGGTCCTTTTCGAAATGCAGACGCTTCGGTTCGACATCCTTGGCCAAGCGCACCTGACGTTCGGCGATTTCGATCGGCAGGTCGTCAGGCATGATCTCGTGGGCCTGCTCAAGGAACTTGTCGTAATCCTTGCGCGCGTATTCAACGAAGTTCTCATCGGCACGGTTGGCGGTCTGGCCACCATACTGGCTGGATGCCACGTCCTTCATGATCTGGGTGATCTGCGTGGCCGCAATGGAAATGCTGTTCGGCGAGCCCATCGGAGCGTTGCCCAGAGTGAAACCGTTGGCGAGCATATCCCAATAGTTCGGCAGCGAGCAGTTGGACTGCGCGGTGAACGGCGAGTAGTCGGCGTCGTGGAAGTGGATGTCGCCCTTCATATGCGCGTTGGAAACCGCGTCCGGCATCATGGAGAAGGCCGCGGCCTTGGAAACCGCACCCGCCAACAGATCGCGCTGGGTGGAGTAGACGTTGGAATCCTTGTTGGCGTTCTCGCGCACCAGAGCCTCGTCACGGTTCACCAGACGCTTGACGGCTTCGTTGATGTCGGTGGCCTTGGCACGTTCGATGTCTTTGTTCAGACGGTAGTTGGTGTACGTGCGCGCCACATCGTACAGGTGGTCTTCGATCAGGCCGTGTTCAACGAGATTCTGGATGTCTTCGATCTTGGCGGGACCGTTGTAACGATCCTTGATTTCGGCTTCGACCTGATTGGCGATATCACGGATCAGCTGTTCCTCCTGCGGCCCGATCTTCTTATCAAGGTCGGCGAAGGCGGACTTCACCGCGCTGATGATGTTGATCGGATCGAAGTCGACCACACGACCGTCGCGCTTCTCGACGAGTACCTTACCGGTTCCCGTTTTAACGGTTGCGGAGACGGCATCCAGAGCCTGCGTTTCCATTCATCGTCCTTTCCGGGTCGGACCCCATCCGACCAGGTTTTCATGCTTCGTTATGCATGCCAGATTGTTGCTACGTCCATGACTGTACGCCATAGCCAGCACTAAATGTAGTAGCGGCACGCCGGCAGTAAAACTATATATTCCATTTTTCGGCTTGATTCCGCCATTCCTTAACTTGTGTGACAAAGGTAACGATTTCGCCACGGAGTGTCGCCCGAGTGTCGATTTGACGCACTCACCGAAGAGGGACTATACAAGGCGGGGTACCCTCACGGAATTCGAACATGTGTTTCATTTGTCCGCAAGATGATGGAATCTTGAACTATGACTTGGAACCAGGATTACACACCCCCGGCAGCGCAGCCGAACAGCAAACCGCTGCCACGACTGGCCGGCGAAACCACCGCTGACAACCCCTGGCCGGTAAGTCTGCTCAGCGAGAAATTCCATATGGCCGTCGAACGGTGGCCATCGGTTTGGGTGGCCGGGCAGATCACGCAGATCAACACCAGACGTCAGGGCAGCGCCTATATCACTCTGCGCGATGATTATCAGGACATTGCGTTGGAAGTCAACGGTTTCGGGCAGTTCGCCGCAGCCGCCACGCCTTTCGTGCAGGGCGACCGCGTCATCATCCATGGCAAACCGAATCTGTGGATGAAGCGCACGTCACTGTCTTTACGTGGCGACGCCATTATCGCGGCCGGCGCAGGAGGCAGCCTGAAGGCCATGATCGACGAATTACGCAAGAAGCTGAAAGGCGAAGGCCTGTTCGACGCTGACCGCAAGCAGCCTCTGCCCGAGTTTCCGCATTGCATTGGTCTGATTTGCGCGCCGCAGGCTCGCGCCGAAGGCGATGTCATCACCAACGTGAGATTGCGTTGGCCTGTTGTCGATTTCAAAGTGACGCATGTGCATGTGCAGGGTGAGCAGTGCCCTTCCGACGTGATCAAGGCGATCGCGCAGATGGATGCCGATCCTGATGTCGACGTGATCATCGTGGCCCGTGGCGGCGGCGCTTTCGAAGATCTGATCGGGTTCTCCGACGAAGGCGTGGTACGCGCCGCGGCAGCCGCCCATACGCCGCTGATTTCCGCGATCGGCCATGAGGATGATTGGACGCTGCTTGATCTGGTTGCCGATCTGCGCGCATCCACGCCAACGGACGCGGCGAAGAAAGTCGTGCCGGACGTGCGCGAGCAGATGCAACTGATCAACGTGAACATCGAACGCATGCGCATGCGCATCGACGCCACCGTCAACAATGAAACAAGACTGATTGAAGGCTATGCGAACCGTCCAAGCCTCACACAGCCGCTCACCATGCTGGAACCGCATCAGCGTCTCATCGATGATGCAAGAACCCGCATGAGAATCGGTCTGACACGTATTCTTGACGACGCAAGCCTCACCATCGAAAAAGCGCATGCCTCACTGACCGCGCTTAGCCCGCAATCCACTCTCAATCGAGGTTATGCGGTAGTGCAGGGAGCGGACGGCCATGTAATCGACGATGCGAACGCCGTGAACACCGGCGACCAACTCACCATGACATTGAAGCACGGCGTGATCGTGTCCGAAGTCACCACCGTAACGAAGGAGTAGCAATGATCAACGAAACCACCCCCGCATCCAGCCTGACCGACAAGGAACGCGAAGCCATCGCACAAATGCCTTACGAAGAGGCTCGAGATCAGCTCATTCAGGCCGTGCAGGCACTTGAGGCCGGCGGACTCAACCTTGACCAGTCCATGCGCCAGTGGGAGCTTGGCGAAGCCCTCGCCAAGCGCGCTCAAAGTCTGCTCGGCGAAGTGCGTGCCAAGCTTGACGCAGCCCAGGCGGAACAGGCCACTGCGGCCAATACCGCTGGAACGCAAGACAATCTGGCCTGAAAATCTCAAAAACCGCCAATATATCGTTTCTACATGACTGTGCGCCACGTACTTCATGCAGCGCACAGTCATGTAGAAATTTCGGATTTCTTCATTTCGGCACCACACTCGTCCGGATGGTGTGTAGAATGAAGATTCGTTGCCTCAGTAGCTCAGTGGATAGAGCACTTCTCTCCTAAAGAAGGTGTCGTAGGTTCGATTCCTATCTGGGGCACTTTGTTTTATGCGGATACGCAGCCGATACGTAGTTGCGCCGGCACTCTTCTCACACGTCGAATTGCACGGTTGCCAGCAACGCCTTGTGATCACTTCCGTCGATTTTCAACGATTTGACCCGACCTGCCAACATGCCGGAATCCAATACGATATGGTCAATGCCCGCAAACGTCGGCACATAATCGATATTCGCAGGCCACGTGAATACCAATCCCCCGGCCGCTTGTTTGGCCGCATCCGCGAACCGTGTTCCCAAGAAATTACGGAACGGTGCATGATCGTCGGTCGCATTGAAATCGCCCATGAACACGTACCTACGAGACGTATCGTACCGGAGTCGACCAAGCTCATCCAATGAACGCTTCCACTGCTGCCAATATCCATCGGTCGGAGACGTGGTATGCACCGAAACGAAACGGATCTGCGTCTGACCATCATTGAATGCAACCGTGGCTCCTGGCATGAACGACGCGCTCGAATCAACATCATCATCAGCTGGATCAACAAGCGGACCCGCCGACCACAAACCATTGCCATACACGCCGTCTGAGCTTGCCACCTGCGCATACGGCAGCAAATCGCCAATACCAGCCTTGTTCAACTCGTCCACGAAAGCATCGGTCGTTTCTTGCAATGCCAGCACTTCCACACGCTCGCTACGCACCACATCGACAATTTCCTGCGCGTCGGCACGACCCTTAAACACATTGCATGTCATCAAACGGGCATAATCATCCTGCGTATTGGCGGACGCTCCCGAAACCGCTGCAATCGCGGCACGCGGAAGCTTCGTCTCATTGTAGAAAAACGGATACTGCCACCATACTTGCAACGCGATCGCCGCAATCGCCAGCAATACCGACATTGTTCGTTTCGAGACAATACCGCAAATCAGCGCAATCACCGCAAGAATCGCAAACCAAGGCACCAACGAAACGATAATGGGAACATACGGCCACGCCTGAATCTCAGCAGGCAGTATGTGCGAAACAGTGCCCAGCAAAGCTGCAATCGACAGAATGCCAGCCAGAAAACCGCATATGATATTGCGCACGCGATGCGACTTAGCTTTCTTCAACGTACGAACGGGTTTAACAGCCTTCCCCTGCGCTGTACGAGGTTTTGCACCACCCATTGCCAATCGCCCTCCCCAAGTTCCTCACACACATCTTATAGACGCATTGAAACAGCATCTATTCCTTTGGTGGCCTTCATGGCCTAAGCACCGCCATCAATTGCCACCCGTTCACCTTCGCGCATAGTACAGACTTGGCATTGACTTATGACTCATACAACAAAAATCCCGAGGAGCAGTGCTCGACTCGGGATTCAAAAAAGTTTAAGTGCGGCAACGTGCTACTCTCCCACACCCTCTCGAGTGCAGTACCATCGCCGTGCTAGGCCTTAGCTTCCGGGTTCGGAAAGGGACCGGGCGTCTCACCTAGGCTATGGTCACCGCAAGAGAAAAGAATACGCGCATGCGCCTCAATCACCAAATCACGGCGTGTCGCACTATGTTGCCGTTCTTAAATTCTCAAGAACACAATATTTCTGCGCTAAAGTCGAAGGCATGCAAGCGTAACTTCCATGAAAGAAGGCAACAATGACGATAGCCTCCTGCGGATCGGTTTCCGCAATCACTCTTGGACTTCCGAATTCCACCGCAATCTCCTCAGAAAAGGCGACGTTGCCCAAAGGGCTGTTTGTTGCGAAAGTTCCGGTTTCCGCTAAAACGAAGCAGCGTCTAGCCACTGAAGTCGAATCGATCACGATGCTTTCTCTGTTGCGACCGCAGAATACTTCGCTCGCTGCAGGCAATCGCATTCCTGAAATACTGGTGTTGGGATTACGTTTGCATGGCAAGAATGCTTCAGTTCCTACGGATGTCGTCGAATTGATCGCCATGCAACGCAAGTCAGGCATGCTGTTCGCCTGCGTACGCGATGCCGAAATTGACGGTACGGTACAGAAGGAATGCGCGTTTGCAGTGCGCCGCGCGTTGCCGGGACGCGCCGGGCATACTCCAACATTCAAGGTCTTCGCCTCCGCATGGGTTCCCGCCGATGAAGCATTGCTGGATATTTCCGATCCGGCTGTGGATTCCATGGATACGCTTTGGGAATCATTGTGCGCACAGGTGATTCTCGGTGATTCATCCCCCGCAGAAGTGGATGCCCGTATGGTACGGAACGCGCAAATCGCGCAGTTGAAGGCCGATATCGACAAGCTGACGCGAGATCACCAGCGGGTCAAGAATTCAGCGCAGCGCAACGAAATCTTCGCAAAACTTCACAAGGCGAAGAAACAACTCGAGGAGCTGCAGGGCTGAACCAAGCACCCGCTGGCAGTTAGGCGAATAATCGTCAGAAACCGAGGCGAGTGCGACCAAATTGGTCGAGCCAGCGCAGAATCGCGCCCTCTCGCAATGCCCACGGGCAGATTTCGATTTCCTTAACGTCGAGCGCCTTCATGATTTCGTCAACCACCAGACCGCCGCCAACGATCTGATATGTACGCTCGGGGGTTACACCCGGCAGCGCCACACGCTGGTCGGGGGAAATGGCCGCGAGTCGCGGAAGCCAGTCTTCCAGCTGGTCGAGCGTCATAATCGACGTGTCCACACGACCTGGCTGGCGCATCACCGCGCCGGCGAGACGAGCCAAGGATCGAATGGTTTTCGATGTGCCGACGGCATGCATCGGATGCTTCGACTTCGGGAAGGCCTCGACCATCGGGTCGAGGATTTTGCGGATGTTCCTACGCGCGTTTTCCAGATCCTTTTCGCTTGCAATACCGTTCTCCGGCAGGAATTCGCGGGTGATTCTGCCAGCACCGGCAGGCACGGACAACGCCACGGTCGGATCTTCGTCAGAACCCATGGCCACTTCGAGCGAGCCGCCGCCAATGTCGATCACCAGCAGGCGACCGGCATCCCAGCCGTACCATCGGCGAGCCGCCAGGAAGGTGAGGCGTGCCTCGTCAACACCGGAAAGCACGGTGACCGGCTGTCCGATGGCGTCTTCGATGCGGCGCAGGATCTTGCCGCCATTCGGCGCTTCACGCAATGCAGACGTGGCGAGCACCAGCAGCTGGGTGATCTCGTATTCCTTAGCCAGCTCCATGGCCTTCTCCACTGCGGAGATCACGGCTTCGACTCCGGCTTTTTTGATGGTGCCATCTTCTTTGAGGTACTGCATCAGGCGAACGGTGCTTTTAGCGCTCGCCTCAGGCTCAGGTCGGGCTCCTGGAGCCGCATCGACGATGAGCATGTGAACAGTGTTCGAACCGATATCAAGCACGCCGAGTCGCGTGGCATGCGAATGCAAACTGACCATAATCCAACAGCATACTTACTGAAGCGCTTAATATGTTGCGCGACATGCCATTGACAACCTTTGCATTTTCTTGGCGCAAATCAGGAGAAAAAGGGTGTCCGCCCCTCTTATAGAGCGAAAAACAACGATTGCAATCACTGAAAAGCCATATGAAAAAAGGCGGCTCCAACCGATGTCGCCATCGCGCAGGACCGCCTTTATCACACAAACAACAGTCTCAACAGACCCCGTAAGAATCAGCCACGCAGCTTGTCAACAAAATCGCCAAGACGACGCAACCCCTCACGCAACGCCTCGCGCGAGGCCGCATACGACAGTCGCACATGCGTGTCCGCGGTCGCCTCGCCGAAATCACGACCAGGCGTCAACGCAACATGCGCTTCCTTCAGCGCACGCTCACAGAACGTCCACGCGTCAAGACCAGTGCTGGAAATATTGAAATACGCATAGAACGCGCCATTCGGCTCAACCTCCAACGGCAGACCGATCTCAGCCAATCCGTCGACCACAATGCGACGACGCTCCAGCAACTCCTGACGACGTTCCTCGCACACGGCCAACGTTTCCGGAGTGAAGCACGCGAGCGCCGCATGCTGGGTGGGAGTATGCGCGCACAGGAAGAAGTTGGTGGCGAGATCGTCCATGGCTTCGAGCGCGCATTCAGGCACGACCATCCAACCCAGTCGCCAGCCGGTCATGCCGAAGAACTTGGAGAAGCTGGAGCATACGATGGCGTCCGGGTCGCAGGCGAGCACGGATTTCACGTCGGAGCCGTCCGGTTCGCGGTCGGCCAGGTCAAGGTAGGTTTCGTCGACGATACGCCATGCGCCGCGTTCTTTCGCCAGGTCGCACACGGATTTCAGGGTGTCGAAGGCGATGGTGGTACCGGTCGGGTTCGACGGCGAGGTGATCATCACCGCTTTGGTGCGATCCGACCAGTATTCGTGGCACAGTTCCGGTGTGAGATGGAATCGGGTGGTCGCATTCGTCGGCACGTCCACGACTTTGCCGCCGAACGCGCGAACCAGTTCGCGATTGCACGGGTACGACGGGTCGGCGATCAGCACCTCGTCACCCTCGTTCACCGTCAATGCGGCGGCAAGCAGCAGTGCCGTGGAACCTCCGGCCGTAATCGCGATACGTTTCGGATCGACGTCCACATGGTGGCGTTCCTTGTAGAAATCGGAAATCGCCTGACGCAATTCCGGCAAACCCATTGCGGCGGTATATGGCAATGGACGGCCATCATACTGTTCGCGCATCGCATCACGCACTGCGAGCGGAGCGCCGAAATCCGGCTCCCCCAAGCTCAACTTGACCACATCGGTGCCTGCGGCGATCATCTCGTCGGCCATCGCACCAAACACCATGGCACGGAACGGATTAGCAATCTGGGCGCGGTGCGACATCTGCGGCAGCGCGCTGTTCTCAGCATTTCCCATAGTTCGTTTGTATTCTTCAGACACGACAAATCACGCTGAATCACAAGCATCGTCTCACCGACGTTACATACCGTTTCGAAATCAAGAAAAACAAGAAATTAATCGAGCATACATCACGTATGTTCGGCAAGAATCACGCAATTGCAAGTAGATCGCATAAATGTCGATCAAGCAGGTTGCGTGCCGACGATTTCATGATAAAGCCGTTCCAGCCGTTCCTCACGTACTTTTTTGGCGAGCTCGCATTCCCACACCACGATCACTTTCCAGCCCATCGTTTCAAGTTCGGCATGCTGCCTGACATCTCGTTCGTGGTTGCGCAGCAGTTTCGCACTCCAGAATTCCACATTCGATTTCGGCACGCGCGTGGCTTTCGGGCAGTTTTCATGCATATGCCAGAAGCAGCCATTGACGAACACCATCGTGCGGTATTTCGGCAACACCACGTCGGGATGTCCCGGATACCGCTTGTCGTTTTTGCGGAATCGCAGACCTTTCGAAAAAAGAAAACTGCGTACCATCATTTCAATGGATGTGTCTTTGCCTCGGATATGCGACATGATGTAGCTTCTCGTGCCACGCTCGTATTTCTCTTTTTTTGCGGATTTCCGAGGTTTTCCGGTCTTCTTAACGTGTTCCTGCGCTGCCACAGCACACCATTATGGCAAGATCCGGCAAAATACGGCAAATCAGAAAAGCATCCGGACGAACGCGTGCAAGTGCGATATGGATCAACGCGCGTTGCGATCATGCATGGCGTACGCTGGAACTTGCAACGCAGCAATATAAATGAATCAACACTATTCATGCAGTTTACGAAAGATGGGGTTTGATATGGCTCGTATTCGTGTCGCGATTCTCGGCGCAGGCCGGATCGCGCAACATATGGCTGACACGCTGGTGAAAATGGCCGAAGACGTTCGTTATGCGGATTTGGTGGAACCGTATGCTGTCGCCGCACGAAATGCGGTGCGTGCGGCCGATTTCGCCGCGAAATACGGTTTTCCAGTTTCATACGGTTCATATGAGGAACTTGTGGCCGATCCGAACGTGGACTTGGTGTACATCGCTACGCCGCACAATCTGCATGCGGAACAGGCGATATTGTGCATGAAAGCCGGCAAGGGTGTGCTGGTGGAGAAAGCATTCGGCGCGAATGCGGCACAGACCCGTGAGATGTTAGCCGTTGCAAAAGAAACCGGCATGCTATGCGCGGAAGCGATTTGGACGCGATACATGCCGTCCCGCGCCATTATCGATAAGATTCTCGCCTCCGGTGCGATTGGTGAAATACAGGCGATCGATGCGAACCTGTGTTACCCCACCACCGCGAAGGCGCGAATCACTGATCCCGCGCTTGCCGGTGGCGCATTGTTGGATGTTGGCGTATATCCGATCAATTTCATCGACATGATCATGCATAATGCGCCGATCGCTCGCATTGAATCGTCGATGCGAGCGTACGAAACCGGCGTGGATGCGCATAATTCCATGACGTTCTATTACGAGAACGGTGTGATGGCGACCGCGCAAAGTTCGATTCTGTGCCATAGCGACCGCACGGGATCCGTGTGGGGAACCGATGGTTATATGGTGTGCCAGAACATTAATAATGTTGAGGCGATTGACGTGTATGACGGCAATCATACGGTTGTTGCACATTACGATGTTCCCGCCCAGCTCACCGGCTACGAATACGAGGTGGCGGCCGCCGCACAGGCCGTAATCGACGGTCGCACCGAATGCGAGGAAATGCCCCACGCAGACACCCTGCGCATCATGGAACTCATGGACTCCCTGCGCCGCGACTGGAACCTCACCTACCCCTTCGAACGTTAAGCTCCAATATTAGTTTCAGCGTCGGCGAATTGCGATTCCGTTCACACAGCCGACGCTGAAGCATTCATTGGCAGCACATATAATTTCTCCTTGCACTGGTTGAGGAGGAACATTATGGGATTGCTGAGCAAGTTCATGAACGCGCTTATTGGAGAACCGCCCGTCTCCAAAACGGCGACTCAGCCCGGGCCCAAGCTTGCGCGGCAAAACGTTCCCAATCCCACGCAACAGCAGACGACGCAACGCAAGTCCACTGTACAATCACGTCAAACGCAACAGCTTACGCAACCATCCCAATCATCACAGTTGGCGCGATCGTCATACCGCGCGCAAACACAAACCACAGCTCGCAATACTTCTGTCACAACGAATCGTTCGCGAGCGCAATCTCATGCCAATTCACAACCGGCTCAGAAACTTATGCCGCAACCAATGCTCCCTGCCGAGCAGATCGAACGGGCGCGAAATATCATCGGCAAAATCGAAAAGCATGAGTTAAGCGACGAGCAGATCAGCGCCATCGCCGGAGCGGGTCACAATACGCTAGTGCTCGCAGGTGCGGGAACCGGCAAAACCACTACCATCGTCGGCTATATCGCATGGCTGCTGAACACAGGAACCGCCACTCCCGAAGAGATTCTGGTGCTATCGTTCACCAAAGCTTCCGCCGACGAAATGTCGAGCCGCATCACGCAAAGCACCGGCAAAGTCATTCGCGCATGCACCTTCCATAGCCTCGGACTGGAAATCTGCCGTTCCTCCACCATTGCCAATCGTCCAATTATTGACGGGCACACGTCAAACAATGTGGTGCGTAACGCATTTGAATACCTGCTTGAACACAATGTTTCCTATCGTCTTCTGGCATTTAAACTTATGTCGCAACAGTTGCTTGATAAATATTCCACAGCTGCACGACTTGAGAATTTCCAGCTTCCAACAGACGATTATGCATTCAATCAATATCGTCAGAATCTTATCGATACCACACAAACTATTATTCAGCACATGCGATCAAACAATATTGACATTGCCGGAATGCAAACCCTTAACGAACGTTATGGCGGTAAAAACATCGGTCGCAATCGTGAGATGCTGCAGCTCATAGAACCGCTTTATCATGCCTATATACAGAATTTCAAAACCAATAATGGCATTGATTTTCCGGGAATGATCGTTGACGCCATCAGTTGCGTCAATAATGGCTCGTACCGGCACCCATATAAATATGTGCTGATTGACGAATATCAGGACATGTCACGACCGCGCTATGAATTAATTCGTGCGCTTCGCTTACAACATGATTTCTCACTATTCTGCGTTGGCGATGATTGGCAGTCGATTTATCGTTTTGCAGGCAGCGACATTCATCTCATTCTCGATTTCGACCGAATTTGGCGCGCCTGGGGTCCGACCTTCATGTTCCAGATCACCACCACACGGCGCTTCCGTCAAAGCCTTATTGACGCAAGCGGAGCATTCGTGATGCGCGATACCAATCTGTATGTCAAACATCTCAATAATCCCAGCGATAAGAAGGATTATTCGTTGAAAGCACTTGGCGGACATACTGAGGAAGAACGATTCAATGTGATTGTCGAGCAGTTGCGCAAACTACCGAAAACCGCGTCCGTACTACTGCTGGGCCGGTATCGCAGCGATATCAATCTCATGATTCGTTGCGATCAAGAAGGTCTGTTCTCCATCGACCAAAGCACTGGAAATATTCGTTTTCTCGAAAAACCGGATATGGATATTCGTTTCATGACCGCTCATGCGTCCAAAGGATTGCAACGCGACTTCGTATTTCTGCTCTGCTGTTCCGGCGGATTGAAAGGCTTTCCAAGCACGATTCCCGAAGAGCCGCTGCTTGGTCTGCTACTGCCGGAAGTGGAGCGATGCCCGCATGCGGAGGAACGGCGACTGTTTTACGTGGCGATGACCCGATGCAAGAAGAAACTGTTCTTCATCGTGGATCAGACCCGTCCGTCGCGATTCATGTATGAACTGCATAGCAAGATCTGTCCGAACATTTTCCGAGGAGTCAAGCTTCCTCCGCAATGCCCGAATTGCGGCGAAGCCCTAAGCTTGCGGCACAATCGCAACGATCCGAACCGCTCATTCTACGGGTGCACCGGCTTCCCAAACTGCCGCTACACCCAACAAGCAAAATAAGCGTGGCATACGTGATGTGAAAGTTTTTTCTTCCAAAGATCATTTCCAGCTCTTCGTCAATGTCTGCATGCCCTATACTGCTATTTTGTTTCAATCTTTTGGGCCTGGCGCGATCGCCCCCGTTGTATCCTGGATCTGATTTTCCGACAAGAGAGGAAGCCGCGATGTCACGTAAGATCATCAATGTTGTGGGCGCGGCCATTATCAAAGATGGCGAAGTATTGTGCGCACGCCGTGGCGAAGGCAAGTCGCTGGCTGGATATTGGGAGTTTCCCGGAGGCAAAATCGAACTTCACGAAAGCGCTTCGTTGCACCGATGATGAGCTTGGATTATTTTCCGGAACGAGTAAAAAGCATGATCGTAAATATGTGTTTGCCACTGTGCAAACCATGTCTCGTCCGGAAATTCTTGCACAATTCAGCAAAGATGATTTCGATTATATTTTGATCGACGAAGTTCACCATGCCGCCGCAGATTCATATAAGAGAATTATCGATTATTTCACTCCTGATTTCATGCTTGGCATGACGGCAACGCCGGAACGTACTGATGGTGCGAATATTTGTGACGTGCTCCCGCCACCTGACCGCTTCGCGGTCTGAGGGGGCTTCCTGCTCAAGGCTCCTAGCGGAGTCAGTGTCTACAGGCTATTCCCGTGCGCCCCACGGTTCTCGTAAGTTTTTTGTTATCATTCCTGCACGAGTCGTCGTGTTTCGTGCATGATGTTGGTCGCGGCGTTCACGTCCCTGTCATGCCAGACCCCGCAATCGGGGCATGTCCATTCGCGGATATACAGGTTCTTCGTATCCTTATTGCGGTAGCCGCAATCGGAGCATAGTTGACTGGACGGGTAGAACCTGTCTACCGTGACCAGCTGCTTGCCTTGTCGTTCGAGCTTGTATGCGAGCATGGTGCGGAACATGCCGTACCCGTTGTCCATCGTGCTTTTGCCGAGTGCGAGGGATTGGCTCATGTCCTTCATGTCCAAGTCCTCCACGCCGACGCAATCATATCGGGCGGCGAGCCGGTTGGCCGTCTTGTGCAGGAAGTCGGCTCGCTGGTTCCTGACCTTGGCGGCGAGCTTGGCGATGCGCCGCTTCTGTTTCACCCAATTACCGGACCCCTTGACCATGTGGCTGAGTCTGCGTTGCTCGCGCATCAGCCGTGGCTCCATCTGCCGGTAGAAACGCGGGTAGTCGGCTTGTTCGCCGTCGCTGGACACGTACAGGCCGTGGGAGGCGTAATCCAATCCGACGATATGCACGGGTCGGACGGGTTCGGGTGCTTGGGTCTCGTACTCGAACAGTATCGTCGCCGTGTATCCACCGCTCTTGAGATGTTCCACCGTGGCGCTTTTGAGCTTCCAGTCATCGGGAATCGTCTTGTGCTGGCGGGCGCGCATCACGCCCACTTTGGGAAGTTTGAGGTATCTGCCTCCTTCGATGAGTCGGATGTTGCGGTTGTTGTTGTTCGTCGTGTACCGCCATGCGCTGCGATGCTTCGCCTTGTATTTCGGGAAGCCCACATGCTTGGGGTCGCGGAAGAAATTGTTGTACGCCTTCGCCACGTTCAATTGGGCGTTGCATAGTGCGAGACTGTCCACTTCGCGTAGGAACGGATACTCGTCCTTGTACTGGGCGGGCGTGGGGTTGCATGACTTGCCGGTGCGATTGTACGTGTCGATGCGGGTTTCGAGCATGAGATTGTAGACGAGTCGCGCGCACCCTATCGTCCGGTCGATGAGACCGGCCTGGGCCTTGTCCGGGTAGATGCGGTACGTGACCGCGCAATGCCGTGTGACCTGCATGACGCGCCTCCTACCTGCGTCCCTGATTCTCGATGTAGCGTCGTACCACTTCGATGGGAGCGCCGCCCGTGGTCAGCAGGCAGAAGCTGCGGCTCCAGAAATACTCCTTCCACAGTTTCTGCCGAATCTGCGGAAACTCCTGCTTGAGCAGACGACTCGACGCGCTCTTGTAAGCGTTGATGAACTTGCTCAACTCACTCTTCGGCTGGGCGCGGAACAATACATGCACGTGGTCCATGTCGTGGTTCCATTCCTCCACGGTTATCCCATACTTGGGTGCGATGTACTCGAATATCTCACGCGCACGCGCCGAAACGATATCGTCGAACACCTTGCGACGGTATTTCACGACGAGCACGAGATGATAATGCAACAGGAACACCGAATGATGATTCGACTCCAATTCCATTGTCACCTCCTCGATTACAACATGTACGACTGAACATCATTATAACATGCGAACGCACGCCAATTCATCTCCCGCCTACGCTCCGCTTAGAGACGGGAGAATCCTTGGCGAAATCAGTTGAATTATTTGGCAATAACGTTGCGTATGAGATTCGCTTGCAGCAGGCGCTTGAAGAGGATATGCTCTGCCCGTCCCACTATTACGGGGTTGGCGAATACATTAGCAAGTTTATGGGGCAGCAGGTTTCCGCTGATTCCATGACAGACAAGGATCGCACTGAGTTTTCCCGTTGGCTCGAACAGCTCACCGACCCTAATCGCGTGCGCTATATCATCGACAAAATCCAGATTTACAGCGAAGCCGGAACCGATGTGCGCGGTTTGGTGTTCTGCTCTCGCCGTGATGAGGCGAAACGTCTGTCCGCCATGTTCAACGAGCAGGTGAATCAGCAGGTGGAACGACCGTATCGCACGAAAGCCATTACCGGCGAAAACTCGCAAGCCGAACGTGACGAAGCTGTCAAACAGCTGAAAATGGCGAACTTGACTATATCTTCACCGTTGATTTATTCAATGAAGGTGTGGATATTCCTCATATCAACCAAATTGTTATGCTTCGTCAAACGCAGTCGAGCATTATTTTCACACAGCAGCTCGGCCGAGGTTTACGTAAGGCAAGCGGTAAAGATTCGGTTGTAGTGATTGATTTTATTGGCAATTACGCCAATAATTATTTGATTCCGATCGCATTGTATGGCAATACTGGCGATCGTGATGTGGCCCGTAAGAATCTTCAACGCGAGTCCATCGGCATTTCTTCGATCAGTTTCGATAAAATCGCCCGCGAGCGCGTGCTCGCGTCACTCGATACCGCTGATTTGTCGGATATGAAGCTGCTGAGCAAGCAGTATCAGCAGATGCGCTATGAGTTGGGTCGTATTCCGATGCTGATGGATTTCGCGCATCGCGATGCGTCTTTAGTGTTCACGTTGGCTTCGAAGAATAACGATTATCTGTCGTTCGTGGTCTCTCGTGAGAAGAGTCTGTCGCGCGGCAAGCATGCGTCGGCTTCGTATGTGGAGCAGCTTGAACCGGTGTCAAACGCGCAGTCTGGTGTGCTGAAAATGTTGACTGCGACTCAGTTGCGTGGTTTGCGCCCGCATGAGTCGCTGATTCTTGCGGTGTTGTGCGATTTGGATTGGCGTCGCATCAATCCGGATTGTTCCGACGATGATGCGTCACTGTTTGAACGTTTTTCCACACAGCACAGCTTGAGTTTGTTTGATTTGCAAACATTATTGTCTACGCTGTTTCCGTATGTCGATAATAATATTCAGCAGTGCGGTTCTGCTTTTTCCACATTGAATTATTCGTATTTCACAAGTGCGAATCGCACTCGTTTCGGCAATACTTCTTTGGTTTGTATGTGCGACAATGAATCGTATGCATTGACCCAGGAATGCGAGTCAATGCTGCATCACGCAACATTCCGAACGTTCTTTACAGATACCATCGAAGCCAGCTTGTTCAATGCGCTTGCACTGTCAAGGGAAGCTCGCAAGCGTCGCATCATGCCGGATCATGGGTTCATATATGGCGAGAAATATAGTCTTGCCGATGTCATGCGATTGTGCGCGTGGAAGGATGAGCAGATTCCGCAGAATGTGGGCGGATATAAGCTTGACACCGACACGAATTCTTTGCCGATCTTCATTAAATATGAGGCAAGCCAGTATGGCGATCGTTTCTTGAATCCTGGAGAAATTGAATGGTTCAGCAAAAACAATCGTTCTTTGCAATCTCTGGAATTCAAATGGCTGCTTGATGGAACCGAGCATACGTCGGAATGGAAGAATCGTCATTTTGTTCCCATTTTTATTCGACGTAAGGCCGAGGAAAAGGAGAAATCCTACTATTATGTCGGTTCGGCAGTAGCTGTAGACGATGCGCATGAGTCAGTGAATATCGCAGATGACGGAACCCAATCAAAGGTCGTGATTTCCACACTGAAACTCGCGAAACCGGTTGACCCCGAACTCTACCGTCACCTCACCGGCAACCCAGCATTCTAGTTCCAGAAAATTGCTGACGTGGCGAAAAGTCATTGTTGAACCGACGGCCGCCACGCCTCAGACATGGAAAATGTCACCTCATCCGCAAAAAGTGACACAGTGCATCGTCGATGATCGCTCAAGCCTTTTCAAACCACCTTTTCACACGTGCAATCCACCCTACAATCATATGCAGATGTTCGTTTGAACAGAAAAGTAACATGTTTTTGCAGAACAAAAAGAACACGCTCAATGTTACTTTTTACAATGTCATTTTCAAGACCTGCAATCATTGCAACATCAACGATTCCCAGCATCATCAATTGCAAAAACAGTATTTTCCGCGGTATCACAGCTAAAAAAGCGTGCTATCGTTAGTCACGGATACAGCAAGCATCCATCAACAACATGAACCAGACTTCAAGAAATGATGTTCGTTTGCTTATCTAAACGAACATTAAAACGAACACTACTGATGTTCATGACATTATGCGAACACATCGCAGGAAAGGAATTCATCATGGCAGATGAAAAGACCGTCATCAACGTGGATCTGAACATGTTCGGCCAGGACGCGGACGCCAAGACCGCCGCAGCCAACGAGGTTGCCAAGAGCCTCGGCATCAGCGACGAAGCCCTCGCTCAGGTGGAGGAATTCAAGGCAGCCCTCACCGCGCATAACGCTTGGGACCTGCCGTTCATGGGCTACGTGAACGAAGACGGTTACGGCTACGCCTATGTGCCGGACGCAGCCATCACCATGAACCCGTATTGGGATGCGCACAAGGAATTCATGAACCTGCCGGAAGACGTGCAGACCGCTTTCGCCATCCGTATGCTGTTCACCCACCGCCCTGTCGACCGCTACGGCGCCGACATGTTCCTGCACTACCACCGCGGCTTCCAGGTCAACTTCGTCGGCAGCGGCGCCAACAAGTACTGACCGCCCCAGAGGACGTTGTATGAGCGCCCCATAGGACATATAACGATTCCCATACCGCCGCGGCGGTACTCTCCAGAAAAAGAAAGGCGCTTGGCTCGAGCCAGAAAAACCAGCTCAAGTCAAGCGCCTTTCGTATGCGCTGAAACGAAACTACCACGCGTCTCTACAAATCGCCCATATCAGGCGCATCGAATCCCATGCCAGGTCCTTCCGGCCCCGGACCGCCCGGACCTCCGAGGAATTCGCGCGCTGACATGCCATTTTCCTTACGGGATGAGTCCACGGCCTCCTGCATCACCCGGCGAACCTCAAAACCATGCACCACGTTCTTCAGTACCACAACACCGTTGCCGGAAGACTGGTCGCGCGTATCAAGTACCAGCGTGCTCAAACCGAACAGGCGCTGCAGGAACGTGCGCTCCACACTAATATCCACGATGCGGAATAGTTTGATGAGATTGAATTTCTCGTTAAGGATGCCGGTTTTGATGCTCATTTCCTGATCAGTGAGCATGTACACGGTGAACGTGAACGGCGTACGACACCAATTACGCTTGCGCTGACGCCACAGAACATTACCGCTTGCAACCTTCATATCATTCCCTTTTCCTTCGATGGAAAGCCGCCCTGTTGCGGCAACACTGCCATTCTACCGGGCGCCGCCGTACGGCCATGCCGCTCATTCCAAATCATGTTTCACACATCGTTTCACACAGTATTTCGGCATAATCTTTTCGCTCAATCAAAAAGAAATGCAACAGCATTCAAGCGACTATTCAAAATCATCGGCTTTTCGCCGTGAAAAGAGCAAAAAAACATGCGCGACAACGGCAGCATGATATAGGCTGAATAAGGATATGTCTTGTTCCACGAAGCACCCGTCGTCAACGCGGCACATGCAATCCATGTTTTTAAAGGAAAGGCATGCAATGAGCAACGAACACGGTAGGATCAACCGTCTGCAGGAAGTCGAGGATCTCACCGAGTACATCAACAATGGATGGCTGCATTCCGGCGAATCCGACGGCCCGACGTTCCTATGGAACGACATGATCCGCGAGGCCAGTCAGGAAGATGCCGAAAACCGCAATAATGTGCCCGTAGCACAGCTTTCCGACGCGGACATGGTAATCAGTATGCCCATGCAATGGTATTTCGATTCCATCGCCGCCATGGTGCCCACAGCCGAACGCACCGATACCGGCGTGGAGATTCCAAGAATCGACATGCCAACGTTCCATCTTGATTCGCAGGCGCTTTCCGGCGTGGACGCGGTGGTCGGCAATGCCATCGTAAGCACACGTTGGCTGGATGCTGTCGGCAATCTCGCCAAGGCAGTGGAAATGACCGCGCGATTCGTTGGCAACGTCGCAGATCGAGACAATGAGGGCTTCGACTATTTGAAAGACCTGATTCAGACCGTGCGCGTGTACATGGACGCCGTGGCCTGCAATGCCGATCCCATGACCGGCGAACAGGCGCTGAATATCATCACGCAAGTGGCCTGCAATGAGGATTTCCGTCTTAACGCCATGCAGATGGTTGAACTGCTTTCGTGCGGCCTGTCGTTCGCGCAATGGGACGATACGCGCATGTTCGCTTACGATGCGTTGAATAAGGGCATTGCCACGATGAGTGATTTCGCCACGTCTGCTTCGACGTTGGCAAACTCGGCAGATGATTCCGACAGCCGCGACATGCAAACTGATTCGCAGTCTGTTGCGCAAGTGAAAACCGATTTGGGTTTGTTTGAAGACGCTGATTCCTTATCCGCAGAAGATTTGAATAATCTCGCGATGCTTGATCCTGCTTTGCTTTCAGAAAAGGAGATTGCGCAGGCCGCGCAGAATCAGTTCGATCATGCCGTACAGTTTTTGCGACATGACTTGCTGCGGATTAGTGGTGACATTGATGAGGCTGATCGTTTCCTGCGTGACAATCATACTTCCGAACCGCTCGCCGATGCGTATGCGGCACGTCTGATTGCTGCCGAACGTTGGCAGGATCTGCTCGATTTTGTCGATCTGGTGTTGCGGGACAAACCTAATCAGGTCACGATGATGTTCCCCGAAGAAGTGGTGCCCTACGAGTGGGAGACGATTCGCGAGGCCGCTTTGGAAGCGCTGGGACGCAGCGACGAACTGGTTGCCATGTATCAGGAACGCTTGGATGATACGTATGATCCCAATACCGCGCTCAATCATCTGAAACTCCACGCCTGGTTGAATCAGCAGTAGTCCCGATTCCTCCACTCACTGGAACAATCCTCCCGCCCACGGGCCTTCCGGCGTCCGTTTCCCTCCACCGAATGGAGGAAGACACCCGTGCGCGGGAATAAAAAAGGACCTTCCGGGAACCCCGATGGGGCTCGACCGGAAGGTCCATAAGTTGAATGCGGCGGCGTGCTACTCTCCCACACCCTCTCGAGTGCAGTACCATCGCCGCGACCAGGCCTTAGCTTCCGGGTTCGGAAAGGGACCGGGCGTCTCACCTGGGCCATGACCACCGCAAAACCAATATAACGGCCAACCACAAGGATCGGCCGGCAGAACCGGAACCACGCCACGATTCCGATCGTGGCGGTCCGGGAACCGGACAACGGACGCGAGCAAAACGCTTCACCGGTATCGTTTCCGTGACCACAAGAAACAATGCTCCTTGCCATCCAACGAAAGAAACCACCACAGGACGAGACCCGACCCAACAAGCGGGTCGGAAAGTGTGCCGCGTTCGCCCGTTAGTACCGGTCGGCTCCACCCCTCGCGGGGCTTCCACCTCCGGCCTATCGAACACGTGTTCAACATGCGGGCTACAGGCACCGAAGTGCCAAGGAATCCTAATCTTGGAGCAGGCTTCCCGCTTAGATGCTTTCAGCGGTTATCCCTCCCGAACGTAGCCAACCGGCCATGCCGCTGGCGCGACAACCGGCATACCAGAGGTCCGTCCACCCAGGTCCTCTCGTACTATGGGCAGGCCTCCTCAGGATTCCAACGAGCGCAGAGGATAGAGACCAAACTGTCTCACGACGTTCTGAACCCAGCTCGCGTGCCGCTTTAATCGGCGAACAGCCGAACCCTTGGGACCTGCTCCAGCCCCAGGATGCGACGAGCCGACATCGAGGTGCCAAACCATCCCGTCGATATGGACTCTTGGGAATGATCAGCCTGTTATCCCCGGGGTACCTTTTATCCGTTGAGCGATGCCGCGCCCGTGCGCCGGCACCGGATCACTATCTCCGACTTTCGTCCCTGCCCGAACCGTCGTTCTCGCAGTCAAGCCCGCTTGTGCGATTACACTCGAAACCCGATTGCCAACCGGGCTGAGCGGACCTTTGAGCGCCTCCGTTACTCTTTGGGAGGCAACCGCCCCAGTTAAACTACCCGCCAGGCACTGTCCCTGAACAGGATGACTGTTCGAGGTTAGACGTCAAACGAGAACAGAGCGGTATTTCACCTTGCGGCTCCACACGGGCTGGCGCCCATGCTTCGAAGCCTCCCGCCTATGCTACACAATCCGCGCCTAACGCCAATACCAAGGTATAGTAAAGGTCCCGGGGTCTTTTCGTCCTTCTGCGCTTAACGAGCATCTTTACTCGTACTGCAATTTCGCCGAGCTCCTGGTCGAGACAGTGGGGAAGTCGTTACGCCATTCGTGCAGGTCGGAACTTACCCGACAAGGAATTTCGCTACCTTAGGATGGTTATAGTTACCACCGCCGTTTACCGGGGCTTGAATTCACCGCTTCACCCCAAAAGGGGCTGACGGATCCTCTTAACCTTCCGGCACCGGGCAGGCGTCAGTGCATATACAGCGGCTTGCGCCTTCGCATGCACCTGTGTTTTTGGTAAACAGTCGCTACCCCCTGGTCTGTGCCACCCCCCAACGCTCCGAGGGCAAGCCTCTTCACGCCCGGGGGTCTCCCTTATACCGAAGGCACGGGAGTGATTTGCCGAGTTCCTTGACCAGGATTCGCTCGATCGCCTTGGTATTCTCTACCTGACCACCAGTGTCGGTTTGGGGTACGGGCGGCGACGCCCCTCGCGCCGAGGCTTTTCTCGACGGCCTGGACCACCGGATATCGCGCCATAAAAGACGCCCATCATCACACCTCACCCTATGCGTCCCACGGATTTGCCTATGGGACGGGCTGCGTGCTTGACCACGGAAAACCACCTCCGCGGCCGGCTCCCATTCCGTGTCACCCCTGTGCGCTAGCCTACCAGGACTACGCTCCCAACGACCGCGGACCCCGAACCCCGAAGGGAACGACGCCACGCGACCGGAGGTTAGTACTCATCCGTTCGGCTCTTACGGTACGCCGCCGGTACGGGAATATCCACCCGTTCATCCATTCGACTACGCCTGTCGGCCTCGCCTTAGGACCCGACTCACCCGGGGACGACGAACGTGGCCCCGGAACCCTTGGTCATCCAGCGGACGGGATCCTCACCCGTCTCTCGCTACTCATGTCTGCATTCTCACTCCCGCGCGGTCCACGGCACGGTTCCCCGGCCGCTTCGCCCCACGCGGGACGCTCTCCTACCCAACGGCCGCAAAGGCCGCTGCCGCGTCTTCGGTGGTGTGCTTGAGCCCCGCTACATTGTCGGCGCGGAACCACTAGACCAGTGAGCTGTTACGCACTCTTTCAAGGATGGCTGCTTCTGAGCCAACCTCCTGGCTGTCTATGCGACTCCACATCCTTTCCCACTTAGCACACGCTTCGGGACCTTAGACGACGATCTGGGCTGTCTCCCTCTCGACGACGGAGCTTATCCCCCGCCGACTCACTGCCGGAATACACATCCACGGTATTCGGAGTTTGGCTGCTATTGGTACCCGACACGGGCCCGCAAGCATCCAGTAGCTCTACCCCCGCGATGCAATCAACCGACGCTGCACCTAAATGCATTTCGGAGAGAACCAGCTATCACGGAATTTGATTGGCCTTTCACCCCTAGCCCCAGGTCATCCCCCCGGTTTTCAACCCAGGTGGGTTCGGTCCTCCACGCGGTCTTACCCGCGCTTCAACCTGCCCAGGGCTAGATCATCCCGCTTCGGGTCCAGGGCGCGCGACTCAAAACGCCTTTTGAGACTCGCCTTCGCTACGGCTCCCCCACCACGGGTTAGCCTCGCCACGCACCACTGACTCGCAGACTCATTTTTCGATAGGCACGCCGTCACCCCACAAGGAGGCTCCGACGGATTGTAGGCGCACGGTTTCAGGAACTCTTTCACTCCCCTCCCGGGGTGCTTTTCACCTTTCCCTCACGGTACTGGTACGCTATCGGTCAGACAGGTATGCTTAGACTTACCCCACGGTCGGGGCCGATTCACACGGGATTCCACGAGGCCCGCGCTACTTGGGACACATGATCGGAAGACGGCAAGCTTCCAGGTACGGGGCTGGCACCCTCTGCGGCCAGGCCTTCAAGCCTGTTCCCCTGGCAAGCCGTTTTATGACTCCCGCCCGGTCCGTCGGAACCGGGACACACGCTCCCGCAACACCACGAACGCAACCCCCGACGGGTATCACGCGCCCATGGTTTGGTCTGATCCGCTTTCGCTCGCCACTACTCACGGAGTATCCCTTCCTGCAGGTACTGAGATGTTTCACTTCCCTGCGTACCCCCGGAACAACAAGGTTCCGTGCCGGCCCATGACGGCCGGCGGGTTGCCCCATTCGGAAATCCTCGGATCGAAGCCATGTTGGAGGCTCCCCGAGGCTTATCGCATCCTCAAACGTCCTTCATCGGTACTGTCTGCCAAGGCATCCACCATACGCCCTTCAGGGCGGCACACGCCCCGAAAAAACCCAATGATAGCTTCAAACGCCAGACGACAAATCATCACACTGTAAAAAATGATCACAAAACGATCGATCTCGAAACCAGACTCCAAAAAAGAAGCCTGGCGAAATCGCGATAAAGCAAACGATGACATCACATCATCGCATTGCTCGCGTCCACTATCCAGTTCTCAAACCACCACGCGCCCCGACCGGACCCGACCCGCGGCCCGCAAGGCCGACGGCGTCCCACCAGGGGCATCCGGAAAACCGCACGCACCCAAAACGGATGCGGGTGGCGGTCCGGGAACCCAAAAGCATATCCGCACCACTCCCCGCAAGGCCCCAAGGACCCGCGAAGCCAACGATCTCTTCCACACCAGCACGCCCACGCCAGACCGGAGACGATCCCCGGCACGCGGGCCACACGACGGACGCCAGACCGGCGTCCTGAAAAACTCCGTAGAAAGGAGGTGATCCAGCCGCACCTTCCGGTACGGCTACCTTGTTACGACTTAGTCCCAATCACGAGTCTCACCTTAGACGGCTCCATCCACAAAGGGTTAGGCCACCGGCTTCGGGTGCTACCCACTTTCATGACTTGACGGGCGGTGTGTACAAGGCCCGGGAACGCATTCACCGCGGCGTTGCTGATCCGCGATTACTAGCGACTCCGCCTTCATGGAGTCGGGTTGCAGACTCCAATCCGAACTGAGACCGGTTTTCAGGGATCCGCTCCACGTCGCCGTGTCGCATCCCGTTGTACCGGCCATTGTAGCATGCGTGAAGCCCTGGACGTAAGGGGCATGATGATCTGACGTCATCCCCACCTTCCTCCGAGTTGACCCCGGCGGTCCCCCGTGAGTTCCCACCATGACGTGCTGGCAACACAGGGCGAGGGTTGCGCTCGTTGCGGGACTTAACCCAACATCTCACGACACGAGCTGACGACGACCATGCACCACCTGTGAACCCGCCCCGAAGGGAGGCCATATCTCTACGGCTGTCGGGAACATGTCAAGCCCAGGTAAGGTTCTTCGCGTTGCATCGAATTAATCCGCATGCTCCGCCGCTTGTGCGGGCCCCCGTCAATTTCTTTGAGTTTTAGCCTTGCGGCCGTACTCCCCAGGCGGGATGCTTAACGCGTTAGCTCCGACACGGAACCCGTGGAACGGGCCCCACATCCAGCATCCACCGTTTACGGCGTGGACTACCAGGGTATCTAATCCTGTTCGCTCCCCACGCTTTCGCTCCTCAGCGTCAGTAACGGCCCAGAGACCTGCCTTCGCCATTGGTGTTCTTCCCGATATCTACACATTCCACCGTTACACCGGGAATTCCAGTCTCCCCTACCGCACTCCAGCCCGCCCGTACCCGGCGCAGATCCACCGTTAAGCGATGGACTTTCACACCGGACGCGACGAACCGCCTACGAGCCCTTTACGCCCAATAATTCCGGATAACGCTTGCACCCTACGTATTACCGCGGCTGCTGGCACGTAGTTAGCCGGTGCTTATTCGAAAGGTACACTCACCCGAAGGCTTGCTCCCGATCAAAAGCGGTTTACAACCCGAAGGCCGTCATCCCGCACGCGGCGTCGCTGCATCAGGCTTGCGCCCATTGTGCAATATTCCCCACTGCTGCCTCCCGTAGGAGTCTGGGCCGTATCTCAGTCCCAATGTGGCCGGTCGCCCTCTCAGGCCGGCTACCCGTCGTAGGCTCGGTGGGCCGTTACCCCGCCGACTACCTGATAGGACGCGACCCCATCCCATACCGATGAAATCTTTCCCGACACCCCATGCGAGGAGTCGGAGCATCCGGCATTACCACCCGTTTCCAGGAGCTATTCCGGTGTATGGGGCAGGTCGGTCACGCATTACTCACCCGTTCGCCACTCTCACCACCAAGCAAAGCCTGATGGATCCCGTTCGACTTGCATGTGTTAAGCACGCCGCCAGCGTTCATCCTGAGCCAGAATCGAACCCTCCACAAAAAAACTTTGCAGAAAGCCAACATGTGACTCTCAAAAACAAGAAAATTGACGATCGCCTTATAAGGAAAGGCGCATCGCACGAAAACCTCACCGTCCTTCAAGGCCTCCCGGCCACTCGCGAACGAGCGGACGATGAACTGGCAATCATTGACTATAAAGAAGTAGTACAAATACGCTCTTGAGTTCTCAAACCACCACCACACCAGCAGACCGTCCCGAACCTCAGGAGCGGAACCGCCGTGCTGAGCAGCGAGATGTAAACTTACACGTCCTTGCCGATCTACGCAAATCGACCTTCCGTAAACACCGTGTAAACCGTTGAAAAATAACGTATCTCTCGGCGTGTCGAAATCGCAGGAAAATCGAGTGATGAGCACCATTTCACAGCACAATCCCGCTGGAAAAACCTCAACATACCTCGCGGCAGGTCAACATCCGGGCGTGTCGCACACGAGACGAACGAATGACAGAAAGGTACAAGACAAACAGCGGGCAAAACATCCAGCGGGAACAGACACAACACGACTACGCCTGACACACATCCAGCAACGTCAATTCGTCCGACCAACTTACGCCTTGCCACACAACCTGCGAGCGACTCCGTCTACCAGCGCTTGCCACAGCGCTTGCCACCATTGCCGGGCCTGCCACCGGCGCCCCACGGCCCGCGCCCCTCGGCATGCAGCACACCC
Source organism: Bifidobacterium pseudocatenulatum DSM 20438 = JCM 1200 = LMG 10505 (assembly GCF_001025215.1). Classification (NCBI taxonomy): domain Bacteria; kingdom Bacillati; phylum Actinomycetota; class Actinomycetes; order Bifidobacteriales; family Bifidobacteriaceae; genus Bifidobacterium; species Bifidobacterium pseudocatenulatum. Next base: position 1,709,118 of record NZ_AP012330.1, read on the forward strand.
AGATGATGCTTCATGGCGACCAGCATGATGTGCGTATCTTCCAAGCCAAGATGTCGTTCGCTTTTGGATGCATCCAACGCGCCCTGACGTTTGGCATACGCATCCAACGTATTGTTGCCGTGCGGATGCTCATCATCGGGAATCGACCCCTCATCCCAACGACGGCTCATCGGCAATGTGTCGATGATCGTGATATTGCCGGCACGATAGCTTTCCGCATATCCGGCGACGTTCAGCATGAAAAAGCTATGCTCGAACCGGGCGTTATGCGCAACATATGGCTGCTGTTCGAGTCGTTGCAGCAATCCGATCTGAGCTTCGGGCCATTCGTCGAACAGACGAAAGTCCGCGCTGGCGCGATCGCGCACGTCAATACCGGTAAGGTCGAGAATCAGAGGATTGCCAAGCAGCGCATTCTGCGTGGGAACGCCGAAGGAAAGACGTGCCTGGCCATATGCATCGCCGGTCTCGTAATAATCCTGTTCGTAGCGGTAGCCCGCGGGCTCGCCGGCAGGACGAGGCGAGATCATGTTCATGAATTCGAATCCGGCATCGATGATGTACACGCGAGCCGGATCCGTACCCGTAGTTTCGATATCAATGCCCATCACCGTGTCGACGTCACGGCCGGGAAGGTAGGCGTCACGCCAATCCGACTTTTTGTAATCCGCCAAACGTCGGTCCTGCGCGGCTTCCGCCGAGTCAGCGGAACCGCCAGCGGATCCGAGGGAACCATAGTCGAACACCTTCGAGCCTCCCGGACTCGTCACCCCGCTCAAATTCGCGCGTGACATGGCGTAATCGCTGGCACGCTTCTGTTCACGTTCCGCGGCACGACGTTCGGCACGGCCATTGACGATCTGCGCGGTACGATCCTGAATATCGTTAAGATTCACGAGGCTTTCCGCTCCGGCAACAGACTGCAGCACGGGCACTATCACCCGCTCCCGCCGCTCTTCGGCAATCGTCCACAATCCCATCGCAGCACCAATGCGCCGCAACACGGCAATTTCGTCGCACAACCTACGGTTCGCATAGGCGAGCGCGCGAGGCAAACGGTATGAAGCGATCAGACGGTCGAAATCCGTCATGAAGGTGGTATTGCATTGCGCGATGATGGATTCGAGCCGGTCACGGACCGCTAAATCCTTTTTCAGCAGATTATGCAACTGTTGGACGGATAGTACCGAATCCTGCATGGGATCCGTTTTCTCCGAGGTCGACGAAAACGTGGTACCCGCGGCATTCAGAACGGCGATCAGGTCGATGCCTTGGCTTTTGGCGGCTCCGATGCCGCGTTCCAAGTCGAGAGACATGACCCAATGCCAGTCGATGCGCTCATTGTCGGCGTTTTTCGGCATCGATGCCGACCATTGGCTGATGTCTTGTTTGGCTTCGGTAAGCCAGGAACGGCCCGTCTTTGCTTCGTTCATACTTTGCATGGTAGCCGAGAGGGGGCGCAGTACACGTCGGCGCGTACAAAAAACCATGATGCTTCTCGGATAGCGCAATCTTAAGTTTTTTGAGATTCGAAAGGTTATCTTGGGTTCGTTTTATTTCGTTGATTTTCGGTAAGAGAAAGAACAATGCTACGAAAAACGATTATGTTCACCAAGCATTCGTCGTCAGGATACGATCATGCGCGTTGCAGACGGAGCACGACGTCGCGTACGAAATCATTCCATCGCAACGCGAACGCCGATATTGTCGATAATGCCGCGAAATGCAAACATGGTTACGCTCATACGTGCGTCTGCCGTGGGGAGTGTGATGCGTGCGCGCGTTGCACTGGTTATGCGCATGGTGGTATGACGAAAAAATGACGGTATGACAAAAAGGGAGAGGCCTGTGGGCCTCTCCCCCTGCAGGATATTCCGCGGATTGCGCAACGATAGGATTCCGTGACAATCGGATTCCGCAGCGTTTTTCGCCGCGCATGTATGCGATTTGCGGCGTGCGCTCCTGGTTTACAGTTCGAATCCGAGTTCGGCGGCGGCTTCGGTGGGAACCGGATCGTCGCACCAGAAATCCTCAAGATTCTCGTTGGTGGCGAGGCTGCGGATTTCCGCCTTGTCGATATACAGTTCGCCGCTCAGATGGTCGGTTTCGTGCTGGAAGATGCGGGCCGGCCAGCCGTGCAGATGTTCCTCATGCTGTTTGCCATCTTCATCCTGCCAGCGGGCGATGATGTCGAGCCAGCGCTTGCGTACCGCCTGATAGCCGTCGAAGCTCAGGCAGCCTTCGTAGAAGCTGCGGGTTTCGGTGCCGATCGGCTCATAGCTGGGGTTGATGATGACGTGGAATGGGAATTCGGCCGCTTCGCGCGGGTCATCGTCATCGTCGTCGCGCACATGGTCTTCCACCACGGCAAGCGCCAGTCCGAGGCCGATCTGGGTTGCGGCGAGACCTACGCCCGGCGCTTCGATCATGGTGACGCGCATGGTTTCGATGAGCTTGTCAAGTGTCTTGCGGCTCAGTTGGCCTTCGTAGGCTGCGGTCTGCTGGCGCAGTACCGGTTCACCTGCCTGCACGATGGGAAGCAGCTGTTCCTTGCCGCCGGTTTTGATGAGTTTTTCGACCTCGCGGTTGAGCTCGAGGCTGACTTTCGAGTTACGTCCAAACATGGGGTTCCTTCGCGGATTGGTTCGGGATTTTGGATTGCCAAATACTGTGTATCGGCGGTGTGATTACAAGGCGAGTTCTTCGGCCACGACTTTGGCGAGACGGTCGCAGACCTCGTCGGCCTGCTGCTGGGTTTCCGCTTCAGCCATGACGCGCACGAGCGGTTCGGTGCCGGAGGGACGCAAGAGCACGCGGCCGGTGTCGCCGAGCATTTTCTCTTCGCGTTCGACGGCCGCCTGCACTTTGGCGTTGGTTTTGGCTGCGAGCTTGTCGACGTTTGGCACATTGATGAGGGTTTGCGGCAGTTGCGGGAAGTCGGATGCGAGTTCTTTGAGACTCTTGCCGGAGTTGACCACTTCGTTGCACAAGGTCAGTGCGGTGAGTGTACCGTCGCCGGTGGTGGCGAATTCGCGGTTGATCACGTGGCCGGACTGTTCGCCGCCGAGCGAATAGTCGCCGCGCAGCATTTCCTCAAGCACGTAACGGTCGCCCACGCCGGTTTGCACGGTTTTGATGCCCATGGAACGCAGGGCGAGCTTCAGGCCGAGGTTGCTCATCACGGTTACCACGAGGGTGTCGTGGTTGAGTTTGCCCGCGTTTTTCTTGGCACGTGCAAGAATGCCCATGATCTGATCGCCGTTGACCATATTGCCTTCGCCGTCTACGGCAAGGCAACGGTCGGCGTCACCGTCGAATGCCACGCCCAAGTCGGCTCCGGAGGCTTTGACCATGGCCTGCAGCTGTTCGGGGTGTGTGGATCCGGCGTTCTTGTTGATGTTGTAGCCGTCTGGCGAAGCGTTGATCACGATCACGTCGGCTCCTGCGCGGCGCAACGCTTCCGGCGCGACCACGGAGGTGGCGCCGTTGGCGCAGTCAGCCACGACTTTCAAGCCTTTCAACGGTGTCGGCTGGGACTTGTCAGGCCCGATGGGGGCGATTGTGGATACCAGATGGTCGATATACAGGTTGGTTGCGGTTGCCGTGTCGTGGCTGATACGTCCCACGCCTGCACCGGTCGGGCGTTCCCAATCCTGGCCGAGCACGTTTTCGATTTCGTCTTCTTTGGTGTCAGGCAATTTGAATCCGCCGCGTGCGAAGAATTTGATGCCGTTGTCGGGCATGGGGTTATGGGATGCGGAAATCACGGCACCCATTTCCACGTTCAGCACGGAAGTCAGGTATGCGACGCCAGGGGTTGGAATAATGCCCGCGTCGATCACATCGAAACCACCTGCGGACATGCCTGCGGACAGTGCCGCTGCAAGAAAATCGCCGGAAACGCGAGTATCGCGGCCGACCAGTGCACGGCGACGACCGTCGAATTCGCTTTTGTCTCCATCATCGCCAAGCACGCGCACCGCAGCATCGCCCAAATCCAACGCAAGCTGTGCGGTCAAAGCCCTATTCGCCAATCCTCGAACACCGTCTGTTCCGAACATACGTGGCATGAGTCTCAAGTCCTCGCTATCTCAAGTTATATTGCCGTGCACCATCGTACTCAACGGGTTCACCATTCAACGAAACAGTCGAGAGCATGTTGCGATACCTGCATACTGCGGTACGTAATGTTGCGCAAACCGCAGTATGCAACGGCGCGGGCTTTTCCGCAATCTCACGTTTTCGCAATATCGCGTTATTCGCGCAATACCGCATTCGACAGTTGCGCCACGAACAGGCCTTGGTCTCGAGTGACGATTTGGGCGCGACCGGGCGCCGCCTTCTTCGGTTTGACTTTGCCGATCAGCTGGCCTTCGTTCGAATCTCCGGACAGCAGAATGCCGGTCATGCCGAGATCATGGAACGTCTGCAATACCGGATCGTACATGGCTCGGCTCGCACCGCCGGTTCTGCGGGCCACCACCACATGCAATCCCAGATCGGAGGCCTGCGCCAAATATGGCACCAACGCACGCAGCGGGTTGCCTCGGCTGGTGGAGACCAAATCGTAATCGTCGACCAGCACGTAAACTTCCGAACCCGTCCACCAGGAACGGTCGCGCAACTGTTCGGCAGTCACGTCCTGGCCCGGAATGCGGGTTTTCAGGAATTCCGCAAGCGCGTCGAGACTTTCCGTAGCCTGTTCGTCATTGGTCAGGTACGCTCCAAAATGCGACTGCGGAATCTGCGCAAGATTCGCACGACGATAATCCAACATGAAAATTTTTGCTTTTCCATCCGGATAGCTTCGTACGATTTCGTTGATTATCACGCGAAGGAATGTAGATTTCCCCGAACCGGCGTCACCGAATAGGTAACAGTGCGGTTCGGTGTTGAAGTCGAACACCACTGGAGACAGTGCGTTCTCGTCGATACCGACCACCATGTTGCCTTTGGCGAGCTGGTTGGATGCCTTTTGACGCATGACGGAAGCCATCATCGCCTCGTACGGCAGGTTTTCGGGCAGCAACCGCAGCTTCGGACCATGCGGATGGCCTTGCCATGCGGAACGTACTTTGGCGATGAGATCGTTGATGCCGTCGGACACCGTCGCCGCATCATGCCCGCCATCGATGCGGGGCAGCGCTGCGAGCGTATGCAGTTTGTTGGCGCTCAGGCCACGGCCAGGCGCGCCCTTGGGCACGGTGTCGGCAACGTGGCGGTCGATTTGCGAATCGCTCGGATCGCCCAAACGCAGTTCGAGCTTGGTGCCGATAAGGTCGCTGATATTGGCACGGATTTCCATCCAACGGTTCGCGCTGAACAACACGTGCACGCCGAAGGTGAGACCACGGGCAACGATCTGCTGGACTTTGGTTTCCAATTCGTCATAGTCGCCGCGGAATACGCCCCAACCGTCGATGACGAGGAACACGTCGCCATATCCGTCGTCGACCTTGCCTTCGGCGCGACGGCGACGATACGCGTCCATGCCGTCGATGCGCTGTTCTTTGAAGAATCGTTCGCGCGCGTCGATGATGCCGCTGACTTCGGCAAGCGTACGACGGACTTTTTCATCCTCATTGCCTGCCGCAATGCCGCTGACATGTTCCAATCCATCCATGGAGGAGAACGCGCCGCCACCGCAGTCGATCACATAGAACTGCACTTCGAGCGGCGAATGCGTGAGCGCCAACGATGCGACGATGGAACGCAACATCATGCTTTTACCGCTCAACGGGCCGCCCACCACTGCCACATGGCCTCCCGCACCGGCAAGATTGAGGGCCATGACGTCTCGCCTCTGCTCGCGTGGCTTGTCTTCCAACGCGCATGGTACGACAAGCGCTCCGGCATTGCGCCACCTTGGCGAAATCAAGCCATACTCCTTGGTGACGGTCAGGTCCGGCATGAAATCGTCGAGCGAATTCGGCGTGACCAGCGGAGGCAGCCACACCACGTGCGCGGGATTGCCTTTGCCTCGCATCTGTTCCACCGCATACTGGAAGGTGGTGGTTTCGCCGTCCAACCCCTTCGGCACGCCCGACACGTAAGACGCGCGGAAGCGGGTGATGGTGCCGTCAGGCGATTTCAGATAGCCGATGCCAGACAGGCTTGGCAGATCGTACGCGTCCGTAATGCCCAGCACGGCACGGGATTCGGTTGCGGAGAACGTTTTCAGACCGATACGGTATGACAGGTGCTCGTCAAGACCACGCAGCTTGCCTTGTTCCAAACGCTGCGATGCGATGAGCAGATGTATGCCCAGCGAACGGCCGACCGCGCCAATGCGAACGAACGATTGCACGATCTCGGGTTTCGCCTTCAACAGTTCGGAGAATTCGTCGACCACGACCAATAGTGACGGCAACGGTTTAAGATCGCTACGCCCGCCGTTGACACGCATCTCCTCATATTCGGTGATGTTGGCAAGGTTGCCCGCATCTCGCAGCAGCTCCTGACGTCGGTTGACTTCGCCATCCAGCGCGTCTTCCATACGGTCGACGAGCGACGCTTCCTTGCCGAGATTCGTAATGATGGATGAAATGTGAGGCATGCCGTCCATACCTGCGAAAGTGGCGCCGCCTTTGAAGTCGATGAGTACGAAATTCAACTGGTCCGGGGAATGGCTCAACGCCAACGACAGTACCAGGGTTCGCAGCACTTCGGATTTACCCGAACCGGTGGCGCCGACGAGCACGCCATGCGGGCCCATGCCATGCTGGCCCATCTCTTTGATGTCAAGGAACGCGGTACTGGTGTCGTCGAATAGGCCGATCGGCACGCGCAAACGCTCCTTGCCCACACGATATGCCCACAGTTTCGCCAGATCGATATGACGAATATCGCTGATGCCAAGCAGATCAGGCAATTCGGGGGATTTCTTGCGATTGACGGATTGTGAGGAATCGTCTCCGGTTTCGTTAACATGCACGCTCTTCAAGCGTTTCGCTATGCAGAGCGCCTCTTCCACAGTCAATTCGTCCGGTTGGATTTCCACAGGCTTGAGTGCCGTGGAAAACACTTCAACCATATTGATGTCGCGCTTTTCGAGAACGTTCAGTCCTTCCTCAACCACGGTCTGCGAATACAGCACACGAAGCACGTCATCTTCCTCGAGCTCCCCCCAATCATTCGGCATGTCGAACACGGTCACTCCACCGAGGCCGTCTTCAGCGAACAATCGGGACTCTCGAGACAATACAGTCCGGTCGAATCCATCATTGATCACCAAAACATGAGGAGCAATCTCATTATCTCCGGTACGCCTGTTGCGGTTCAGCACTTCCTCGCCTATCAGCGCATCAACTTCGCGCACGTTGCTCGTCAGCATAAATCCATGACCGTTATACGTGCCTTCCAAGTATTTCTCGTTCAGCACACGGTTATGAGGCAGCAACCGTACCCATTCCCACTGCCCCATGCGATCAGCGGATGCCAGTACGAGCACTCTGCAGCATTCAGCCGGATGCCAAACCGCCGCTTGACAGATCATGGCTCTTGCGAGCGCCTGCGTCTGGCTTTCGTTTCCAAGCAATTCCACACGCTTGTATTTCCTCAGGTCAATGCCGTAAGGCATATTGTGCAACGTTTTATGTGCAAGCATGAAACGATGCGCCGCCGATGCCGAAACCGGGTCGAGCTGCGCGAGTGGAGGCAATTCAGGTGATTCAAGCTGCAGGCACAATGGCACACTATGCGTGCCGCAACGTAATATCATGAAATCGTCGTCTGCGGGAACACGTTCCCAGCAACGTTCCGGTTCCTGGGCGATCGCCGTCAACGAGGATGGGGATGGAGCGTTCCACAATGCGGCATTGCGTTGTTTCCTTCCCGCGGTGCGCACGGTTTTGCGTATGCCAGCCAAATAAGTGAGATATTCACGTCTTGCCGCCGCGAGGTTCGCCATGCGTTGCGAACGTTGGCGGAAGCCGTTGACCGCCACGAATCCCAATGACGACACCATGAACATGCCGCCGGTAAGCATGCCGGTGAGTCCCGAATTGGTCATCAGCATCATGACCATGGCGCTGGCGGTGCCCAACAATGGCACCAACGATGTGAGCAGCGTGTTGACACCGTCGCTGGGTTCAAGCTCGGGTGGTGCCTGCAATACGATTTTTCCTTTTGGAGGTTTGGGACCTTCGAGCCTGCTGTTTTGTTGTTCCGCAGTAATAGCCATCAACGCCTCCTGCTTTTCGATGTGATGATGCTGCAGCCCATGTCTCCCAGTCCGATGCGGGATCCGACATGCATACGCGTTCGGACGTTCGGTTCAAGTTCCGTCTCTTCGCCGCTTTCGTCAAGCACTCGCGTACCGTTGGTGCTCGCTAAGTCAGTGATCCAGATTTGGTCATCCACCAATTCGATCCGAGCATGGTTTCGTGAGACCGTACCAGTATGGTCAGGCACAGCCAACGCGATGTCCCCTGTCTGCTGCGGAGCTGGCTTGCGCCCGAGAATCAATGAAGAAGGCACGCTGAGAGTTCGCTTGGAGCCATCTTCAAAGAAGAGAAAGGTTTGGGGTTTCTCAGGAGGCGTCACTGGCACCGAGGCCGTCTGTTGTTCAACCGTTGTCCGAACCGGATACATCGGCTTTCCCGAAGGCATGGGTACAGGAGAAACCTGTTTTGCCGTTGGCATGGGAACCGGTTTGGACACGTCCGCCACTGTTTTGGGAAGAGGCACGGGAGGAGTGGGCTGCATCCGAGGCATGGGAACCGGAGGAATTTGCCTCGATACGACCGGTTGTTCCTCCAACGCCTCAACACGTTGATGAATATCGACGCATCCCAAAGATGCCAGTCTGTCTGCCCATCCCTGATGCAAATCATCCTTGGCGAACAACGGTGAGCAAATCACCGCAATCAGACCTATGACCAACGCAAGCGTGGATCCGATAAGCACACAATACTTCACAAGAATCCGGCCCATTCCGGCGGGCAAAGTTCCCGCCGTGACGTCACGCATGCCTTCCACGCGAACCGTACGCAAACCGAACATCATATTCCCCGGAGTCAGACCGCGCGAACCTTCTCCAATAGCCAGCACCGCAACCGATTCGAGCATCACCAGGAACGTGACGGGAATATTATGTCCGAGCAAAGCCGCAATCACGCCGCAAAGCAATACGAAACCGCAATCGACGAATGCGGCCGCACATTGTTTTCCGGCTCCTGCCGGACGACATCTCATTACGGAATTCGAATCCGACATCACAATCCCCTTATATACTGCAACGCGCCAGCTGCGAAGAAAGCCGCCACAGGCGTGACCATCATGGACAGGAAGCACAACGCATCGCCGGCGCGAGACAATACAAGCGAATGAAAACCGCCTTTTTGCACAGGAATGGCATATACCAGCAGAACGCCAATCAGGCCAATCGCGCATACGCCGAGCAGCCTCATGTTTTCGGTTGTCATGAAGCCCCAGGCCCTCACGCAGGCCATAGCCATCACCATCACCGCAGACAAACGCATGCAGTACCGTTCGAAAGGTCTGCCCGACCGGCGCGGCTTAAGGGTGAGAAAGAGAAACAGGGCCGCGGTAAGCACGAGAAAGCCGACAGCATCATACATCCGATGGAAATCGCAGAATGCGACCAATGCCGCGTACGGCAATACCAGCAGCGCCAAGCAAAGCACGAAACCGGTCGCGTATCGGGCCTGAAACGTCTGCATATCTTCACGAATATCAACTTGGGTCAATACACGGGCCTCTTCGGGAATGCCACCGCGCACCGTCCAACGACGTGTCATGTAGGCACGCCATTGCACAAGATAACGGTCCGGCACATGCACCACGATGTTCGGCAGCATTTGCAGACAGCATATGGCAGCGGCAAGCACCAAACCGGCAAGCAGCCGTACGTCCAACGAACACATCAGCGTTCCCGTACTGACGAGCAGCAACAGCAACGATACGGCAAAGCATGCGGATATCACGCCATTAAGCACCGGCTGATCAATGCAAACCGTCATTAACGACATATTGAGGCATACGCAAGAAGAAGATAGGAAAACCGCCGCCGCGATCGGCTGAGCGCAAGGTTCAACGCAGCTCGCCGCCACACCGGCACACACCGACAGCAGCACAGCGCAAGCCATGGCAACCAGCGCAACGGTTTGCTCGTGTGAGCGTATGCTCACCACGCATAACCGATCACAAAACAGCATCAGCAATATGAGGCTTGCCACAAGCAGCACAGGCAATCCTCGCATCCGCTCGTCGCCACCGGGAAGCAACACGCTTTCGGACAGCACCGTAACGGCAATACCAGCAAAAAGCACTGCGCAGACGAGCGATACAATGCATATCGCCTGTAAGTCAGCTGGCTTGGTTTCTTTGTGCCGCATATTGGCTTTCCCACTCACGCAGACGAGTCATTCCTTTATCGAGCGCAACACGAGCCTGGGCCGCTTCATTATCTTCGTCGTCCGCATCCTCCACGCTATCTCGCACATAACTCATATTCTGCGCGAGGTAACCACGTACTTCACGCGCTTCCGGAGACTTGTCAATGCCAGCAAGGATGTCTTCCTCACAGGTTTTCCCCATGTCGATACGCTGCTGCAATACTTGCCAAGCGCGCCCACATTCACCTTTACGCCGCTTATTTTCAAGTTCTTTCGTTTTTTCGGCTATTTTTTCATCTATTTGAACTTTCTCTTTTTCGAATTTCGCCCGCTGCTTGTCAAGCCGGGCAGACAGTGAATCCATTTGGTTCATGAAAGCTTCGAATTCCGCTGATGTCATTCCACTTCTCTTTTCTTCGCACATAAAATTGTCGTACCGAGGTCATCGTCCGTTTCGCAATGCAAGTCATAACGATGCGGTTGGAAGGACATGACGATTATCTTCCATCGGACGATCCACCGGATGCCCCGGCAAACGCTACGTCATTCGACGTACTGCCAGTTCCACCGTTCGACGTGCCTCCGCCAAAAACGCTCAGCATGCCCTCTGTTTTTACGGAAAGCCGTTGCATAACCATGAGGCATACACACAATCCGTTAAGGGCTTCATACAGATTGTTAAGATATTCCACGATATCGGATGCCCATTGAATCGCCTGGGTGACTTCCGCAGCGACAGTGACCGTAGCGAGCACCGGACCGGCTCCAGGAATAATCAGCTCACCCGCAATAAGCTTCAACAGCGAAATGATTTCACTCAACGTGTCGAATATCAGATTCAATGTTTTTTCCGCATTGTCCGCCAAAGCGTTCAACGCCTGGGCCATTTCCGAACATGGCTCCGGAGCTTCCACAAGCGCGTCGGCCACCGCCTCATTGCGAACAACATATATGTCCGCGGCCTGCCCAGACCACACTGTCTCGTCGAGACTATTGGAAATTTCCAATAACGCCGTCTGCACTTCAGGCAGTGTTTCAGCCAGCGACTGCCATTTTCCCGCAGTATCGCGAAGCTCATCCCAATCGCCGAAGAATGGTTTCCTGACCCACTCATCTATAGGACTGACACCAAACAATGCCTTGCAAATGAAGTCAACACCTGAGATGGCAATGCGAAGCGTAGTAATCCTGCTATCCAGCGTTTTCGCCAAATCATGCGCACTTTGACGAGTCAAATCCCCTTCCAAAGATTCTGTGAACCTTTTTGACGCATCCTCGAACTTCTGGCTTTTCCTTCCGATGTCTTTCTTATCAAGTCCTGTTTTTTCCAGGATTCTCCCAACCACTTTGTCGGCTGACGTGTAGCCAAATTTCTGCCCGGAAAGGAGGGCTGAGGCAGCCTTTCCCACTTTCCTACTGTCATAGGCCTCACCGACTTTTTGATAAAACTTCAAGTCGCGTTTAATGTCGCTTAAATCGTCTGGAACATCGATGGTAATCGGGCCGAAATGCAAGTCGTTGGCAGAGCCATCATCTTCTTTTGCAGCCATACTCTTCCCCTTGTGTATAGTTTGAATGTGATATTTACCCGGTTACGGCCGGATATGCTTTGCACAGCATCCTGTTTTATTGAATCGTCGTGCGTTCAGGTAGCTGAATGGTTTCTCTGTCTTCGTACAAGGCACGAAGCTCATCCGCCGTTCTTCCCAGAGGATCTTTAGCTGCGATGCTTTGCCAGGCTTCATCCTCGGCTTGCTTACGCATGGCTTCCCTTGCCGCTTCGGAATCTCCGACGCGGACGGCGACATCGTAATCGCCGTCATTGTCGTAGTCGAGGGCAACGTACCGCGAATCTTCATCCTCATATACGCTGAAACGGGCATTCGCGCCTGAATCGGAGTTCATGGACACGTCGTCCACGCCATCGTTGTCCACATCCAGATCAAACGAAGCGGATCCTGTTTTGCTTGCATCAGAAGGCATCGGAATGGTGGAATTGTCACGCTTTGTCAGAGTAACGGAACCATCCGCCCCAATCACGGCATGCGTATTGCCATCAGTGAGATTCAGAGAGTAGTCGTCTTTGGCGTTTCCATCCACATCCAATCCAATCGTGGTTGGTCTTGTTGGAAGTGGAACCTCATTGAAAATCGGATAAGTGTTCGATTCCGCCGCATCACGCGCACCATCAGATGTTGTTTTTTTCTGATCATGGCCGAATTCTTGCGATCCCGACGCCATTGCACCAGAACCTGTCGCAGATGATGCCGGACTTCCTGCCGCTTCGGAACCACCGTCGGATCGACCATTAAACTGATCCACTGGCTGATATTGCTTGCTTTGCAAGGAATCAGCTCTTGAGCCACCACCATTGCCAAAGCTGCCGCCATAGCCGGAATTGCCGCCTATTCCGCCATTTCCCTCGGACCGTGCGTTATGAGGATCCGAGGAATCCAACTTGTCATCCACCTGCTGAAGCAGTTGCAGAATCTTCTTCAGCGCTTCAAGTATCTCCTCTTCAGTGGTGGTGGAATCTTCTACGGTCCCCTGTATGGCCGAAGCAATCAATTTCAGCATTGCTTCAACGTTGGCCAAGTATTCTTGCGTAGACTGCTTCGCCGCTTCATACGCCGGTTCCAGGCATTTGAGAATCAGCCCGAAATTCGGGGTTCCCGCAGACACAAACTGCGCTTTTGCCATAGCGAACTGTTGTGCGGCCTGTTCATAGTTTTTCGCCGACGTTTCCAGATCGGACGGGTCAACGCATATGCATGAGGAAGACACTGCCTTCGCTCCTTTCCTGTTCAACAAGAGAACGTTTTGTTCAACGACGTGCGGTCATGCGCATAGCGCATTCCGCCCATGCCTCATTCACCGGGACGCCTGCGGTGACCTGCCATGGCCGCCAACGGCTTGGGCTGGAATTCTTCTTCCTCTTCAATGGTCGGAGCAATGTAGCCCAAGGAGTTGCGCCTCTTATCCTTGCTCTGAGACGCACCGCCACGCCCCATACCCATCATTCCCGGAGTGTTTGCACGAGATGACGCCGCAGCTTCGGCACGCGCAATTTCTCCCTTGCGCAATCCCGCAGCCATACCGGTTGCACCTTTGATCGACGAGGATGCAATGGACGCCTTGACCGGATTGTTCGCATAATACGAACCGACGCCGGAGCCAGAAACCGCTGCCATGGAAGCTTCAGACAGCGCTCCGGAACTTGAACCAGCTCCACCTGCGAGCTTGGATACGGCTAACGCTCCACCGGCACCGATGCCAGCGCCAGCGCCAGCCGCCACCGCAGTACGCCCGATTCCGGAACCCGATCCCGCAGAGCCTCCGGACATGCCGCCATGGGCGGAACCGGAACCGTTATAGCTCATATCGCTATCCACGGCCATGTGGTTCCGATACACGTAGCGGCCTGTTGCCGGATCGTATACGTATAGGTTACGGTCAAGCCAACGTCCGCTTGCCGGATCATACACGTATTTGCTTGTGTCGATCCATTCACCGGTGTTCGGGTCAAACATCCGACCATTATGGCTATTGTTATTGTCACCGCCCGTATCGGCAGCGTCCGTAGGGTTGTTACGTGGAGGAAGAGGCGGCGTAGGGCTCACGTTGGGGCGAGAAATTGAGGCCGAACCTGATTTGGGGGTATTGGAGAATTTCGATGATGCGACAGCCGCACCGCCAGCGGCCGCGAGGCCAGCGCTACCTGCTACGGCAGCTGAGATTCCAGCGTCGCCAAACGAGGCGGGATACACATCTTCGATTTCCGAAGAATTGTTTTCACCATCCTGTGCTGGCCACAGGCCGTTGATGTCGACGACTGGAGCTTCATTAACTCTGCGCCTAGGGTAGTTTTCCTTCCTTTCTAATTCAATCCGTTCAAATTCTGCTTCAGCCTTTTTTTCTCGCTCATTAGCAAGCATATTTGAAATTATGTTAACGCCCGCTTCGCCGATTATCCCGGTTAATGTTCCCAATCCAGGAACGATAATATTCAATGGCGTCTCAGCAGACTTAATGGCTTGTTCAATATCGCTAGTCAGTCTAGTGCCGGGCAGCTCCACATTCCTTGCATCGTCGATCGCCTGATTGCATGCGTCAACAATCCGAAATAGATCAGACAAGGCTGTTGGTATGTTCGCTTCCTCAATGCCTTTGGAAATTTCTCGAACGCATTCCAAAGCTACCTTTTGGGTTTCGCCCCCAAAAACATAACCTTCTTCAAGTTCCTTTTTCATGGTTTTGAGTTTCGCGGCGGCATCATCTATGACTCGTTCAAACCGTTTGAAATCGTCAAATTCCTCAATAGACCACTTGGCGGTATTGGCGATATCTGACAGTTTTTCCTCATATGTTTCCATGAATCTTCCTCTCGTGTCTTCTTACCCGCTATCGTTTATTGCCTAGGCGGCAATGGCGGTTGAGGAACGTGCTGACCGACCTGCCCGTTCCCAGCCTGCGTTGGAGGGTACGTGTACCCGGCCGGCGCACCGGCGTTCGGATACGAGCCAGTGACGGGAGCGGACCGCGCCGCGGGCCCAACATACGGCGGCGCCACACCATACGGGACCGGCGGAACACCAGACCCACCGACAGGACCGGCCGGCACAATACGGCCCGCATCCCTCGCACGCCGCATCCTGCGGACCAGCACCACCGCCAGAACCACGCCAGCCAACACCAACACGCCGGCACCCGCCAGCACCACGGGAACCACCCACGACGGCACCACGGACGAACCCGAAGCATCCGACGCCATATCCCCGGCGACCTTCCCATCCTCCTCATCGGCCGTGGCCGTCGCGGAATACTTCATGCAATCGCTCCCGCCGTCCGCACGGCACGACTCCACCTTCTCCCACGCGGCCTGCTGACGCTGCAGCTCACGACCCACCAAAGCCGTATCGGGCGTGTACATGACCGTGTCGCCATCAGGCGAGAACTCCCCCGTATCCGCAACCCCATGCTCGCCCAGCGGGGACGGATACTCGTACATGCCCTTGGTCTCCTCATGCTCCCCGCTCGTCTTCACGGCCCACTCCAGAAGCGGATTCACATCCGGGTACTGGGCCGGATCGACCGACAGCAACTTGCCTGGATCCACGATCCCGAAACCACGCTTGTGTTCCGGATCCAGTTTCGGCCCGCTCGACGCGTTCCCCTTCGTGTTGCGAATCAGGGACTGCAGGATCTGGTTGCCCGTCGCATCCGGCCACCGCTGCATCACGAGCGCGAGATACGCGCTCAGATTCGCCGCCGCGGTCGACGTGCCGCCGCCAGTCAAATCCATCTCACGCGAATCCGTGCTTCGGTAGGACGGCACGCCCACGCCCGGACTCAGCACCGACACGTTCCCGTCCATCACATCCGACGACTCCTGCAGATTCCCCGCCGAATCCACCGCGTTCACCGTCACCTCACCGGGGAAATAGTTGTTCATCCCCGGCTCGCCGACCAGGTCGTACATGCCGGCCCTGACAGAGTTGTCCCTCGCCGAGACCACCACCACGCCGTGACGCAGCGCGTACAGGATGTCGTCACGCACCCCGCTAGGATCGCCGATGTCATCCACGTACGACATGTTGATGATCCTCGCGCCGGAACTCACCGCGTCACGGATGCTCGGCTTGTCCAAGTCAACACCCTTACCGGCATCATCCACACATATATCCGCTCCCCCTCCCAATCGTCCTTCACGTTGGTAAAAGACCATGTAGGCGGTCACGGAAGCGCCGGGCGCGATGCCTTGGATGCCCGCGCCGCCGTCCCATCCATTGCCATTGCCCACGATCAACGACACCACACTCGTACCATGGGTTATCACGAACCCGCTGGACGAATCAAGAGTGGGATCGTCCGCGGACGTGGTCTGCGACGGATCGGACTTCCTATGACACGGCTGGTTGCTCTCGGTCATGAGCTTGTACGACACGTCCGCGCCCGCCAGCGCGGGATAGTCGGACACAATCGGATCGTCAAGCACCGCGACCTTCACGCCCTTGCCCGTGATCCCCTGGGCCCACGCGTCACGCACGCCCATATCGTCGATACGCCAATCCACACCATCCGAAGCCACCGCCGACGGCACACACAACCCCACACAAGCCAACACCGCCACCAACGCCGACACCACGCCGCGCACCTTTCGCACATGCGATGCACACAAATCTCGCGTCATCAATAACCCCTTCTCGTATGGAAATAACAAACGCAACACGTCACTTAATCAGCAAATTCAAAGAGTCTTCGGCGGTAGCGGAGGAATCGAAAGCACATTCACCACACTATCCACTAATGACAGCAGCGGCTCAAACGCCTCATCGCTCTCGTTCTTCTTAGAAGTCTCGTGTATGTCGGATGCTTTACCCTTTGTTTTTCCAACAACAGGTGCAGCCTCCTGAACTGTTACCTCAGCCTTATTGATAGAAGCCACCTGCTGTTCTTCGGCCTGTTCAAATATTTTCGCAGCGCTGCAAACGCGCTGCGAAAAACCGCTCATGGCTTCGCCTATATTTGCCCCGGTTCCCTGCAGCAGCCGGGTATACGCGGAAGCGCTCCTCATGAATTCCTTGCCAAAAGCAGTATCGCGGCTATACGCTTCCTGGCCGCAACGCCCTGCAGATTCAGAAACCGACTCGCCATATGAATCCATGTCATTCGCTATCGCACGCGCATTGTCAACATCCGCTTTGATTTCAACTACCATGCCCGATCCGCTCCTCGTCAACACCCATATTCCCAACCGGAAAGATTCCGTGTGCGCCCCACACCTTTCGTGGAACACACACGGAATCACACGACATCAGAAACGACCCGCCGAACGCGCGTCAGACTCCACGTACTGCTGTGCGATCTGTGAGGTGGCTTGGGAAATCTGGCCAAGAATCTGATTCATTTCCTGCAACTTGCCATCCCAATTGCGTTGCGCCTGATGATATGCCTCACGAGCGGAACCGTCCCACTGACCAATCAAAGCGCTCACCTGGCTATTGAGGTTTTCAAGCTCCTGAGCAATGCTCTTGGCATCGGCAGCGATATCGCTCGCCAAAACATCCACCTGCTCCGGACGAACCGAAAAAGAACTTACCATAATATGTTTTCTCCTTGAGCTTTCTAGTTCAATTCGATGATGTCAGCCAAGCAACGCCTGCAACTTGGACGTACGGGACTGGTTGTCTTCCTCATTCGCAGCCTGATCCTTGGCTGTACCCCGTAGGTTATCCGAAAGATCAATGAGAATATTGTTCAAGGACGTGGCCTTCTCCTGCCAACTGGACATCAGCGCGTTGAACGACACGGCCGCGTCACCACTCCAGAAAGAGCCCAGCTCCGCCATCTTCGCTTCGATATCTTTGATTCGGTTCTCGATACCCGAGCGCGCATTGTCGACCGCAGTGGCACCCTTCTCAATTGCCCCTTCTTCGGCTCTGATCTGTTCCGCCATCTTGTTTCCTTCCTTGGAGGCATTCTTTCTTAGGGAAGCCACAATGAGACACGACTCCCCCAAGGAATAACAATAACAGCAATAACAAATTCAGTAAAATTTAAATTCATTAAGTATCCAAAACCCGAGATGAACTCACGTCAATCGTTTGACGTTAACTTAAAAGTCACTTAGTCATAGCAATTTTACTGAAAATTAAGCAATTTTTTCAGAAACAAATGACAATCACTGCAAAAATGCAATCATTTTTCTCAATGCCTTATAGTTGTATTGTTTATAGACACGATACAGCGCCTTACGGCATTCTCTAAGGAAGAGCATGAACATCTCCCTGCCACCGCTCCCGCACGGAAGACAAAATACCCCATCTTCACCCCCCATCAATACGACAGATACACTCCAAATCACCGTCTCCTATAAAACGCGCACAATCGCGCTGCGGGTGAACGACGGCCCCATCATCGCCGATCTTCTACCAGACATAGCCCGACGACTCGGCATACTCGATCCGTCGATCGTGTACGGAGGGTACAGGCTGCTCACCAGCGACGGCGATCCACTCTCCCCCGCAAAGACTCTTCGCGAACAACACGTTCCAAACCACTCCACGCTCACGCTTGAGCCCGGAGCATCATCAGACACCGACATCATTTACGATGACGTCGTAGAGGCAGTAGGCGCCAGCGTACAGCACGTATACCGCCCTTGGACCAGCGACCACACCACATTCACGTCACTTGTCATCGGCCTCGGCATGCTTGTTATCAGCGCCGGATGGATCGCGCTTTCCCCCGCATCCATATGGGCATCGGTTCTCGCATTTGGATTCAGCGCAATACTTCTAGCGCTCACAGCCGCATTATGCGGCAAAAACCTGCTCGTGCAATCAACCGCAATCGGACTCATCGCCAGCATTTTTACTGCGATTGGCGGATATCAACTTGTCAACCTGCTCGCAGGCAAACAGCCACTGCATGCCCTGCCACTTCTTGGAGCGAGCCTGGGACTCGCCGCCGCAGGCATACTCATGAGTCTCGCCGCATCCAAAACACGCCCATACAGTTATATTCCCATTTTGATAGGTGCCATCTGCGCCATACCAAGCGTCCTCAGCACACTCATGCCGCAGCAGATGGGGCATATCTGGATCCTCACATCAGCCGTAACCGCACTCACCGCGAGCGCCCTGCCTTGGATGTGTCTGTCTTTTGCGAGAATCAGCGTAGACAGTCCGCATAGCGAATCGGAAATCTTCGCGCTTCCTAACGACATTGACTACCAAGACATCAAACGTAGATATATAGCAGGCTCGACCATGCTCTTCATCGGACGAATCTGCGTCGCCGCGCTGCTGCTCATAGCGGCACCGCTCCTCAACACGTTGGACACGCCACTCGGGTCAGCATTATGCCTCGCCGCATTCCTCGGCATGCTGCTCGATTCCAGGCAGATCTATACGTTCCGCGAAATGTGCGTAACTGTAGGCGCCGCAGGCATAGGAATCATCGTGACCGGATCGCTCAGCGTGCAAACGCATCAGGAATTCAGCATTCCGCTGATTCTACTCATGCTCGCATGCGCCTTCGCGACCATACTGTTCACCTATGTCTTACGCAAGCATACGCTATTCGCCACACGCGTGGCGGACGCCGCAGAAACCATATGCATCATGCTTATTTTGCCGCTCGCATACCTGGCAATCACGCTGTAAGGACGCTCATGGCCAACAAGAAAGACCTTGCCGAAGCTCAAAGCTACTCGCGCCGCAGACTTGTCACCGCTTTCAGCAGCGGCATTCCAGACGGCGTGGAACTCACTCCGAAGAAAAACCAGTCTCCCGTAATAGCGGGTGTAGGGCTTACCGTCATAGCAATACTTGTCAGCCTTTTCTACGGCATGGTAAGTCCATCATTGCCAGACGGTTGGGAGAACAACAAGCTCATCGTCGCAAAAAACTCAGCGGCACGATATGTCAGTTCAAATGGAACGTTGCACCCCGTCATCAATGCCATCAGCGCACGACTGCTCATTCCGTCATCCGACTTCAAAGTGCTCACGGTAGCCGACGACCAGCTCAAAAACATTCCTATCGGTTCCACCATAGGCATCCTCGGCGCGCCAGATTCGCTACCGGAAGAAAACAATCTCATCGCAGGATCCATCAATAGCTGCGTCTCCGACAGCAACATCACAACCACACTCAGCAACGCTTCGTCTCAAGTCACAGACACGGCAACGGCAATTGTCGCCAATGTGGACGGCATCAGCTACCTCGTCAACGGAAGTCACCGATACCAGCTTCCTCAGGAAGCGACCTTACGAGACGCGTTCCTCAGAGCATTCGGCATTCCCGAAACCGCTTCCACCGACGCAACCGCACAATGGATCAACCTGTTCGAGCAAGGAAGCCCGATCGAACAAATCTCGGTGGACGGAGCAGGCAACAGCATTACCGTCCACGGCGTTGAAGCGCTGGTCGGCAGCGTAGTCATGCAGCAAGGCGATGCCAAGAAAACCAAATATGTGGTTCGTTCCGATGGATCGCTTTCCCCACTCACCGATTTTACCTACGGCCTGTACATCACGGGAAAAACGGATGAATTCACACAGCCGAACGTTCTCAGCGCGGCCGACTTCCAATTCTTCTCAAACTCCACCGAATCCGCAATTCCGGAAGATTGGCCCTCCGAAGAGCTATCGGCAACATCCGGAAACGTCTCCGCGTGCGCAATCTACAATTTGGAAACGGCAGGAAGGAAAAAAGCCGACACCCATGTAAATTTAGCAGTCAAACAAAACAACTCAGCACATAGCGGCACATCCAAAACAAACCCGTCAAGCAATACCAGTTCAACAGTGAAGCTCAAAGGCGGCACCGGAGCATTACTGCAGGCCTCCATCGGCACATCCGACAAAGGCTACATTTTCGCCGTGGATTCCACAGGAACCGCGTATCCCATTGCGAATGCCAACAAAGAAACCCTCAAACGGCTTGGATACGCCAAAAACGACGTGCAAGCCATTCCCCGCGCATGGATAGACCTATTTAGCCAAGGCGTCGAACTATCAGCCCAAGCAGCAGGATCCGCTCCAGGAAGCAACCAATCCAGCGCATCGCAAACAAACGATGGCGGCAATGCGTCGTCATCAACCGCCGATACGACCACTGACGCAGCCACTAACGCAACGGATGATCCTGAAACAGGCGCCGCATCGGCAGACGCGCAAGCACAATGCCAAGCCGGCGTCGAAAACTACATCAATGACACTCCTTGGACCAACACGCTCTTCGACTTCGAAACACTGCACCGTCAATCCACGGGCAAAGGCGTAACCGTGGCGGTAGTCGACTCCGGGGTAGATGTGGATAATCCACATTTGGCAAACGCCGTAACACCTGGGGTAAGTCATATTTCAGGAGACGCCACCAACGGCATGACCGACATATACTCCCACGGAACCATCATCGCAGGAATCATCGCGGCGCGTGCAGTAGACGGGTCGTCCGTAGAAGGATTCGCCCCAGACGCGACCATACTGCCGATCCGCATATTCGAATCACTCCACGAAGAAAACGGAAAGCAAACCGGCGGACCAAGCATGGAAGACGTCAGCAAAGCGGTAATCGAAGCCGTGGACCACCATGCGCAAATCATCAATATTTCATTAAGCGACATCACCGATCTTCCTCAAATGAGGCGAGCCGTGGATTACGCAGAATCACATGGCAGTCTCATCATCTCCAGCGCAGGAAACCGGCTCACGTCAGCCAGCACCAAGGACGGACGACGATTCCCCGCAGCCTACAGCCAAGTCGTAGGAGTCACCGCCGTGGATACGGATTTGAATATCACCGACGATTCCGTCCACGGCACCCAAGTGGACATCGCGGCCCCCGGCGCATACGTTGCCTCAACCGTCCCCGGCGGCGTGGACTGCCTTTACGCCACCGACGCAGCCTCAACAAGCTTCGCGACCGCATATGTAAGCGGCGCGGCAGCCCTCATCGCCTCACAATATCCGAATGAAACACCCGCACAATGGCGGCAACGACTGCTCGTTTCAGCGAATCGACCAAATTCCGACCAGCGAGACAACAACATTGGATGGGGACTGGTGGACCCACAAACCGCGCTGAACATAGCGCTTTCCGACAGTCTTCGAGGCCCGACTTCAACAGGTGGCATGCACGCCCAGAATAATGCCGAAACGTCCATGAAACCGCTTGTATTGCACAAAATCCAAGATCCTGATACGAATTTCAAACGATTCGTGGAAGCTGCCAGTATCGCCGTGTTTTGCGCGTATATGGTGGCATGGCTTGTACGGACCGCGCGAAAGACCGCGCGAAAGAACACTTCGCAAAGTATATCAACAAATGAGCATAGTTTTAACTAGAATAATTAGATATTTTCAGATAGTCATTTGAAATTAATGCCGATCTGAACACTTATTCATAGAGAAACGAACGGCATCCGCCTTATGCAGTCCCTCGCGAAGTAATCACTCGCCCATAGGAAAGGAAGATCATATTAGCGTCCCATGGCGCTGACGCCCATTCAGCTCGTTTTGCCACCGTACGACAGTCCGCCGGAATACACCCACATGCCGTAGTGTGCGGCACGCGGATCGTTCTCCAACGGAAACCGCGGGTCGCACTGGTCCGGCCAGACGATGTCGCCCATGCAGGGTGCCGGGATTTCCCGCTGCAGCTGCTCGTAGTAGACGCGGTAGGCGCGGAACAGCTCCAGCTCCGTGTACGGCTCCAAGGCGCAGTGCATGGCGACATGCGGTTCGCGGCCCGCTTGCAGCATTCGGTTGATCCACGCGTACAGGTACCCCTTGTAGACGAAGAATCCCGGCTTGTGGGGGAACGTGTTCATCAGGTCGAGCATACGTTTCGAACATGAACCGTTACGCAGGTCGGCGTATGGCGTCCATGCCAGCTCGCCGACGCTGCATGCGGCGTATTGGAACAGGTTCAGGTCAACGGTCAACGGGAACGGGGCCCTTACGGCGACCCCTCTTAGACCGAATCGTGAAATCATCGGATCCACCGATCGGAAACGATACCGTCCCCCATCGGCGAACTCGTCATAGTACAGAGGCTCGCTGTCCAGAACGACGCCATCCCAGCCGTCGCGATGATGGGCGGAACGACAGTAGCAGTGTTTTTCGTACAGTCCACCGGTCCAGCCGCGTATCGGCTCGTTCCAGCCGCCCATGCACATGTAGACCAGCCATCTAGGCAGGGGATAATAGGAGCCCGTCGAGCCGACATCCTCCACCCAGCCACGCTCCTCAAGCGAATACGGGTCGTCCACCTGACGCCAGCCGAAAAAACCGTCTCGTTCCGATACCAGAGACATATTTGGCTCCCATCTGCAAATTAGTGAGAATGGATTCGGCCTGACCGTTATGGAAACCAGCTTTTGTTTGGGATGGCTTGTTTGGAGGCGAACCAGCCCGGACTGGCAGCGGGATAAGCCGCGCCGCCGGTCCGGTCTTGTAAGGCAATATCACAAGAGTGATATCAGATGCAGTTATCAGAAGTAGCTACTAAGAATAGCTACCGGAAGTGGCATTTAGAAACGGCATCAGAGGGACGCGTTGAAATCGCGCACCTTGAGCGTGCGGTGCGACGATTCGACATTGCCGCGCACAATACGCTGCAACGCGTTGTCGGCGTCCGCATGCGAAGCCAGCCAAGCATCACCGAGATCCACCAGCGTGGCCGGATCGGCATAGCTCGGATACAGGCCTTCCAGCAGGGCCTCAGCCATGTGGAAGGTCTTGTTCTGCCAAATCCAGTCGGCAACCTCGAAATACTTGGCCGCATACGGTTCAGCCAAGTCGACGCGCGGAGTGGAGGCGAAGCCTCGAGCCACGGATTCAAGCTGCATGTTGGTCAGCTCATCGTTGTGCAAAGCCTCGTTCCAAGCCCATTCCTTGGCCTCCGCAGTGCCTGCGACCGCGCGAGCGCCCAATGCGAACTCACGGTTCTCAGTGGTTTCACGTTTGGCAAGCTCCGCGTCGATATCGCTCTGGCCGATGGCGTTGATTGCGCTCAGCGCGTTGATGATGGTCCAGCGGAAGTTGTTGTCGATTTCCAAGCCATCAAGCTTCACGGAACCATCGAGCAGACCCTTCGCATTCGCTTCGAATGCGGCGTCGCCCGGCTCGCCATAACCCAAGTAGGCGGTGATCAGCTGGAACTGCTCGTCGGAACCGGCTTCGGCAGCCTGAGCCAGCTTGAACAGTTCGGCAGCCACATGCTCCACCACTTCGGCACGGTCGGCCGGAGCGGTGTAATGCCATGCGGTGGTGCTGACCTGCGCCAGAGCGTAACGGAACGTGGTGGACTCATGTTCCGTGGCAAGCGCAGCCAAAGAGGTTTCGATGAACTGCTTTGCCGGCAATTCGCCGTCACGGGTCATATCCCAGAATGCAAGCCAAATCACGGAACGAGCCAACGCATCGTCGAAACGATACAGGTTCTCCGCAGCGAACTTGAGGCTCTTCTCGTCGAAGCGCAGCTTCGTGTATGTCAAATCGTCGTCATTCACCAAAATCAGCGCCGGACGTGCCTTGCCGGCAGCCGCTTCGACAATCGTCAGTTCGCCGTCAACATCAAGTTCGAACTGGTCGGTACGCACGATCTTGCCGGTTTCCGGATCCTCATTGTAGAAGCCGACAGCCAGACGATGTGCGCGCAGCACCGGATGCTCAGTCGAAGCGGACTGGCGCAACGCAAGCTGGCGAATCGTGCCATCCTCGTTTTCCTCAACTTCGGTGGCGATGGTGTTGATGCCGGACTGTTCAAGCCACTGGGCGCTCCACGCCTTGAGATCGCGGCCGGACGTCAACTCGAGTTCAGCCAGCAGATCGGCGAGCGTAGCGTTGGAGTACGCATGCTTGTTCAGATAATTGTTGATGCCCTTGAAGAACTTCTCACGACCCACATAGAACACGAGCTGCTTCAACACGGAAGCGCCCTTGGCATAGGTGATGCCGTCGAAGTTGACGTACGTGTCGTTCAGATCGTTGATCGGCGCGACGATCGGGTGGGTGGTGCTCAGCTGGTCCTGGCGCAGTGCCCAGCTCTTCTCGCCGGAGCTGAATGTGGCCCAAGCGTCCTTCCATTCCGTGGCTTCGGCAGTGGCGAGAGTGGACGTGAACTCGGCGAAGGATTCGTTGAGCCACAGGTCGTTCCACCACTTCATGGTCACGTAGTCGCCGAACCACATGTGTGCAAGCTCGTGCAGCACGGTGACCACGCGGCGCTCGGCATACGCGTCGGTGACCTTCGATTCGAACACGTACTGGTCGCGGATGGTGACCATGCCGATGTTCTCCATAGCGCCGGCGTTGTATTCCGGCACGTAAATCTGGTCGTACTTGGCGTACGGATACGGCACGCCCCAAGTCTTCGCATAGAAGGCGAAACCCTTCTTGGTGATGTCGAACAGGTAGTCGACATCCTTGGCGAACGCTTCGGCGAGCGCCTGACGGCAGTACATGGACATCGGCACGGTGCGTCCGTCTTCGTTGGCGTATTCGGTGTGCCATTCGGCGTACGGTCCTGCGCAGATGGCGGTGAGGTAGGAGCTCATGGTCGGCGTGGATTCGAACACCCACAGCTTGGTGGTTTCGGCTTCGTGCGTGCCGAGCGTGCCCTCTTCGGTAACGGTTTCATTGTCGGTCACGGATGCGGCAGGCATGTTGGAGGTGACGATCCACGACTTGGCTGCAAGCACGGAGAAATCGAACACGGCCTTGATGTCGGGCTGGTCGAACACGGCATACACGCGGCGGGCATCCGGCACTTCGAACTGAGAGTACAGGTAGATGTTGCCGTCGGAAGGGTCGACGCTACGGTGCAGGCCTTCACCGGTGTTGGAATACTGGCACAGTGCCTTGACGGTCACTTCGTTGTGCGCTTCGAGGTTCTTCAGTTCGATACGGCTGTCGGCGAACGCTTCGGCCGGATCGAGAGTTTCGCCGTTGAGTACGATTTCGCTCACTTCGGTGGCGATCAGGTCAAGGAAGCTGGTAGCTCCCGGCTCGGCGTCGAACGTGATGGTGGTTTCGGAACCGAAATTCTTGGCTCCACGGGTCAGATCAAGTTTGACCGTGTAATGAACCGGTGCTGCGATAACGCTTTTGCGTTCTTCCGCTTCGATTCGGGTGAGATTTGCTCCTGGCATGTCACTCCTTATTTGTGTTGAGATTCCTATTTATTGAATAGGAGACGGCGCAACCGGTTGTGCCGGTTACGCCGTCCTTCTTTTGATTATGTAATCAACAATTATTGACGATCTGTCGATATTTCAATATTATTCCAATATTGATTTCGCTGGAATCGGCGATATTGCGAAAAATATTGACTATCTGTCGATTCATCATTGCGCTGCGTTCAATCCCATCGCTTCGTCAACATCCTGTGCGATATCGGCAACGACCGGAACGATCATCGGCTTGCGATGCAGCTGACGTGCGACCCAGCTACCCAACGTACGACGCATGATCTGCTGCAACTTGTATGTATCGTGCGTGCCAGCCATCATCGCATCCTGCAATTGCTCGACGATCTGATGACGAACCTTGTCGAATTCGCTTTCGTCTTCGGCCACCGCGTTGAGATAGATCTTCGGACCTGCGACAACGTCAGCCGTTTCCGTATCGACGACGACGAAGCTCGACACGAAACCTTCCGTGCCAAGAATACGACGCTTCTCAAGCTCGTCCTCGGTAAGTTCGCCAACGGAATCGCCATCGACGTACACGTAGCCGCATGGCACGGAACCGACAACAGCAGCTTGGCCGTGGTACAAATCGACCACATCGCCGTCTTCGGCAAGCACCACATTCTGCGGATCGACGCCCGTCTTGACCGCGATCATGCCGTTGGCCACCAAGTGACGGTTCTCGCCGTGGATCGGCATGGCGCACTTCGGCTTGACGATGTTGTACATGTACAGCAGTTCGCCCTCATTGCAGTGGCCGGACACATGCACGGCGGCATTGTCTCGATTGACCACACGAGCGCCAAGCTGCACCAGCTTGTTGATGATCTTGTACACGCCATGCTCGTTGCCCGGAATCAGGGAGCTCGCAAGAATGACCGTGTCGAATTCGTTGATGGTGATGTCGCGATGATTGCCGTCGGCGATACGGCCAAGCGCGGCCATCGGCTCGCCTTGGGAACCGGTGCACATGTAGACGAGCTTGTCGTCCTGCACGTCATGGGCCTTCTTCAGGTCGATGACCGTGTCTTCCGGAAGTCTCAAGTAGCCCAAATCCGCAGCGATGGACATGTTGCGAACCATGGAACGGCCCACGAACACCACCTTGCGACCGTACTTGTGGGCGGCGTCGACAACCTGCTGCACACGGTGCACATGGCTGGAGAAGCTGGCCACGATGATCTTGCGTGTGGCCTGGGCGAACGCCTGATCAAGAGCTGGGCCAATGGTGGTTTCCGGCTTGACGAAGCCTGGAACCTCAGCGTTGGTGGAATCCATCATCAGCAGATCCACGCCCTTTTCGCCGAGCTTGCCGAACTCCACCAAATCAGTGATGCGATGGTCGAGCGGCAGCTGGTCAAGCTTGATATCGCCGGTATCGATGAGGCTTCCGGCCGGAGTCTGCACGAACACAGCCAGAGCGTCCGGAATGGAATGCGTGACGTTCACGAACTCAAGATTGAACGGACCGACCTTCAGCTTGTCACGACCCTTGACCTCAACCAGTCGCGGATTGATGCGATGCTCCTTGCACTTGGCTTCAACGAAAGCCAACGTGAGCTTGGAACCAATCAGCGGAATGTCGGGGCGGAGCTTCAGCAGATACGGCACGCCGCCGATATGATCCTCGTGGCCGTGGGTAAGCACCAGAGCCTCGACCTTGTCGAGACGATCCTTGATGTAGTGGAAGTCAGGCAGAATCAGATCGACACCCGGCTGCTCCTCTTCGGGGAAAAGCACACCGCAGTCGATGAGCAGCAGGTGACCGTTGTATTCGATCACGTTCATGTTACGGCCGATTTCGCCCAGGCCACCAAGCGGCACGATGCGCATGGAGCCCTTACGGTACTTCGGCGGAGCGATCAACACGTCATCCTGCTGGGGCGCGGTGGTCTGCGGAGCAAGACGGGAATTGCGACGGCTTCCAGCAGAAGAGCTTGCCGCGCTGGAGTTCTTGGGACCTCTGGAGTTCTTCGTGTTCTTTGCGGCCTTCACGTTTTTCGTGCTCTTCGAGCCCTTGGAGGAGCCGCTGCCGTTGCCGCGAGAACCGCCACGAACGGAACCGGACGCATCGCCCGCAC
Organism: Bifidobacterium pseudocatenulatum DSM 20438 = JCM 1200 = LMG 10505; assembly: GCF_001025215.1. Classification (NCBI taxonomy): domain Bacteria; kingdom Bacillati; phylum Actinomycetota; class Actinomycetes; order Bifidobacteriales; family Bifidobacteriaceae; genus Bifidobacterium; species Bifidobacterium pseudocatenulatum. The sequence goes on from NZ_AP012330.1 coordinate 1,737,259, forward strand.
GATTGCCACGGCCACCGCCACGGCCAGAAGACTTCGCCTTCTTGGAAGTCGTTTCAGCCTTGCTGACCTTCTCAGAGCTCACAGACTTCACGGATTGCACATCCGCGGTCTGCGTGTTTTCAGTGCGCTTGGCAGCTTTGCTGCCGCGCTTGTGCGTAGTTACTGTTTTGGTTTCTTCTATAGCCATTTCCTAGTTGGATTTCTATTACTAATTGTCTCCGCCTGTGCGGAAACGAGGAATTCAGTTAGTTTGCCGTATTACGGCAAACCCAGCAAACTTGTGATCGCAACAATGCCCGGAATCAGCGCAATCGCCGACAATCAAGCGCTTCGCAATCACAAGTTTCGCAATCACAAGTTCTTCAATTACAGCAAGCCGGAAGCGCGCATGCCATCTTCCGCGCGCTTGATCTCAGCCTCGCCCGGACCGACGTTCGGCAGACGCATCGTCGTGGAGTCGAGAATGCCACGCACCTTCAGCGAAGCCTTGGCCATAACAGCCTGGAAACCGTTGCCGTTCATTGCTTCGACCAGTGGAGCAAGCTGCACGGCAATGCGCTGAGCCCCATGAATGTCACCGCGGTCGAATGCGGCAGCCAAATCGCGCATCGGACCGGAAGCAGCATGTGCGATCACGGAAATAATGCCGACTGCACCAACCGAAAGGAACGGCAGGAACAGACCGTCATCGCCCGAATACCAAGTCAAACCGGTTTCCATACGCTTACGCACGGCACCCGCGATATCTCCGGTGGCGTCCTTCACCGCCTTGACGTGACCAAGCTCAGCCAAACGACGGTAGGTTTCCAACTGAATGTGCAGACCGGTGCGGCCAGGCACATCGTAAACGATAATCGGCTTGTCCGCGGAATCATTGACCGCCTTGTAGTGACGGAACACGCCTTCCTGCGACGGGCGCGAATAGTACGGAGCGACCACAAGCACCGCATCGGCGCCCGCCTCCTGAGTCTGCTCCACCATGCGCACGGTGTGGGCGGTATCGTTGGAACCCGCACCGGAGATAACGGGCACGCTCACCACATCCTTGACGGCCTGAACCAGCTCGACCTTCTCCTCCATGTGGGTGGTGGGAGACTCGCCCGTGGTGCCATTGACCACAAGGCCATCGGCGCCATCGGCGACAAGCTGCTTCGCAAGCTTCTGCGCGGCCTCGAAATCAACGGAACCGTCGGCCTTCATGGGGGTGACCATGGCCGGAAGAATACGTCCGAAAGGAGCAGGATCAAGAAGATGCATAGTACCGTCAGTCATAGTGCCAACGGTACTTCCCGCCACGGACGCCGAAGCGCCCGAGTTCGCGACCATATCGCAATATGAACTGCCTTCCAGAGACCAAAATCCCCCACCCGCTGGAACAATCCTCCCGTTGCCGAGCCTCCCAGAGTCCCGAAACCTCCAGTCACTGGAACAATCGGTACGCTAAACAACCCCTCACATTCCCAAAACCTCCACCCGCTGGAACAATCCTCCCGTCAACCAGCCTCCCAGAGACCCAAAACCTCCAGTCACTGGAACAATCCTCCCGCTGCCAAGCCTCCCACAGTCCAAAATCCCCCAGCAAGTGGAAGAATCGGTACGCTTAGCCGCATACTCAGGGGGATTCAAGCCAAATGACTTCACGATTTTGATCTGGTGACCGCACGATTTCGGAATATCGCACGATTTTGCTTTCCTGACCGCACAACACTCCAAAACAGTGCGATCACCAAGAGGGAAAAGTGCGCCCACCAAAACAAACTCAGGCAAGGTATTGGGTGGGGTTCTGCTCGAACTTGGCGGCGCAGCCCGGGTTGCAGAAGTAGTAGGTGGTGCCGTTGTATTCGCGGGTTGCTGCGGCAGTGGCCGGATCCACGCTCATGCCGCAGACCGGATCTTTGGCGGGCGCGCTCTGATTGCCGTTGGCAGTGCGGCCGCCACAGCAGGAGTGCGCGCCGCCCATGCCTTCCATACCCTCGTGCATACCTTCCTTCTTGGCCTTGTGATCACTGAACAGTCCCATGATGAATCCTTTCTGACTATGGTTGTTGTGATTATTATCGTTCGGGTTCGGCTGACGAACCTGATACGTCTTACGAAGCGCCTTGCCTGGATCGAACAGGCGCAGTCGGCTCGCGTTCGTCACCACGCATAGCGACGAGAATGCCATGGCCGCGCCCGCGATCATCGGATTAAGCATCATGCCGGTGAACGGGTACAGTACGCCCGCCGCAATGGAAATGCCGACGCTGTTATAGCCGAGCGCAAATCCAAGATTTTGCGCGATATTGCGCATGGTGGCGCGGGTCAAGTCGAGCGCATGCACCAAACCCATCAGCGAGCCATTCATCAATGTCACGTCTGCGGATTGGATCGCCACATCAGTGCCGGTACCGATGGCGAATCCCACATTCGCGCGGGCAAGCGCCGGAGCATCGTTGATACCATCGCCGACCATTGCCACCGTATAGCCTTGCGCCTGCAGTTTCGCGATTTCATCCGCCTTGTTTTCCGGGCGCACTCCCGCGATCACATTGCCAACGCCAACTTGATCGGCCACGGCACGCGCCGTCGTTCCATTATCTCCAGTGAGCATCACCACGTTGACGCCACGCGATTTGAGGGACGCGATAGCCTGCTGCGAATCGGCTTTCACCGTATCCGCAACGGCCACGATTCCCGCAAGCTCACCGTCGATTGCTGCGAGCATCGGCGTTTTCCCTTCCGCCGACAGCCGTTCCATAGTTGCGATAATGTCGTCAAGATCCTCATCGCCGACGCTCGGCATGCCCACGTCAAGATCGTCGATCAGATCGGTATTGCCGACCGCAACGTTGTACATTGCGGTTTCGGGAGAAGATATGGATGATTCGAAGGTCACGGAAGATGCAGAGGATTCGTCAGCTGCAACAGTCGGATTATTTGCAGATATTAACGGCAACGCGACTTGCGCAGTGACGCCCCGACCGGAAATCGCACGGAATTGCGTGGCCTCGCCTAACGTAAGATGCTCCTCTTGCGCGCCCGCAACGATCGCGGCGGCAAGAGGATGTTCGGAATCCCGTTCGGCACTGGCGGTAATTGCCAGCAGATCATCCGGCATTTTGCGCCATTTTCCAAGCGGAAACACGTCGGTCAACGATGGCTTTCCAGCGGTGATCGTGCCTGTTTTGTCAAGCACGACGGCATTGATTTTGCCGCAGGTTTCCAATGCTTCGGCGGAACGGATCAGCACGCCCATCTGCGCGGCACGACCAGTCGAAACCGTTACGGAAAGCGGCGTGGCAAGACCCAACGCGCACGGGCATGCGATCAGCAGCACCGAAACCGCAGCCACCAACGCATGCACCACGCGTGGTTCCGGCCCAAACGCAAACCACAACGCGCACGACCACACGGCAATCAGCACCACAATCGGCACGAAAATGCCTGAAATCTTATCCGCCATGCGCTGCACCGGCGCTTTTGAACTTTGCGCGGATTGCACCAATCCGATAATCTGCGCGAGCACCGTGTCTTTGCCGACTTTCGTGGCACGATACCGCAGCGATCCAGTGCCATTGATGGTGGCGCCGGTCACGGAACCGCCGGCCTGCTTCACCACAAGCATGGATTCGCCGGTAATCATGGATTCGTCAACAGCCGACGAACCAGCAATAACCACACCGTCAACAGGAAGTTGTTCGCCGGGGCGAATCGCAATAATATCTCCGACCGCCACCTGCTCGACCGGAATTTCCTCTTCAATTTCACCTCGTACCACGCGAGCGTTTTTCGGCTGCAATCCCGCCAACGCGCGCATGGCCTCTCCAGTACCGACACGAGCGCGCGCTTCAAGCAATTGGCCGACCAGCATCAGCGTAATAACCACACCAACCGCTTCAAAATACGGTTCGCGAGCATTCTCAGGCAGAATCTGCGGAATAAACGTGACCACGCACGAGTGGGCAAACGCACATACGGTACCCAGACTGACCAGCGCATTCATTTCCGGCGAACGGTGAATAATCGCCGCGAAACCACTGCGGAAAATCGGTAATGCGGCATAGCACATCACCGGCAGCATCAGCACAAATTGCACCCAATTCGGCATCGGATACAGCATCAACATCGTCGAACCGAATACTGGAATCGTAACGATGGCTGACACAATAAGACGCGCAATCAGCGTTCGCATCTCACGAGATTCGGAAGAATCGTTTGACGAATCAGAAGAATCTGAAGAAATATTGGAAGATTCAGCGGATTCATACGATTTTTCATCAACAACAGTTTGTTGCGATTGCATATGAACGTGAGATTCAGCAATATTCGAGTTTTCTTCCGATTCCGAATGTTCTTCCTGCATTGCGGCATGATGTTTTCCTGGCACCACCCGTAATGTGCCATGCAGCATGTTCATGCCGCATGCGAAACCGTACTCCCCCGGTTCGTTAGGATGAAGAGTCAATGTCGTCGTACGAAAAGCAGGCAATGCCAGGTCGATGCCAAAATCGGAGAACACCACATGCGACGAGCATTCGCCATCTTCTTTTCGATCGAAGATCAATCGCAATGGCAAACCGGCCTCAGCTTCGATGATTGCCGGACTATACCCGCCTTTGACTTCGACGACCGCCTCTTGCACGCCGTTGTCGACGCGGGCGCGGAACGCTTTGCGCGGCGCGAAAAAGAACCACAAAACTGCTACCGTCACAGCCAATGCGACGATGATGGCGATCAGAGCCTGCATGTTTTCACCGGTTTCCATGTTGCATTCGTTTTCGATTCGGACAGTCACACTATATACCCCGGTAGGGTATATTAGCAAGAAATAGGAGTACATTTATGCGGTAGGTATATACGCAACCAGCGAAAGTCGGCGGACCGAAACGCCGAATTGACGCGAACCACGCACACGCAGAGAGGCGAGGAACATGGCGGAGCAAATGCAAAACGATCAACATTACGTAACCACGCAGCATGGGTATGCCGACGATCAAAAGAAAATCATCACACGGCTCAACCGCATCGAAGGACAAGTGCGAGGAATTCGCCAAATGACGGAAAAAGGCGAATATTGCATCGATATTCTGACACAGATTTCAGCGGTGAACAGCGCTCTCAAATCGGTGGCGTTGCTGCTGGTCGACGACCATCTCAGTCACTGCGTCAAGCAGGCCGCAGCACAGGGAGGCCCGGTTTCCGACGAAAAAATCGCCGAAGCGAGCGCAGCCATCGCACGACTTGTCAAATCATGAGAAAGCGAATCATAGGAAAAGAAATGCCGGTTCCGACGATTCAATACAATTGATGCACGTTTTGAAAATATAAAAACGAGCGCCCACCATGCGGTGGAACGCCCGAATAGGGAACAACAGGCCGAGTCTACCCGACCTTGCCAACCTGTTTGCCGAATCGCGGATTCACCGATTTACAGGTCGAGGAAGTTGTCGAGGCCGACGGTCACGCCTGGGTATGCGCCGGTGGAGACCTTGCGTACGGCCAGCAGCACGCCCGGCATGAAGGAGATGCGGTCGAAGCTGTCGGCACGAATGGTCAGCTGCTCGCCGTCATTACCGAACAGGGCCTCCTCATGGGCGTTAAGACCGCGCAGACGTACGGCGTGCACGTGAATGCCGTCAACCACCTGGCCACGGGAGCCGCCATCGGTTTCGGTGGCATCCGGCACAGGGCCAAGACCTGCGGCCTTGCGGGCTGCGGCGATGCCCTGCGCGGTGTGGAATGCGGTGCCGGACGGAGCATCCACCTTGTTCGGGTGATGCAGCTCGATCACTTCAGCGGATTCGAAGTACGGAGCCGCAACCTTGGCGAAATAGTCGGCGAGCACGGCGGAAATGGCGAAATTCGGCGCAATGAACACACTCTGGCCCTCGCGAGGCGCGGCAGCGAGCGCGGCACGCACCTGATCGAGCTTCTCGTCGGTCCAGCCGGTGGTACCCACCACCACGTCGACACCTTGCGCCACGAGTGCGAGCACATTGTCAAGAGACACGCTCGGCACGGTGAACTCCACCACCACGTCAGTGTTGCCGGGGGTGATTTGGGTGAGGTCGTCGCCGGCGTCAAGCGCGAGCGCCAATTCGGTGTCGGCCGCGTTGTTCACGGCATCGACCACATGGGAACCCATACGTCCTTTGGCGCCAACTACAGAAACCTTGATCATTGCAGCTCCTTCAAGCATGTCGCACGTACGAGCGTACGAACAGCATTTCAAATCAGTCTCACTCATTCTACTGAGGAATGTTCCATTTACGAATGTAAAGAGACGCTTCGACGCGTCACCGCCCAGCCGATCAAGGCGAACGGAATCGAAGCGAGCACGAAAATCCATGGCAGCATCAGGCTTATGTCTGGGCTGAAATGGTCGAGCATGATTCCCGTGGTCATCGAACCGAATGACGCGCCGATGGTTCCCGCGGTGCTCACCCACGCGAGGCCTTCGGTCAGCGATTCTTCCGGCACGGTCTCCTTCATAACGAGATTGCCCGAAGCGAACACCGACGAAACGGTAAGACCCGTAAGGATTTCAAACACTCCCATCATAATCAGATTGCCTTGGCACATGTGAATGATGAAGAAGCCTACCGTTATGATCGCGAGGAACGTGATCATATGGCGCCAGCGGGAGCCCTTCAGCTCGCGCGTGCCGAAAACCAGCGCGCCTATGCACGAGCCGACCGCCAACATCGCAAGCTGCACACCAAGCAGGGAATCAAGATGCAACGCTTTCATAACGGCCGTCATCGACGTATCGAATGCGGTGAAACTCATGTTGAACACGATGAATACCATCAAAAGCGGAATCACGCCCGCATAGGTGAGCACATTGCGTTTCTTGCGATTGTCATTCGACTTCAACTGCGCGACGGTCAGTTTGTCTTGTTGTTTGTCTTGTTGCACGGAATTTGCGCCGCCATTATTTCCAGTATTGCCGTCAACCGCCAATCGCACGTCCGCATCGTCGGAAGATGCCGAAACAACAGTGATTTCACGTACTACCGGCGGTTGCGTGTCACGCAATGCGAAGAACACCGTGCCGCCGATCGCGCACGCAATCGTCGGCACAAACAACTGCGAAACGGGATGCACGGAAGCCGCCAGGAACGCGGCCAGAATCGGTCCGAAAATGAATACGATCTCATCGATGGCGGATTCCAATGCATACGCAGTGTTCAGCAATGAGCCGTTGCCGGTACGGTCAAGCACATACGTCCAACGGGTACGCACAAGCGCGCCGAACGAGAATTGCGTGAGCCCCATCACCACAGCCAAGGCGAACAGCAGTGGAATCGGCACGCGCACCAATGCCGCGAACGCAAAGCCAAGCATGGCGATGATTTGCACGACAAGCACTACCGATCCGACCTTGCGCTGGCCGAATCGGTCGAACAGTCGTGCGTACAGTGGCGTGACCGCCGCCGTGGAAAGCACATATGCCGCGCTCATCACGCCTGCGATCGTCCAATTGTCATACAAATGGTTGAGTGCGAGGATAATGCCAAGGCTCATCATCGACATCGGCAGTCGCGCCAAGGCTCCGGAAGCACAGAACGCTTTGGTTCCCGGAATGGAGAACAGTACGGAATATGGCGACTTCGGGATTTCGGTTGCGCTGGTGGCAGCCATGATTATCGCTCCTTAACTTTCGTTGCGTCCGGCACGTGTGCCCGCCCACACATGCTGCACGAGGGTAGCGGCGCTCCTCCACAACGCTGCCCATAGTGCGTTACCCTACGGGCAGGCTGGAAAGCGCCGCACGTTCGGCGCACCAGCACTAGTCGTTGTCGGATTGTTCCGGAATTCCGTAGCTCAACTCGGCAAGGATCTCTTCTTCTGTTTTGTCGGCGGCATTGAGCTGTCGATCGCCCTCAATGGGTTCACTCAGATAGTAGAGGCAGGCGTCGATAGCGGTGAGCGGTACGCCCTCCATTGCCGACAGCAAGATACGATACATATCCAACTGTGCTAATTTTTTCTGAATTTCCTCTTTTTTGCGAGGTTTTTTTCCAGTTTTCCAATCGACAATAGTATATTGTTTCGACCGATCCGCCCCATCGAGACCCCCGAAGAACACCGCGTCGAGCTTGCCGTTGACGATGGTGCCCAATTGCGGCACGTTGACGACGATTTGCCGTTCCGCCCACGCGGGCTTGCGCCGTGCCCATGTCGACGTTGCGAGACGCTGTTGCCAATCGAATATCCCGTTATTGTCTGCCCCATTATCGTCTTGATTGTCTTGCGATTGCGCCGCATTGTTGCGTCGCAGCTCGGCAAGCATCGCCAATCGCGATTCAGCTACGCGAGTACCGCCATTGCCGCTCGCGCCAACGCCAATGCCGGCATCATTCGCATCGGCCATGATGAACCGTTCCGCCCAAGCATGGAACTGCGTGCCCAGTTGCGCGGCCGGAGACGCTACGTTCGGTATCGGACGCACCAGCCCACGCCAGTAAGTGCGGGCGCCACGCTCGTCCATCATGCCTGCGCGCGCCTGCAGCGAGGTGACGTTCTGACGACCGGACGCAAGAATCCTCTCGCCCTTCGCACGCACCGCGCTGTCGAACGCATCCTGCGACGCCTCTCCAAGCATGTCAGGCATGAGATTGCTGTCGGCCACCAGCAATTGCGCGCATCGCAGCAGCGAAGCACCCGTATTTTCGCAACGCCCAGCACCTTCGCCACCGACAGGCTCGCCAACTTGCCCGCCGGCCCGTTCGCCAGCCCGCCCATCAGTCTGCCCGCCAGCATTGTTCATCGCCGAATCCACCTGCAACGCAGACAAACGCAACGTCTGCAGGGTCTCATCGCTCAACTCGCACGGCCATGGCAGGAACTGGTTGCCTTCCGACGGCTCGAGCGGCGCATTCCAAGCGTCGCCGACCACCGCATCTTCAAAATCGCGGGCATGCTCGCCCACAAAAAATCCATCCGGCAACGGCGCATCGATCGAATGCAGACTGGTCATGCCGTTTTCGGAGGAATCGACATCCTCAACTTCCGCAATATCGGCCAGGTTGCTCGGCTCAGCCGCTCTGGAAACGATATTGAGCATGGAATCGCGCACTTCCACTAGGAAATTCGACGGTTTGGACACACGTTTGCGATCGCCCACGGCACGCGGATCACGGCTTTCCGCATTCGTTGCGCTGCAGGTGAGCAGCGCCTCATGACGGGCGCGAGTCAACGCCACATACGCGAGGCGACGCTCGTCGGCATGCAACCGACGGCCATACTCCTCGATTTGCGTCAAATACAGTCCGTCCGGATCAATACCTTCCATGTCATCGACGCTCATATTCCGCAAGGTGCCGAACACTTCGTCGTCAATGATTTCCGCATCCTCCAGCATTTCCAACGCTTCCAACGGATTTCCACCCACAAGCGCGTCATGGGGGAATCGCGGCAGAATATCGGCGTCCACACGCACCGGAACCGGCACCGCAGCAGGATCGGTCAGCCACGTTTTGGCGGTCTCATGATATTCGGGCGGCGTCCACACGCCATCCTGGAAACCGTTGAGATGCTCTTCATCAACGACCACACGCAGATCGCTGCCCTTGTTGGTGGGGAATCCGCCATCGGTCATGCCGACCACGGCCACGGCATCCCATTCAAGGCCCTTCGACTGGTGTACGGTCATCAGCACCACGTCGACAGGCACATCGGGAGCCACCGCGTGCTCCTCGCGTGCGTCGCGCAGCGAATCCGCCCATGAGATGAACGCGCGCAGGCTCGGCGTTCCCTGCGACGCGATCTCCTGCATATACGTGTCGACGAGCTTCAGCAACGCATCGATCGGCGATTTGGCGAGCGCCACCCGGGATGCGGCGAGCGTGGCATCGGCCTGACCGCCGCGCATATGCTCGGCCAGCTGCATGTCGATATCGAGATTCAATGCGACGATGGCCTCACGAACCACTTCCGGCAACGGGTGGCCAAGCATGCGCTGCACCTGACGGATCGCATCCGCGGCGCGAAGCACTTCCTTCGTCCCCTCACGACTCACCCTGCCGTCAATGAGTTCCGCGAGATCGTCACGCAACATGAGGTCCACAAGGAAAACCGCATTCGGCACTTGATCTCGATATTCACGTACGATGGCACGGATTTCAGCATCGGAAGGACCCGACTTGGGAGTTACTCCATAAATTCCCAGATTTTCCGGTTTTTCTTCCTTGTTGGATTGCTCCTGCACGATTCCAGCTGAAACAAGCGCACGATACCGGCACATCGTGTTCACCTGTTCCGCGGTATCGGCGAGCGCCTGCAGATCGTTGGCGCTGATGGAGAATCGCGGCGTGGCCAGCAATCGCATAAGCGCCGCACTGTCGGTATGATCGCTGACGACGCGTAGCAAAGCGAACACGTCCTGCACCGCCGGGCGTTCCAGCAACGCCGACCGCCCCACTACCAGCGTGGTCAGGCCTGCGCGTTCGAGCGCTTCCGCGAATTGCGACATGATTCCTTTGGAACGGAACAGCACCGCCACGTGCGGACGATTGTCTTTCATGCCATTGTCGAGGTCGCGCGAGGAAGGCGTGTGCAGGGCGATCGCATGTTTGGCGAAGCGCACGACCGCGTCGACCTCCTGCCCGAACGTGTCGAACGCAAGCACGCCCACCGTTCCTTCGGGGGCTTCGTCGGTATTGACGAGCGCCGGAACGTCGACTTCGCGCATCAGCGAGCTGCTGAGGCGTCTGGCAGGCAAGCGGAGCGGTTTGGTGAGATTGTTCGCCGCTTCGAGCACCATGCGTGAGTTGCGCCGCGTCACGGTCAATGCGAATGGCCTGCTGGTGGCGTCCATGCCGAAATCGTGTTGCAGCATGCGGAATGCGCCAGGACTCGCCCCTCGCCATGCGTAGATCGATTGGAAGGGGTCGCCGACCGCGCTGACCGCGCTGCGATGCGTGTCGTCAGCGTGGAACAGCGCGCTCAGCAGTGCCGCCTGCGTGGTGGACGTGTCTTGGTATTCGTCGAGGAGCACATGCGAATAGCGTTTGCGGTAGGCCGCTCCGATGGACGGGAATCGGGAGACAAGCTGGAATGCCGCGATGGTGAAATCGCTGAATTCCGCCATATTGCAGGCGCGTTTTTCGGCATGATAGTCAAGCACAAGATCGAGCAGCAGGTCGCGTTGCTTGGCGACGAATGCGAGTTGCGCGCTGTTGAACACGCACATGTCGTGCCCGAGTTCGCGGTATTTCTCCAGTTTCTTTTCGTAGTCCGCGTCGGAATCCTTTTTCAGTCGTTTCGGCAGCTTTGGCGATTTCGGCTCTTCCGTTGGCACGGTTTCGCCGTCAAGCGCCTTGGCGATCTGTTCGACGAACGCCTCATCCCAGTCGCGCACGCGTTGCACGGCTTCGTCGAAGCTGGTGCAGTCGCCGCCGATCATGGCGCCGGAAATGGCGTTGGACAGGGCGAACACGTTGCCCGCTATGGTGTTGAACGATTTCAGATCGCCGTCGAACGCCATAAGATCATCCATATGCCTGTCAAGCACGGTGTGGATGAGCTGCATGGCACCTGCTTCGCTCAATGGCTGCGTGTTCTGGTCAAAGCCGACAAGCAGTCCATATTGGCGCACGATGGATTGGAAGAAAGCGTCGTACGTGGAGACTTCCGGTTTGAGGAACGTCATGTTCGCTGATTTCAGGCCGCGTTCGCGCTGGTCGCGAGTCACGGCCGCAGACACTCGAGACAATAGTTCCGAGGCCGCTTTGCGCGTGAAGGTCAGTCCGAGGATCTTTTCGGGGCTCACCCCCTGTTCGATCAGCGTGATGATGCGTCTGGTCATCGTGTAGGTTTTGCCGGATCCAGCGCCGGCCACCACCACCACATCCGCATACGAGGGCGCTTGGACGACGGCAGCCTGCTCAGGACTGTCGGTGAACTTCATGGTTCCGCTCATGCCGTTCTCCTTTCGAATACGGTGTTCTGTTCGCCCGCACAGGCCGGGCAGATCGTAGTGTTTCTGCAGTATCTCACATGTTCCGTCGTCGGTCTTGCGGTGATTTCGTTCGCCCTGCTGGCCGCGGCCGCATAGAAGACCCTCGCGATCATGGTGAGGGACCATACCGCCATCGTGCCGCGTAAGCCAAGGAACTCATTCCAATGCTCGTCGCTCACTTCCAACGGAGGAAGCATGTCATCGAGTCCGTCGTGGAAATCCTTGTCGAGTTTTTTGACGTAATAGCGCGGTATGAATTCGCCGGTATTGAGACTTCCATTGGCGAACAGCGCCTGCTGCATATGCGATTCGGCGGCGGTGTCGCCATACGGCGCAGGGTATGCGTGCTTGGCTACATGGAATAGCGCGCTTTGCGTGATGTTCGGCGCGTTCGCCACCGCCTGCGCCCCGCGCATGCCGCTTTCCTCGGGGAATACGAGTCCCAGCTGATAGCAGACGAGCTGCAGATCGTTGAACAGGCCTTCGCCGGTCGGACTGACACCGGTTTTGTAGTCGATCAGACGCACCTGCTGCGTGCCATCCGCCATTTCACGCCGTTCCAAACGGTCGATCCTGCCGGTCAAACGCACGGTGAGATACTCGCTCATGCCGGTTTCCGGCCATCCTCCGACCAACGCTCCCATAATGGCGATCAATTCGTTCCGTGAAATCGCGTGAACGCCGTCCATCGCATTGTAGGCGTCGAGAATATCGTCGAAATCGAATTTTGCGGTAAATTTCAGCTCAGGTTCGGCTTTCGTAAGTTTTCCAACGCTGAATGCATCATTATTTTTAATCGGATAATCACCATGATTCGATTGCACGAAATACGTGGCGATGTTACGCAACGCCTCCTGCGCCTGCTCATCTTTCTTCAACGCCTGATACCGTTGCGCGGGATCGGCAATGGCGTTGAAATCGCCGCATAGACGCTTGTATTCGGCATACATCCATTCGGTGATCGCATTGATATTGTCCACGTCGCTGATGGCGGTATGGTGTTCCGGCATATCAAGTCCGGCTTCGGTGGCCTGTTGCGCCACCTTGTGGATCAGCGAGCCGAAACTCGTGGCGACGCTGCCCATGCGCGGGCCGGAGAAGCGGTTTTCCAACATCCAACACACCGGGCACGCCCACAGATTGTCTACCGCAGAAGGAGACAAAGTCACCACGTCGGATCGCCGCGATTTACCGTTTCGGCCCGACGTCGAGCTTTCCGACGTGTCGCTCATGCCCGTCCGCATGACGGCCGCGATCTTCCGCATGGTGGCCTCGACCGTCTCCCCCATAAACGGCCAACGGTCAGGGTCGGCCGCCGTAACACCATGCGAAGCCAGCAATGCCAACGCTTCCGCGGCATCACGCGCCTTCGGGCTGTCCTCAGGTTCCGACGCAAGCACGCTTCGGGCGGCCGCGACCAGACCACGGGGATCGGTTTCCAGCCCCGCGTAATCGCCTTGGCCGCCGACCGACGCATATTCTCGCCGTTCCATATCGGCGTCGCGATCGCGGTCGAAGCACTCCGGCATATATCCGTATAGAAAATCCGAAGGCACATTGTCGTCATTCAGCACGGCGCTCACCACCACACGCTCGCTGGCACGGGTCAACGCCACCAACAGGCTCTTCTGCTCGGAGGCGAGCACCGACGCCAGTTGCGCGTCCTGCCTGCCCGCCGGAGTGACGATCGTGTCGGACAATACGCCGTGCAGCATCACATCGGCCAGTTCCTCACCGCCGAACAACGTGTTGCGTGGTGTGAGATTCGGCCACTGCCCCTGCTGCAAAGCCGGCAGAAAAACCAGATTCCAGCGCTTTCCCGCCGCTCCTGCGGGAGTCGTCAGGGTCACCGCCTGATCAATGGGCGCGGTATGCGCCAGCGAATCCGCCTCAATGGTCAGCAAACGCACCTGTTCGATGAACGCCTCGATGGTGTGTACCGCGAATTCCCCGCTTGACTCGCCGCCTGAAGCATAGTTGAACAAACGCATCGCCGCGTCAAGCCGATCATTCGCGGCACGGCCGGCAGCCGAATGCTCCAGCGCCACACGCTGCCAGACTTCCGCCTTGCCGCAGGCCCTCCATGCGCAATCCAACACATATTGCGGTTCACGCGAAACCAGTTTGGCTTCCGACTCGCATGTTTTGTCAAGAACCTTCCACAATGATGCGAACGCCTTGATCTGCGGATCCGCGCCCAGCACGGAGGCGATCGCATCGACCACGCGATCGGTATTGCCCTCCATAAGAAGCACGTACAGCGCTTCCATACTCAGCGCGAAATCGCCTTCATGCTCGTCTTCATGCTCACTATCATGCTCGCCATCGGCGCGAATCGCATGATAGTCCGTCATATAATCGCGCCAGTCTTCCATCAAACGAGGGAGCAACGCCTGTTGTTCGACGGCAGCGTCCGCCGCATCCTCATCATCTTCGAAATCATCTTCAAAGTAATCTTCGAAATCATCTTCGTCGTATTCTTCGGCAGCATCCTCATCATGGTTCGCAGCCTTGCTTTCCACAATCGAAGCGAGCGAAACCAACGCGTTCATCGCGGATTCGATGGATGCGAGACGGGCCGGACGCCCCTCATGCCGTTGATCACCACCGACCGTAATCAGCGGAGATCCCATAATCAGCGCCACGCGCGAACGAATATAGGATCCGGCGGTCTGCAGGTCCATGGTCGAAGCCGCGATCGTCTGGTTTTTCAATTCGGCCAACTCGATCAACGCGAACAGACCCTGCACGAACGGCTCATCCTTCAACGGCCGGGTCACGCTGGAATAGCGCACGGGAACGCCGTCAGCGCGCAACCGCTCGCCGAATGCGCGCACGGTGGCATTGTCGTGCGCGATCACGGCCATGTCGTTCCATACACGGGAACGTTGCAAATGCTCAGTTTTGATCTTCCACACCACGTCGTCGAGCTCTTCGGAAGAGGAACGGTACAAGGCCGTTTCCACACTGCCGTCGGCCGGCGTGACACGAGCGCCCGTATCGTCGGCCGGCAACGTTTCGATGGGCATCGCGCCTGGCATATCGCTCATTTTGCCGGGACGATCGGGCAGAGGCACGTCCGTCGACTCCGTGCTTGCGATCGACAGGCTCACTCGCGTCGCGACAAGCGTGCGATAGTCGCCATGCACGCCTTGCTGGTTCGACACGGTTTGCGCGGTATCGCCTTCGTGCGCCGTTTGCAGACCTTCGATGCGTTCAAGCCTCGCTCCCATGCGCGTCTGCGCCTGGTTGAACAGATATTCCGGATATGATCCTCGGAACGTCTGCACGGCTTCGTCGGGATTGCCAACCAACAGCAGGCGCACCCCGCGTTCATGCAGGGCTTCAAGCAGTGCGAAACCAGCCAACGTCGTATCTTGAAAATCGTCGACGATCAGCATGTTCGCAATATCGGCTTCCTGTATGCCAGACACGGCTTCGGTGGCGTCGATCATCAGCTGCGACGCGTCGAGACGATATTCGCCAGGATAAGACGAACGGATCGCCTCATTGTATTCCTCACGCAAGGCGAAGGCGAGACGCCATTGAGTGCGCAGGCGTTCGCGACGTTCGTCAAGCATGCCGTCCCTGCTGGCCGCACGGGCGATCAGCATGTCTTCGAACTGCGGTTTCGCGCCAATCTCGTTCATGCGTGCGAGCATGTCGCGCAATTGGTTGGCGAATGCGTCGGTGGAATCGTCGGCCACCAGTCCTGACCATTCGGAAACCGCGAAATAGGTGCGCAGCAGATCGCAGGTGGCGCAATCGTCGCCATGTTGCCTATGCTCCACATGCGAAGCTAGTACCTTGCGGATGATCACATCCTGTTCCGCACCGTTCAACAGTTTCGGCA
Source organism: Bifidobacterium pseudocatenulatum DSM 20438 = JCM 1200 = LMG 10505 (assembly GCF_001025215.1). Taxonomy (NCBI): domain Bacteria; kingdom Bacillati; phylum Actinomycetota; class Actinomycetes; order Bifidobacteriales; family Bifidobacteriaceae; genus Bifidobacterium; species Bifidobacterium pseudocatenulatum. The sequence goes on from NZ_AP012330.1 coordinate 1,753,059, forward strand.
ACGGTTCGCCTTGACTTGATCTCACGGCCGTCAGCAGACGGAATGCGACGGCAGGCAACGTAGTGACCGGTCGCGCCTGCGACACGGCCGACAATTCGCGGATCGCCCGATCGCCCAACGCATCGGCGATCTGCCTGCCAGACACCGTCATCACGGCATTCCCGTCACCATACCGCCTCATTGCGGCAACCAGCATGCCCAGCGCAAACTCGGTTTTTCCACTGCTCGGCGCGCCCGCAACCAACGTGACGCGGTCAAGGTCTTCCAAATTCATCATGCCTCCCAACACTACTAGTCTCGCCCTCCTTTACCTGACAAATCCGGAACCTGCAAAGTTGTCTCGAAGCCAACCTTTATCCAACACGATCTGCGGTGCAACCACTCCTTCGTGGCATCTGCAGCAACGCCGACAACACATCAATGGTCATTTCCATTTGAGCCAGATGCCCGTCATCCAGCAACTGAATGTATGTACCCTCATCGTCGCCACGAAGGCCGTCTCTTAAGGTTCGCACGTTCTTTCTATCACTACGACTTCTATTATTCAGCCACAACATGTCTCAGATGCCCGTCTTTGTATATGGACATTTTGACCCCTTGCTGATAGGTTTCTGGGTTGGTCTTCAGTTAGGATAGGATCCAGAGAGAGCGGCCGAAAAGCATACGCACCACGAGGAAAGAGAGCATATGGAAGCCATGAACGGCATTCCCCCTCAAATCCCTGGGTATACATTCGCCCAAAAGTTGGGTTCAGGTTCCGAAGCGAACGTGTATTTGTACCAGCAGCTTTCCCCCAGCCGACAAGTGGCCATCAAGGTCAGCAAGGGAACGCTCGATCCGCGCGCGGCGTCGCGGTTCCGTTCCGAAGCGAACTTCATGGGCAGGATCTCCTCGCATCCCTACATTCTTTCGGTGTACGAAAGCGGCATCACCGCCACAGGCAACGGCTACACCGTATTCGAATACGCTCCGGGAGGCAATTACAAGACCTTCCTGGAATCCAACAGGCTCAACGCAGACCAGATGCTCACCGTCGGCATCAATCTGGCGAGCGCCCTTTCCACAGCGCACCGCGAAGGCATCATCCACCGCGACATCAAGCCCAGCAATATTCTCATCAACACGCATGGCATGCCCATGCTTGCCGATTTCGGCATCGCGGGAACGATTTACGGGCGTCCCGGCATCGGCTACACCATCGCGTGGGCTCCGCCGGAAGTGCTTGCGAAGAACGGCGGAGGCAACGAATCCTCCGATATTTATTCGCTGGGGGCGACGCTGTTCGCCATGCTGACGGGCCAGTCGCCATATGAATACGGCTATTCCGCGGCCCTCGGCTCGACCAGGGGCAAAGAACGCGGTGCTCTGCTGAGAAACATCATTCTCACCGATCCGCTCCCTAAGCTCAATAGGCCGGATATTCCCCCGCAAGTGGAGCGGATTTTACGCAAGGCGTTGAATAAAGCGCCGGAAGACCGGTATTATTCCGCATATGATTTCGCGCGTGACATGCAGCGTGCGCAGCAGGAATTGTATGGCCATGCCACGCCGACCACGGTCGAAGGCGAACCGCCGTTCCCGCAAAATCTGTACGCACAGTCCCAGGCGAACATTCAGGTTTCACCGACCGTCCCAAAGCAGCGCAGCACTTGGGCCAAGCCTCTTGCGATCGTTGTTTCGGCGGTCGCCGCGATTGCAGCCGTCGAACTGGCGTTCGCGTATGTGATCTTGCCGAATATGGATTCGGCTTCCGACAATAGCAGCGTGCAGATCAAGACTCCGGGAACGCACGATCAGGACAACGATTCGCCTGATTCGGCCATCACCACAAGTAGCGTGCCCAGTGTCGAGAATCTGGCCGGCTCATATTCCGCCGATGGCAGCAGCGTGCAGTTCACATGGGTGAACCCCGACCCTCAGGACGGCGATTCGTACGCATGGTCGCTGGTAGGCGATGCAGGAGTAGACCCGAACGCCCAAGGAACCACCACCACCGACACGCGCATCAGCATCAAACCCGCCGACGGCTCGCAGACCTGCATCCAGGTGAGCCTCATCCGAGCGGACCGGCAGATGTCGCAGAATCCTGCGATCGCGTGCGCGGCCAAACCATAAGCATCACAGCACTTCCCAACAGGGTCGGCCGACGGCATTATTCCATCGCAGGCGATGTCCGGAACGAACACAACGACCATCGGAACACTCAAGGAAGAACCGAAAATGGACAAACGCAAGAACGCAGCCGATCAGCCGGCACAATCGCACGAACGTCAATTGCGCTTCGGATCGATGATGCGCAAACTGCTGTTGCCGTCGGGAAGCAGACGGTGGATCACGCCGATCGTCATGCTGCTTCTGCTGCTGGGTATCATCGCAGGCGCGTTCATCGTCAGTTCGGTGACGCAACGGCATGTGCAACTTGACGACGGCACCGTGTGGATCACGTCGCTGAAGGACCGCAAAGCCGCACGATTCAATGCGAAGAACAAGGATGTGGACGCCGGAGTCTCATCCGCAGCCTCCCGTTTCGACGTGGCACAGCATGATGGCGACACAGTGATCTCCGAAGGCACCAAAGCCAGCAATATCGCGGCTTCCACCATTAGCGAAACCGGCAACACCGCCATCAAAACGGATATCGAAACCATTATCGGAGGCAATACCGCAGCGTTCATCAACACCAAAACCGGCAATGTGTGGGTGGGATCCGCTGCCGATGTGAAATCCGTCAACCCCACCACCGACAAGCCGAACATGAAACTGGGATCCGGCGGAAAAATCGCGGTGACGCATGACGGAACCGTATACGGATACCGAACTTCCGATGGCGCGGTGCTGAGCATCAAAGGGCCGCAAGACACGCGCGAGCAAGTTGGCACGATAGGAGGCGCACCGCATGCCGAATCGTTCACCGTCATCGGCGAAACCCCGGTCGTGGCGGCAAAAGGCACCGTGTATTGGCCGCAGGGAAGCGCAGCCATCAATCTGCAGGGCAGCATGACCTTGCAGGCCCCTTCCACGGACGGCAAACAGAACGGATGGGTGGCCGTGGCGACACCACGCGGGCTCGCAACGGTGAACCTCAGCACCAAGAAAACCTCTGAAACACCGAATTCCGGCAAGGGCGAGGCCGCCCAACCGGTGTCCACAGGCGGATGCGTGTTCGCCGCATGGGCGCAGAAAGCCAACAATTACGCCAAAGTGTGCTCCGTAGACGGTTCGGATACGGCATTCGACACCCTGACCAACATCAACGCCACTTCGGAACTGATATTCCGCACCAACCATCGTCTGGTCATACTCAACGACGTGGTCAACGGCAACGTTTGGAATCCGCAGGAATCCACCAAGGTCATCAAAATCCAATGGAACAAGGTGGAAACCAAACAGTCGAAGCAACAGGAACAGAACAACGACAGCGCCAACAACCAGCATAATTTCAGCAAGACCTGCTCGTCGCAATCCGGCCAGATCAAAGCCGAAGATGATTCGTTCGGCGCGAGAACAGGATCGCAGCAGATCCTCGACGTGCTCCGCAACGACGAACAGACCGACTGCTCCGTACTGCGCATCACCTCGGTAAGCGCCCCCGACGGCGCCAACATCAGCGTTTCCCCCGTATACGACGGACGATATCTGCAGCTCGACGCTTCCGCGGCATCCGAAGGATCCGTATCGTTCAGCTATGAAATCTCCGACGGACGCGGGCAAACCTCCAACGCCAACGTAAGCCTCACACTGGTAGGCGGGGACGACAACGCGCCCCAGCAAACCGATACGCCACCGGAAATCGACGTGGAACAAGGAGCGGCCTACACCACCAACGCGCTGGGCAGCTTCTCCGATCCCGACGGCGACCCGCTCACCCTCGTATCCGCAACCCCGCAAAACACCGACCAGGTGACCGTTTCCACACGCGCCGACGGGCAGCTCGTGTTCAACGCGGGATCCATGTCTTCCGGACGCGCCGGCATCGAAGTGACCGTTTCCGACGGCCAGCAGACCGGCACCGGCATGGTGTATTTCTCAGTGAAACCGGCCAACACGCTGGCCGCGGTGATCGATCCGGCCGTCAAGCAGACCACGCCAGACACCCGCACCACCATCGCGCTCAAACAATACGTGCATGGCACCTCGGCCGAACCCGCGCAGCTGACCGCCGTGGAAACCCCATCCGGCGCATCCACCACCATGAACGCCACCGATATGTCGTTCACCTTCAGCGCATCCAACCCCGGCACCTACTACGTGCCCTACACCATCACACAAGGATCCATCCCCTCGACCGGCCTGGCCCGCATCGAAGTGCAGGCGGTGACCGGAGACTCCGCCAAGCCCATCGCAGCCAACGACGTGGCACTGCTCGGCGCCGACAACACCGCAATCGTGGAACCACTGTCTAACGACGTCGACCCGATGGGTGGTGTGCTATCCGTGACCAGCGTGACCGCCGATGCGGCGAGCGGCATCAAAACCGGCGTCGTAAGCAACAAGCGCGTCTACATCACCGCACGACAGGTACCGACCGAGCCCGTGCAGATCAAATACAGCGTCGCCAACGCGGCAGGCACGTCAACCGGCGTGATCGTACTGCAGCCACCGGCACTGACCACCTCCAACTCCGTGCCGAAAGCCGACAACATCACCACGCAGGTACGCACTGACGGCATCGTCTCCATCGACGTGCTCGACCACGTGACCTACTCCGACGGCACCACGGTAAGCCTGCAAAACGACCTGCAATACGACAAAAACACGTTCAAAGGACTCGTATTCGTATCAGGCAACACCGTACGATACCAAGCATCCGACCAAACCGGATCCTTCCCCGTAACGTACACCGTCAAAGACAATCTCGGCAACGCGGCATCCGCCACAATCACCATCAACGTGCATCAAAAAGACGCTTCCAACAAGGCTGCGCCAACACCATCCGACGTCGAGGCGCAAGTCGCGGCCGGCCAAAAAGTCCAGATCCCGATCACCTTGACCGGCATCGACGCCGACGGCGACGACGTGCAGCTGCTCGGTCTCGGCAACAAGGCGCCGACACTCGGACGCATCAGCGAAGTCGGCGCCACCTACCTGGTATACGAAGCCTATGCCGACTCCACAGGAACGGACACCTTCTCATACGCCGTCGAAGACTGGACCGGCCAACGATCCCAAGCGCAAATCCGCGTAGGCGTATTCACATCCGGCACCGACTCGGGCGTATACGCGCGCGACGACGAAATCACATTGCGCCCCAACACCGCAGCAACCGTGCCCGTGGCGCAAAACGACATCTCCGGAGACAACACCGACCTGGCCGTCAGCGAAAACGTCGAATCGCAAGACATCAGCAATGTGACCGTGGCGGACAATGCGCTCGCCTTCACCACTCCTCAGCAGGCGGGCACCTATTACGTGGTGTATACGGTCAAAGACAAGGCAGGATTGTCCGACACCGCGACATTGACGGTGAACGTGGACGACAACGCCACCATCGAACCGCCGACAGCATACGACTACCGTGTGCCATCTTCCGCGACGATCGATAAGAAATCCATCGACGTGGACGTTTCGCAATGGATCGCGAATCCTTCCGGCAGCGCCGACGAACTGCAGGTGGCCGTGGATGATTCCGCCACCGACCATGCGCATGTCAAGGGCGGTGACAAGTCCACGACCATTAGCGTGGAATTGACGGACGAGGCACGAGCCGTGCCGTACACCGTGACCAACACGACATACAACATCACGTCCACTGCGTTCATCCAAGTGCCCGCGTACGGCGTGTTCCCGCCGACCCTTCGACCGAAGGCGCCGGCATTGAAGGTGAACGCACGCGAGACGATCACCATCAATATCGCCGATTATGTGCGCGTGGGCGCAGGCAAGATCGCGTATGTGGACGGCGCCGATTCGGTGAGCGCCACGAAGGCCGCGGACGGCGACCTGTATGTGAACGACCAGACGTTGAAGTTCACCGCATCAAAGGATTATTCCGGTCCAGCGTCCATCACCTTCACCGCGGTGGATGGCAAACGCGACAAGAACGATAATGTGAAAATCATCAATTCGGCGGTGTTGACGTTGCCGATCACCGTGATCGGACGTGACATGCCCGCGCCGACGTTCTCCTCGTCCACCATTGACGTGGTCGCAGGAGAAAGCGCCACCACCATCGATCTGACCGCGTTGACCCATTCGGCGTCCGACCTGTATGACGATGAGAAGCAGTACACGTATTCGGGTGGCACCGATTCCGACCAGGTGAGCGCCAAGGTGAGTTCGAACGGCAAGCTGACCGTGTCCGCCGACAAGACCGCTTCGCCGGGAACAACGGTGAGCGTGCCGATTTCGATTCAATATTCGAAGGGCACGGTGAGTGCGGGCGTCACGGTTCGTGTGACGGCCTCCAACAGGCCTTTGGCACGCATCAACGCGAAAACCGTGAAGGTCAAGGCAGGATCCAGTGAGGAAGTGAACCTGCTGTCCGATGCGTATAATCCGTTCCCCGATTCCGCATTGACCGTGACCGGATGCACGTCCGATGGCGCGTCGAAGCTGACCGTGGACTGCCCGTCCAACGGTGTGGTGTCGATCAGCGCCTCGTCCGATATCGGCGCGAGCACCAACAAGGTGATCGTCAACGTGCGCGATGCCACCAATACGAAGGAACGTGAGGTGACGGGCACCATCAACGTTTTGGTGATGGACAAGCCGGATGCGCCGCTGCTCTCCCCCATCGCCGGAGACCCGCAGGATGGCGCGGTGAATCTGAGTTGGACGGCCGGCTCTTCGAACGGCAGTCCGATCAGCGAATACAAGGTGTCGTGGGGCGGCGACGGTTCCGGCGAGAAATCGTGCGGATCCGTGACCTCCTGCCAAATCACCGGCTTGAAGAACGGCAAGACGTACTCGTTCAAGGTGCAGGCCAAGAATGAGGTCGGCTGGTCGAAGGAGTCGAATGGCGTGGAAGGCACGCCTGACAAGCTTCCGGACGCGCCGACCGATGTGAAGGCCGAAGCTAGCAAGAACACCATCACTGTCACATGGAAGGCTTTGGAGGGTAATTTCTCCGCCGTCGACAAGTATCAGGTGACGTTGAGCGGTCCGAATGTGGCGAATCCGGCCCAGGAAGTCACTGGCACCAGCATCACGTTCAAATTCGACGACAATGCGATCACCGACGGCGCATCCTATACCGCCACGGTCAAGGCGCATAACAAAGTGAACTGGAGCCAGCCCTCCACGGCATCCAATGCCGTTTCGCCTTGGGGTACGCCTGACAATCCGACTATTTCCGCCGATCAATCAGGCGACAAGATCGTGGTGAGAGGACGGATCAATGACGCACGTAACTCGAAATACCAGTCGATTACGGTAAGCATCGAGGGCGAAGACAAATCCGTGGAGACAAGCGCCAAGGATTATTCCGTCGAATTCGACATTAAGAACGAGTGGTACTACAGAAAACTTAAGCCGACGATTACCGTGGTTACGGAACGCAGTGGCTCATTGCGCAACGAAGCGTCCGTTTCGACTTTCACAGCAGTCGATCCTCCAACCAATGTGAAGCTGGAACTCAACAACAACACATGTGTGGCGACCTGGTCCAGAAAAGGTGGACGCGTCACAGGTTTCGTTGTAAAGGCCAAGGGTTATTACGATGATGATGTTCATGAGAGCAGAGCCGAATGGCCGCTTTCCGGTGATTGGAGCACCTGCGATACGGTAAGCGTGCAACAGTACTTCATCGACACCTCACATCTCAGCGACCCAGCAATCGCTACCGATAATACCGTCGGCAACAAAAAGCCAGCGGAAATCACACTGCCATCCTCATTGACGTGGGATACACAGAACGCCAACATCATTCATGTCAATGGCGGTAGTTGGGAGGCCCACGGGCGAAGTGTCAAAGGCCAGATCGTCATCACTCCGGCAGGGGAAAGCTCGCATACCTACGATTGGCCAGCTAACGGCACACTGGATGTTTCCGACATCACCAGTCCTTCCGGTACCAGATGCGATTGGGAGGTTCGCGTGATCACCACTGCCGGGGAACCAGAAATCAATGCGACCAAGAAAAGCTCTGATCCCGTGACCGGAGTCCGATACGAGGAGAAAACCCCCGATCCGGAACCGGGACCAACCCCTGATAATGGAGAGACGCAATCCTCGATAGACACCAATGCTTCAGCCATCTCATTACGAACAGGGTTGGCAGGAAAACAGGCGCGAGGCATCTCATTCACCGTCAAATAAGCAAATTCAACATCACAACCAATCATCAATACGATCAATAGAAGCAACCAAGGAGTACCTATGAGCAACGAAAACGACGACGCCACCCAGCTGGGTTCCATTGGGCGCCATATGAGCAAGCCGCAACAGCCCGGCAATCCGCAGGCACGCCCCGCATTCCAAGCTCCAAGCCTGCCGACGCATCCGCAGGAACAGGACGGAGACGAAGAGGGCACGGTACTCAGCACGCATAACGCAACTCCTTCCAGGCCGACGAGGCCTACGGTTCCAATGGCGCAGCCCATGCAGGCGCAACCGACGCAATCCGCTCCAACACAACAGCCGCTACCACAATCGCAATCGGCTCCCGTAATGGCAACGCGCCAATTCCCGCAGACTACGGCACCAAGCGTCAAGCCCGCGCAGCCGGCCATGGCTTCTTCCATGATGTCCGCGCCGCAGGCCGACATCACCGAATTCCATGAACTGTTCGCCCAACTGGTCGGCAACGTCTCCCAAGTCGTGGTCGGCAAGGAACAGCCGATCCGCCAATGCGCCACCGCCATGATCGTCGGTGGCCACATTCTGCTCGAAGACAATCCGGGGACCGGCAAAACGCAGCTGGCCCGCGGCCTCGCCAACTCCATCGACATGTCGTTCAAACGTATCCAGTTCACTCCGGATCTGCTGCCGTCCGACGTGGTCGGCGTAACCTACTACGACCAGAAGAACGGCGAATTCGAATACCGCGAAGGTCCGATTTTCGCATCCATCGTGCTCGCCGACGAAATCAACCGAGCCTCGCCAAAAACGCAGTCCGCACTGCTCGAGGTCATGGAAGAGCAGAAAGTCACCGTCGACGGCGAAACCCATGCGGTACCGCAGCCGTTCATGGTCATCGCCACTCAGAACCCCATCGAACAACTCGGCACCTACAAACTGCCTGAGGCGCAGATGGACCGTTTCCTCATCAAAACAACCATCGGCTATCCGAGCCATGACGTAAGCGTGAACATCCTCAAGCAGGTCAACGTCACCGACCGTGCCTCCACCGTACATGCGGTGCTCACCGGCAACGACGTGCTGCGCATGCGCGCCATCAGCGAAACCGTGCGTCTCGACGACGCGATCATCGAATACATCGTGCGCTTGGTGGAAGCGACGCGCCACAACGAACGCATCCAAGTCGGATCGTCCATGCGAGGCGCGCTCGCACTGACCCGATGCGCCCGCGTGTGGGCCGCGTCCAGCAATCGCGGATACGTGGTGCCCGACGATGTGAAGCAACTGGCCGTCGCCGTGCTCGCACACCGCATCACGCTCACCGCGGAGGCCACATTCGCGGGATCCACCCCCGAACAGATGATCGAACAGATCCTCAATGAAGTGCCTTCACCGACCGTGGGCGCCACCGCCTGAAACGCACGGCGCAGCCAGCCGCGTACGACACGGCACACGCGAAGCGCACACCCCACACGAAACGTTCGTAAACCCCCGAAAGGTCAAGCATGCGACAATCCAAAACCATGCAGCGCAGGAGAACCATGCAACGATCCCTGCGACGCATCAAGCATCGCATCAAACGACTGGTCACCTCATACGTGTCGCCGCTCGGATGGGCCGTGACCGGACTCGCCATCGCCTCACTCATAGCGTTCACAATCCTCAGCTGGCATGAACTGCTGACCATGGCGATCGTGTTCGCATGCATGATGGTCGCCGCCATCATGCTGTCGCTCGGCAACACGTCGTTCACCGCCACCATAGACGTGTCCAGCAGGCGCGTCACCGTGTCAGACACGGTGAAAGTCGATGTGTGCGTCGACAATCCAGGGCGCACGCCAACCACATCAGCACGCGGCGACCTGCCCATCGGAGACAGCCACGAACGATTCGCCATCCCCATGCTCGCCGCCGGCCAATCACGCCAAACCACCGTGGAATTCACCGCCGTCTCCCGCGCGGTACTGCCGGTCGGTCCCCTGTCCATACGCAAAGGCGACCCATTCGGACTCGTACGACACGAAAAGAAACTTGTCGACCAAATCAACGTGTTCATCCACCCGAAAACCGTTATGCTGAACACACTCAACGCCGGAATTCCGCGAGATCTCGAAGGCCAGCCAAGCGGCGAAATCGTCGACGACGACCTCGATTTCTACGGACTGCGTGAATACGAGCCAGGCGACGACGTACGCAACGTGCACTGGCTCAGCTCCGCAAAAACAGGCGCACTGATGATCCGTCAATACGAGGCGACCCGACGCACCGACACCGCATTGACCATCAGCGTGAACCCCGACGACTATGTGAGCTCCGACGAATTCGAACTGGCGGTATCCGTCCATGCCTCCATCGGCGTGCAATGCCTGCTCCAAAACCGACCGGTGACCTCACACGCGGGAACCGAACACATCATGCCACGCAACTCCACGGAATTCCTTGACGGCTGCAGCGCCATCTCCCCCGATATCAGCGACAATCCGAATCTGGCGCAAACCACCCTCGCCCATGCCCCCGACTCATCGTTCTACTACATCACCGTCGGCAGGCTCAAAAACATCGACGAAATCAAACACATGGCGCTCGCACTCCCCCGATCCGCAACCTGCGTGGTACTGCAAACCGCCATCGGACAGCCACGCGCCATCAAACGATACGCCGATTTCACCCTGGCGACCGTAGGAAACCTAGACGATCTCCCAATGATCATGGGGGTACTGGAATGAGCACCACAGGACTTTCCACCCACAACACCAACACCGGCGACACCGGCCGCACCACCGGATTCGGCAACACCTTCACCGGAACCGGCACCGGCTCATGGGCCGACTCCACACACTCCGTCATCTGGATGTCACGAGACGGCAAATCACAGGCACTCCCCTACCTACGCCGGACACGCGCCTCGCAATACGCAAGCCTGCTCGTCGCAGCCCTACTCACCCTCGCCGCCGCCAGCAACCTCATCGACGTCTACGGATCGGCCACATCCTGGGCGCTCGCCGCCATTCCGGCCACCATCATCGGATCTCTCGTGGCGCTCGCAGGCACGGTTCCGGCACTTCGTCTCTGGTGGCAGATGCTGTTCATGGCCGTCGCCCAGCTGGTTGTCGGCCCTGTACTGTTCCTCAACGACACCACCATCGCCCATATTGTTCCGACCTTGCGCACGCTTACACAAGGCTGGATGAACATGCTCGGATCGTTCAAATTCATTCTGTCGGTCGAACCTCCTACCGGTACCGCCGATGGCTGTTTGCTGGCCGTATGGACCATCTGCCTGTGGTTCGCGCTACTGACCGGCATTTTCGCAGTGACTGAAGATGGGCGATTCACCATGATCGCCATTATTCCCGTTACCGCCAATCTTGCGATTTGCGCGCTGCTCGGCTCATCTTCCGGCTATTACCGCATGTTCGTAGGCACCATAATGGCGCTCATATTGGTGATTTGGATCAGCGCACGTTGGAAATTACTGGAATTGGGACGTTGGCTCAGTTCCGTCGTGATCGTGGTGCTTTCCGTCGCATTGGCTATTGGAGGATGCCTCGTCGTCGATCAGGACCGCACCATTCTGCGCGACCATTATGATCCGCCGCTTAGCCCGTACAATTACACCAGTCCGTTAAGCGGCATGCGCTCGTACATTACAAACAGTAAGGACGATGTGCTCCTCACCGTCGAAAACCTGCCCGCTGGATCAAGCGTGCGACTAGCGGTCATGGACCGTTTCGACGGCAACGTATGGAATCTGTCCGACTCCACCATGTCATCGGACTCCTCCAATTACCGACGTGTCGGCACCTCCATCACCAACAATGCCGAAGGCAAGAAATTCACCGCCACATTCACCGTGGACAAAGGACTCAGCGACTACTGGCTGCCCATGGCCGGAGCCGCATCCAGCGTGACATTCGACAACAGCGAAAACTCCGACTCGTTCTACTACAACAGCGACACCATGTCGGCCATCTACCCCTCACGCACCTCCGAAGGTCTCACCTACACGGAAACCGGCATCATGCCAACGGTTCCCACCGACAAACAGATCGCCAAAACAGACGCGGCCGCCATCAGCCAGCCAAAAGCCGAAGATGTGCCCGACTGCGTGGACAAACTCGCCACAGCCATCGCCGGAGGCCAATCCAAAGGCGGCGAAGCGGCCCAGGCCTTAGCCGAAAAGCTCAAAGAATCCGGTTGGTTCTCACACGGATTAAGCGGCGACTACCCGTCAACCGCAGGCCACGGCAACTACCGCATCGACCAACTGCTCGCCGGAACGGCCATGGTCGGAGACAGTGAACAATACGCCTCCGCCATGGCATTGATGGCACGCAGCCTAGGTCTTCCCAGCCGTGTGGTACTCGGATTCCTGCCAAAAGACGACGAAGGTGAAATCAGCGAAAGCCGCACCGAAGAACAAGGAACAACCACCATCACGAAATTCACCGGCAACGACGTGACCGCATGGGTGGAAATCAAACTGGACGGCTACGGTTGGGTGGCATTCTATCCAACGCCAAAGGAAACCAAAGTCCCCGACGAAAACCAGAACCTCACCCCACCGAATCCGCAAACCCTGGTACGCCAGCCCCCGGTACCACTCACCGACCCGCTACGTGACGACACCCAGGCCAAAGGCAAGTCCTCAATCGGCGGAAGCATGGCCGACGAAACCTCAGCCAACCTGTTCTGGCAGCATTTCGGCAGAATCGCAAGAAAAGTAGCCATCTACGGAAGCCCTCTATGGACGCTGCTCATCATATGCGGTCTCCTGCTCGCCATCAAAGCGATCGCACTGGCACGATCAAGAAAACACGGCAGCACGCAGCAGCGTGTGGCAGCCGGCTGGCAATCGGTCGCCGCGCTCGCACGGCAAAGCGGACTCGACATTCGAGGCACACGCAGCGAACAGGCGGTTTCGATCGCGAATCAGATGGATATTTCCCGCGAGACCTTGCTCGCTTTGGGCGCGCAAGCCGATTACGCGGCCTTCTCCGGTAATTTCGTCAACGAAGAGCATGTGCAGCAGTATTGGCGCGATATTGCACAGGAACGCAAGTACATGCTCAAGTCATTGCCGACGTTACGCCGATGGCGTGCCAAACTTTCGCTTGCCGACGTTTTCCACTTCCGCAGCAACCGCAGCGGGCGGAACAACGGCAGCGATCGGAAGCACAATCGTAAGAAAGGACGGGACTCATGATCTTCCGTAGCATCGAGGCCGGCCTGAATAGCAATGTCGGGTGCAAAAGAAAAAACAACCAAGACAACGCTCTCGCCAGCCGTGGCGTATATGTCGTATGCGATGGCATGGGCGGCGGCAAAGGCGGCGAGCGGGCCAGCGCACAGGTGGCGGCATGTTTCTCGCAGCTTGCCGAACAGCCGTCGCGCAACCGTACGTCCATCGAACATGCGTTGAGCCAATCGCAGCAACAGGTGCTCGAACTTGGCCAGGAGCTTGGCGGCATCGCCGGAACCACCATCACCGGCGTGGTGCTGCCGACTCGCGTTGAAGATAGCGTGCATGAACAAGCCATCGATGAGTACTGCTACGTCATCAATGTCGGAGATTCACGCACCTACCATATGCGCGCCGATGCGGAAGGCCATTGGATGGCGGAGTCGCTGACCCGGATCACACGTGACCATTCCGAACGGCAGAACGCCATCGACACCGGCGAAATGCTACCGGACGAGGCGAACCGATGCATACCGCGCAATATCATCACCCAATGCGTCGGCGCTCCTGACGGCATTCAGCCGGACTGGTATGCGGCGCGCTCCACGGGACGTTTCATCATCTGCTCGGATGGCCTGCACGCGCAGATCGATCGGGAACTGCTCGCCGATGTGGCAGCCTCATATGGCGATCCGCAAGTCGCCGCGGATATGCTGGTGCAGTCCGCGCTCGACGCGGGCGGCAACGACAACGTCACCGTGATTGTGCTTGATATATGCGGCAAATCATCGGATTATTCGGCAAATGACGATTGGAACGTCAGCAAAATCGACGATCACGAGGATATCGGCGATTTACAGGAAAGCACATTGCAAACGTTACGTGCCGTCCAATAATGCGCATGTTCTCGCAATGACAATCGTCAATAATCGGATTTGTCACGTTATATCAGCGTATTCAATACAATATTTACAGAACACGAGATAAGGAGATCATGATGGTCGATTTCGATGCCGCGGTGGCGGCCGTGCAGGATCCGAACGCAGATCCCGTGTTTCTGGCGAAAATCGCTTACGAAAATCCGGAATTCGGCGCGAATGTGGTTGCCAATCCGCGTGCGTACCCAGGCCTGAAGCGTTGGGTCGCCCAATTCGGCGATGAGCGCGCACGACAGCAGCTGGTCGCGATGGGGTGGCCGGTTCCGCAGGACGGAATCATGCAGCAGGAGGCCGAGACGGCTTCTGAACAGGCGCAATACCAGATGCCAAGCGAGCAGGCGCAATACCAGATGCCAAGCGAGCAGGTGCAATACCAGCAGCCGCAGCAATCATCGGAAGTGCAATATCAGGCGCAGCACCAGCCGCCGGCAACCCAGCAATGCCAGCCTGAACCGTTTGCGGCAACACCTGCATCGAATATGGCGAACGATGCTTCGACGGAATACGTCGACCCATATACCAACCCCGCAGACCTGTCTGAAGTGGCTGATTTTTCGCCGATTCAGCCGCAAGAGCCAGTCGCGTCGAATGCTGGTTTCACCGCGGAATTGGCCATGACCACGGAAGATCAGATGCTGATGGCTGAAATCGCAAGCAAAGCTCCGGAGCTGCACCCCTTCCTTGCGCGCAATCCGCATATCTACCCGGATCTGCTCAACTGGCTTGCCAGTCTCAATGATTCCGCCATCAACGCAGCCATCCGTCTGCGACGGTAACCCTTGGTAGAACTTGGCAAAAGCCCGACGAAAGCCGCCAAACAAGGCCTAATAAGGCCTAATAAAAGCCGCTTGCATTGGTAAGCTTTCGTACCATAATATGTTCGTTGCGCCGTCATCCTCATTTATGGATTGACGACGCAACATGTATCGCGGCGCGAAGGAAATCAGCGCTGTTCGAAAGTGAAGAACTGGTCTCCGATACGCACCGTGCAAGGCGCGTCAAGCTTCATCGGCTTGCGTTCGACCTTGATCTCCTCATTGCCTTGAATGATGTACGTGCCGTTGAGCGAACCGTAATCCTCGATCCACAATACGCCATCCTGATCGAAGCTGATCGCCGCATGATTGCGTGAGATGGTGCGCGTCGGATCCTCCAACTTCACGAATTTCGCACCTTCCGGCACTTCAGCGGAAGGCTTGCGCCCCAGCAGCACACCCATATCGACGATCACTTCCTGGCCGGTCTGCTCGTTGTAAAGCACATACTCCAGCTTCGGCTGCTTCATGGTGAACGCCGAAGACAGCACCGTGCCATCCCAGTCGATGTCATCATCGTCATTGACCGGTTCGACGTCGGACGGTTCCAGCGCTGCGGCAGCCTGTTCCACCGGCTGTATGTTCGCCGCATACGATTCCGCGGATTCCTGCACATTTTCCAATGCTTGGAATGCTTGGGATTCCGGTGATTCGTATGTTGGCTGCGATGTTGGCTGCGACTGCGCAGCCTCCGCCATGGCGGGCTCAACGAGAGAAGACATTACTGTGGCATCATCGTCATACCAACCTGGTTCAGGTGGAGGCGGATATGGAAGAAAGCTCATACCTTCATTGTAATTTGCCATGCGATTTTGCGATGAAGATATCCGCTCTGCAATACGTACGGTTCCGCAATAGGCTGACTGTTGTCGTAGGGATCGCAGCAACTGCAGTTCCGCATTAAAAATAGTTCCGCATTAAAAAATGGGGATCAGCTGTTTCCAGCCAATCCCCATTCATGTATTGAGATGATTTCAGACGTTATGCCATTCCATCATCGCTTTTCGGATCACAGGGTGTCGCCCAAATCCATCTGACCGCCATTGTCGTCCAGGAAGTCATCCGGATTGAAGTCGTCGCCGAGCTTCAGATCTCCGAAGTCGATGTTCGAGAAGTCGACTTCGGACAGATCGGCGTCGCCGAAGGCGGCATCGGACTCGTCGCCACCCAAACCGAAGTTCGGGTAGATGGTGTCGCGAATGGCCTTGTCAGGCTCGACCACGGCGTTACGGTAACGGGCAAGGCCGGTACCTGCCGGGATGAGCTTACCGATGATGACGTTCTCCTTGAGGCCCTTGAGGTCATCGACCTTCTGGCTCAGAGCGGCTTCGGTAAGCACGCGGGTGGTCTCCTGGAAGGAAGCCGCGGACAGCCAGGAATCGGTTGCCAGCGAGGCCTTGGTGATGCCCATCAGCTCCGGACGACCGGCAGCAGGCTTGCCACCTTCCTTCACGGCCTTCATATTGGCGGCCTTGAAGCGGGCCTGATCCACCAGTTCACCCGGAAGAAGGTCGGTATCGCCGGAATCGATCACCGTGATACGACGCAGCATCTGGTGCACGATGACCTCGATGTGCTTATCGTGGATATCCACGCCCTGGGAGCGGTACACGGTGTGCACTTCCTCCACAATGTTCACCTGGGCAGCACGCGGGCCGAGGATGCGCAGGATCTTCTTAGGATCGACGGAGCCTTCGATCAGCTGGGTGCCGGCTTCGACATGATCGCCGTCCTTGACCATCATCGGGGCGCGACGGGTCACCGGGTAGGCGATCGGCTCGACGGAATCGTCGTCCGGCTTCAGGATGACCTGACGGCCGCGCTCGGTGTCTTCCACCTTGACCACGCCAGCGAACTCTGCGATCGGGGCCTCACCCTTCGGAGTACGGGCTTCGAAAAGCTCGGTAACACGAGGGAGACCCTGGGTGATATCGGATGCGGAAGCAACGCCACCGGAGTGGAAGGAACGCAACGTCAGCTGGGTACCAGGCTCGCCGATGGACTGTGCGGCCACGATGCCAACGGCCTCGCCGACATCCACCAGCTTGTTGGTGGCCAGCGACCAGCCATAGCACTTGGCGCACACGCCGCGCTTGGATTCGCAGGTAAGCACGGAACGGGCCTTGACCTCTTCCACGTCGTGGGCAACAAGATCGTTGAGCACGTCCATGGACAGCGCGTCACCGGCCTTGTACAGCACGGTCTCGCCGTCGGCGGGATCGATCACGTCGGTTGCGAGCAGACGGGAGTACGGACCGCCATCGGCGGCCTTGACCAGATGCAGGTTGCCTTCAGCATCACGCTCGCCGACCTTCATCGTCAGGCCACGCTTGGTGCCGCAATCCTCTTCGCGCACGATTACGTCCTGGGAAACGTCCACCAGACGACGGGTCAGGTAGCCAGACTCTGCGGTACGCAGTGCGGTATCGGCCAGACCCTTACGTGCACCGTGCTGGGAGATGAAGTATTCCAGCACGGACAGGCCGTCACGGTAGTTGGACTTCACCGGTCGAGGAATGATCTCGCCCTTCGGGTTAGCCACGAGGCCTCGCATGCCTGCGATCTGGTTGATCTGCATCATGTTTCCTCGTGCACCGGACTGCACGATGATAGCCAGGTTGTTCTTGGAGTCGAAGTGTTCCTCGACCGCCTCAGAAACCTCGCTGGTGCACTTGGTCCACAGGTCGATGAGTTCCTGACGGCGCTCCTCTTCGGTGAGCATACCGATTTCGTAGTTCTCGTTGACCTTGTCGGCTTCGGCTTCGTACTTCTCGATGTACTCGTCGCGCTCGGACGGCTGGATAACGTCGGAGAACGCGAAGGACACACCGGACCACGGTGCGCGGGTGAAGCCCATATCCTTCAGCGCGTCCAGCGTTGCCGCCACCTGTGCGGTGGAGTAACGGGTTGCGATGTCGTCGACGATCTTGCTCAGACGCTTCTTCGGAGCCTGATCGTTCACGAACGGGTAATCCACCGGCAGCGTGCTGTTGAACAGAATACGGCCATAGGAGGTTGCGAAAAGCACGGAACCATCATGGAAGCGCTCTTCCTTCACCACGGCCGGGCTGCCCGGTTCCGGATCGACGACTTCGATTTCGCTCGGCTCCCAGCCCTTCGGCAGCACAAAGTCTTCCGGAAGGCGGATAAGCACCTTGGCCTGCATGTCGATCTCATGCTTGTCGAGGGCCATTTCGGCCTCTTCCAGCGAGGAGAACACGCGGCCCTGGCCCTTGGCACCGTCGATGACGGTGGTCAGGTAGTACAGACCGAGGATCATATCTTGGCTCGGCATGGTCACGGTGTGGCCGTCAGCCGGCTTCAGAATATTGTCGGAAGCCATCATCAGGGAGCGTGCTTCAGCCTGGGCTTCAGCGGACAGCGGCAGGTGGACTGCCATCTGATCGCCATCGAAGTCGGCGTTGAATGCGGCACAGGCAAGCGGCGGCAGGTGGATGGCCTTGCCTTCCACCAGAATCGGCTCGAATGCCTGAATACCCAGACGGTGCAACGTAGGTGCACGGTTCAGGAGCACCGGATGCTCGGCGATGACCTCTTCGAGCACGCCCCACACTTCGGAGTCGCCGCGGTCCACGAGACGCTTGGCGCTCTTCATGTTCTGGGCATAGTTGAGGTCGACAAGGCGCTTGATGACGAACGGCTTGAACAGCTCGAGGGCCATCGGCTTCGGCAGACCGCACTGGTGCATGCGCAGGGACGGACCGACCACGATCACGGAACGGCCGGAATAATCCACACGCTTACCGAGCAGGTTCTGACGGAAACGACCCTGCTTACCCTTGAGCATGTCGCTCAGGGACTTCAGCGGACGGTTGGAGGCGCCGGTGACCGGGCGGCCACGACGACCGTTGTCGAACAGGGAATCGACGGCTTCCTGCAGCATGCGCTTCTCGTTGTTGAGCATGATTTCAGGAGCGCCGAGCTCGATCAGTCGCTTCAGACGGTTGTTACGGTTGATCACACGACGGTAGAGGTCGTTGAGATCGGAAGTGGCGAAACGGCCACCGTCGAGCTGCACCATCGGGCGCAGATCCGGCGGAATGACCGGAATCACGTCGAGCACCATGGCCTCCGGCTTGTTGCCGGTGGTCAGGAAGGCGTTGACGACCTTCAGACGCTTCAGGGCGCGGGCCTTGCGTTGGCCGGTACCGGTGTCGATCTCTTCGCGCAGCTGCTTGGAAGCGGCTTCAAGATCGAAGTCCTGCAGGCGCTTCTTAATGGCTTCGGCGCCCATGCAGCCTTCGAAGTAATCGCCGTAGCGGTCTTCCATCTCACGCCACAGGTCGACGTCGCCTTCCATGTCGCCCGGCTTCAGGTTCTTGAAGCGGTCGAACACGGCGCTCAGACGCTGGATCTGCTCGTCGAAACGAACGCGGATGGCGGCCATTTCACGCTCGGCGCTGTTGCGCAGCTTGGCGCGTGCGGAGCCCTTGGCTTCGCCTTCGGCCTCAAGTTCAGCCAGATCGGCTTCGACCTTCTTGGCACGCTCTTCGATTTCCGCGTTGCGGCGCTTCTCCAAGTTGGCGATATCGTTGTCGAACTCGTCCTGCAGACCCGGAAGATCCTCATGACGCTGTTCCTCATCGACGCTGGTGACCATGTAGGCGGCGAAGTAGATGACCTTTTCCAGATCCTTCGGAGCGATGTCCAGCAGGTAGCCCAAACGGGACGGAACACCCTTGAAGAACCAGATGTGGGTCACCGGAGCGGCAAGCTCGATATGGCCCATGCGCTCACGACGAACACGGCTCTTGGTGACTTCCACACCGCAGCGTTCGCAGACGATGCCCTTGAAGCGCACGCGCTTGTACTTGCCGCAGGCGCATTCCCAGTCGCGGGTAGGTCCGAAGATCTGCTCGCCGAACAGGCCGTCTTTCTCCGGTTTCAGGGTACGGTAGTTGATGGTTTCAGGCTTCTTGACCTCACCGTGGCTCCAGTTACGGATGTCGTCGGCGGTGGCCAGGCCAATCCTCAGTTTGTCAAATGCGTTGACGTCCAGCACTCTATTGTCCTGTCTATCGATTCTTAATGCTTAATCACGTTTCATCAGGCTGGTCGCGCCGCGCTGTCAGGCAACGCGACCAGCCTTGGGATCACTGGAATTCAGGTTCTTCCACAACCTGGTCTTCCTTGGCGGCCGCGTCAGGACGTGCGCCAATGTTGAAGCCCAAATCGTCGGAGGAAGTAGACGGATCGTCGTCCTCGTCCTTCATGTCGATGGCCACGCCTTCGGCGTTGAGCACTTCGACGTTCAGCGACAGGGACTGCATTTCCTTAAGCAGCACCTTGAAGGATTCCGGAATGCCTGCCGGCGGCAGGTTGTCGCCCTTCACGATGGCACCGTAGACACGCACGCGGCCGTCGACGTCATCGGACTTGGTGGTCATCATTTCATGCAGCGTGTAGGCGGCGCCATAGGCCTCGAGGGCCCACACTTCCATCTCGCCGAAACGCTGGCCACCGAACTGAGCCTTACCGCCCAACGGCTGCTGGGTGATCATGGAGTACGGGCCAGTGGAACGCGCGTGGATCTTGTCGTCGACCAGGTGGTGCAGCTTCAGCATGTACATGTAGCCAACGGAGATCGGCTTCGGATACGGTTCGCCGGTACGGCCGTCGAACAGCACAGCCTTGCCGTCGTCGCCGACCAGCTTGTTGCCGTCGCGATCCGGAAGGGTGCAGGACAGCAGGCCCTTGATGGTTTCCGGACGAACGCCGTCGAACACCGGAGTTGCCACCGGAGTGCCCGGCTCGCCCTTTTCGGCGCCCTGCGGAATGTACTTCTTCCAAGCGGCTTCGGTATCCGGATCAAGGGAGATGTCCCAGCCGGCGTGCGCGATCCAGCCCAAGTGCAGTTCCAGCACCTGGCCAAGGTTCATTCGAGAAGGCACGCCCAGCGGGTTCAGCATGATGTCGACCGGAGTACCGTCGGCAAGGAACGGCATATCCTCTTCCGGCAGAATGCGGGAGATAACACCCTTGTTGCCGTGGCGGCCAGACAGCTTGTCGCCCTGGGTGATCTTACGATGCTGCGCGATGTAGACGCGGATCATCTGGTTCACGCCGTTCGGCAGCTCGTCGCCGTCTTCCTCGGCATCCTCGCGAGTGATCTCCTTGACGGCGATCACCGTACCGGTTTCGCCGTGAGGCACGCGCAGCGAGGTGTCACGCACCTCGCGGCTCTTCTCGCCGAAGATGGCGCGGAGCAGACGCTCTTCCGGAGTCAGCTCGGTCTCGCCCTTCGGGGTGACCTTGCCCACCAGAATGTCGCCGGCTTCGACCTCGGCACCGATGCGAATGATGCCACGCTCGTCGAGGTTGGCCACCGCGTCCTCGCCGACGTTCGGCAGATCGCGGGTGATCTCTTCGGCACCCAGCTTGGTTTCGCGGGCGTCGATCTCATATTCCTCGATGTGGATGGAGCTCAGGGTGTCGTCCTGCACGAGACGCTGGGAGATGATCACAGCATCCTCGTAGTTGTAGCCGTTCCACGGCATGAAGGCGATGAGCAGGTTCTTGCCCAGTGCCATTTCGCCCTTCTGGGTGGCCGGACCATCGGCAAGCACGGTACCGGCTTCCACACGTTCGCCGTCGTGGATCAGCGGAACCTGGTTGTAGCAGGTGGTCTGGTTGGAACGCAGGAACTTGGCCAGCTTGTAGGAGCTGGTGGTGCCGTCGTCGTTCATCACACGGATGATGTCGGCGGAAACATACGTCACCACACCCGGCTTCTCAGCCAGAATGACATCGCCGGAATCGACGGCCGCACGCCATTCGGCACCGGTGCCCACCAGCGGGCGCTCGGATTCGATCAGCGGCACTGCCTGACGCTGCATGTTGGTACCCATCAGCGCTCGGTGGCCCTCATCGTGCTCCAGGAACGGAATCAGGGAGGCGCCGACGGAAACCATCTGACGCGGGGAAACGTCCATGTAGTCAACGGAGCTGACGGGCACATCGACTGCTTCTTCTTCGCCGACTCGGGCAAGAGCCTGCTTCTTGACGAAGTTGCCGTTCTCGTCGAGTTCCTGGTTGGCCTGTGCGATCACGTGCTCGGCATCGCGGTCTGCGGTCATGTATTCGACCTCGTCGGTCACATGGCCGTTGATGACCTTACGGTACGGGGTCTCGATGAAGCCGAACGGATTGATGCGGCCGAAGGTTGCCAGAGAACCGATAAGACCGATGTTCGGACCTTCAGGAGATTCGATCGGGCACATACGGCCGAAGTGGGACGGGTGCACGTCTCGCACTTCCATGGATGCGCGGTCACGAGACAGACCGCCAGGGCCCAGAGCGGACAGACGACGCTTGTTGGTGACGCCTGCCAACGGGTTGTTCTGATCCATGAACTGCGACAGCTGGGAAGTTCCGAAGAACTCCTTGATGGTGGCGTTCACCGGACGAATGTTGATCAGGGACTGCGGGGTGATGGCCTCCGGATCCTGGGTGGTCATACGTTCGCGGACCACACGCTCCATACGGCTCAGACCGGTACGCAGCTGGTTCTGGATCAGTTCGCCGACCTGGCGGATACGACGGTTGCCGAAATGATCGATATCGTCGACGTCCACGCGCAGATCCACATCCTGGCCGTCACGCTTGCCCGGGAACTTGGTGTCGCCGGCATGCAGGGTGACCAGGTACTTGATGGTGGAGATGATGTCTTCGCGAGACAGGCTGCGATCGTTGACATCCTTTTCCAGACCAAGCTTGCGGTTGATCTTGTAACGGCCAACGCGGGCCAGATCGTAACGCTTGGTGTTGAAGTAGAAGGAATCCAGCAGGTTGCGGCCAGCTTCCGGCGTCGGGGTGTCGGCCGGGCGGATCTTGCGGTACAGATCGGTCAGAGCCTCGTCCTGGGTCTGCACGGTCTCCTTGGCAAGCGCGTCCATAACCAGCGGGTAATCCCTGAACGCATCGGCGATCTCATCCTTGGTCATGCCGATGGCCATGAGGAACACGATGGCGGACTGCTTGCGCTTGCGATCCACGCGCACGCCAAGCACGTCACGCTTGTCGATCTCGAACTCAAGCCATGCGCCACGGCTCGGGATGATCTTCGCGCCGAAGACTTCCTTGTCGGAAGTGCGATCCTGGCTGCGGTCGAAGTACACGCCCGGAGAACGCACCAGCTGAGACACGATCACTCGCTCGGTACCACCGATGATGAAGGTGCCGTGCGGGGTCTGCAGCGGGAAATCGCCCATGAACACGGTCTGGGACTTGATTTCGCCGGTGTCGCCGTTTTCGAATTCAGCGTTCACATACAGCGGCGCGGAGTAGGTGTAATCCTTCTCCTTGCACTCCTGCACGGTGTGGCGCGGTTCTTCGAAATACGGATCGGAGAAGGTCAGGCTCATGGTCTGAGCGAAGTTCTCGATCGGGGAGATCTCCTGGAAGACCTCATCAAGACCGGAGGTGTGGGGCACGGTGTTGGTGCCGTTCGCCAGATCCTCCTCGACACGCTTCTGCCAGCGCTCGTTGCCGATGAGCCAGTCGAAGCTGTCAGTCTGTACACCCAACAGGTAGGGTACATCAATGGGCTCGCGGATGGAGCCGAAGTTCACACGGTCCGACGCCTTGTGCAGATCAATATCGTGCTGGTCGGCGCGTGCGATGATGGTGGTGGTGTTCGTCGTAGCCTCAGCCAATGGACGTTCCTTATCGCTCGCTAAATCGTTTCGATATGTTTCCCCGGAAGCGCTCCCATTGGCCACCATATGCCTAGTACGCGGGCGCTTCTTCCTTGTCAGCGTGCCCGCTATATGACACGCATGTACGCAAAGTCATGAGAATAACATATCCTATAGATTTTTATTCAATAGTGACGCCGACCGGATCGGACTTCGCTTTGGGATGCCCTTCAATCGAAAGCTGCGCCGAATACACGCCACGATCCACCTTCGGCAGGGTGGATTGATCCTCCACGCATTCGCTGCCAGTACGCGTTCCCGGCCAGGTGATCGTCTGTCTGACCTCGTCGCCCTTCGCCAACAGACGATAGTCGGTGTCAACGGGGCACACATTCGACTTCCAAACCACATCATCGCCCGATTTGATCGTCAACACCACGCTGGAAGCCGACACATCAACCAAGCAACCAACCTTGCTGGAACCGTCATATTTGACGTCCGTAGTGAAATCCATCGAATCGCCCACACCGAAACTTGACGCCGCAGGAGTCAACGAAAGCGCGACATTGGACGCATCGCAATCCGGCACCCCGCTTTTCTTCTCCTTAGTCGGGGACGGCACTTCCTTACGGGAAATCGCATACACGTCCGCATGATGAATCTCACGATTCACCGCGACAATCCCCCTCGACAGGGAGTACAGGCAAAACACCAGAAAAGAAATCAGCACTATCGCAGCGATGCCGACGACGATGCGACGGCGACGAAATATCGCCTGCTGTTTTTTCGAACGTTTCTTGCCGGATTTCGAGGACGTCTTCTGTGCCATGATTTCACAGTCTAGCGTGCGCACATCCAAAGAACGTCGGCATTCTTCCTTTCATACCGGAAGACGCACATCCGCATTCGGCAGGATTTCGATAAGACCATCCTCATCCAACGATGCGATGCACCGATCAAGCTGGATATGGTCATCCCACAGTCGTTCAAGCGACTTGCGATTAAGGGCGGTCGCACCTTCCGGCAGATTGCGCAGCGCATTCAGCACCAGCCCACGCACCTGACGATCCGTACCTTGGAAACGTTGACGCGGCCGCGTGCGACGTTCCCCCAATCCCGGACGACCATTATGCAAAAACACGCAATGTCCCGAAACAGGGCACGCCTCGCACAACGGAGCCTTTGCCGTGCAGACGGTCGCGCCCAATTCCATAACGGACTGATTCCACACCACTGAAGGACGGTCGAACCGTCTGCATTTTGAGGCATCATCCTGCGGCAACATCTGCTTCGCCAACGCACGTTCCGCAGGTCTTGCGGCGCCGCCAAGCGACTCCTCGCCAAGAAAAACCCTCGAAAGCACCCTGCGAATATTCGTATCCACCACCGCGATGCGCTCACCAAACGCGAAACTCATCACCGCGCTGGCCGTATAATCGCCGATACCCGGCAATGCCAGCAACTCATCGTACGTACGCGGCAGCTTGTTATCGTAATCGGAAGCGACCACGCGGGCGCATTCCTGCAATCGCAAGGCGCGTCTCGGATAGCCGAGCCTGCCCCAAGCCGTGATCACATCCGCTTTCGCGGCATCGGCAAGCGCGACCGCATCAGGCCAGCGTTCCATCCAATCGTTCCAATACGGTACCACACGGCTCATCTGCGTCTGCTGGCTCATCACTTCGGAGACAAGCACGCCCCACGTAGTAGTGCGGCCGAAACGCCATGGCAGGTCACGCGCCGAAGCATGCCACCATTCGGCAAGCGCGTCCGCCACAGCTTCAGCATTTTCAATTTCGGTATTAGGCTCGTTCGTGTCGTTCATCGTACCTATTCTTGCATTCATGACGAACGAAGAGCATACCAATGACGCGCAAGGCGCAACCGCAGAGGAAGCCAAAGTCGAGAAAATGTTCGAATACGGCTACCGCAAGTCGAATTATGGGCCGGACGAACTCGTGACCGACGCGCACGGCAATCCGATTTCCGTGGTCGACGCGATGCTGTCAGCCGAAGACGCGGCCAAAGCCGAAACCTCCACGCCCCACTTGTGCTACTACTCCCCCCGCATTCCGGGCAATACCGGTTCGGCAATCCGCCTGTGCGCGGTGACCGGCACGATCCTGCATTTGGTGGAGCCGCTCGGATTCAATCTGCGCGATACGAAACTGCGCCGTGCCGGACTGGACTACCACGACATGGCCCACGTGGTATTGCACCCGAATTTTGAGAATCTGGTGGAATCCATGCCGAATTCGCGCATCATCGCGTTCACCGCGCACGCCACCAAACTGTATACCGACATCGAATACAAGCCGACTGACATTCTGCTGTTCGGCCCGGAGCCGGGCAATATTCCCGATCCGATGGATATTATGGCCGGTCCGCACGTGGCCGAACAGGTGCGATTGCCAATGCGCCCGAGCCTGCGTTCCCTGAACCTCACCAATTGCGCATCCATCGCCATCTACGAAGCCTGGCGCCAACTAGGCTTCGCCGGCGGCCAGTGATCCCTCCCCCGCCTGCCAACTTTCGTTTCAATTCATTACCTTATGGATATTGGGGACGCAGTAGGGCGGGATATTCCATTCGTGACACACTCAAGGCCGTTCGGCCAAGCCTACGGTCCCGAACGGAATATCCCGCCCTACTGCTTGCTATGGCACACAAACCAACGTGTTGCAAACAAAAAGCAAGCGTCAACCTAATCTGATGTGAAGCGCAACATAAGCGGGGAGCCGGCATGTTCTGTTTCAGACCGTAAAGACTTGGCCTGAGCGGCCCGGAGCGTGTCGGGAATAGAATATGCCGGCTCCCCGCGACCTTCCGCAACCAACGCAACCACTGCGAAAGATGCGTAGGGAAGAGAGGGGCTAGTTTTTGAAGCTGTGGATTGGGGCGGGGATGCGACCGCCTCGGGTCACGAAAGCTTCGCAGCTGGTCTGGTTGACTGGAATGATCGGCGCATAGCCCATCAGGCCGCCGAAGTTGGCCATCTCCCCTACGCCTTTGCCTTCAACCGGAATCACGCGCACAGCCGTGGTCTTCTGGTTGACCATGCCGATCGCGGCCTCATCGGCAATGATGCCGGAAATGGTGGATGCGGTGGTGTCTCCCGGAATGGCGATCATGTCAAGTCCGACGGAGCACACGCAGGTCATGGCTTCAAGCTTTTCGATCTTCAGGCAACCATTGGTTGCCGCATCGATCATGTTCTTGTCTTCGGAGACAGGGATGAACGCGCCGGACAGTCCGCCGACGTAGGAGGACGCCATGATGCCGCCCTTCTTCACCTGATCGTTGAGCATGGCGAGCGCCGCGGTGGTGCCCGGTGCACCAACCTGTTCGAGGCCGATCTTCTCAAGCACTTCGCCGACGGAGTCGCCTACGGCCGGGGTCGGTGCGAGGGAAAGGTCGATGATGCCGAATGGAATGCCGAGGCGACGGGATGCCTCCTGTGCCACCAGCTGGCCGACGCGCGTAATCTTGAACGCAGTGCGCTTGATGGTTTCGCACAGGAATTCGAAGTCCTTGCCCTTGGCCTCGTCCAATGCACGGGAGACCACACCCGGGCCGGAAACGCCGACGTTGATGACCGCGTCGCCTTCGGTTACGCCATGGAAGCCACCTGCCATGAACGGGTTGTCGTCGGGGGCATTGCAGAATGCCACGAATTTCACGCATCCGTAAGAATCGTTATCTGCGGTGGCATGTGCGATGTCTTTGATGATGTGGCCGAGCAGTTCGACGGAGTTCATGTCGATGCCGGTCTTAGTGGATCCCACGTTGACGGACGAGCAGACAATGTCGGTTTCGCTCAGCGCCTTCGGCAGGGAGCGGATGAGCAGCTCTTCGGCGGGGGTCATGGACTTGGATACGAGAGCGGAGTAGCCGCCGATCAGATCGACGCCGACCTTCTTCGCCGCCTTGTCAAGCGCATGCGCGATTTTCACGAAATCATCCGACGTTTTGCACGAGCTTGCGCCGACCAAGGAAATTGGGGTGACAGTGATGCGCTTGTTGACGATCGGAATGCCGTAGTCGCGTTCGATGGCTTTGCCGGTGGATACGAGATCCTTGGCGTACGTGGTGATTTTGTTGTAGATGTTGTCGCAGACTTCGTCGACGCTGTCGGCCGCGCAGTCCAGCAGGCTGATGCCCATGGTGATGGTGCGTACGTCGAGCTTCTCCTGCTCGATCATCTTGTTGGTCTCGTGGACCTCCATGATATTCAGCATGATGTGTTCCTTCGCTCCTTACCGATGAACCCTGATGGATCAGACGCGGTGCATCTTGGTGAAGATCTCTTCACGCTGGCAGCGGATGCGCACGCCGATCTCTTCGCCGAGCTTGTCGAGATCGTCCACGACCTCGCCGAATTCCTTGTCGGTGTTGGAATAGTCCACAATCATCATCATGTTGAAGAAACCGTCGATGATGGTCTGGGAAATGTCAAGCACGTTGACCTGATGCTCGGAAAGGTATGTGCAGACGCGTGCGATGATGCCGACAGTATCCTGACCGACGACGGTGATGATTGCCTTGTTCATGGAACTCCCTAAACGTTAGGTGCGAATATCCAGTTACCGTCTCGGCAAAATGCCGGACGTGCCTTAAGTATAGAAAAGGCAGATGTCAAAAAAGTCGTTTTTTCGGCAATCGCATTACATTGTGAGACGATTTCTTCCGTCAAACCGGTTTCAAAAGTTGCGGAAAGTCGTTTTTTGGAATATCTGTTTTCGACGTGAAATCGGATTTCATAAAAGAAAAGCGCCTGCCGATCGTTTGGAAATACGATTTCGGCAAGCGCTTTTTACAATATGTCATGCGATTCACTTTTCGCTGATCTTGTCTTCTTTCAGGAAGAAGGAGAAGACCAGCACGATGACGATCAGCACCAAGCCGAACACATAGCCGTAGCGGGATCCCGCAACGAAGCCTTCCGCATCGGTGGCGCCGGAGCCCATCGACAGCAGGCAGGTGGCGATGGACGTGCCAATCGCGCCGAACACCTGCTGCATGGTGTTAAGAATGGTGGAGCCGCAGCTTCGGCATCTCATCAAGCTAGCCGTATCTGGTCTACGGCATCGTGCCTGCTGGCCATCGTCGTGAGATAGCTGTGCACCCATCTGGCCCACAAGTGAATCATGAAAAACGCGCGTTGGCGCACGTCCTTTTCATGGACGTGCGCCAACGCGCGTTTTTGCATCAGCGTCTGCGATCAGGCCTCGCGGCTCGCGGAAGCCGCAGCGAACGCCGGCAAGGCGCGAGGTGCGTTGAAACCTTCCTTTTCGAAGCGGTCAGCAATCTTCTGTGCGATCTCGTGCCCCTGGCCCTTATCCACCAGGGCGATGATGGAGCCACCAAAGCCGCCGCCGGTCATACGCGCACCATACGCACCGTTGGCACGGGCCACGTCCACGGCAATATCCAACTCGGGCACAGTCACTTCATAATCCGCAGCGAGCGAATCATGAGACGCGTTGAACAGTCGGCCGGCCTCGTCGATCTTGCCGTTGGCGAAGGCACGCACGAAGGAGTTGACACGGGCGATTTCGGTGATGACGTGGCGCACGCGCTTCTTCATCGTGTCGTCTTCCAGCTTGTCGAGCGTTTCCTTGAGCGCCTGGAACGGATCGTCGGACTTGGCGATGCTGTCGGCGACCACACGCAGGTTGGCCACGCCGAGGATTTCGGCGGCCTTCTCGCAAGTGGCGCGACGCTGGGCATACTGTCCGTCGTTGAGCTGGTGCGGAGCCTGAGTGTCAAGCACCAGCAGTTCCAGACCGTACTTGTCGAGATCGAATTCCTGCTGGGAGACGTTCTCCAGCGGGCTCAGCTCTGGACGGCAATCAAGACGCAACGCATGGCCGAAAGTGCAGCGCATGGATGCGTTCTGATCGAGCCCACCGGTGGACGCGCCCGCCATGTCGTTTTCCGACTTGATGGCGGCGTTGATCAGCGTCACACGACCGGCATCGGATGCGCCATAACCCAAACCGTACACGTCATCCAACGCCAAGGCGGTGGAGCAGGTCATGGCTGCGGAGGAGCTCAGACCGGATCCGAGCGGCACGCAGGAGGAGAATGCCGCATCGAAGCCCTGCACCGCATCGAAGCCGGCTTCGCGCAATGCCCAGGCAACGCCTACCGGGTAGGCGGCCCAGCCTTCCACGCCACCGGCCTGCAGGCCGTCGAGGTCGGCTTCGGTGACGTTTTCGGAGTCAACGTCGGAAACCACGCGCACCTTGGTGTCTTCACGCGGCTTGAGCGCGATGAACGTGCGGTGCGGCAGTGCGATCGGCAGGCACAGGCCCGCGTTGTAGTCGGTGTGTTCGCCGATCAGGTTCACACGGCCCGGTGCGGCCCATACGCCAGCCGGCTCCTCACCGTAGGTGGCACGGAACAGATCGGTCGCGTTCTTCACACCCTCGTCGTGCGAGAGCGGCTCAATGAATTCAACAGCAGTCATTGGTGTTTTGTCCTTTGGGTTTTATTGGCTTTCAGCCTTCGATATCGATTGGTCCGAGCTCGTGGAAGCGCTTGGCGATGAGTTCCGGCGTGGTGTCGGAAACCCATGCGGCCATGCCGGATTCGGATCCGGCCAGATACTTGATCTTGTTGGCTGCGCGGCGGAACGAGAAGAACTGCAGGTTCAGGCGGTAGTTTTCACGGCGTGCGTCGTGGATCGGAGCCTGATGCCATGCTGCGATGTACGGCAGGTCCATGCCCTTGCCGTCACCCTTGTCGAAGAACGCGTTGCCGCGCTTGAGCAGGGTGGAGTACATGACGGCCAAATCCCAACGTTCCTGGTCGTTGAGCTCGTCGAGGGTGAGCACGTCGCGCACCGGGGCCACATGCACCTCGAGGGGCCAGCGGGCTGCGGCTGGCACGTAGGCCACCCAGCTGTGGTTGCGCATGACGACACGCTCCCCGGCCTCGATTTCGGAGTTCATGAGATCCTTGAGCAGGTTGCCGCCGGTCTTCTCATGGTAGGCTTCGGTCTGCTTGAGTTCGGCTTCCATCTTCGGCGCGATGAACGGGTAGCAGTAGACCTGTCCGTGAGGGTGCGCCAGGGAGACGCCGATTTCCTGTCCGTGGTTTTCGAACGGGAAGATCTGTTCGAGGCCTTCCATCTTGGAGATTTCGGCGGTACGGAACGCCCACGCTTCCACGACGGTGCGCAGACGGGAGACCGGCAGGTCTGCCGGCAGACCGTCTTCATCCGGGTCGAAGCAGATCACTTCGCAGCGGCCTGCAGCAAGCTTCTTCTCCCACAGCGGGTTGCCGTTGACGTATTCCACGGCTTCGGAACGGCCCGGCACGCGAACCATCGACGGGAAGCGGTTTTCGAACACGACCACGTTGTAGTCGGTGTCCGGCACTTCGCCGTCTTGGTACGGGTCGCCCGGCTTGCGTGCGGCCAGCGGGTTGCCTTTGGCGGTGGCGCCAGGGCCCGCGGTGATCGGACGGTTCATGCGTGCGGTCGCCATAGGAATCCAGTCGCCGGTCAGTGGATCGCGACGCATTTCCGGAGCAGCGTACGGCACTTCCTCACCGGCCGCGTTGAGCTGATTGGAGAAACGGTATGCCAGCTGACGAGGATCGTTCAGTTCGCGCGTCTTCGCGCCGGAAACGTATTCCGGATCATCGTCGAGGTAGAAGAAAGCGCGGCCATCGGCGAGCGTGGTCGGCGTGATGCGAATGTGCTCCTTCGCGTACTCTCCGGGAGTGTAGTTTGCGAATTCACTCATTATGGTTATTCACCTTCCTGAATAGGCTCGCTCTGGTGTGCCAGCACGAGCTCTTTAACCAAATCCCTTGTTTTCCCAACCGAATCGGGGTCTAGTCCATCATCGGTAATGACCGTGTCCACCTGGTCGAAGCGTGCGAAAAGCGACAATGATGTGCAGCTCCACTTGGTGTGATCGGTCAAAATTATGGTGCGATCGGCAATGTCCATCATTGCCATATCGGTTGCGGCCTCAAGCGAGTTCGGCATGAGGAAGCCGCGCGGAATGGACACGGAATGCGTGCCCAGGAAGACTGTGTTGACGCGCAGGGAGGCCACCACTTTGTCTGCGATCGGGCCTACGAGCGAGTTGGATCGGGTGGTCACGCCGCCGGTCACGATGACTTCCACGTCTTTCGATTCCAGCGCCTGCACCAGTTCCGCCACCGGAATGGAGTTGGTGAGGATGGTGATCCCCGACGACTGCTGTGATTCCAACAGATGTTGCGCGAATACGTATGCGGTGGTGCCGCCGCCGATGGCGATCACGTCGCCGGGTGCCACATATTTGATGGCTTCCTGTGCGATGGCGTCCTTCAATCCGATGTCCATCTGCGACTTTACGGAGAACAGCGGCTCACTCAGCAGCGTGCTGGTGGTGACGGCGCCGCCGTGCACACGCTTCAGCAGACCCTTGTCGGCCAGATCGGCGATATCGCGTCGGATGGTCATGGCGGAAACGCCCAATTCCTTGGACAATGCGGTGATACGCACCGCACCGCGGGTACGCAACCTGCTCAAAATCAAATGCTGACGTTGTGACGATATCATTCGAACATTATCGCACATGTTCACTCAAAATAAAAACTGAGATGAGCGTTTCGCGCGTTTTCCTCACGAAAAAATATACTTGGCACTCCTGTAATCGTTCAAATCGAACAAAAACGAACGTCGACATCCCGTCAGCGAAATCAATCGACGTGTTGCTTTCCTGCGACAAACGGTGCGAGAATAGTGAACCATGACGTATGTTTCTGAGAATTTCTGGCACGATGCGGTGAACAAAGCCACCACAGATCTCTTCACCTTCGGCTACAAGCACATCATCAAGCCGCATTTCGTGTTCAATCAGACGCCCGATGTGGCGCACGACCAGATGATTCAGTTCTGCAAGATCACCAAGAACATTCCGCCGCTGATGTGGGCGTGCCGTGAAATGCTCAACTATTCCGACCCCGTGCTGGAAACCAGCGTGATGGGCGTCGACTTCGTCAATCCGTTCGGCCTTTCCGCCGGCCTCGACAAGAACTGCGAGATGCCGGTGCTGCTCGACAACGCCGGCTTCGGCTTCGAAACGGTCGGATCCACCACGTCTCGTCCGTGCCCCGGCAATCCGAAGCCGTGGTTCCACCGTCTGCCCGAATATGATTCGATGATGGTGCATGTCGGTCTTGCCAATGAGGGTTCGGAAATCGTTGTTCCGCGCGCGGAACAGGCTTGGACGAAGGCGCGCGACATGCAGATTTCCGTGTCGATCGCGCGTACGAATGATGATAAGACCGGCGATTTGGACGAAGGCATCGAGGATTACTGCATTTCGATGCGCCGCACGGCCGGTCGCACCGCCATGGTCGAAGTGAACATCTCCTGCCCGAACACGATGGCCGGCGAACCGTTCAATCAGAGCCCTGAAGCGCTCGACAAGCTGTTCACCGAACTCGACAAGATCGAACGTCCACAGCCCACGCTGGTGAAGATGCCGTTGAATAAGTCCTGGGAAGAGTTCAAGGATCTGCTTGACGTGCTTGCCGAACACAATGTGCAGGGCTTGTCGATTGCGAATCTGCAGAAGGACCGCGCCGGCATGGAGATTCCTCGCGATTGGGAGGGCGGACTGTCAGGTTCGCCATGCTATGAGGCCAGCAACGAACGCATCAAGCAGGTGTACCGCGAGTATGGCGACCGTTTTGCGATTGCCGGCATCGGCGGCGTGTTCACTCCGCAGCAGGCGTATGCGAAGATTCGTTCCGGCTCGTCGTTGGTCATGTTCATCAGCTCGCTGATGTATCGCGGACCGCAGCAGATCACCGTGTTGAAGCGCGGCCTTGCCGAACTGCTCAAGCGCGACGGATTCGACCATGTGAGCCAGGCTGTCGGCATCGACGCCTGATACCGATTATTTCAATCGGCAGCGAGCACCAAATAATAATGCGCCCTGCGACCGCCAACGCGGTGCAGGGCGCATTATTGTTGTTCGATTGTTGTTCGATATTACCTTGGTTTATTGGTTGCGTTTAGTATGCGCCACGCACATACTGCGGCTGGTAGGGCGCATCTTCGGTCGGAATACCGAGCTTGTGGGCGGCGCGAAGAGGCCAATTCGGATCACGAAGCGCCGCACGTCCGATTTCGATGGCGTCGGCGGCACCGGATTTCAAAATCTTCTTGGCCTGCTTCGGCTTGGTGATCAATCCGACGGCCGTGGTTGGAATTTCGGCACGCGAGCGCACCTGTTCGGCGAATGGAACCTGATAATCGGGTTTGACGGGAATGGTCACGCCCGGAATCATGCCTCCGGTGGAGACGTCCATCAGATCGACACCGTGCTTCTTCAGGACTTTGGCAAGGTTGACGGTCTGATCGAGATCCCAGCCTCCGGCGGCCCAATCGGTCGCGGAAACGCGCACCAGCACCGGCATGGTGTCGGGGATGACGGAACGCACGGCGTCCACGACTTCGACCAGTATGCGGATACGGTTGTCGAACGATCCGCCGTATTCATCCTCGCGCTCGTTGATCAGCGGATCGAGGAATTGCGACAGCAGATAGCCGTGGGCCGCATGAATTTCCACCGCGTCGAAGCCGATATCATAAGCACGCCAAGCGGCGTCGCGGAACTGGTCGACGATGGCATGGATTTCGTCAACGGTGAGTTCGCGAGGCTTGTCCAACGGCCCGAACGCGTTGGCGCTTGGCCCCACGGTCTGCCATCCGCCCTGCTCTTCCGGCACGCTCTCATGCTCGTATCCGATGGAGAAGCAGCCGGTGGAAGCCTTGCGTCCGGCATGGTTGAGCTGCACCGCCATCGTCGCGCCGGCGGCCTTCGCATCGGCAACGATCCAACGCCATGCGTCCATCTGCTCGTCGGCCCACAATCCCAAGTCGCACGGCGAAATACGACCCTCCGGCGTCACTGCGGTGGCTTCCACGATAACCATGCCGAAACCGCCCATGGCACGTGACACATAATGCTGGTAGTGGAATGGCGTGGGCAGGCCATCCTGGGCCAACGCGGAATACGTATCCATTGGCGGCAGCCAGATGCGGTTGCGCACGGTCATGCCACGCAAAGTCATAGGATCGAACAGGCCAACCGTGCCATTGGTTGTAGCCTTCTTCGACCGCTTCGCCTTCTTTTCGTCTTCGCTCATCGTAGTAGCTCCCCTCCGGTCGCACCTACTGGCTCCTTGCCGATCGGCTGAACCTTCTTCTTGTATTCCCCTTGAGCTTCTCTGGAGATTTCGTGCCATAAAACCGGCACTATTTGCATTCTACGCAGAACGCCCGCCGAGCGTGGCGGGCGTTCATTGATTGTTCACTTCCATTCGCTGAATTGCGGAAGCGTCACTCATCTTCGGTCTGCTGCTGATCCTGATCATCCTGCTGGTCGTTCTGCTGGCTTTGCTGCTGAAGCGACTGGTTCTGCTGCTGAATGATTGTGCTTTGCTGCTGGGTGGCATTCTGCTTTCCACCGCCGATCTTGGTGACCGTGCTGGATGTTGCGGAATACTTGGCCGCAGGCTGCCCATAATCGTTGTCAATCGGCAGCTGTTTGCGTTCCGCATAAGCATTCATAAAGTCACGCCATGCCGGGGCCGCGATGGTGGAACCATCCCAGTAGCTGTGGTACTGGCCGTTGATAGCGATATTCGCAATCGGGTGGCCAACCGGGTTCTGCACGTCACCGACGAGCACGAATGTGGCGATCTGGTTCGGAATGAAACCACCTGTCGTAACTAGCTGATCCTCGTGGGTACCGGTCTTGGCGAAGGTCTTACGTCCATTGGCTAGCTGTGCCACACCGCCTGCGCCGTCAGGACGGACAACGCCTTGATTCATGGCCCAAGCAAGCGTTTGGATGATTTCCGGATCGACCGCCTGATGGCAGTTCGCGGAAGGCACCTTAATATCATTGCCGTCCACATCAGTCACCTGCTTCAGCGCGATCGGATCGCACTGCACGCCATTGGACGCATATACAGCGAAGATGCTTGCCATCGTCAGCGGGGACACGTTGACGTTGCCGACCATCATGGCAGGCACGAATGATGAGGTCTTGTCGAGCGTCTCACCGGTATTCGCATCATGATAGCCAAGTTCAGTTGCGGTATCGGCAATCTTGCACAAGCCGATGATGGATCCCATGGAAGCCTGCGTGGTGTTATGAGACCTTGCCAAAGCCAATGCCGGCGTTTCCGGGTTCACCGTTCCATTGGTTATTGCGTTGGTGACGTTCCACGTATCAGTGCCGCCGGTATAACGATCGCATGCGAACAACGAGGTCGAATACCTCGTGGACGTCTGCAGGTTCTCGTTGACGGAATGTCCCGCTTCCATCCATGCCACCAGATTGACAGGCTTCCACGACGAGCCGATGGAGAAGCCCATGCCGCCGCCGTCTTCTCGATCCACGGCATAGTTCATGGAATCCCTGGTCTGGTCGTTCTGCGCCGCTTCGGTGGCATCATACGTTCGATTCAGACCGAAGCCCAGCACTTCTCCGGTACCCGGTTTGACGGACGCCATCACGATTTCCATGCCGGAGGAATCTTCCGGTGGGATGGTGTTGCGCGCGGTTTCGTTCAACAAGGTGTTGGCATCGATATCCAACGTGGTGACGATCTTCAGACCACCCTCTTTCAGCAGTCTTTCCCTGTCCTCGCTGGTCTTGCCGAATTCCTTGGAATTCAAAATCTTATGCACCACGTAATCGCAGAAATAGCCCGCATCATAGTCCGCGGCCATGCAACCGGTGGAAATAGGCTGGACATCAAGCGTATCTGCGAGCGGAGTATTGACCGCCTCTTGATATTCCGCATCCGAAATATAGCCCTGCTCGTTCATCAGCTGCAGCACGATATTGCGTTGCTTCTCGGATTCCGGCTGGTTCGATTCGACGGAAGGATCGTAAGCGTTCGGATTCTTGGTGATTGCCGCGATGGTGGCGGACTGCACGATGTTCAGCTGATCTGCGGTGGTGTTGAAATACCGCTTCGCAGCCGCCTGCACGCCATAGAGGCTATTGCCGCCAAACTGTGCGATATTGAGATATCCCTGCAAAATTTCAGGCTTGGAATACTGCTTTTCCATTTGCACGGAAATCAGCATTTCCCTCATTTTTCGTGCGATGGTATCTTCCGACGCATGGTATTGTGCGATCGGATCGTCATCCTGCTGCGCCTGCAGGATCAGCACGTTTTTGACATACTGCTGGGTAAGGGAGGAACCGCCCTGATGGTCGCCCTTCATATATGTTTGGACGAACGCGCGGAACACACCCTGCACATCAACGCCGCCGTGAGTGAAGAATCGTCTGTCTTCACGCGCTACCACGGCCTGCTGCATGTATTTGGAAATCTTCTTCAACGGCACGACTTCACGATTCTGATCCCAGAATTCGGTGATTTTCGTGGTGCCATCGGAAGCGTACATGGTCGACTTCTGCGGCAGGCTGGTCACATCAAAATCAATACCTTCGACCGACAGCGACGGAATAACCGCCTTGGCGACGCTGTTCGCGCCGAAAACCGCCGGTAGGAGGAACAAACTGGCGGCCACGCCGCCACCCACACTCAGCGTGATGTAGGCAATCACGAGTGCGAGCACACGTTGAACGGTCAAAGTCTTCTTTTCGGGCATGGTGCCCATTCTAAAGTGGTGGGTCTACTAATCAACCGGCCGATCGCAGCCATCACGGGTTTCTCACAAACAACCGTAAAACTTGAAAAACACTGGAAAACAGTCGAAAATTATCGTCTCGATCGTCGAATAAGCATGCCAGGCTGGTAGATGATGATGGAACGGCCCTCACGCGCAATCCATCCACGGTTGGCGAAATCCATCAGCGCCTTGTTCACCGTCTCGCGCGACGAACCGACCAGCTGCGCCATTTCCTCCTGCGTCAGATCGTGCGGCACCTTCAACCCCGCCTCGACCGGCTCGCCGAAGCGTGACGCCAGATTCAGCAGCGTTTTCGCCAAACGTCCCGGCACGTCCATGAACACAAGCTCCGAAATGCGCTCGTTGTTGTCACGCATGCGATGCGCGAGCACCTGAAGCATGTCGACGGCCACGCGCGGATGCTCGTCAAGCCATGCGAACAGGGCGTCATGCTCAAGCCATACGACTTTCGTGTCACTGGTCATGGCCACGGCGGACGCGGTGCGCGGTCCACCATGCGGATCGAACACCGGAATCTCACCCAGCACTTCGCCGTACGCATGAATGCTCAACAACTGCACACGTCTGTCGGACGATTGCCGGATCAGTTTGACGCGCCCGCGTTCCAGCAGATACATGCGGTGATCGGTGTCGCCTTCGCGGAAAATATAGTCGCCCTTGCTGTATTCGGCATGCTGCAGATGCGGCAGCAGTTCCTCCGCCTCTTCGGAAGAAACCTGCTTGAACAACGCGGTGTGCAGCAACGTCGCGCTTTCGCCACTGGGTCCACTATTGGTCTCGTTTGGCGTAGCCATTTGTCACACCTCCGTTCATAGGCACATCCTCTGGGCACGCCGCCAGGCGTGTTGCCGGGCGCGCTGCCGCGGCTTCGAAAGCTTGTTGCGATTCCACATGCCCTCACGGAACACCAAGCTTTCGTAACGTTCTCATTGCCCTTGATATCAGGGGCGGCTTCGACCATCGGGCTACATTGTAACTCGCCTGGCGGCGTCGAGCAGCCGTTCAACCACGTCTTCACGACTCATGCCCGTCTGCGAGCGCATTGGATCGACTCGTTTTACCGCTGATTTCACCGCTTTGTCCGACATTTTCTCACGTGAGGTGTTCAATACCCGCCCCATTTTTTCCGCGTCGATATCGTAGGCGAGGGTCACGTGGTGCAGTATGGCGCCAGGCCCTCCCTCTACTGGTGTGAATCGGCGTTGTGCGGCTCCGCCGAGTTTGCCGTATTGCGTGGCGATGTCGTTGAGTCCGGCGAATCGTACGTCGAGCCCGAGTTCCTTAAGCGCGCGCACCAGCCAGAAATCGCAGAGCCGGTATGATTCCTCGATGCTTATGCCTTGGGTGAAATCGAACGGCGCGTACAACGAGTAGGTGATGGTATTGCCCGGTTCGATGAACATCGCCCCGCCGCCGGTGCAACGTCGGACCACGGTGAATCCTTCCTTCTGCGCGACCGCCGTATTGACTTCGTCTTCGAGCGACTGGAATTTGCCGATGACCACGGCCGGAGCGGCCCATTCCCAGATACGCAGCGTGGGTTCGCGTTTGCCTGCCGCCACTTCGCGCGCCCATGCGATGTCGGTTTCCATTTGTTCGTTCGGGTCGCGCGGCTTGTCGTGGATGACGGTCGGTTTCAGGTCCCGCCAGCGTTCCAGATATTCCTCTTGTGTCAGCGCATTATGCATTCCCGGTTGTTCCCCGGAATATTGTTTCGTGGACCTCGCGATATTTCCGTTGCCCGTTGCATCTTCCGCATTACGCGATTCACTGCCTGTGATTGCGCGGAGAAAAGCGATGGCAATGCCTTCTGCCGTCATACCCACCAATCGCACGTTCGGATAGTTCGCGGTAATCGCTTGCAATCGTCGCGTAATGTCGCGTGTGGGCGCGCCTCGCTGGCTTTGCAGCAAGTTTTCCCAATCCTGCAATAGTCGGCGGGAATCCTTGTCATCGCCGTCAAGAAAGAAATCGCCGTCGATCCGACATTGTTCCACGGATTGGATGGAACTTGCACATTCGCGGAAATATGCTGGAATGTCATCAGAAAGCCGGACGGAAACCCCTACGAGTTTGCCGCCCGGCTGCTTATACAGCCCTCTGCCCATCAATCTTGAAGTTCTTGGCCGCGCCCATCGCGGTGCCAGTTGGACCCGTAGCTGGAGCACAGGATGAGGACTGCTTCGATCAGAGCCCAGATTCCGGAAATGATCGGTCCGATGAGGATGATCCATCCGATCAGGGTCAGCAACAGCTGGGCCACGGCCTTGCCGGTGTATCCCAGATAGAAGTTGTGCACGCCGAGGGTGCCGAGGAACAGGCCGAGCAGGCCGGCGACGATCTTCGACTTCTGCGCGTAGCCATAGCCGGGCTGCTGTTGGGTCGCCTGATAGTAGGTCTGCTGCGCGTAGGTTGGTGGCTGATTGTATGCGGACTGCGTGTATTGGGGCTGAGTCGGCTCCTGATAATAGGGGGTCTGCGCCGATTGTGCGTAATCCGTAGGTCCGTACGTCGGCTGGCCGTAGATGGGCTGTGCAGGTTGCGCAGGCTGAGTCGGCTGCCCGTAAGCGGGAGCGGCCGAGCCATATGCGGGGACGGACGAACCGTAGGCAGCCGACTGACCATATGGCTGACCATTGCCGTACGTACCGCCGGGGATGTTGTTGCCCTGCGTACCCGGGGCATATCCCTGCACGGGCTGCTGCGATGCGTACGGGTCGGGATTGTGCGGCTGTGATGCAGGCTGATTGTAGCCATCCTGCGACTGCCTGTAATCGGCTTGAGTTGAATCGTTCGTCGCGAAATACTCGTCTTGGCCGGAACCGTTGTAATCGGCATTGTTGTCACTCATGGTTTCAACAATATCCCATAATTTGCCTTGTTGCTTTCATCCACCCTGAAAGCAATCCCTGAAATCCCCCTGAATATGCGAGACGCCTGTCGAATTCAAGCATGAACTCGATTTCGACAGGCGTCTCAACAGGCGAACATATCCGGCGCAATCATGCGTTCCGGATCATATGTCACATGCGTGCCAGAATGTCGCGTCCGACCTCGTCGGTGGAGCGGGTAGCGGATCCCAGCTCTTCGATGTCCGCTTCGACGGCCGCATCGATCTTGGCCGCGGCGTCGTCGAAACCGAGGTGGCGCAGCAGCATGGCCGCGGAAAGGATCGCGGCGGTCGGATTGGCCTTGTTCTGGCCTGCGATATCCGGTGCGGAACCGTGAATCGGCTCGAACATGGACGGGTATTCGTTGGAAGCGTTGATGCATCCGGAAGCGGAGTATCCGACACCGCCGACCACGGCACCTGCCTCGTCGGTGATGATGTCGCCGAACAGGTTGTCAGTGAGGATCACGTCGAAGCGGGACGGATTCGACACCATGAAAATGGTGGTCGCGTCGATATGCAGATAGTCGTGGGAAACTTCCGGATATTCCTCGGCGACCTTATCGACGATGCGCTGCCACATGTCTCCGGCGTTGACGAGCACGTTCTTCTTGTGCACGAGGGTCACATGCTTCCTGCGCTTCATGGCCAGCTGGAAGGCGTAACGCACCACACGTTCCACGCCGTAGGCGGTGTTGATGGAAACTTCGGTGGCCACCTCGTTCGGGGTGCCGCGGCGAACCGCTCCGCCGGCGCCGCAGTACAGGCCTTCGGTGCCTTCACGCACCACGACGAAGTCGATATCACCCGGGTTGGCGAGCGGGGAGGTCACGCCCTTGTACAGCTTGGACGGACGCAGGTTGACGTACTGGTCGAGATCGAAACGGAGCTTGAGCAGCAGGCCACGTTCGAGAATGCCGGCCTTGATACGCGGATCGCCGACTGCGCCCAACAGGATCGCGTCGGTCTTCTTGATGCGTTCCTCTTCCTCTTCCGGAAGAATCGCACCGTCACGCAGGTAACGTTCGGCGCCAAGATCGAAATTCTCGTAATCGAATTCGGCAACGCCCTCGGCCGCCTTCTCCAGAGCCTTCTGAGCCCACGGAGTCACTTCCTTGCCAATGCCATCGCCCGGAATGACGGCGATGGTGTACTTCTTTGCAGAATCACTCATAGCACGCGACTCTAGTCAACGAATCAGCACGTGGACTTAAAACGCTCAACTAATGGACACTCCATGCCGCTTTCCTGTACGAAACACACGAAAAGCATGAATCATACGAATCTCACAAATCGCACAGCCTAATCAGCTGGTAATACCCATCACGCCAAGACACCAAGCATTCTCATAGGAGATCTCCTCCCACTGCTTGTACCTTCCAGACGTACCCCCATGACCAGCCTCAACCTCAATCTTCGCCACGGCATCCACGCCTGCACGCTGCAGTCGGGCCAACCATTTCATCGGCTCCACATACAGCACACGAGTGTCATTCATCGACGTGGTAATGAAAATCTTGGGAAAAACCGCAACCCGCGCATCATTTGCATCAGACGGCGCATTCTCATACGGCGTATATTCCTTCATATACCGATACACGTCCGCATTATGCAGCGGATCGCCCCACTCATCCCACTCCGTAACCGTCAACGGCAACGACGGATCAAGAATCGACGTCAACGCATCCACAAAAGGCACATCCGCCTCAACGCCCGCGAAACATTCGGGAGCCATATTCGCCACGGCACCCATCAACAGGCCACCGGCGGAACCGCCATCGGCCACCGTGCGAGCAGGCGACGCCAAACCGGCACACTGCAACGCACGCACGGCATCAACGAAATCCTCAAACGAATGCTTCTTATTGAGCAAATGCCCCTGCTCATACCAAGCACGACCCATCTCACCGCCGCCGCGAATGTGCGGCACCGCATAAAGCACACCACGATCAAGCATGCTGATGCGAGACACCGAGAATCCCGGATCCGAACTGATCTCATACGCGCCATACCCGGTAACGAACATCGCCGAATCACACGCAGGCACATCCCTGCGCCACACCAAGGAAACAGGAATGCGCTCGCCATCGCGGGCGGTGACCCACACCCTGCGCTCCATGTATTCGCGCGGTTCAAATCCACCAAGCACCGTGGCACGCCTCAACAGGCGATCCTCGCCGGTCGCCGGATCGATATCATGCAGTTCGCCGGGACGCGTGTAACTGGAGAACGAGTAGCGCATGCGGGGCGCATCATACGAAGGATTGCCTCCCACACCAATCGAATACAAGCGCCGGGTCTCCCCCGGCATCGCATCGGCGGTCGCACCATCCGATGAGGTCATCGCCTTGCGGGAAACCCCATGCACGGCCGACCCCTCGCCTTGCGCGGCGGCCAATTGGTCGAGCGCGCCCCACACTTCGGCACGTTCCTCGTTGATCTCGTCCACCGACTCGTCGACATCCCAATCGTCTTCCAACGCGTGGGGAACCAGCTCGGTGAACTTCCATGGACGCCCCGCAAGAAAATCCTCCGCAGCGGCATCCTTCGTCATCACCGCAATATGCGTCAGGCTTTCCGCCCGGTACTGCAGCGCCACATAATGCCGGTGAATCGAGATCCCCTCAATGCCAAGACCATGCGCGCCCTGCAAAATGGCTGGATTGCAGGGATTGGAATACGGTGTGCCGATCGGCATCTCAGAAGCGCCCGGTTCGACCTCGTCGCCGTGCTCGCATCCGTACGGCGAACCGACGGCCACACGCACGCCCTCACCCAAACGGTACGGGGGCTCATGGGAGCGCATGTCGATCACATCGATTTCGAAATTCGGGTTCAACGC
The DNA here is from genome assembly GCF_001025215.1 of Bifidobacterium pseudocatenulatum DSM 20438 = JCM 1200 = LMG 10505. Classification (NCBI taxonomy): domain Bacteria; kingdom Bacillati; phylum Actinomycetota; class Actinomycetes; order Bifidobacteriales; family Bifidobacteriaceae; genus Bifidobacterium; species Bifidobacterium pseudocatenulatum. The sequence goes on from NZ_AP012330.1 coordinate 1,796,314, forward strand.
ATTGTGATAGACCACGGCGAGCGGAATATCCTCACCGCGTTCGCCGGCACCTTCGAAACGGCTGAAACTCACGTCGTATTCCACGTCCTGCTCGCGCGGAATGAACGCGCGGAATTCGCCTTCCGGATCGTCGGTGGAAAGCAGCAGCACTTCGGTGGTAGTCTTCGACCCGGTGCCGATCACCAGATTGCGTTCGTCGAACGACAGGCCGATGCCAACCCAGAATCGTTCGTCCTGTTCGCGGTACACCTCCACATCGTCGACGATGGGAGTGCCGACGCGGTGCCTCATCACCGCGTATGGACGCCACGCGTCGTCGAGCTTCACATAGAACACCCATTGCGCGTCCGGTGTGAAGCAGGCGCCACCGATGCCCTTGAACACTTCCGGCAGTTCCTTGCCGGTTTCCAAGCTGCGGATGCGGAAATCGTAACGTTCGTCGCCGCTGGTGTCGGTGCCGTACAGCATCCAACGTCCGTCTTTGGAAATATCCATGCCGCCGATACGGAAGAAATCATGGCCTTGCGCTTCGGCATTGGTGTCGAACACCACTTGTTCGCCGTCGATGGGCACGCCGATTTCAATGGTTGGCGGATCCCAATCGTCTGCGCCTCGAATAGGCACACGGCATTGCACCGCATACTGCTGGCCCTCCTGGGTGCGTACGAAATACCAGTAGCCATCCATGCGTGTCGGCACGGACATGTCGTTTTCCTGAACGTGCGACTTGAGCTCGTCGAACAGTGTGGAGCGTAGGGTTTTCAACGGTTCCATGCGCTGCTCGCAATACCGGTTCTGCGCGGCGACGTAATCCTGCACGTCATGCGATTCCTTGTCGCGCAGCCATTCGTACTCGTCGATGAAGGTGTCGCCGTGGAATACGCGCTCCTTCGGCACACGCTTCGCGATCGGCATCCCGCATTTGTCTTGCACGCTTTCGTCGCTTTCTCGCGCGCCCGTTGCGCCCTGTTCACCCCGAAAATCAGTCATGCACGCGATTATACCGGCATTGCATTCCCAATCCCACGCGGCACGCACCCCCTGCTCCGGGCGTACGAAAAAGTCAGACGCCCATCTGTTGTTTCAGGAACGGCAGCATGGTTTTCATCAGATTCGAACCGGTCGTTCCCGTGAATACCGGGACATCGGTGACCGGGATCGGCTGCGTGACCGCACGCCCCGCAACGGTGCCGAGATTGCCGGCGACTTCGCGTGGAGACAACTGCCGGATGCCGATCGCCAGCACACGCCCTGGGTATCGGCGTGCGATCGTGGCGTACGTGGTCGGATCCCTCTGCCCGTCATCGCCGATCAGAATGAACTTCATATCAGGAAAATCAGCCATCAATTGTTCGGCATACTCGAGTTTGTGCTGCACTCCGGAAGGAATGAACGTTTTCGGGCGAGGATCGAGGTCGCGCAATAGCAGCGGACCTTCCGGAAAACCATGGTTGGCGATGAAATGCCGGATCGAGCTTTCCACATTCCATGGCGATGTCGACAGGTAGAAGAACGGCGCGTCCGGGAACATGTCCGCAATGCGGTTGAACAGCAGGTTCATGCCCGCAACCGGCATTTTCTTCTTTGGATCGAGCAGCAGCAGATTGTAGGCGGCTTTCATCAGGCTTGGCGCCTGCGTGACCATGATGGTGTCGTCCACGTCGGAGATCACGCCGACTTTCGTACCGCTGGGGATGGTGAACAGGTTGGCTGTGACCGGTTTGCGGCTGCGTACCTTGTATGACACGTCGTGCACGCCCGGTTCGAGCGAATGTTCGGCCACGAGATCGAGATATCCTGCGGAATCGGAGGCTGCGAATTCACTGGAGACATTGCGCTGCGCGTCCACTTCGTCGTGCACTTCGGACGCGCCCACCTGCACGGTTTCGAGGGGCACGCCGTCGATGGCGATGCGCACCTTCGTATGCGGCGAGGGGATGGTGAGCATGGCACGGATGCCACGGGTCAGACGGCCCGCCTGACGTTTGAAGGGCCCGTACACGGTTCGGCAGATCAGTCGAGAGTAATGTTCGGTGCCGTAGCCGACATATGGTTCCACGCGCGGATACCAGTTGAGATTGAGCACCATGCTTGTTGAGAACGTCACCCACTTGTTGAACGCTCTGGTAATGGTGCGGCGGAACAGTCGTGTCAGCGGAGGCTTGACTTCGATGCGTTCGTGTTTCGAAGCCGCGTCGAAGGTGGTGACCACCTTGCGTGCGGGAATGGGCACGGTCGGCATGTCATCTTCGGATATGGAATCCGGTTCACGCTGGGGCAACGGCTGCGGTTCGGTCATAACCCCACTATAAAGGCGATTATTGAATTACCTGGTACCCCAGCGTGAAAATCAGGGATTTTTCAGGGAATACCGATGATTTCCCATCCAATTTCCCGAATCGTGCCGTTCACTGAGCCACGATGTTGGCGTATTCCTCGGAGGAAAGCAGTCCCGGCTCGTCATCCTCAAGTTCGATTTTGAAAATCCAGCCTTCGCCATACGGGTCACCCGTTACGATGCTTGGATCGTCGGCGGCCTCGTTGTTCACATAGCGAATCACGCCGGCCACCGGAGTGACCAGCGGCGTGACCGCCTTGGAGGATTCCAGTTCCGCCACCTCGTCGCCCGCCTGCACTTCGGTGCCGACTTCCGGCAGATCGATGTACACGAGTTCGCCAAGCTGGTCGGCCGCATATTCGGTGATACCCACCATGGCCGGCTCGGTGGAAGCATCCACCCACACATGCTCGTCGGAATATTCAAGATGCTCAGGCACATCCAGATTCGGCTTGTTATCGTTTTCTTCGCTCATGAAAGCTCATTCTACGTCAATCGTATGTATTTCCCTAGAGCAGTGCCGAAACTTGTTACGGGAGGTCGTGGCCGAGCCATTCTTCGATCATGTAGCGGGCGATGGTGGCCTTTCCGGGAGCTTCCATACGCCCTGCCACCAACTCGTTCATGTATTCGTCGCGGGTCACCCAACGCGCCTGCAGGGTCTCGTCGCCGTCCACGCGCACGTCGGTGGTGTTGGCCACGCCTTTGAACGCCATCATGAGCGATGCGGGGAACGGCCATGGCTGCGATCCCAAGTATTTGAGTTCGCCGATGTCTATGCCGACTTCCTCTTTGGCTTCGCGCCGGCAGGCATGCTCCAGGTTTTCTCCGGCTTCCACGAAGCCGGCCGATACGGAGTACAGTCCGGTGTTGCGCCATGCGCTGTTGTGTTGCAGCAGCAGACGGTCCTCATGGTCCACGATCGCCGTGATGACGGCCGGTTCCACTCTGGGGAACAGCAGTCGCTTGCCGTCCGCTTCGCTGGTGCAGCGTTGCGCCCATCCTCCCAACGCCGGTTCGGTCGGAGCGCCGCATGTGGGGCAATGACGTTGGCGCGCATGCCATACGCCCAGCGAGATCGCCGTCGTGGCCTGGCCTGCCTCGCGCGCGCTGGCATGCGGTGCGAATCCGCGCAGATCGACCCAGTCGAATCGTTCCGCAGCGCTTTCCAGCAACGATTTCGACGTTTTCGCTTCCGGTTCGTGCTGTTCGCCGAACGCATCGTCCGCGCCCATATGCTCGCTGCTTGCGGCCACCGTCTCCGCGGCTTTCACGCGAGACACGTCAACGGCGACCACGTGTTCGTCGCGTTTGCCGCCATACGATCCAAGGAATATGGCGAGCGCCGT